>JAJYLT010000046.1 GCA_021787565.1 Acidobacteriota bacterium
TGACGGACTCGTACTTCCAGACCGCCTCCTCGATGTTCCGGAAGATCCGGTTGCGCTCCTGCGGGGAGTCGTTGGGGTGCCGGGCGAGGTAGGCCTCCTTGGCCTCGTCCACGTCCACGGCCACGAAGCCGGGGTCGGTGATGACCCACTGCTCGTAGTAGTTGACGCTCTCCACGTCCTTGAGCTTCATGCCCAGGATGATGGAGATGCGTGAGGGTGTCCCCTTCAGGAACCAGATGTGGGAGACGGGGGCCGCCAGCTCGATGTGGCCCAGGCGCTCGCGCCGGACCTTGGACTGGATGACCTCCACGCCGCACTTCTCGCAGGTGATGCCCCTGTACTTGATCCGCTTGTACTTGCCGCAGAGGCACTCCCAGTCGTTGATGGGCCCGAAGATCTTGGCGCAGAAGAGCCCGTCGCGCTCGGGCTTGAAGGTCCGGTAGTTGATGGTCTCCGGTTTCGTGACCTCGCCGTGCGACCAGGCCCGGATCTGTTCGGGGGACGCCAGCATCAACTGGATCCCGCGGATCCGGTTGATGCTGTGTTTCTTCTCGAGATAGCTGCTACGCATCAAGGCACTACCCCCTCGACGTCAAGCGTTTTCCGACGCCGACTGATCTTCGGTTTCGAGTATCTTCACGTCAATGGCCAAGCCCTGAAGCTCCTTCACCAGAACGTTGAAGGACTCGGGCACACCGGGTTCGTCAGGGTACTGCCCCTTGACGATGCTCTCGTACATCTTGGTCCGGCCGTAGACGTCATCCGATTTGACGGTGAGAATCTCCTGCAGGATGTTGGCCGCGCCGTACGCCTCCAGGGCCCACACCTCCATTTCGCCGAAGCGCTGGCCTCCGAACTGGGCCTTGCCTCCCAGGGGCTGCTGCGTGATGAGCGAGTAGGGGCCGATGGAGCGGGCGTGGATCTTGTCCTCCACCAGGTGGGCGAGCTTCATGATGTAGATGTAGCCCACGGTCACCTTCTGGTGCATGGGATCGCCCGTGCGGCCGTCGCGGAGGTGGATCTTTCCCTCCGCCGGCAGCTCCGCTTGCCCGAGGAGTCCCTTGATGTCCTCCTCGGAGGCCCCGTCGAAGACCGGGCTGGCCACCCACAGGCCCAGCGCCCTCGCCGCCCAGCCGAGGTGGGTCTCCAGGATCTGCCCCACGTTCATGCGGCTCGGGACCCCCAGCGGGTTGAGCACGATCTCCACGGGAGTGCCGTCGGGCAGGAAGGGCATGTCCTCCACGGGCAGGATGCGGCTCACCACGCCCTTGTTGCCGTGGCGGCCGGCCATCTTGTCGCCCACCTGGATCTTCCGCTTGATGGCCACGTAGACCTTGACCATCTTGATGACGCCCGGAAGCAGCTCGTCACCACGCTCCAGGTTGTTGATCTTCTCCCGGAAGCCCTGCTCCAGGACCTCGATCTTCCGCCGGGTGCGCTCCTCGATCTCGCGGATGCGCTGGATGGCGTCCTTGTACTTGGCCTGCACCTGGATTCGCGGCAGCAGGTCGGCCTTGATGGTGGAGAGCTGCTTGGCGGAGAGCTTCTTGCCCTTGCCGATGAGCTCCTCCCCCGTCAGGTCGTCGTAGAGGGGCGCCGCGGCCACCGTGCCGTCGAGCAGGTCGGTGATCTTCTTCCGGTTCTCCTCCCGGAGGATCCGGATCTGGTCCCGCATGTTCTTGTCCATGCGGTCCACGTACTCCTTCTCGATGGCGAGCGTGCGGGCGTCCTTCTCGGCCCCCTTGCGGGTGAAGATCTTCACGTCCACGATCACGCCCGAGATGCCCGGAGGGCACCGCAGCGAGGCGTCGCGGTACTCGGCCGACTTCTCGCCGAAGATGGCCCTCAGGAGCTTCTCCTCGGGGGTCATCTGGGTCTCGCCCTTGGGAGTGACCTTGCCCACGAGGATGTCGCCGGGCTTCACGTGGGCGCCGATCCGGATGATGCCGCTCTCGTCCAGGTCCTTGAGGTAGCCCTCGGAGATGTTCGGGATGTCGCGGGTGATCTCCTCCTTGCCCAGCTTGGTGTCCCGCGCCTCGATCTCGAGCTCCTCGATGTGGATGGAGGTGTAGACGTCCTCCTTCACGAGCGTCTCGGAGAGGAGGATGGCGTCCTCGTAGTTGTAGCCGCGCCAGGGCATGAAGGCCACCAGGACGTTGCGCCCGAGGGCCAGCTCCCCGCCGTCGGTGCAGGGGCCGTCCGCGAGCACGTCACCGGCCTTCACCACGTCGCCCACCTTGACGATGGGCTTCTGGTTGATGCAGGTGTTCTGGTTGGAGCGCTGGAACTTCGTGAGCTGGTAGATGTCCGCGCCGAAGTCGTAGAGGTCCTCGCCCTCGCCTCCGCCCACGCGCACGATGATCCGGTTGGCGTCCACCACGTCCACGATGCCCGAGCGGCGGCAGACCACGGTGGATTCGCTGTCCTTGCCCACCACCAGCTCCATGCCCGTGCCCACCACCGGGGCCTCGGGCCTCAGCAGGGGGACCGCCTGGCGCTGCATGTTGGAGCCCATGAGGGCGCGGTTGGCGTCGTCGTGCTCCAGGAAGGGGATGAGCGCCGCGGCGATGGAGACCAGCTGCTTGGGGGAGACGTCGATGTACTGGATCTCGGCCTTCGGGGCCAGGACGAACTCGCCGAACTTGCGGGCCTGCACCTTCTCGGCCACCAGGTTGCCCTTCTCATCCTGCTTGGCGTTGGCCTGGGCTATGGTGTAGAGGTCCTCCTCCCAGGCGGTGAGGTAGAAGGCCGCCGGCAGCGTCATGGGGAGGCGCTTCCGGCCCTTCTTGAGCCGGACCTCCTCCTCGTGAAGCTCCTCCTGGACCACCACGTCCCCCAGCTTGAAGCGGCTGTCGCCCGGGTAGGTGATGGTGTAGTGGTTGAGCACGCGCCCGTTCTCCACCTTCTTGTAGGGCGACTCGATGAAGCCGAACTCGTTGATGCGGGCGTAGGTGGAGAGGGAGGAGATGAGGCCGATGTTGGGGCCTTCCGGCGTCTCGATGGGGCAGAGCCGGCCGTAGTGGCTCGTGTGGACGTCGCGGACCTCGAAGCCGGCGCGCTCGCGGCTCAGGCCGCCCGGGCCCAGCGCGCTCAGGCGCCGCTTGTGGGTGATCTCCGAGAGGGGGTTCGTCTGGTCCATGAACTGGCTCAACTGGCTGGAGCCGAAGAACTCCAGGATGGAGGCCACCACTGGCTTCGCGTTGAGAAGGTCGCGCGGCATGGCCGTGGCCAGGTTGTGGTAGACGCTCATCTTCTCCTTGGAGGCGCGTTCCATGCGGGCCAGGCCGATGCGGATCTGGTTCTCGAGCAGCTCACCCACCGACCGGACCCGGCGGTTGCCCAGGTGGTCGATGTCGTCCAGCGTGCCGATGTTGTTCTTGAGCTTGAGCAGGTACTCGACGATCTCGCAGTAGTCCTCGAGGGTGAGGATGCGGCGCCTCTCCAGCTCTTCCGCCAGGGCCTTCTTGCTCATGCCTCGATAGTCGTGGGGGTGGAGCTTGGTGAGGAACTTCATGGCTCCGACGCGCGAGAAATCGTACCGCTTGTCGTCGAAGAACATGAGGTCGAAGAAGGACTTGGCGCCCGCCGGGGTGACGGGATCGCCGGGGCGGACCTTGCGGAAGAAGTCCAGGTAGGCCTCCTCCTGGGTCCGGCAGACGTCCTTCGCCATGGTCTCCAGGATGGCCGTGCCCAGCTCCGTGGCCTTGGGCAGGATCACCTCGATCTGCTTCAGGCCCTGCTTCGCCAGTTCCAGGAGCCGGTCCACGGCGATGGGCTGCGAGCTCTCCGCCAGCAGTTCTCCGCTCTCGGGGTCCGCCACGTCCTGGAAGGAGTAGATGTCCGGAAGCTCGTCCTGCTGGAGCAGCACCGACTCCACCCCCGCCTTCTTGAGGCGGGCGACCTGGCTCCGGCGAATCTTCTTGCCCTCCTCGATGACGATCTCCTTGCCCTCCTTGACGGTCTCGCCGGCTACCAGCCCGGCCAGGCGGTCCGAGACGGCCATGCGGAGGGCCCCGTCCTCGAGGTGCAGGGTGTCGACGGGATAGAAACGCTTGAGGAGGGAGGTGTTCTCGCCGAGCCCCAGGGCCCGGAGAAAGACCGAGGCCGGAAATCGGCGCTTGCGGTCGATCCTCACGTAGAGCGTGTTCTTGGCGTCCATCTCCAGTTCGACCCAGGAGCCGCGCGCGGGGATGATCTTGCCCACGAACTCGGTGTGGTTCTCGTTGGCCTGGAAGAAGACGCCGGGAGAGCGGTGGAGCTGGCTCACCACGGCCCGCTCGGTGCCGTTGATGATGAAGGTCCCCTTCTCGGTCATGAGGGGCATGTTGCCGAAGAAGACCTCCTCCTCCTTGATGTCCAGCACCGACGGATGCCCCGCGGCATCCTTCTGATAGACCTCGAGGCGCACGCGGATCTTCAGGGGCACGCCGTAGGTCATGCCCCGCTCCTGGCACTCGTCCACGGCGGAGTGCACCCTCAGGTTCACGACGTCGTCGCAGTGGGGGCACCTGGGGATCTGGATGGGGTTGATCTGGCCGCAGTGCTGGCACTGGACCTCGCGCTGCTGGGTGTCCAGGATGATGATCCGTCCCTTGCAATGGGAGCAGGTCTGCCTCAGATGCTCCAGTCCTTTCAGAAATCCGCACCGGCACTCCCAGTCCCCGAGGGAGTAATCCACGAACTGCAGGGCGCACTCCCCCCGGAAGTCCTTGATGGGGAACACGGAGCGGAAGGCCTCCTGAAGGCCCAGGCTCTCGCGCTCCTCCGGGAGCAGGTCCATCTGGAGGAACCTGCGGTAGGACTCCCGCTGCAGTTCGAGCAGGTTGGGGATGGGTACGGTGGTGTGGATGCGGGAGTAATCGAGCCTCTGTCGCTTCCCGACATCAACGGTCTTGGGCATCAGGCCTTCTCCTAAACGAAGCCGAATGATACAGGAAAAAAGGCACACGGGCAGGGTACGCCCGCAGGCGCCCTGCCCGGCCTCGTACTGTCTAGGCACAAGCTATTTGATCTCGACAGTCGCGCCCTTCTCCTCGAACTTCTTCTTGATGGCCTCGGCCTCGTCCTTGGAGACCGCTTCCTTCAGGGTCTTCGGGGCGGCCTCGACCAGCTCCTTGGCTTCCTTCAGACCGAGGCTCGTGATCTCGCGGACCACCTTGATGACCTCGATCTTCTTGTCGCCGGCGGCCTTGAGGATGACGTCGAACTCGGTCTTCTCCTCGACCGGCGCGGCGGCGCCGGGCGCGGCCATCATGACCGGAGCGGCCGCGGCGGCGGACACGCCCCACTTCTCTTCCAGCATCTTGCTCAACTGAGCGGCCTCCAGCACGGTCAGGGCGCTCAGTTCTTCGACGATCGTATTCAGGTCGGCCATGGTGGAACTCCTCCTTCGTTACCTACTCTACGGTTTGCTTGCCGCGCTCGGAGAGGCAGACCGCCACGTCCCGTGCGGGGGTTTGCAAGAGTGTCGCGAGTTTCGTGGCGGGCGCCTGCAACAGCCCGATGAGCTGAGCCCGGATACCATCGAGACCGGGCAGCTTGGACAGCACCTCCACCGCGCCGGCATCCACGGCCCTGCCGTCGATGACGCCGCCCTTCACCTTCAGGTTGGGATTCTCCTTGGAGAACTCCACCAGCACCTTCGCCAGAGGGATCGGGTCCCGCTGAGACCATGCGATAGCGGTGGGTCCCACCATCCAGGCATCGGCGCCCGAGAGGTCGGTACCCTCGGATGCCTTCTTCAGGAGGGTGTTCTTGACCACCCGCAAGGACCCCGAAGACTGCCGCACCCGGTCTCGAAGGCTGCTGATTTCCTTGACCTTGAGGCCCTTGAAGTCGACCAGGTAGAAGGCTTCGTTCTCCTGGATCACCTCGCGGATCGCCTCGATCGCTCCCTGTTTCTCGGCCCGGTTCACAGCGCCCTCCTTAGAATCCAGAAACGTCCAGCCGGATGCTGGGACTCATGCTGGTGCAGAGGTAGGCGCTCTTGATGTACTTGCCCTTGGCCGCGGCGGGCTTGGCCCTTACCACCGCCTCGATGAGGCTCGTGAGGTTCTCCTGGAGCTTGCCTTCCTCGAACGACTTCTTGCCCACGGGGCAGTGGATGATCCCCGTCTTGTCCACGCGGAACTCCACCTTGCCCGCCTTGAGGTCCCTCACGGCCTGGCCCACGTCGAAGGTGACGGTGCCGAGCTTGGGGTTGGGCATGAGCCCGCGTGGCCCCAGCACCTTACCCAGCTTGCCGACTTCCCTCATCATGTCGGGCGTCGCGACGATGGCCTCGAATTCCAGCCAGCCGCCCTGGATCTTCGCCACCGCCTCCTCGGCCATGACCACGTCGGCTCCGGCGGCTTCGGCCTCCTTCTGCTTCTCGCCCTGCGCGATCACCAGCACCCGGACGCTGCGGCCTAGGCCGTTCGGCAGCACGGTGGTACCGCGCACCATCTGGTCGGCGTGCTTGGGGTCCACGCCGAGGTTCATGCTGACCTCAACGGTCTCGTCGAAGCCGGCGTAGGCCACCTTCCTGAGGAGCCCCAGCGCCTCGGGAATGGGGTATTCCCTGGGCTCGATCTGCCCCGCCGCCGCCTTGTATTTCTTTCCTGTCTTGCCCATAGACGGCTCCTTAGTCCACGATCTCCAGCCCCATGCTGCGGGCCGACCCCGAGATGGTGCGGATGGCACTTTCGATGGAGGTGGTGTTCAGGTCCTTCATCTTGGTCTTGGCGATCTCTTCGATCTGCTTATGCGTGACCCTTCCCACCTTGTTCTTGTTCGGCTCGCCCGACCCCTTGGCGATGCTCGCCGCCTTCTTGAGGAGGTCGGAGGCCGGAGGGGTCTTGGTGATGAAGCTGAAGGAGCGGTCGCCGTAGACCGTGATCACCACCGGGATGATGAAACCCTCCTGCCCCTTCGTCTTGGCGTTGAACTCCTTGCAGAACCCCATGATGTTCACGCCGTGCTGGCCCAGCGCCGGGCCCACGGGCGGGGCCGGGTTGGCGTTCCCCGCCGGGATCTGCAATTTCACTTCCGCGATGATCTTCTTGGCCATGGCTCGCTCCGCTTGGCGATTCGGCGATTGGCGATTCGGCGATTAGGAAGCCTTGTTCTGCCTAGTCGCACCTCGCGCTCCGCGGTTCCTCTCCTAAAGCTTCTCCACCTGAAGGAAATTCAACTCCACCGGGGTCGAGCGCCCGAAAATGGTGACTAGCACCGTCAGGGTGGAGTGGTCCGGATTGACCTTGTCCACCACACCCTGGAAGGAGGCGAAGGGACCCTCGATGATCTTCACCTTCTCGCCCGGCTCGAAGGAATACTTGGGCTTCGGTGCCTCCGTGGCCCTCGTCATGTGGCCCAGCACCCGGTCGATCTCCTCGGGCCTGAGAGCCTCCGTGCCGACGAAGCCGGTGACCTTGGGGGTGTTGAGCACCACCTGCTGGGTCTCGTCGGTCAGAAGCATCTGCACCAGCACGTAACCCGGGAAAAACTTCTTGGTGGAGACGTGCTTCTTGCCGTTGCGCACCTCCACCACGTTCTCGGTGGGGATCATGACCTCCCCAAAGTGCTCCCCAAGGCCGAAGGCCTCGATCCGGTTCAGAAGGCTTTCCTTGACCCGGTTTTCAAAGCCCGAGTAGGTATGGATGATGTACCACTGCATCTCGGCCATGGCCCTTCCGCTTAATGAAAGAGTGAAAACAGCCTGTTGAGCAAACTGAAGATCACCTGATCGACGGCCCAGAGGAAGACGCCGAAGATGATCACCACCACGACAACCACGAGCGTGGTGTTCACGACCTCGTTCCTGCTGGGGAAGGAGGTCTTCTTGACCTCCAGGCGAACGTCCCTCAGGAATGCCGGCAGGCTCTGAAACCAATCCACTATCTTCACGGTCGACCTCTCGTGACGGAGAAAAGGGAGAAAGTGGCAGGCGAGGAGGGATTCGAACCCCCAACATCCGGTTTTGGAGACCGGCGCTCTACCAATTGGAGCTACTCGCCTGCAATCCGGTCACTTCACCTCTTTGTGAACCTGGTGGGAGCGGCAGAAGGGGCAGTACTTCTTCACCTCCAGCTTTCCCTGCTGTTTCTTCTTGTTCTTGGTCGTCGTGTAGTTGCGCCGCTTGCACGCGCCGCACTGCAGGTGGATGATGTCGCGCATCGCTCACTCCAAAATTTCCGTGACAGCCCCGGCCCCGACGGTCCGGCCGCCCTCGCGAATGGCAAATCGAAGGCCCCGCTCCAGGGCGATGGGGGTGACCAGCTCCACTTCCATGGCCACGTTGTCGCCGGGCATGACCATCTCCCGGTCCGAGGGAAGGCTGACGCTCCCCGTCACGTCCGTGGTCCGGAAGTAGAACTGCGGGCGGTATCCCTTGAAGAAGGGCGTATGCCGCCCCCCTTCCTCCTTGGTCAGGATGTATGCCTCGGCCTTGAAGCGCCGGTGGGGGGTGATGGCGCCGGGGGCCGACACCACCTGGCCGCGCTCCACGTCTTCCTTCTTGATGCCCCTCAGGAGCAGGCCCGCATTGTCCCCGGCCTGTCCCTCCTCGAGGATCTTGTGGAACATCTCGACGCCGGTGACCACGGTCTTCTGGGTGTCCCGAAGCCCCACGACCTCCACCTCCTGGCCGACCTTCACCTCACCCCGCTCGATGCGGCCCGTGACCACCGTGCCGCGCCCGGAGATGGAGAAGACATCCTCGATGGGCATGAGGAAGGGCTTGTCCACGGCCCGCGCCGGGGTGGGGAAGTAGTCGTCGCAGACCTTCATGAGATCCAGGATGGGCTTGCACCTCGGGCACTCGTCGCGGCCGCAGCCGCACTGGAGCGCCTGGAGGGCCGACCCGCGCACCACCGGCGTGTCCGCGCCGGGGAAGTCGTAGGCGGAGAGGAGGTCCCGTATCTCCATCTCCACGAGGTCCAGCAGTTCGGCGTCGGGGACCATGTCCACCTTGTTCATGAAGACCACGATGGAGGGAACCCCCACCTGGCGCGCCAGGAGGATGTGCTCCCGGGTCTGGGGCATGGGCCCGTCCGCGGCCGAAACCACGAGAACGGCCCCGTCCATCTGGGCCGCGCCCGTGATCATGTTCTTGACGTAGTCGGCGTGGCCGGGGCAATCCACGTGGGCGTAGTGACGGAGCTCCGTTTCGTATTCCACGTGGGCCGTATTGATGGTGATGCCCCTCGCCTTCTCTTCGGGCGCCTTGTCGATCTGATCGTACGCCGTGAACTTGGCGAGGCCGCGCTTGGCCAGGACCTGGGTGATGGCGGCGGTCAGCGTCGTCTTGCCGTGGTCCACGTGGCCGATGGTCCCCACGTTCAGGTGCGGCTTCGTGCGCTGGAACTTCTCTTTCGACATCCGATCAGCCTCCGGCAGCCCGCGTTTCCGGCCGCCCCGCCGTCCTTCGCCTTCTCCCCCCCGGCTCTCCGGTCCCTACTGCGGGGGGGTGTGGAGCCCGCGACCAGGATTGAACTGGTGACCTCATCCTTACCAAGGATGCGCTCTACCGACTGAGCTACGCGGGCCTCTTTCGGTGAGGAGTGGGAAGTGAGGAGTGAGGAGAGAAAGCCTCACCACGATCTGCTCGCCCCATCACTCGCGCCATCTCTTCAGTCTCCTGGCTCCTTCTACCCTGCTTCCCAGTTTCCCTGTCCCTCTGCTTCCATCTCCTTGGAGCGGGCGACGGGATTCGAACCCGCGACCCTCAGCTTGGAAGGCTGATGCTCTACCAACTGAGCTACACCCGCCTGAACAAAGGTTGATGAGTATGTAAGTTGAGAAGTTGAGGGGCGCGCCGTGCGCCGTACCCCGCCTCTTATCAACTCAATCAACTCATCAACTCATCAACTTTCTGGGTGGTGGAGGGGGTAGGATTTGAACCTACGTAGGCGCAAGGCCGGCAGATTTACAGTCTGCTCCCTTTGGCCACTCGGGAACCCCTCCACGTGGAGCTTTCAGGGTCACAACCCGGTTTCCGGTCAACATGGCCTAGCCGGGAATTCTCGCTTCCCGCCTGGAGCCGATGAGAGGACTTGAACCTCCAACCAACGGATTACAAATCCGCTGCTCTACCGTTGAGCTACATCGGCGTCTCCGCGGGTTCCCCCGCGAAAACCGATATAATCTACCACAAAAGTTTGCACCGTGCAAGTGCGCAAGAACAGTGTGCAAGAACAGCCAGTGTGCAAGAACCCCCTGTGCAAGAACGCCCTTGTGCAGGAACGCCCAGATTCCGCGATGGAGGCGCAACCCCTCTGCAGGAGCGGCGCCTCGCCGCGATCCGGGGGAACCCGCTGAGACGATGCGGTTCCCGTGAACGGCCCATCGCGCCGGGGGCGGCGCTCCTACGCGCCAAATTCCATCGCGGAATTGGGGGAACGCCTCGCGTTCTGGGACGCCGAGTGGGCCCAAAAAAAGACCCCGGGGTCGCCCCCGGGGTCTGGTGTCCCGTCAGGATGGAACGGTTAGAAGGTCCACCGGACGGCCAGGCGGATGCGGCGCGCCTGCTGGTGGGCGATCGGCATCTTGAAGTAGGGGTAGTTCTGCGTGGGCGAGGTGTTGACCGTGTTGTAGGTCTGGTCCACGGCCGTCGTGCGCTGCTCGTTGGTCACGTTGAAGATATCGGCGCGCAGCCCGAGGTTGCTCTTCCAGAGCTTGAAGGTGTACTGGGCGCCCACGTCCAGGGCCCAGATGGTGGGGGTCCGGCCCGCCGTGCCGCGCACCTTCGAGAAGCCCTCGTTCAGGCCGTAGGCATCATCGGCGCCCAGGGCCGAGATGGGGGTGCCGCTCATGAGGGTGAAGTTGCCGGAGAGCTCCAGCGGGATGTTGTCGAAGAAGTAACCGCCGAAGAACTTCAGCACGTGCGTCCGGTCGTTGGGCAGGAGGCCGTAGCCGTTGATCAGCAGGGACGGAAGGTCGTACTTGGAGGTGATGTTGGGGTCGAGCTGGCCGTTGTCGTTGGAGAAGAGCCCCTCGTAGTTGCCCTGCAGGCGGGAGAGGACGTAGGAGCCCTGCATCATCCAGTGGTTGCTGAAGCGCTTGTCCATGGTGAGCTCGAGGGCCTTGTAGATGCGCACCGGGTTGGGGAAGCGGTAGCGGTAGCCCGGGCGCCCAAGAGGATCCGGCACCCAGATGTTGGTCCACTGGTCGGGGTTGGTCACGATGTAGCTCGCGGCGCCGTTGACCGAGATGTCCTCGATGATCCGGCCCAGGTCGCGGTAGATGGCCCGCACGCCCAGGGAGAGGTCGGGACGGACCTCGTACTGGAAGCCGAGGATCCACTCCTCGTTGTAGGAGCCCTTGAGCCGCTTGCCGCCCGGGCCGCCGTTGATCTGCGTGGGCAGGAAACCGAAGCCGTAGCCGTACTTCGGCTGCGTCAGAGCGGCATCATAGAAGTTCGTGAAGTTGAAGTACTCGTCCGTCAGCGCGCGGACCGCCATGTCATTGGGGATGCGCTCGTAGTACTGGCCGTAGTAGCCGTAGAGCTTGCTCTTGTTGTTGTGGGCGATGTCCCACGTGAAGCCGAGGCGCGGGGCCCACATATCGTTGATGTTGACCGAGCGCGCCTTGCCGTTGGAGAAACCCTGGCCGGGCACGAGCTGGTCAGGCACGCCGATGGTGTTGTTGCCGCCCTTCATGTGGAGCTGGTCCAGGCGGACGCCAATCTTGAGCATGAAGTAGTCGGTCAGGTTCCAGTTGTCCTGCACCCAGTAGGCCCAGTACTTCTGGCTCGTCTTCTTGGCCTGGTCGTTATTGAAGTACTGGGCGCGGAAGATGTAGCCCGTCGGAGAGCTGGGGGCGTAATCCCAGCGGATCACGGCGCCGCCCGGGCTTGTCTGGCCGGCCCAGGGGTTCGTGATCCACTGCGACGTGTCGAGGTTGAAGTACGGCCAAGCCTGGCCGACCACACCGGGGCCTGTGTAGTTGAAGTCGTAGTTGTAGGTGATATCGTAGTACTGCAGGCCGTAGGAGAGCTCGTGGTTGCCCATGGCCTTGAAGAGGTTCGTCCCCTTCAGGCGGAGCTGGTCGTTGTAATCCCGCGTGTAGTCACGGATTCTGCCGCCTAGCGAGGGCCGCCAAGCGCTCAGGTCGATCTGGTGCGTTCCGGCGTTGTAGGAGAGGGGCGCCCCCTCGGGAATGACCTGGTAGCCGGCATAGGTGCCCGAACCGAAGTGGTAGTAATAGCCGTAGTTATTCATGGCCGCGGCCTGCGTGGGGTAGCGGGCCTGCTCCGTGTCGCGGCGCGCCAAGACCGCTTCGGTGAAAAAGGTCGGCGTCCAAGTGGAGTTCCACTGGAGGCTCACGGCGTAGTTGTCGAAGGTCTGCTTGAAGGGAGAGGCCGTCCTCACCGGGTTCGCCAGGTTGGCGAAATAGTCCTGGTGGTTATTATCGCCGAAGACGGAGAGGGCCAGCTTCTGGTTCGCGTTGATGTTCCAGGTGAGCTTGAAGGCGTACATGGGGTCCCGCACGTTGTTCTTGTAGCCCGTGGGTCCCGCCCAGGAGTAGGAGGGATGGCCGTTGAGCAGCACGTTGGCGTCGCCGCCGTTCGCCGTGAACTCGGTCTGCGTCTTGTTGTAGTCGTAAGCGACGAAGAACCAGAGCTTGTCCTTGATGAAGTAGCCGCCTAAAAAGCCGCCCACGTCGTACTGCTTGAAGGCCTTGCGGTAGTTCACGATGTTGGGGTTGGCGAGCTTGTTCTCCTTGGCGCCCAGGCCATCGTCGAAGTAGTAGACGAAGAGGCCGCCGTGGAACTCGTTGCCGCCGCTCTTGGTGACGGAGTTGACGTTGCCGCCCATGAGGGCGCCGTACTCGGCGCTCATGCCGCCCGTCTGCACCTCCGTGGCCTCGATGAAGTCGAAGTTCAGGGCCGTCAGGTTGAGGGCGTCCCCCGTCCCGGTCACGTCCACGCCGTTGACGGTGTAGGAGTTCTCGGGCCCCGACGCGCCGTTGAAGGAGGGTGCACCCGCCAGACCGGAGCTGACGGCCCCCGGCGCCAGGAAGGCGATGTTGGAGGAGTCCCGGCCCAGGGGGATGGCACTGATCATCCTGTCCGAAATGTTGGCGCCGATGCGGGTCGACTTCTGGTCGATGACCGGGGCCGCGGCGGTAACCACGATCTCGGTCTTCCCTTGGCTCAGCGTGAAGGGCAGGCTGATGATCACGCCCAGCGGGATCTCGATGTTCTTGCGGATCACCGTGTTATACCCTGGGGCCTCGACCCTGACTTCGTAGTTCCTGCCAACGGGCAGGGAGGGAATCATGTACGCGCCGCCCAGGTCCGTGGCGGCACCCTGGAAGCCCTGCAGGTTGGGTCCGCTAACCTGGATCGTGGCGCCGACGACCGGCTGGCCGGCCTCGTCCAGCACGTGCCCCTGCAATCCTCCGTTCTGCGCCTGGGCCCAAGCCGCCATCCCGGTCAGCCCGAGAATAAGCAAAGCCAGGGCACTCCACTTGAGTGCATTCCTCATATCTTCACCTCCATAACCTCCGAGATTGCAATACCTTACGAAACCAACCCCTCTCTTGGGTACACCACCTCCTTTCGACTCAACGGGACTACCGTAGCAAAGGAGTTTCCGGCGTGTCAAGTGGACGGCGGAGGGGATGGAAACGGGGAAACGGAGAAACGGGGAGACAGCGAGAACAAACCCTTGGATTGGAATGGGTTCCGGCCTTTGGGGCGGTGGAGGGGGAAGGAGGAAGTAAGAAGTGAGAAGTGAGAAGTAAGAAGTGAGGAGAAAAGGCCCTGGTCCATCACCCATCATCTATCATCCATCATCCCCCCGAGGAGTAAGCAACCCCCGCTCCCTTGTGGTCTTTTTCAATTCGCGATTCGCCATCTGTGGGTGGTGGGTGGAGGGTGGAGAGAAAGGACCGGCCGCAAGGATACGGCCGGTGCACCAAAAAAGGGCCCCGGGAAAACCCGGGGCCCGGTTGGATCCGATGGGTCGTTAGCGGGTTAGAAGCTCCACTTCACGCCCACGCGGGCCTGGCGCGGCGCCTGGCGGGCGGTGGTCTTGCCCCAGTTGGGGTCGCGGGTGAGGTTGCCATTCAGGACGTCACCCACCGTGTTGGGGGTGTTGTAGTAGGTATCGTACTTGAAGACAGCCTGCTGGTTGTTGCTCACGTTGAAGACGTCCACGAAGAGGGCCAGATCGGTCTTCCAGAGCCTCATGTCGTACTCGGCGTGGAGGTCGAGCTGCCAGATGCCCGGCATCCGGTCGCTGCCGCGCGGAGCGGCGAAGAGCGTGCCGTATCCCGCCGCGTTGCGCGGGTAGCCGTAGAGCTTGTCGAGGGGCATGCCGGAGCGGATGGTCAGGTTGGCGCCCAGCACCAGACCGAAGTCGAATTTGTAGCTGCCCTGGGCCTTGATGAAATGGCGGATGTCCTGCGGAAGATACCCGTAGCCATTCATGTTGATGATGTGCTCGGGGATGTCGTAGGAGCTGGAGGCGTTGGGGTTGAGGCCGGCGATCGAGAGGCCGCCGGAGCCGCCCTCGTAGTTGCCGATCAGGGTGGAGTAGGTGTAGCTGGCGTTCATGAACCAATGGTTGGAGAAACGCTTGTTCGCGGTGAGGGTATAGGCCGAGTAGTTCCGGATGGGATGGGGGAACCGCTCATAGTCGGGCAACACCTTCGCCCAGTTGTTCATGACCGCCGGCCATTGGCTCGTACCGGGGTTCATGATGATGTAGTCGATATTCCCTTGGGCGTCCACATACCCGACGTCCTCCAGGACGCGGCCCAGCGTGCGGTAAAGGGCGCTCAGGCCGATGGTGAGATTGGGCTTCACCTCGTATTCGGCGCCGATGAGGAACTCCGTGTTGTACTGGTTCTTGGTTCCGCCGGCGACGGTGGTGGCCACGGTGCCATAAGCGAAGTTGAGGAAGGGGGCCCCGTATTTGGTGATGTCGATATAGCTGGCGTGGCCCGGATCCATCCCGGCGGCCATGGCGATGGGCGTGCGTTCGTAATAGAGGCCGTAGTTCATGTAGAACTTGGACTTGCCGTTTCTGGCGAAATCCCAGGTGTAGCCGATGCGCGGCGAGTAGGAGTTGAGGCCGAGGGTCGCTCCGCCGTTGCCGGGCAACACTTCGTTGCGCTCGAATCGCACGCCGGCGGACAGGGTCTGGTAGTCGGTAAAGGACCACTTGTCCTGAACGAAGGCCGCGATGTACTTGCCATATTCCTTCTTGGCGGGGTTCTGGAGCGTGTAACGGTACACGTACTTATAGTCGTGCAGCAAAGGTGACAGGGGGTTCGTTCCGGGGTTGTTGAGGTACAAGCCGTACTGGATCCCGCCGGTGTAACCCTGGAAGTTTTCCCACTTGAGGTCCTCGTAGTTGGCCCCGAACTTGACCTCGTTCTTTCCGATCAGCCAGGTCACCTTCGTTTCGGCCTGGAAGGAGTCCCGGTTGTCGTAGTCGATGGTCCCCGACCCGGGACCGAGGCTGAGGGCCGGGGAGAAGTTGTAGCTGAGGATCTCGGGCTGGCCGAATCCCGCATGGTCCCAGGGAAGGATCTGAAGGATGGAGTGGGTCTTGCCCACGCCCGTTTCCATGAAGATCTTGCTGGACCAGGTGGCATACCACTTGAGAACGACGTTGTAGCCGCCCTGGTAGCGGCGCGTGTGGAGCGCCCGGGCGTCGATGGTGGGGAAGGGTCCCTCGTTGTACCACATGTGCGAGGGGTCGGTGAATACGGCCAGCTCCAGGTTGTGCTTGTCGTTGACGCGGTAGTTGAACTTGGCGGAACTGAACCAGTTCCGGCTCAGGTCGTCGTACTTGTAGGGAACATGCACCTGGGCGCCCGTGAAGATGTTGGTCGCCGAGGTGGTGCCCTCGTAGTGGTGGGTGAACAGCGTCGGGTTGTACCCCACGAAGTACCAGAGGCGGTCCTTGAGGATGGGGCCGCCCACGTCGAAGCCGTAATCGTAGTTGTGGAAGGGCTGCGGCTTGGTCACCGACATGTCCGTCGAGTGGGCGTTGGCGTTGAAGGACTGGTCGGTGTAGTAGGCGAAGACCTCGCCGTGCAGCTCGTTGGTGCCGGACTTGGTGAGCACGTTGAACAGGCCGCCCGTGGAGGCGCCGTACTCGGCGTCCAGGCCGCCCGTGTTCACCTCCATCTCGCGGATGAAGTTGAAGTTCAGGTTGGTGCCGAAGGTGCCGGTCACCGGGTCGGTGGTGTTCAGGCCGTTGATCATGAAGATGTTTTCGCTGCCCGTGGAGCCGGCCACGCCGGGGTTGCCGCCCATGCCCGAGCTCACCACGTTGGGGGCCAGGTAGAGGGTCTGCTGATAACCGCGCTGCAGCGGCAGCATCTCCATCTCCTGCTGGGTCAGGGTGGTGGCCACCTTGGTGTCCTTGAGCGTGATCACCGGCGGTCGCGAGGTCACCTCGACCTCCGTGCCGCCGCTGGTGAGGGTCACCTGCAGGGTGGTGGCGGTACCCAGGCTTACCGTCACGTTGGACTGGATGACCTTGTTGTAGCCCACCGCCTCCACCGAGATCTTGTAGTCATTGCCCGGCGGGAGGTAGGGAATCAGGTACTCCCCGTCCAGGTTGGTCGCCGTGCCGCGCGGCCCCTGGAGGTACTTGGACGTGACCACCACATCCGCCCCGGGGATGGGTTGTCCATTGGTGTCGATGACCCTTCCGGAAATGGTTCCCGATGAGCCCTGCGCCATCACGACCGTGGTGGCCATGACGGCCAGGAGCACCACTAAGGCATCTATGCAAAATAACTTGAACATTCCATCAAACCTCCACTTCATGGTCCTACCTCCTTTCCTGAATAGCCTTCAGAAACTACGGAACAGCTCCCATCGAGCCGGGGCCCACAAAACCCCGGCTGACACAACGCCACTTGCTGATCCGTCAACGTGCGAAGCGGTACGTGTTCCACAGGGACCTATGGGTCCCATACCCCAGCGGCATTTTCGCGGCAGGCCGGCGCCCTGTCAACCCCCCAGCGTGTCGCGCCCCCCGCAGAAAGGCCTGAGCGCCGGCGGAAGCGCCACCGACCCATCGGCCCTCTGGTACTGCTCCAGGACGGCCACCAGGGTCCGGCCCACGGCGAGGCCCGATCCGTTCAGCGTGTGAACGAAGCGGGGCCTTCCACCCCCCTCCGGCCGGTAGCGGATGTTCGCGCGCCTCGCCTGGAACTCCTCGAAATTGGAACAGGAGCTGATCTCCCGGAAGCGTCCCTGGGAGGGCAGCCAGACCTCCAGGTCATGGGTCTTGGCCGAGGAAAAGGACATGTCCCCGGTGCAGAGCGTGATCCGGCGGTAGTGGAGGCCGAGCGCCTCCAGCACGGCCTCGGCGTCCCTCGTGAGTCCCTCCAGCTCCTCGTAGGAGTGCTCCGGATGGGCGAACTTCACCAGCTCCACCTTGTGAAACTGGTGCTGGCGGATCATCCCCTTGGTGTCCTTGCCGTAGGAGCCCGCCTCCGAGCGGAAGCAGGGCGTGAAGGCACAGTACTTCACGGGGAGCTGGGCCTCCTCCAGGATCTCGTCCCGATGGAGGTTGGTGACGGGCACTTCGGCGGTGGGGATGAGGTAGAACTCCCCGCCGTCCACCTTGAAGAGCTCCTGCTCGAACTTGGGGAGATTGCCCGTCCCTTCCAGGGCGGCGGCCTTCACGAGGTAGGGCGGAAGCACCTCGGTGTACCCGTGCCGCGAGGTGTGCAGGTCGAGCATGAAGCTGATGAGGGCGCGCTCGAGCATGGCCCCGGCGCCCCGGTAGACCACGAACCGCGCCCCGCTGATCTTGGCCGCGCGCTCGAAGTCCAGGATACCCAGGGCCGTGCCGATCTCGTCGTGGGCCCTCGGCTCGAAATCGAGATGCGGAGGCTCCCCCCAGACCTTCTCCACGCGGTTGGCCGACTCGTCGGGACCGTCGGGGACGGAGGCGTGGGGGAGATTCGGGATCCGGAGCATCAGAGACCGGAGCTCCGCGTCCAGGGAGGCGACCTCCTGATCCATGGCCTGGATCCGGTCTCCCACGGCCCGCATCTCGGCCTGCGGCGCCGCCGTGTCCCCGCCTCCCCGCTTGAGGGCCCCTATCTCCTTGCTGACCTCGTTTTTGCGGGCCTTGAGCGCCTCGGTAGCGGCGATGGTCGTCCGCCTGCGCTCGTCCAGGCTCAGGACGCGGTCCACGTCACCCGGATCGGCGCCCTTGCGGCGCAAGCCCGCCTTGACCGCCTCCGGCTCCGAGCGAAGCCTGCCGATGTCCAGCACGTCAGCGCCTCTGTCCCAGCAGTTGGATGCCCTCCAGCACCGCACGGCGCGTGCTCTCGGGGTCGGCCTTGCCGGTCCCCGCGATGTCGAAGGCCGGGCCGTGGTCCGGCGAGGTGCGCAGGAAGGGCAGGCCCAGCGTGCAGTTGACGGCGTGCCCCTGGCTCATCATCTTGGCGCCGATCATGCCCTGGTCGTGGTAGAGCGCCACGGCCACCGTATCGGGCCCGTCGGGGTGCAGGAACAGGCTGTCCGCGGGGATGGGGCCCTCCACCTCGATGCCCTCGGTGAGGAGCGTCTCGATCGCCGGTTCGATGATCTCCCTCTCCTCCACGCCCAGCAGTCCGCCCTCGCCGGCGTGGGGGTTCAGGCCCGCCACTCGGAATCGGGGATGGCTGTTGAGCTGGCGGGTCCAGGCCGTGGACAGGCCCCTTATGAACTCCTCCAGCGACGTCTTGGTGAGGGCCTCGGCGATCTCCCTGAAGGGCAGGTGCATGGAAAAGAGCGCCACCGGCATGGAGCCCGTCAGGAAGATCATGTAGGGCTTGGCCTGGAAGACCTGACCGAAGTATTCGGTGTGGCCGGTGAAGGGAATCCCGCACCGGCGGACGGCCTCCTTGGAGGCCGGGCCGGTCACCAGGAGGTCCGCCTCATTCCGTCCCATCCTGCGGCACGCCTCCTCGAGCGTGAGGAGGGTCACCCGGCCGTTGTCGGGGTGGGGGCGCCCGTGGAAGCGCAGCGTCGGAAGATCTACGTCGTCCCACCGAACCCCCTCGGGGACGCTCTCCACCGCTCGTCGCGGACCGATCACCGTGATCTCGGCGGCATCCTGGAGTTCGCCGGTTTGAAGAACGGACCGGAGGATTTCCGGTCCGACCCCGCCCGGATCACCGGTGGTCATGAGGACTCTTGGACGACTCATGCTTCGCGCTCCTTGAAGAGGTACTTGATGCTGTGCTTGTAGACGAGCAGGTTAGGTTCGTTCAATCGGTGCACCTTGATGCAGTCACGGTCGTACCACTCGATCCAGCCCCTCAGCTCTTCCCCGTCCGTCAGGACGATGATCATGGGGGTCTTGCTGCCCATCTGCTTCAGGTAGTAGAAGTTCTCGGCGTTGGTCTGCTCGGGCGGCACCTGTTTGCGGCGGGCGGGAACGAAGGCGCCGGAAGCCGGGGCCGGCTCCTCCTCCTTCTTCTCCTCGCGGGGTTCCCGCCGGGCGGTCTTGTAGTCACGCAGATTGGGACGGATGAGCTTGCGGTCTGGCATGGGAGGCTCCTTGCCGCGCTATTCTTCGGCAGGCGGTGGCGTGGGGCCCTTCTTGCGCGCCGGACATTCGTAGCGGAGGCAGCACATGAGCCGGCCGCAGCGGCCGGAGATCTTTACGGGATTCAGGCTCAGCCCTTGCTCTTTGGCCAGCCTGATCGTGATGGGATAGAACTGCTGGAGGTGGGCGGTGCAGCAGAGGGGCTGTCCGCAGTGGCCGTAGCCGCCCAGGCTCTTGGCCTCGTCGCGGACCCCCACCTGGCGCATTTCGATTCGCATCCGATATTGGTGGGCCAGAATCCGGACCAGCTCCCGGAAATCCACGCGATTTTCCGACGTGTAGACGAAGAGCAGGCGGCTCTCGTCGAAGAACACGTGGGCGTAGACGAGCTTCATCTCCAGGCGAAGGGTCCGGGCCTGGTCCCGGCAGAAGAGGAAGGCCTCGCGCTCGAGCTGGCGGTGGCGCTGGCGCCGTTTGATGTCCTCTTCCGTGGCGACGCGGACGAAGGGGACCACCTGCTGGCTCGTGAGGTGATCGTGAAGGAATCCGCGGGCCTCCAACACCTCCGCGAAGGCGGTGCCCTGTTCGGTCTGAACGACGCAGGCGGAGGGCCGCAGGATGGGAGGACCGTCCCACTGCGCATAACACGGCCTGGCCTGGTTCTCGATCTGGACCTGGTAGAGGCTCATGGGTGGATCCACCCCCTCCGTCTAAGGGCGTACGATAGGGCACCGGCGGTCCCAAAGTCAAGGCTGTGCGGAGCCAGGCCGGGAGTTCCGGGCACAGTGCCCCCGGTGCCTCACCCCTCAAGCGCCGGCCGGATGGACGGGGCGGGAGGATGGGCATATCCCCCACCGTCCAACACGCCGGCTCCCGCCGCGGGTCCCCCGCTACCCTCCTCTCTTAGCCTTGGCCCGGCGGGCGGGCGCGGGCTGCGGCGGGGGCGTTTCGAGAAAGGCCCCCATGGCCCGGAACTTCTCATAGCGCCTGGCGAGAAGCGTCTCCTCGTCCATCGCCGCGAGCTCCTCCAGCTCCTCCGCCCACAAGGCGCCCAGCCGGTCGTAGACCTCCTGGGGCGCCACGTGAACCCCGCCGAGAGGCTCTTCCACCACCCGGTCGATGAGCCCGAACTCCAGGAGGTCGGGAGCGGTGAGCTTGAGGGCGGCCGCCGCGATCTCGGCCTGGGTGGCGTCCTTCCAGAGGATGGCGGCGCAGCCCTCCGGCGAGATGACGGAGTAGATCGAGTGCTGGAGCATGTTGATCCGGTCTCCGATGCCGAGGGCCAGGGCGCCGCCGCTGCCCCCTTCCCCGGTCACCGTCACGAGGATGGGGACGCGGAGCCTCGACATGACCTCCAGGTTGACGGCGATGGCCTCCGCCTGCCCCCGCTCTTCGGCGTCCATGCCCGGATAGGCGCCCGGCGTGTCGATGAGGGTGAGGATCGGCACGCGGAACCGCTCGGCCATCCGCATGATCCTCAGGGCCTTTCGATAGCCGTCGGGCCGCGGCATGCCGAAGT
>JAJYLT010000076.1 GCA_021787565.1 Acidobacteriota bacterium
CCCTCTGGTACAGGCGCGAGACCGACACCCCGGGCCGCCTCGCCAAGGCCCTGGCGTTCCCGTACAGATTGCTGCTTAATAAGTACTTCGTGGACGAGCTCTACTTCGGCGCCTTCATCCGGCCCTTGCTGGCTTTGTGCCGGGGGCTCTGGTGGTGGGACCGGTGGATCGTGGATGGCGTCGTGAACGGCGCCCGCAATCTGACCGTGGGCGCCTCCGTCGCCTCGTTCGCCGTGGACAAATACGTGGTGGATGGGGCGGGGGTCAACGGGACGGCGGCCACCTTCCAGTGGCTCTCCCGGATGAACCGGAAGGTCCAGACGGGGCAGTTCCAGCACTACGCGCTGGGAGTGGTGGGGGGATTCATTCTGTTGCTGGTGTGGTACTTGTATCACTAGTCTGAAGACGAGGAGCCACGGACATGCCCTACATTTTGTCGATTATCACCTACATTCCGTTACTGGCGGCCTTCGTGATCCTGTTTGTCCCGAAGGATCAGACGAAGCTGATCAAGTACTCCACCACGGCGGTGTTCCTCCTCGACTTCCTCCTGAGCCTTCCGCTCTGGTTCGGATGGGGTCAGGCCCAGGCCGCCGCGGATTCGGCCCACACCCTATGGGTCTTCGAGGAGGGGCCCTTCCCGTGGATCACCTCCCTGGGAGCGAGCTACCATTTCGGTGTGGACGGCATGTCCATGCTCCTCGTGCTGCTCACCACCCTCCTCGGCGTGCTGGCGGCCTGGTCGAGCTGGAGGTACATCCAGAACCGGGAGAAGGAGTACTACATCTGGCTGCTGGTCCTCCAGACGGGCATGCTGGGGGTCTTCTGCAGCCTCGACTTCTTCCTCTTCTACGTCTTCTGGGAAGTGATGCTGGTGCCCATGTACTTCCTCATCGGCATCTGGGGCGGACCCAATAAGCTCTACGCCGCCATCAAGTTCTTCCTCTATACGCTGGCTGGCTCCGTCCTGATGCTGATCGGCATCCTCGTCCTCTACTTCAGGACGCCCCTGGTGAACGGCGTCCACAGCTTCGATCTGAACTCCATCCTGGCCCTCCATCTCGATCCGGCCTTGCAGTGGTGGGTCTTCGCGGCCTTCTTCGTGGGCTTCGCCATCAAGGTGCCCATGTTCCCCTTCCACACCTGGCTGCCGGACGCCCACGTGGAGGCCCCCACGGCGGGTTCGGTCATCCTCGCCGGCGTCCTGCTGAAGATGGGAACTTACGGATTCTACCGTTTCGCCATCCCGATCCTGCCCGACGCCACGCTCACCTGGCTCCCCTTCGTGCTGATCCTCTCCATCATCGGGGTCATTTACGGTGCCATGGTCTCCCTCGTCCAGAAGGACATGAAGAAGCTGGTGGCCTACTCCTCCGTGAGCCACCTGGGCTTCGCCATGGCCGGCATGTTCACCCTCACCGTGGCGGGCATGAAGGGCAGCATCCTCCAGATGATCAACCACGGCATCAGCACCGGCGGGCTGTTCCTCCTCGTGGGCATCATCTACGAACGGATGCACACCCGCGAGATCAAACTCTACGGCGGTCTGGCCAAGCTCATGCCGGTCTACGCCGCCTTCTTCATGATCATCACCCTCTCCTCCATCGGTCTGCCGGGCCTCAACGGCTTCGTGGGCGAGATCATGATCCTGCTGGGCGCCTACACCATGCCGAGCTACCTGATCTTCTCCAAGTCGCTCCTCTTCCTCCTCGCCTCGGGAATGCTCCTGGGGGCGGCCTACATGCTCTGGATGTACCAGCGGGTCTTCTTCGGCGAGGTGACCAACCCGCACCTGGAGGAGCACGTCAAGGGGCACGACATGACGGGCCGCGAGCTCGGCTACATGATCCCGCTCGTGGTCCTGGCCCTCTGGATCGGCCTCTACCCCAAACCGGTCCTGGACAAGATGGACCGGAGCGTGGCCTTCGTGATGCAGCGCCTCAAGCCGGCCATGGAGCGCGTCGAGGCCGCCAAGGCCCTCAAGCCGCCGGCACTGCCGCCCTCGGCCGAGGCGCCCACCGCCGCGCCCATACCGGCGCCGGAGCGCTAGGAGGCCGCCCATGCCCGTTCTGCACCCTGAGTTCTGGCGCCTGCTGAGCCCCGAGTGGGTCCTGGTCTGCTTCGGGACCCTCTTCCTCCTCCTGTCCGCCCTGCCGGCGACCCGCGGCGCCAAGCGGGCCATCGGCGTCATGGCCCTGTTCGGCTTCGCCGTCGTTCTCGTGCTCTGCGCCCAGACCCTCGCGGCTCTCTCGCCGGGCATGCACGTGGCGGCCCTCACGGGACTGGACGGGCAGATCGGACTGACGGTGGACGGCTTCAGCCAGGTCTTCAAGTTCATCTTCGTGCTCGGCGCACTGCTCACGGTACTGATGTCCTTCAAATATTTGGATGTGGAGAAGGCCTGGACCGGCGAGTACTTCACCTTCCTCACCTTCGCCGTCTTCGGGATGATGGTCATGGCCAGCGGCGTGGACCTGCTCACGCTGTGGGTCGGCTTGGAGACCATGGCCCTCTCGGTCTACGTCCTGGCCGCCTACATGCGCCGGCAGGAGCCCAGCGTGGAAGGGGCCACCAAGTACTTCCTCCTGGGAGCCTTTTCCTCGGGCCTTTACCTGTACGGCACCTCTCTCATCTACGGTGCCACCGGGACCGTGCAGCTGGGAGCCATCCGCCTCGCCCTGATGGACCGGCTGGCCCACGGCGGCCCCGCGGCGGTGGGATTTCCGCTGGCTGCGGGCCTGGTGATCCTCTCCGTCTCCCTCCTGTTCAAGGCCGCCCTCGTGCCCTTCCACTGGTGGACGCCCGACGCCTACGAAGGGGCGGCCACCCCCATCACGGCCTTCATGAGCGTGGCCCCCAAGGCGGCCGCCTTCGCCATGCTGCTCCGCATTTTCGTGGTGGGCTTTCTTCCCCTCGCCCCCATGTGGACGGGGCTCCTGAGCCTGGTGGCCGTCCTCACCATGGCCTGGGGCAACATCGCCGCCATGCTCCAGAACAACGTGAAGCGCATGCTGGCCTACTCTTCCATTGCCCACGCCGGGTACGCCCTCGTGGGCCTCGTGGCGGCCGGGAGGAGCCAGAGCAACCAGGGTATCGCGGCCGTGGCCTTCTACCTGCTGGTCTACGCGTTCATGAATCTCGGCGCCTTCGGCCTCGTGCTCTACCTGCAGCGGGAGGGCTCGGCGGGCGATCAGATGGACGATTTCGACGGCCTCATCCAGCGCAGCCCGCTCATGGCCGTCCTGATGATCTTCTTCCTGCTCTCCCTCGGGGGCATCCCGCCCATGGCCGGGTTTCTCGGCAAGCTGATGATCTTCTACTCGGCCCTGGACGCGCGCCTCTACCTCCTGGTGGTGGTGCTGGCCGTGACGAGCGTCATCTCCCTCTACTACTACTTCAGGGTCGTCTACCACATGTTCCTGAAGGAGGGCGCCCCGAATCTGCCGGCGCCCTCCGCCGGTCGGCCGCTGGGCTGGTCCCTCGCCCTGTGCGGGGTGGCGGTGCTGGCCATCGGACTGTACGGACAGCCTTTCCTCCATTGGGCGTCGCAGGCCGTTCTGCTGGGACGCTGACGGGGCCCCATGGTCACGCCCTGGCGCCGCCTTGGCGTCTACCTCGACCTGGTCTACGTCTTCCCCGGAACCATCGGCGTGGGAACGGGCCTGGGTTACCTCGCCGATCGCTGGTTGGATACGAGTCCGTACGGGACCATGCTCGGCTTCCTTCTGGGGTTGGCGGGCGCCTTCTGGTATCTGTTCCGAATGCTCGGAGTATTCGGGCACGGAGGCCGGCCGGATGGAGACGATGACGGTCCGTGAGTTCCGTCGGCGCTTCATGACTCTGGCGGCACCAGGCGGGCTGGCGGGGACCGCTCTCCTGGGGATTCTCTCGGGCCCGCGGAGCGCGCTGGCCTTCGTTCTCACCTTCGTCCTGGTTTGCGCCGACTTCCTCTGGATGTCGCTGGGGATCGAGAAGGCCCTCGCCGGGAGTTCCCTGAAACGAGCGGCGGCCGGTTTCTTCCTGGCGGGGCTGGCCTTCCGCACCATCTTGCTCCTCCTCGCCCTGTATGCTATTCTAAAGTTCCTACCTCGGGAGTCTCTGGGTGTCATCCTGGGGATAGGGGGGGCCCTAATGCTTCTGGCAGCGGCCGGAGCTTTGCCTGCAAGAGGCGGATGATGCACGAGCTGAATTCCCTCGTCACGATGC
>JAJYLT010000047.1 GCA_021787565.1 Acidobacteriota bacterium
CTCGAGAACTGCCTCATCCTGGCCCACGAGAAGAAGATCTCCTCCATGAAGGACCTCCTGCCCGTCCTGGAGCAGGTGGCCAAGAGCGGCCAGCCCCTGCTGATCATCTCCGAGGACGTGGAGGGCGAGGCCCTGGCCACGCTGGTCGTGAACAAGCTGCGCGGCACCTTGCACGTCTGCGCAGTGAAGGCCCCCGGCTTCGGAGACAGGCGCAAGCGGATGCTCGAGGACATCGCCATCCTGACGGGCGGCAAGTGCATCACCGAGGACCTGGGCATCAAGCTCGAGAACATCACCCTCGCCGACCTCGGCCGCGCGAAGAAGGTGGTCATCGACAAGGACAACACTACCCTCGTCGAGGGCAACGGCTCGGCCTCGGACATCGAGGGCCGCGTGAAGCAGATCCGCCGCGAGATCGAGGACACCACCTCCGACTACGACCGCGAGAAGCTCCAGGAGCGCCTGGCCAAGATCGTGGGCGGCGTGGCCGTCATCAAGGTCGGCGCCGCCACCGAGGCGGAGCTCAAGGAGAAGAAGGCCCGCGTCGAGGACGCCGTCCACGCCACCAAGGCGGCCGTGGAAGAGGGCGTCATTCCCGGCGGCGGCGTGGCCTACATCCGCGCCATTCCGGCCCTGGAGCAGCTCAAGGGATCGGACGACTTCCTGGCCGGCGTCAAGATCGTGAGACGCGCCCTCGAGGAGCCCTGCAAACAGATCGCCAACAACGCCGGCGTGGAGGGCTCCGTCATCGTGGAGCACGTCAAGAAGGAGAAGGGCGCCCACGGCTTCAACGCCAAGACCGAGAAGTTCGAGGACCTCTTCAAGGCCGGCATCCTGGACCCCGCCAAGGTCTCCCGGACGGCCCTGCAAAACGCCGCCTCCGCCGCCTCCACCCTCCTCACCACCGAGGCCATGATCTTCGAGCTTCCGGAGGAGAAGAAGGACATGCCCATGCCCGGCGGAATGGGCGGCGGGATGGACTATTAAGTGAGGAGTGAGGAGTGAGGAGCGATAAGTAAGAGGTGAAATGTTAACGGAAATCCTCCTCCTTGCTCTCATCAGCTCTGAATCGTCAAGGGCGGCCTTCGGGCCGCCCTTTTTTGGTGATCGGGAGATCGGGAGATCGGGGGTCAGAAGGGGAACGGCCTCTTCGCATCCAGCGCCTCGCTTCTAACGGCCAGCCTCTCGCGCCTTCTACTCGTACACCTTCTCGTCGGGGGCCTCGGCGTTCTGGGCGTCGGCTTCGATGTCCCGGGCCCGCGGCGGAGTCTTCAGGAATTCCTTGTAGAACTCGTGCTGGATGACGAGGTCCATGATCTCGTTGGTGCCGGTCCAGATCATGATGAGGCGCGTGTCGCGAAGGAGCCGCTCCACGGGGAAGACGTCCGTGTAGCCGATGCCGCCGAGCACCTGCATGGCATTGTTCACCACGGTCCAGGCGGCCTCCGTGGCGAACTTCTTGGACTCGGAGACCATGCGCCGCACCCGGCCCGGGGCCACGTTCCCGCAATCCACGGCCCGGCACGTCTCCCGGCAGAGGCCCCGCGAGGCGTCCAGAAGGGTCAGGCTCTGGGCGATCTTGAAGCTCACCCCCTCGAAGCGCCGGATCTCCTGGCCGAAGGCCTTGCGCCTCGCCGCGTAGCGCGCCGCGATCTCGATGGCCGCGCGCCCCATGCCGATGGCCCCGCAGGCGCTGGTCATGCGCTCCGGGATCATCATCTGGTCGAACACTTCCGCTCCCTTGCCGATGCCGGCCTCTCCGCCCAGGACGTTCGTCACGGGCACCTCGGCATCGCGGAAGACGATGCGCCCCGTCCCGCCCCCGCGCGTGCCCATGAGGCCGTAGACGTGCTCCACCGTCACGCCGGGGCCGCGCTCCACGAGGAAGGCCGTCATGGAGTCGCGCGGCTTGGCCTGGGAATCGGTGTTGGCGTAGACCAGCAGGAGGTCCGCCCCCTCGGCCCCCACCACAAAGCGCTTCTGGCCGTTCAGGATGAAGTGGTCGCTCCTCCGCTCGGCGCGCGTCGCGGCGCCGAAGAAATCCGAGCCGCCCCGCGGTTCGGTGAGGGCCTCGGCGGGGGTCAGGGCGCCAGCGATGAGCGGGGCGAGATAGCCCCGCTTCTGCTCCGGCGTGCCGAAGTGGGCGATGGCCTCGCCCACGATGGAGACGAGGGAGTAGAGGCAGGCGAGGGAGGTGCCGAGAATCCCCACCTCCTCCAGGGCCACCATCTCGCTCGTCCAGGGCAGGCCGCGCCCGCCATACTCCTTCGGGAAGCGGAGCCCCATCACGCCCCTTCGCCCTCCCTCCTTCAAGTACTCCTTCGGGTAGCGGACGCGGTCGGCGTCCATGTCCAGGATCAGTTGGCGGGGCACCCACCGGACGAAATCGGCGACTTCGTTCCTGAGGGCCCTCTCCTCGGGTGACAGCAACGCATCAGGGTAGGTCGTCATGGATACCTCCTCAAAGTGGGAAGTGGGAAGTGAGGAGTGAGGAGTAAGGGAGACGGGAGACACAAGCCGGGAGGCAAACGGCCCCCACCTTCCCAACTTCCTCACTTTTCCCTCGAACCCTTCGTGTCCTGGTGTCTTGGTGGTGCATCCGCTTTTTTCGCTTTACTCCGTGATCTCCGTTCCCTTGGTCTCGGGCAGGGTCCAGACCCAGAGGCCCGTGAAGAGGGCGAAGAAGGCGCCGATCGAGATTCCGGCGCCGAGGCCGTGGCCCGCCGCGAGCGGCAGCGTGGTCACCCAGGTGATGATGATGGGCGTGAAGAACTGCGCCCCCCGCGAGAGGTTGAAGGCCGTGCCCATGGCGCTGGCGCGGATGCGGGTGGGGAAGAGTTCGGAGAAGATGGGGCCGTAGCCGGAGAAGTTGCCCGTTCCGAACCCCACCAGGACCATGAAGAACAGCGGAAGCCAGGGCAGGAGGTGGATCGCTCCCCAGAACCAGGTGATGCCGAGCAGGCCGAAGGCCCACACGAGGGAGAAGAGGCAGTAGGCCCAGCGCCTTCCCTTCCAGTCGGCGATGGCGCCATAGGACAGGTAGCCCGCCATGCCGGCGATCTGGGTGACGATCATCCACAGCCCCGACCGCACGAGGGAGAGGCCGAGCTGGTCGTAGAGGTACTTGGGCATCCACGTGTAGGTGAACCAGTAGGCCGACATGTCCGCCAGGGCAAGCACGAGTCCGAGCAGGAAGAGCCGCCGCAGGGCACTGTCCTTCTTTAACTCGACCACGAGCCTCCCCGTGGAGAGTTCCCCGGTGCCTTGCCTAGCCTCCCAGACGTCCGATTCGGGCATGTAGCGCCGGATCACCAACACCAGGAGCGCCGGCAGGAGCGAGACGAAGAAGCAGGCCCGCCAGCCCCAGCTGGGTCCAAAGTTGGCGGCGAAGACGGGCTCGACAAAGGAGCCCACCACCGAAGCCAGCAGGATGCCCAGGGGCGCTCCGGTCTGCATCACCGCGGCGAAGCGGGCGCGCATGCGGGCGGGGAAGGTCTCGCCGATGAGCGTCTGTCCCGTGGCCCACTCGCCTCCCACCCCGAGGCCGGTCACGACGCGAAAGGCCAGGAAGAGCCAGAACGCGTGGGACATGCCACAGAAAAAGGTACCGATGGAGTAGGTCAGAAGCGTCCAGGTGAGCACGCGCTTACGGCCGAAGCGGTCCGCCAGGCCTCCGAAGAGGATGCCGCCCAGGGCGGTGGCCGCCAGCGTGATGCCCAGGAGCACGGAGAGCTCGTAGTCTCCCAAGTGCAGGTCCCTCTTGATGGGGATCAGCAGGAAGGAGAGAAGCATGAGGTCGTAGAAGTCGAAGAGCCAGCCCGCCCACGCCATGCCCAGGATGACGTAGTGGCGGGCCGTAGGCCGACCGCATTCGTTGAGAAGCGCCTTCGTCTCGCTGCCCATGGATCCCCCCATCGCATGTTCAGCCTAGCACACCGAGGCGCGCCAGCGAAATCCCGTCCGCCCATTGGCATCGGGCGCTGGGAGCCTTTACATTATGAACAGCGGGGCCGTGGGGAGCAGCGACGGAGAATCCTGCGCGGTTGGGGGGGTACGACCCTGCCCCACGGAGGTGTCCCATGACGCTCGAACTGGACTTGGAGGAGCGGCAGCTCCTCAAAGAGACGCTGGAGCAGAGCCTCGGTGAGCTGCGCGAGGAGATCTACCATTGCGATGACCAGGCCTTCAAGGACGGCCTGAAACGCACGGAGGCGGTCTATCGGCGCGTGCTCCGAAAGCTCGCCATGGCCGAGGAACTGGCCGGGGTTCCTCAGGGCTGAGGTCATGCCGGGGCGGGACCGTTGCCGTGGGGATCGCCCGGGGGATCGCCCGGGGTTCCCCCTAGGAGTCCGAAGGGCGTAGAATGCGCTTTTCAGGAGGTCCCTCGATGAAAAGAACGCTCGTGCTGTTTGGACTGGTCGGACTTCTTTCGGGCGTCTCCCTCTTCGCCCAGGGCAAGACCAAGGTGGAGAAGAAGCCTCCGGCAAAGCCCGCCGCGGAGGCCCAGAAGCCGAAGACGGAGCCCGTCGCCATCCTCAAGACCCAGCTCGGGGATGTGGCGATCCGCTTCTTCCCCGACAAGGCTCCCCTGACGGTCAAAAATTTCCTGCACCTCTGCCAAATCGGTTTCTACAACGGCACGAAGTTCCATCGCGTGATTCCAGGGTTCATGATCCAGGGCGGCGACCCGAACACCAAGAAGGGCGCCCCCTCCACCTGGGGCCAGGGCGGATACACGGTCAATGGCCATGAAGTGACCGTGAAGGCCGAGTTCAACGACATTCACCACGCCCGCGGCATCGTCTCCATGGCCAGGGCCCAGGATCCCAACTCGGCCTCCTCGCAGTTCTTCATCTGCGTGGCCGATGCGGGCTACCTCGACCACCAGTACACGGCCTTCGGACAGGTCATCCAGGGCATGAACGTGGTGGACCAGATCGTGAACACCCCGCGCGATACCAGCAACGACCGGCCGAAGAACCCCGTAGCCATCGAGAAGGCGCTGGTGGAGCACTGGCCCGTGGAGAAGGTGGAGGCCGCCGCGGCGGCCGAAAAGGGCAAGTAGCCCGGTAGATGCCCGCATCGGGGCCGCCTCATCCGGCCAGGCCCCCCGGGCCAGATCGAGAGGAGGGCAGCCATGCGGCTCAAGACGTGGATGAAAATAGGGCTGGGACTCGGTGCCCTGACGCTGGTGTTGACCGGTCTAAGCTGCTCGGGCGGATCCATCAAGCTGCTGGTGGCAGCCCCGCTGACGGGTGAGCAGGAACAGAGCGGGAAGGGCGTCCTCAACGGCGTCCAGCTCGCCGTGGAACAGTGGAACGCCAAGGGGGGCATCAACGGCCGGAAGATCGTGATCATCCAGGGGGACGACCAGGGCGATCCCGACACGGCCGTGAAGCTCGCCAAGGAGTGGGGGAGCAAGGTGGACGCCGTGATCGGCGACTACAACTCCTCCTGCACCCTGGCGGCGGAGGAGATCTACGGAAAGGATAAGATCCTGATGGTCACCCCCTCCTCCACCAACCCAGACGTGACGGACCGAGGGTACTTCACGATCTTCCGGGTTTGCGGCCGGGACGACCAGCAGGGCAAGAGCGCCGCCAAGTACGTGGCGGACCATTTCCCCGGCGCCAAGGTGGCCGTGATCCACGACAAGTCGTCCTACGGGCAGGACCTGGCCAACGAGTTCCTCAAGAACTACGAATTCCTGACCAAGACGCAGGCCGCCTTCTACGGCGGCATCGACCGCGCCCAGCCGGTCTACACCGACGAGGTCAGCAAGGTGAAGGCCGTGGAACCCACGGTGGTCTACTTCGGCGGGCTCTGGCCCCAGGGCGCGGAGCTGCTGAAGGAGATGCACCAGGCCGGGATGAACGTCACCTTCGTCAGCGGTGACGGCTGCTTCGACCCCCAGTTCATCAAGCGGGCCGGCAAGGACGCCGACGGGGCGCTCGTCACCTTCATTCCGAACCAGGAGGAGATGCCCTCCGCGAAGGCCGTGGTGGCGGCATACAAGCAGCAGTTCGGTCCGCTCCAGCCCTATTCCCTCTATGGATACACCGCGGCCGACGTGGTCCTCCAGGCCATGAAGCAGTCGGGCAGCACGGACCCGGTGACGGTGGCCCAGACGCTGCACAAGATGGAATTCTCCACCCCCATGGGCACGCTGAAGTTCGACGACAAGGGAGATCCCCAGCAGTCCCCCTACGTCATGTGGCAGGTGGAGAACGGCAAGTTCGTGGAGGTGCCCATGGCGGCCTCGGCCCCAGCGGCCGTTCCTGCGCCCGCGCCGGAGCCCCCCAAGAAGTGATCCGCTTCTGTCTCTGAAAACACGAAGGCGGGCCGGGGATCCGGCCCGCCTCTGCGTTTAACTATCGACTCCCCTTGGGGCACCTGCATCGGCCCCTGGAGAGGCCCCCTACGGCGGCTCTCCCTCGAAGATGACCACCGCCGCGGCCAGCTCCCGCTCGTGGGTGAGGCTCACCAGGGCCAGGCGTCCTCCCATCGTGGCGAACCGCCTCGCCGCAAGGCCATGGAGTTCCAGCCTCGGTGGCCGGCCCGCTCCGCCCGCCACCTCCAGGTCCCGCCACCCGACGCCGCCGCCCCAGCCCGTGCCGAGCGCCTTCATGGCGGCCTCCTTGGCGCAGAACCTGGCCGCCAGGGACACGGCGGGATCGGCCTTCCGTGCGCAGGTGGCCCGCTCCCGCTCGGTGAAGACGCGCCGGAGGAGTCGGGGATGTCTTTCCATCGCCCGCCGCAGGCGCGACACCTGGAGGACGTCGAGGCCGATCCCGATGATCACGGGTTCCTCATCGGCCGGTGCGGCGTTCCGCCTCCTCGCCGAGCCACTTTCGGATGGTGGCGGCGGGGACGCCCAGCTTGCGGAGGTGGTTGATGGCGCCGCGAACGGAGGCCCCGGTTTCATTGCAGATGCGCAGCCGGATCCGCCAGGCGTCGATGGCCGAAGGCTTGTAGCCCGGATCCACGCGCATGAGCTTCTCGTAGAGGTAGCCCAGGTTGTTGGCGGCCCAGCGCTGGCCAGGATCCAGCTCGAGCGCCCGCCGGTAGGCCTTTTCCGCGTCGAAGTACCGGCGGTTGGTCTCCAGCGCGATGCCCAGGTAGTTGTGGGCGTCCGGGTCCTTCGGAGCGATGCGGATGGCCTGCCTGGCCTCCTCCAGCGAAGCGAGAGGGTTCTTGGAGCGCCTGTGGTACTCCGAAAGCCCCAGGTGGGCCCAGTGTTCGTTGGGATCGGCCGCGAGCGCCTTTTCGAGGGGCGACCGCGCCAGCTCCAGCTGGCCCAGCTCGAGGTGGGTCAGCCCCAACTGACAGGAGGCCGAGGCCATGTGGGGGTCGGCCCGAAGGGCTTCCTGGTAGCATCGCATGGCCTCGTCCATGCGCTTGAGGTGGAAGTGGAGGTTGCCCAGGTTGAACCAGGCCACGGCCAGCGAGGGATTGAGTTCCAGGGCCACCTGAAAGCTGGTGAGGGCCTCCGAGTACCGCGCCTCCAGATAGAAGAGATAGCCCATGTAGTTGTAGGCCTCGGCCGCGATGACGGTGCTGGGCTTGAGATCCAGTACCTCGAAGAGGACCCCGCGCGAGCGGCCGTAGCGCTTGTTCTCGAGGTAGTGGTCCGCATAAGTGAAGTAGACGCCCCAGTCCCTCGGGTTCACGGCCAGGGCCATGCCGAAGGCCTGCCTGGCCCTGTCCAGGTGGCCGAGCTCCAGGTGGATCCGGCAGAGGGCGTTCCACGCCTGCACGTAATGGCGCTCCTTCTGCACGACCCGATAGAGCCACTTCAGGGCCTTCTCCGTCTGGCCCAGTTCCCGGCAGCTCTCTCCGAGGTGGACCATGAGCCGCAGGTCCCGGGGAGCCAGGTGGTGCGCCTGGGTGTAGGCCTTCACGGCCTGCTTGTACTCGTGGCGAGCCATGGCGTAGTAGCCGCAGACCTCGAAGAAGAGGGCGTCCTGGTCCTCCTTCGCCACCTGTTCCAGGCGTGCCAGCCCCCCCTTGTCCCGCTCCAGGTAATACTCCGCCAGAGCGAGCAGGGTCTGCCGGCCCCGCTTCGGCTCGCTGCCGGCGTTCAGCGTTTTCCACACCGCCTGCAGCTTCTCGGGATAAATGGCCACGGACTGGATGTGGATCATCCACAGGCCGGTCTCGCCGGGGTAGTGTTGCAATCCCCTCTCCGTGAGGTCCGCCGCCAGGTGCGGAAGGGAGTGGAGGCTCAGGGCCACGGCCGCCTCCAGCCATGACGAGGCCGGGGAGTCGGGCCCGACGGCACCCATCTTCCGGTCGAGGTCGCGGTCGAAGAGCAGGCTCTGTTCGTGCTGGAGGGTGGACACGGCTTACCTCCTGAAGTGGCCTGATTTGCCACCCGTCTTTTCCATGAGCTGGATGGGGCCGATGACGGCGGCCTTGTCCACGCCCTTGACCATGTCGTAGAGGGTCAGACATGCCACGGCGCAGGCCGTGAGCGCCTCCATCTCCACGCCGGTCGCGTCCCTGGCCGAGGCCCTCGTCTCCACGTGCAGTCGGCAGCCCCCGTCCTCCCAACGGAAATCCACGCCCACCTGCGTCAGCGCCACGGGGTGACAGAGGGGGATCAGGGCGGGGGTGGCCTTGGCCGCCAGGATGCCCGCCACCCGAGCCGCGGCGAGCAGGTCTCCCTTGGGCAGCTCGCCGGAGCTGGCCAGCCGGTAGGCCTCCGGGCCCATGGTCACGCAACCCGAGGCCAGGGCGGTGCGGAGAGTGGCGGGCTTGGAGCCCACATCCACCATCACCGCCTGCCCCCGCTCGTCCAGGTGCGTCAGCCTCCTGCTCACGCCGTTCTCCCGATCAGGGCCGCCATCCGTCCGGCCCGCTCGCCGTCCCGTCTATAGGAACAGCATACCCCATCCCCGCAGGCCGTACAACGATCCTCGATGTGGATGAAGGGTTCGGGAAAGCCGAGCCCATCCAGCATGCGAAGGTTCAGTTCAACGAGGTCCAGACGCGGCGCGCCGGGTACCTCGGGGATCCAGCCGGGGAAGGCGCGCCGGAAGCGCTCGACGCGCTCCTCGGGCACGCCGTAGCAGCAGGGGTGTACCGCCGGACCCACGTAGGCCGCCCCGGGCTGCCGTCCCTCCAGAAGGCGCCGGCCGGCTTCTTCCACGATGCGGGCAAGGGTTCCCTTCCACCCCGCGTGGACCGCCGCCACCGCCCGGCCGTCCTCGCTTGCCATGAGGATGGGCACGCAGTCGGCCGTCACCACGCGGACCCACTCCCCGATCTCCGTGCTGACCAGGGCGTCCGCATCGCACGGCGCCTCCTCGGGGTCCACGACGCGCCCGGAGTGGACCTGGTTCACCCGGTGGACCCGCCGGCAGGGCAGTCCGAGAAGGCTCAGGAACCGGGCGAGCCCCTCCGGGCTCACCTCTTCGAATCCCCTGAGGGTGACGAAGGCTCCCACTCCGGGAGGAAACAGCGGGCTGGCGTCCAGGTAGGGCCCCATGGGCGAGGTGCGGATCTCACTCAGCATCGCCGCGCTCCAGGGCGAGCCCCCATCCGGCCCCTCCCGTGGCCACGGCCAGGAGGAGCGCGCGCCGGGCCCTGCCCTCTCGGAGGGCCCGCGTCCCCATCACCGCCGCGCCGGCCCAGGCCGCCCCGCAGGCGCCCAGTCGCTCCTGAAAGGCCTCCGGATGGGCCTTCGGCAGCTGCCGCGCCAGCCATTGGGCGCCCTCCCGCCGCACCTGCGGCGTGTCCTCCTGGAGGAAGACCAGCCCCTCCCAATCGCTCCCCCATCCCGCGCGGTCCAGCAGCGAATCCAGCAGTCGATCGTAGAGAGGCGCCGGCGCGGGGAAGCGGTGGGGGGGGCAGCTCACGGAGCGGGCCGACCACGCCGCGACACGGACACCCCGCTCCGGGGCTTCCTCCAGAGAGGCCAGGGCCAGGGCGTAGGCCCCCTCGCCCAGGGGCGTGGCTCCCGCTCCCCGGTAGGGCTCCACTACCTCACGGACGACCGGATCGAGGTGATCGGATCCTCCCGCCACGCAGCGTTCCAGGACCCCGCCCGAGAGAATCCTCGCAGCCTCCACGAGGGCCGCCAGCCCCGCCGCCTCTTTTCCGTGCAGAGTCTGGGCCGGGCCGTCGAGCCTCAGGAGGAGCCCCGCCATGCCGGCGGGGGCGTTCCCGACGGAGTAGGGAAACAGCGAGGGATTCATGGAGGCGAAGTCGTCCTGGCGCGCCGGTTCCAGGAGCGCCAGCACCGGCGCCGTGGGGCCCCAGCCGAGCCCCACCACCTGCCCCGTTCCCTGATCGGGAAGGAACCCAGCCCCCGCCTGCGCCTGCCTAGCGGCGTTCAGCCAGAAGAGGGTCGAGGGATCGGCCCAGCGGAGGGTCTGGGGCGGAAAGCCCTCCTTCAAGTTGAGGTCTGACGGCACGCGCCTGGGTCCCGCCGTCTCCGGCGCACCCTCCAGGCGGGCGAGCCCCAGCGGCCCGGCGGCCCCTTCGCCCAAGACCCAGATCCCCTTCACGTCGCCCTCCCGAAGAGGACGGCGGCGTTGTTCCCGCCGAATGCCAGGTTCACCGAGAGCACGTTCCGGAGCCCCATCGGCAGGGCCTCCCGGGGGATGAAGAGATCCGCCTCGGGGTCCTGATCCAGCAGGCCCGTGCAGGGGGGGACGGTCTGGTGGATCAGGGCGAGCACCGAAGCCACCGCCTCGATGGCCCCGGCGGCGCCCAGGCAGTGGCCCACCGCTCCCTTGATGGAGACGACCGGCACCTCGAGCCTGCGCTCGCCGAGCAGGTCGGCGATGGCCCTGGCTTCGGCCCTGTCGTTGGACGGCGTCCCCGTGCCGTGGGCGCTGACGTGATCCACCTCCCCCGGCGTGCTGCAGGCTCGCTCCAGGGCCCGCACCATGGCCGCCAAGGCTCCCCGGCCCCGCGGCTCCGGGGCCGTGGGATGGTGGGCGTCCACGGAGAGGCCGAATCCCCTGAGCACCGCCAGCGGACGGGCCGCCCGGGCCCTGGCCCTCTCCTCGGACTCCAACATCAGGAAGGCGGCCCCCTCTCCCACCATCATTCCGTTCCGGCCGCGATCGAAGGGGCGGACGGCCGTCTCGGAGACGAGCCGGAGGCAGTTGAAGCCACCCACGGTGAGCCGGCTCAGCGCATCGGAGGCCCCCGCCAGCACGCAGTCCGTCTCTCCCCCTTCGATCCACAGGGCCGCTTGGGCTAGGGCGGCGGTGGAGGAGGAGCAGGCGTTGGAGACGGTAACGCGGGGCCCGTGGCCACCGAAGGCCGCCGCGAGCACGTCCGCGGTGTGAGCGGGGAGGTGGCCCAGAAAGCCTCTCAGGTTGGGAGCCAGACGGCCGGAGCGCCGGTACCGGTCCAGGGCCTCCTCGGATTCGGGCAGCCCGCCGACCCCGCCGCCCATGGCGATGCCGCCCTCTTCGGGGAGCGCCGCCAGGCCGGCCATGTCCAGCGCCTCCGCGGCGGCCGCGAGGGCCAGTCCGTCCACGCGGTTCGGCGGACCGCCCTCGGACAGGCCGGCCTCGGCCACGAGCGAGCTGCGCAGGTTGCCCGGCTCGAAGCGGGTGAGCCGCGTGGCGCCGGAGGCTCCCGAGAGCAGAGCCGCCCAGAAGGAGGGCACGTCCCGGCCCACGGCGCAGGTGACGCCGAGGCCCGTCACCCAGATGGCCGGCCTCATGGCGTTTCCCGGAGCGTAAAGAGCCCCCGCGCCGCCAGCCGGCCGCCCAGGCGGGCCGTGACGCGGACCTGAAAGAGGGAGCCCATGCGCTTGACCAGGATGCCGGTCAGTTCCAGGCTGTCGCCCGGCCAGATCGGCCGGGGGCTCCGAAACCGGGCCACTTGGACCAGCACGCCCCCGCTCCCCTGGCCGGAGGCCGCGAGGAGCCCCGCGGCCTGCGTCATGGCTTCGAGGACCACCCAGGACGGCACGGGGCCGCCCCGGCTCACGGCGTCGTCCGCCGAGGACGAGAACTGAAGGACTCCCCCCCCGTCGTCGCGGGGGATGAAGCGGAAGGGGAAGGCGTGCGGAAGCCGCGCGGGTTCGCTCATCAGGACCTAAGAATAGCAGTCGGTGGGAGGAGGGACAAGCGAGCAAGGGGCCGGGCTTCAGGCCTGGGGCCGGCCCCGTTCGAGCCGGAGGAGGGCGCGCTTGGTCTTGAGCCCGCCGCCATATCCCCCCAGGCCGGCCTTGGCCACGACGCGGTGGCAGGGGATCAAGATGGGGATCCGGTTGGCCCCGCAGGCCGCGCCCGCGGCCCGGACGGCCTTGGGCCTTCCGGTCCAAGCGGCCAGGTCGGCGTAGGAGATGACCTCGCCGTAGGGGATCTCCGAGAGGGCGGCCCAGACGTTCCGCTGGAAATCGGTGCCATCCGGGATCGGTTCCAGGGGGAGGTCGAACTTGCTGCGCCGGCCGGAGAAGTACTCCTTCATCTGGGCCTCCACGCGCCGGAAGAGCGGCTCCACGGGCTTGGGCACGGGACCCTCCGGTGCCAACCCCTTGAAGTCGATGCGGTGCACCGCCTGTGCCGAGAGGGTCACGTCCAGTGGCCCGATGGGGCTGTCCAGGCGCAGCGTGACCTTTCCGCTCATGACCCGAAGCCATCCTCCCTCGTAAAGGCGGCCACCACCGTCGCGTTCATCCCGCCCCTCGCGTTGAAGACTCCCGTCAGGCTGGCCTTCACCGGCTTGCAGGCGGCCACGACGTCCCTGAGGACGCGGTTCACCACGTTCTCGTAGAAGATCCCCAGCTCCCGGTAGGCGAGCAGGTATTCCTTGTACGACTTGAGCTCGATGCAGGACTTGTCCGGGACGTACCGCAGAACCAGGAGGCCGAAGTCCGGCAGACCCGTCTTGGGGCACACGGAGGTGAACTCGGGGGCCTCGATGGTGATCTCGTAGGAGGGGAACTGGTTGGGCCACGTCTCGATGGCCGGCAGCTCGGCATCCAGCCCCTTCTGCGCGTGCGTCTTGGTATATCCCGCCATGTCTCCCCTCCCTGGTGCGTTCCGGGTCAGCGAAAACAGCTTAGAGCGCCGCGATGAGTTTGTCGAGTTCGCCGCTGCGCTGGAGCGCCTCCAGATCGTCGCAGCCCCCGATGTGGCGGTCTCCGAAGAAGATCTGCGGAACGGTCTGGAGGCCCGAGCGGCTCTCGCACTCGTTCCACCGGTCTGGCTGCTCGTCCAGGTTCACCTCTTCGAACTCCACGCCCTTTTTCTTGAGCAGCTTCTTGGCGGCCATGCAGTACGGGCAGGTGGTCATGGTGTAGACGGTCACGTGGGTCTTCATGGCTCGGTCTCCTCTGTTGCATCCGCCGAAGGAGTACTATAACCCGACGGGCCGTTTTTTCTTCCCCTCCTCAGCCATAGCCGATATCGGAGGTGCCTTGAAGTAGATCGATCCGTGGATGGCCCCGGCGGCGTGGAAGAGCTCGGGGCGCACGGGGATGACCACCTCGGCCGTCCCCTCCCCCACCGTCAGCCTGGGCCGAATGAAGTCGTTGAGCAGCGAGGAATCGTACATCCGCTCCAGCTTGCGCCAGTGCTCTTCGCCCGGCATCTTCGAGCTCATGAGGAATGCCTCCTTTCCCGGCCGCCGTGCGGGGTGGTCCGCCCGCCTCGGGCCGGTCGCTGCTCTATGCCATACGCACGTTTCACACCTAGGCCGAGATGAGGAGATGAGGAGATGGGGAGATCCCAGTAGAGTGAGAAGTGAGGGGTTGAGGGGACAGTGAAGAGCAATGCTTCGGCACCCGTGGCTTTCTCCTCTGCTTGAACCCCAGATCGTCATTTTCCCTGTTTCCTGTCGCTTGTCCTCTGTCCCATGTTTCCTGTCCCCCAAACCTCAGTACCGCTCCTTAGCCTCTCCTTCGCCGGGCAGGGGCTTCAGCCGGGCGATGGTGGCGCCCCATCCGCCCTCCGTTTCCTCGGCGAGGGCGAAGGACTCGACCTCCGGCAGCCTGCCGAGCAGCGCGTGGACCGTGCGAAGCAGCACGCCCTGGCCCTTGCCGTGGATGATCCGCACCCTGAGGATGCCCCGGCTTCTGCACTCCAGCAGATACTCCGGCACCAGCTCCCTCACGTCCTGCGGACGGAAGGTGTGCAGGTCCAGGGTTCCGTCGATGGGAATCGCGACGGGCTCCTCCGGCTCCATGGCCGACCTCCGCCGGCGCCGAGGCGATGCCGGCTCCCCGCCATCAGGATCTCCCCAGCTCGTCGGCGGCCCGCCGGATCCGTCCCCAGGCCGCCTCCACGTGGCGCCGCCCCGTGTGGGTCTGGCCGATGCTCATGCGGAGGGTGAGCTTCCCGTCCAGCTTGGCGTGGGTGAGGTAGAGCGCGCCGCTTTCGTTCAGGGCGTCGAGCAGCGCCTGGTTGGCGGCGTCGCCCCCGCGGTGGCGGAAGCAGACCAGGTTGAGGGGCGGCTCCACGGCCAGCTCGAAGCGCGGCTCCTCCCGCACCCAGCCCGCGAACTCCTGCGCGAGGGCCACGTGCCGCCGGACGTGGTGCCGCAGCCCCTCCACGCCGTAGTGGCGGATGACGAACCAGAGTTTGAGGGCGCGGAAGCGGCGCCCGAGGGAGACCTGCCAGTCGCGGTAGTCGATGACGGCCCCCGATTCCGTGGCCGCGTTGCGCAGATACTCGGGCAGGATGGAGAGGGCCGTGATGAGCGCCCGCCGGTCGGCCACGTAGAAGCAGTCGCAGTCGAAGTTGGTGAACATCCACTTGTGGGGGTTGAAGCAGTAGCTGTCCGCCAGCTCCAGCCCCCGGAAGAGGGGCCGGAACTCGGGGCAGAGGGCCGCCGTGCCGGCCATGGCGCCGTCCACGTGCAGCCAGAGCCCCCGGCGCTTGCAGATCTCGCCGATGGCCGGCAGGGGGTCCATGCCGTTGGAGGAGGTGGTGCCTACGGTGGCCGCCACGAAGCAGGGCGTCAGCCCCGCCGCCGCGTCCCTGGCGATGGCCTCTTCCAGGGCCTCGGGCCGCATGGCGAAGCGTTCGTCCGCGGCGATGAGGCGGAGGTTGGCCCGGCCCAGGCCCGCGAGCTTCACGGCCTTCTCGATGGAGGAGTGGGCCTGCGTCGAGGCGTAGGCCGTGAGGCGCCCGTCGCAGCCCCGCTCGTTGGAGGCCGAGGCGGTGGCCCGCTCGCGCGCGGCCACGAGGGCGCAGAGGGCGGCCCCGGAGGCGCTGTCCTGGATGGCGCCGCCTCCCGTCCCCGTGGAGCGGAACGCCGATGGAAGCTCGGTCATCTGGGCCATCCAATCGAGCACGTGGGTCTCCAGCTCGGTGCAGGCCGGGCTCGTGGCCCAGAGCATGCCCTGCACGCCCAGGCCGGCCGAGAGGAGCTCGCCCAGGATGGAGGGGCCGGAGGCGTTGGCCGGGAAGAAGGCGAAGAAGTTCGGCGACTGCCAGTGGGTGATGCCGGGCAGGATGACGCGCTCCACGTCGGCGAGGACCGCCTCGAAGGGCTCGCCGTGCTCCGGCGGATCGGACGGCAGCATGGACCGCACCTCGCCCGGCCGGACCCGCGAGAGGACCGGCAACGACTCCACGCGCTCCATGTAGTCGGCTACCCAGTCCACGACGGCCCGCCCGTGCCGCCGGAACTCCTCGGGGGTCATGTGGTAGCTCTTGGGCTCCTCCATTTCCTCTCCTTCAGGAAAGATCTAGGCGAGGTCGCTCGTGCAGGGGGCGCACTTGGCCGCCGCCGGAGTGGCGTTGGGGCCGGCCATCTTTCCATCGCGAATTCCTTGAACTCCTTCAGCATGGGCCCTTTTTCGAAGAGTCCGCCCGACGGCGGCGCCGCCGGCCCACCTCGCCAAGGCTCAGGAGCGGCCCACGGGCTCCACGACCACCGCCGTCCCGTAGCACAGCACCTCCGTCGCCGATCCCCGGCTGACCACCTCCGAGGCGTCGTACCTCAGCCCCACCACGGCGTTGGCCCCCATCTCGCGGGCGTGCTGGATGAGCCGCTCGTAGGCCTGGAGGCGGGCCTGTTCGCACATCTCCGTGTAGGCCCCGATCTGGCCGCCGACGATGTTCTTGAGCCCGCCCACGATGCCCTGGGCGATGGTCGGTGCGCGGACGATGATCCCCCGCACGATGCCTCTGTACTCCTTGATCCGGTAGCCCTCGAAGGAAAACGTGGTGGTCACCATCATGGATTCGTGCCTCCTTTCGGCTGAACTCCTTCCCAATTCTCTTGCGCCCATTGTAAGCCGCGCCGCCACCTCCCGGCGAGCGGACTCTCTTCCTTCAAGACCTCCCGCCCCGGTTGAGTTTCCAGAGGGCGTTCAGGAGGAGCTGGCCGGCCCAGAAGGAGAGGGGCGGGCTGGTCCACCCTCCCCTCTACCCGCCAGCCGGCCACGGCGATGCCGAGGTACAGGACGCTCCAGCCCGGGCCGAGGAGCGCGTTCGGCGAGGTTCGCCTTGTCGGGATGCAAGGGCGTGGCTCCCCTCTATCGCTGAAGAACCGCCAGCGCGAAGTCCGATCCCCGGCCCTGGATGTAGGCCATGTCCACCCAGAGCATGGCCATGGGTTCGAGGTAGCGGGCGTGGTAGAGGGGGCCCGTGTCGCACGGGTCGAAGCCGAGCTCCTGGCCCAGGGCCGTCACCACGCGCTTGGCCGCGGCGTCGTTGCCGCAGAGAAAGAGCGCGGCCCGCCGGCCGCCGAAGAGGGGATCGGCCATGGTCTTGCTGCCCGCCGTGTTGAAGGCCTTCACCACGCGCGCCCCCTCCGCCCAGGCCGCCACCTGCTCCCCGGCCGAGGTGACGTGGCCGAGGGCGAGGCCGCGCAGGTCATCGGCGATGGGATTGGTGCAGTCGATGAGGATCTTGCCGGCCAGCGTCCCCGCGGAGCGGAGGGCGTCGTGGGCGGAGCTCCACGGCACCGCGAGGACCACGATCTCCGATGCCCCGGCGGCCTGCTCCAGGGTTCCCGTCCGCACCCCGTGGCCCACCGAGTCTAACAACGCCTGCGCCTGCTCCGACGCCGGGTCCCGCACCCCCAAAATGACGGCGTGCCCCTGCTCGGCCCACCGCCTCCCGAGGATGGTGCCGATACGGCCCGCGCCGAGGATTCCGATCTTCATCGCGTCCTCCTTCCCCGTTCCCGCCTGGAACTATCGGGGATCTCGTCCAAAGATAGGCTCCCTGAGTCCCTGGAGCCAAAAGGGGCGCTCCGGTCCGCCTGTCTTGGCGGGGCTCAGCTACCCCGCATTGCCGCCGGCTTTTCTCCACGCCCGACGGCCGTGGAGGATGAACCAGTAGAGACCGTAGGCGACGGCCGCCCCCAGTTCCGCGGTGGGCTTGACCTGGAGGCGCAGGATGGCGGCCTTGGCCTCCTGGAGCCGCGCCGGATCGAGGTAGGGCTGGAGGACCGCCCAGGTGAGGCGCACGCCGAGGTGCCAAAGGGCCACGAGGAAGAAGAGGGCCCCTCCGCCGTAGAGGAGAAGTTGCTGAGGCCGGGTGTAGGGCATCCCCGCCGTGTAGAGCGTCAGCCCCAGGCCCGTCACCAGTACCAACGCCAGGACCACCGAGAGCGCGTCCATGGACCTCCGACTCCGAAGACCCCCGCCCCGACTCCTCGCCCCTTCGTCCACCGCTCCCCTTTCGAGCGGCTCTGTTACCGTCAATGCCCATACTGTACAACTGCCCGGGGACTCTCGCTTTCTCCATCCCATGAAGGTAGTGCCGACCGCAGCGCGAGGCGCAAGATCTTCCTCCCATCCCGCAGCCGGCCACGGCAGCCCTCCATCCTTTGGGGTCAGGTCTTGAAATGCCACATTTTGGCTTCACGCTTCGCCTGCCCGCGCGATCCGGCTGATGGTGGAGTAGTGGAGGCCAAGGAAATCGCCGATCTCCGACAGCGTGTAGCCGTGCCGCGCGTAGGCCTCTCGGATGGCCCCGTCGCGGGCGGCCTTATCCCGCTTCAGCCCCTTCCGACCCAGGAGCGCCGTGAGAGACGGCCGCCCCGCGTGCCGCTCGCGGCGAGGGTGCTCCCGGACCTCCCGCTTCCGCTCCAGGTGGGACTGGACCGATTCGAGAAACGCCTCACCGCCGACGATGAACCCTCCCGCCGCATCCGGCAGGGCAGCCTTCACACCCTTGCCCCGCGCGATGAACCGCGCGTACCTCCGCCGCGCCTCCTTTCCGCTTCCTCCGAAGCGCGACAGGATCCACTCCACCGTGAGAAAGGCCGGCGGCGCCTCGTTCCCGGCCGTGGCCCGGTAGCTGCTCCAGGGCCACTCGCCCGGCCTTGCCACCCGCATGCCCCGCGCCCGCACCGGATTCAGCACCACGTACCGGCAGAGCTCCAGCAGGTGCCTCTCCTTCTCCACCAGCACGGCCTTGAAGCGCCCCTGGAAGAGGTGGCCCGGCCGGCGGTGCCGCCGGTTGAAAGCCTGCGTGTACTCGCCGTTCACCGACCGCATGCCGCGCGAGAGGTTCGCCTCCGGCGTCTCGATCACCAGGTGATAGTGGTTGCCCATGAGACAGTAGGCGTGGCAGATCCATCCACGAAGCTCCACCGTTCGCCCGAGAATTTCCAGAAACCTCGCTCGGTCGTCGTCGTCCCGGAAGATCGCCGTCCGGCCGTCCCCCCGCGCCGTCACGTGGTATAGAGCGCCCGGAAACTCCACCCTCAGCGGCCGCGCCATCGATTGCCTCCCTTCTTCCCAGGCCCCGTTTCACCCCGCCCCATCTGCCATGCCCCCCCCAAGAAGGAGCATACCCGCCCAGAATATGTCATCTCAAGACCTGACCCCATTGTCTTACATTTTCTTTATCTTTGGTAGGGCTATCGGTAGGCTTCTCGCCGATGACGAACGTAGTGGATGAGAACTTCACGAGCATCGATATTGACCGCATAAACCACTCGGTAGTCGCCTACGCGGATACGATGAAGGGATCCCGAGCCCGATAGCTTTATTGTGCCCGTTGGTAGAGGGTCAGAAGCAAGAGCCTCAATCTTGACCCAAATTCGCGAGGCCGTTCCCTTGGGAATTGAGCGAAAGTCCTTTTCAACTGAGGGCTTGAACTCTAGCCTAAATAATGCCATCGCGCTTTAGCCTTTTCTTCATCTCACTAAGGCTAATGGGCTTCTCGTTCTTTCTTTCTGCAACGATAGCAAGGTCATGAAGGTCGGCCATCAGTTCCTGATATTTCTTGATGGGGACAAGAACGGCGGTCTTCTTACCCTGGCTATCTACGATGTACCGTTGGGTATTGGCGGACATTTGCGTAACTCCTTTGTAGCGCCCCGATTAGGCACCGACAATAAGAAAACAGAATAGCACCCAGAGGGATGAAAGCAAGTCCCCAATGTGGCCTAACGCCGGCGTTCAGCGGGCCGGGCGACCAACGCGGTTGCTGAGATAACGCCCATCTTCGACAGTAGCTTCTCGTAACTTACTCGGCTACAGCGTGTTAGAGGCATGGAGGGGCGGCTTGTCACTAGGAAAGGCTGTGATCGAGGGGGTAAGGGGGCTGTTCATGGGGCGGCCACCTGAATGGTCGCGGGCATGGCGACGCCGGCGGCCTGGAAGACCTTGTCGGCGCAGCCGTGGTTGTCCAGCCTCCAGAGGAAGCGCTTGCCGTCCTGTTCCAGTTCCGCCTCTTTGAACTCGTCCAGGTGATGGATCACATGGGCCCATTCGAGCGCCCACCCCCGGACTTCGATCTTCTCTTTTGTAAGGCCTTTCGAAGGACGAGCGCGAGGAAGGACCAGAAGACGTGGCCGCGGATGGTCTTCTCGCACTTGTGGTAGATGGGGCGGGTCTGAAGCAGGCTCTTCACGGAGCGGAAGAGGGCTTCCACCATCCAGAGCTGTTTGTACCACCTTTGGGGTCAGGTCTTGAAATACCACATTTTGGCTTCACGCTTCGCCTGCCCGTGCGATCCGGCTGATGGTGGAGTAGTGGAGGCCAAGGAAATCGCCGATCTCCGACAGCGTGTAGCCGTGCCGCGCGTAGGCCTCCCGGATGGCCCCGTCGCGGGCGGCCTTATCCCGCTTCAGCCCCTTCCGACCCAGGAGCGCCGTGAGAGGCGGCCGCCCCGCGTGCCGCTCGCGGCGAGGGTGCTCGCGGACCTCCCGCTTCCGCTCCAGGTGGGACTGGACCGATTCGAGAAACGCCTCACCGCCGACGATGAACCCTCCCGCCGCATCCGGCAGGGCAGCCTTCACACCCTTGCCCCGCGCGATGAACCGCGCGTACCCCCGCCGCGCCTCCTTTCCGCTTCCTCCGAAGCGCGACAGGATCCACGCTCGGTCGTCGTCGTCCCGGAAGATCGCCGTCCGGCCGTCACCCCGCGCCGTCACGTGGTACAAAGCCCCCGGAAACTCCACCCTCAGCGGCCGCGTCATCGCTCGTCTCCATTCTTCCCAGGCCCCGTTTCACCCCGCCCCATCTGCCATGCCCCCCCCAAGAAGGAGCATACCCGCCCAGAATGTGTCATCTCAAGACCTGACCCCATTTCTCGCCACCACGTGGATGTTCGATTCCTATGAGGTGACCTATGAAGGGAACATCTCTTGGCCAGGCGGAACAGGCCCTTCTCCGCGAGGCGGAAGCGCTCCTGAAAACAGGCACCACCGCAACGGAGTTCTCGGCGCATTTCTTCGGGCCCAAGGGGAAGCTCCTCTCCCTTTGCCACACCCAGGAACAGCGCGCCGCCTTGGCCCAAACCAGCGCCTTCGAGCAGCTTCAGCAGATGCTCTCCGCCC
>JAJYLT010000048.1 GCA_021787565.1 Acidobacteriota bacterium
TCGGTGGAGGACATGATCACGTTCATCTGGCGGGCGCGGTCCAGGACGATGCCGAGGTAGTACTCCTTCTGGATGTCGCTCGCTTCCGTGATGTAGACCTTCTGGACCTCCTTGCCGGCGGGGCCCGTCTGGTGGGTGACGAGGACGTTGCCGAGCATCTTCTTCGCGTACTCGGCCGCCTCGTCCGCGGTCTTGGCCAGCTTCACGCCGCCCTTGAAGCCGTCGCTGAAGGTGCCCTTCCCGCGCCCCCCGGCGTGGATCTGGGCCTTCACGACGACGGTCCCGTTGAGCTCCTTGGCGGCGGCGTAAGCCTGGTCGGCCGAAAAGGCCACCTTGCCGCGCGGGACCGCCACGCTGTACCGGCTGAGGATCTCCTTCGCTTGGTACTCGTGCACTTTCACTTCAATTCTCCTGAGAAAAGCATGTGTAGGACACGGTCACGGGGATCATCATCAAGGCGGAAAAGTATTTCACAGCCACGGGGTTGTGTCAATGTGAGGGGGGACCCCCGATCCCGCGATGGGATCGCACTCGTAGGAGCGCCGCCCCCGGCGCGACGGACCGTACGCGGGCACCGCATCCTGGTCCCAGGGTAACCCGGTTCGCGGCGAGGCGCCGCTCCTACGCAGGCGTCGAGCCGCTATTGCGGAATTGGGGGGGACGGGGGACGGGAAAGTGAGGAGTGAGGAGTGAGGAGTGAGGAGTGAGGAGTGAGGAGTGAGGAGTGAGGAAACAGGGTGGAAGGAGCCATCTTTTCAATTCGCAATTCGCCATTCGAACTTCGAAAGGGCGACAAGGGACAGGGTCCGCTGGGTCTATCGATCCCCCATCCCAACTCACTCCACGGGGGGGAGGAACTCCTCCGCCAGGTCCCGGTAGCTCTCCCAGAGGTGGGTGACGTCGTTGGCCATGATGACCATGTCCCTGGGACGCCCGTACAGATCGCGGATGTGTCCCTTGAGAGTGGCCTCGGCCTTGAATCCGAGGCGCTCGAAGGCGCGGCGGGCGCCGGCCTGGTTCTCGGCCACCTCGGCCACCATCTTGTCGAGGCCGAGATTCACGGCGATCCCCGAGAGGGCCTTGACCAGCCGCTGTGCGAGGCCCCGGTGCTGCATGGCCCTGGCCACCACCACGCGAATGGTCCCGACGTGGGACATCCAGCCGTATCTCGGACGCCTCAAGGTGCCCACTCCCGCAATCTTGCCCTCGTGCTCGGCCACCAGGGGGATGCTGGTCTCGAAGTCGGCCGAGGCGAGGTAGCGGTCGATGAAGCTGGGGGCCGTGACGTCGTCGTCGAGAAACAGCCTGTCCTCCTCGGGCAGGCTCCTGTAGAAGGCCTGCAGAGAGGGTCCGTCGGTCTGCTTGAGGGAGCGGATCAGAATGTGGGATCCGTTCTTCAAGGTCACCGCTTCCGAGTAATTCTCCAGCTTCATGGGCCCCTCCTCGTTCGCCTTGGTCGATCGCGCCGCAAGCGCCGGACTCCTTAAGGTTTGTACTCTGGAGATTGTAAGATCCCCGCACCCGGAATGCCAGCCGGCGGATCGCTCCAGAGGCGGGAGGCGAGGCGCGAGGCGCCAGGCGTGAGAAGCCGGGCGCTCGTTCCCGGGGAGAGAGAGCAACTCGCCATTTGCGCTCCCATCGCGTACACTGGCCCCACACAGGGAGGTGGCCATGGGCGCACGGTGGTGGCGTGGTCTGGCGTGGGGGGCGGTCCTGCTGCTGGCCGGAAGCTTGTGCGGGTGCTCCGGCGGGCAGCCGAAGCCGGCCGCGCCGGCCGCTCCCGTCTCCGTCTCTCCCCTGGATCGCACGGTGGCCTTCCTGCCCCGGTACGAGCACGAGCCTCCGGAGAACGGCGGCACCTTCACCATGGCCCTGCCCGTGGACCCCGTGACGCTCAACCCGATCCTGGCCAGCGACCGCGTCTCTTACATGGCCTACAAGTGGATTTTCGACCCGCTCATCGACATGGATGCCGACATGAAGCCCGTGGGCGTCCTGGCCCAGTCCTGGGAGAACAGCCCGGACGACCGGACCACCACCTTCCACCTTCGCAAGGGCGTGCTGTGGCAAGACGGGAAACCGTTCACCGCCGACGACGTGCTCTTTTCCTACCACGCCGCCATGGACCCGGCCGTGGACGCCGTCCAGCTCCGGCCCGCCTTCGACCAGGTGGCCAAGGTGGAGAAGGTGGACGACTACACGGTGCGCGTCACCTGGAAGGAACCCTACGCGCCGGGGCTTTCGGCCTGGGTCTTCTACATCATCCCCGAGCACGTCTACGGGTACGCCAAGGGGAGGGGGGCCTCCTTCAACCAGAGCCCGGCGAACCAGGCCCCCGTGGGCACGGGCCCGTTCCGGCTCGAGGAGTGGAAGCGCGGGGACCGATTGGTGCTCACGGCCAACGACCAGTACTGGCGCGGACGGCCCCACCTGGACCGCCTGATCCTCAAGGTGATCCCCAAGGGGCAGACCCAGCTCGCGGCCTACGAGACGGGCCAGCTGGACATGGCCGGCCTCTCGGCGGAGCAGTGGGATCAGCTCCGCACCGATCCGGCCTTCGCGGCGGGGGCCTCCATCTTCGAGTACTACGCCAGGCAATTCTTCTATCTGGGCTGGAACATGGACGGCTCAAACCCCTTCTTCGCCGACCGGCGGGTCCGTCAGGCCATGACCTACGCGCTCAACCGCCAGGGGGTGGTGGAGAGCATCCTGGGGGGCCACGGCGCCGTGGCCACGGGGCCCTTCTACCCCATGAGCTGGTCGAGCGATCCTCGGGTGAAGCCCTATCCGTACGACCCCGCCAAAGCCGCGGCGCTGCTCGATGAAGCGGGCTGGAAGCTGCCGCCCGGCAAGACCATCCGGGAGAAGAACGGCAAGGCCTTCTCCTTCGAGTGCCTGGTTCCCGCCGAGGTGGACATGTTCTCGCGCTGGCTGGAGGTCTTCCAGCAGGACCTGAAGCGCGTCGGGGTGGACATGCGGATCCGGAAGATCGAGTGGAGCGCGTTTCTGGACCGCACCCAGCGGCACCAGTTCCAGGCCTATCTCTCCGGCTGGGGCCTGGGTGACGACCCCGACCCGTACCCGCTGCTGGATTCCGCCCAGGCCAAGCTCCTGCCCTCGGGCATGGCCGGCGGACAGAACGACTGTTCGTACGCGAATCCCGAAGTGGACCGCCTCATCGGCGAGGAGGAGAGGACCTTCGACCTCAAGGCGCGCCAGCCCCTCTTCTGGCAGATCCAGAGGCTGGTGGCGGAGGATCAGCCCATGACCTTCCTCTTCTGGCCGACCCAGATGGTGGCCGTGAAGAATCGCTTCCAGGATGTGCGGGTGAGCCGGGCGGGATACGGCATGTTCACCTGGTACCCATCGCTGCTGGACTGGTGGGTGCCCAAGGAGATCCAGAAGCCATGACCGGGAGGGCGGGGCCTCGGCGCCGGCCCACCCGGGGGCCGCATCGTCACGCGCGAAGCCCGGCGGGTTGAGACATGCTCGGCTACACCGCTCGCCGCCTGCTGCTCATGGTTCCGACCCTGCTGCTCATCACGGTGGTGGTCTTCGCCGTGGTCAAGCTGGCCCCCGGGAACCCCTTCTCCGTCCTTCAGGTTCCCGGCGAGGGCCCCAGCCGGCAGATGAACCCGGAGGACTACCAGGCCATGCTGCACCGATACGGCCTGGACAGGCCCTGGCCCGTCCAGTACTGGCGGTGGCTGCGGACCCTCGCGTCGGGCTCCCTCGGGGAGTCTTTCTCGCAGAGGCGCCCCGTTTCGGACGTGCTGTTCGGGGGAGCGGAGCGGGCCTTCTCCGCGGGGCTGCCCCCTGCCGCGGCGGCCTCGAGCTTTCTCCGCAGGCTCGCGGAGAGCCCCTTCGGGGCCACCGTCCAGCTCAACCTCCTGGCCCTCCTCCTGATGGTGGCCGTGGCGTTCCCGGTGGGCCTCAGGGCCGCCGTTCGCCGCGGAAGCGCCTTCGACCGCATCAGCTCGGTCCTCCTCTACGGCCTCTACTCCCTGCCCAACTTCTGGGTGGCGGTGCTGCTGATCGTCCTCGTGGGAGTCCACTGGCGCCTGTTGCCCTTCATCGGCATGCACTCGGACGGGTCCGGGGCCATGGGGCCGCTGGCCCAGGCCTGGGATTTTCTGCGGCACGCCGCGCTACCGGCGCTCTGCCTGGCGTACGGCGGGCTGGCCTTCGTGGCCCGGTTCACGCGGGGTACCATCCTGGAAACCTTGAACCAGGACTACGTGCGGACGGCCAGGGCCAAGGGCCTCACGGAGCGGGCGGTCCTCAGGCGCCACGCCATTCGGAACGCCCTCATTCCCCTGCTGACGCTGGCCGGCCTCCTGCTGCCCTCCCTGGTCTCGGGCAGCGTGATCATCGAGGAGATCTTCGCGTGGCCGGGGCTGGGGCGGCTCTTCGTGCAGGCCATCTACGCCCGAGACTATCCGGTCATCCTGGCGGAGTCGGTGCTGGGCGCCGTGGCCGTCCTGCTGAGCACGCTGGCGGCGGACCTGGCCTGCGCGGCGGCCGATCCTCGGGTGAGGCTGACGTGAGCGGGCGCGAGGAGGGCGCGGTGAAGATCGGGGCGGAGGCCGGGACCGGGGCGCCTCCGGGTCTCGGCGGAGATGCCGCCGGCACTCTGTGGGCCCTGTTCAGGCGCTCCAAGGGCGCGATGGCCGGTCTCGGTTTCGTGGGATTTCTCCTCGCCGCCGCCTACTTCGCCCCGCTCATCGCCAACAACGAGCCGCTCATCATCCGGTACGAAGGCCGCTGGAGTTTTCCTGCCTTCCGGGAGCTTCCGCCGCTCAACCACCTGCTCCCGAAGGATGCGGTGGACCTGAGGCTGGCGGCGGACCCCGACTGGCTCCTAGACCTCCCGGCGAAGCCGGATCCGCGGGTGGGGTTCTTTCTCCTTCCGCCCGTGCCCTATTCGCCCTACCAGACGCGCCTGAGGGACGTCAATCTGGGGCCCTCGCTGAGCCGGCGGCATCCCTTCGGGTGTGACGACGGCGGACGGGACGTCTGCGCCCGGATGCTCTACGGCGCGCGGGTCTCCCTCCTCGTGGGCTTTCTCGCCGTGGGCGTGGCCCTGGTCATCGGGGTGGCCGTCGGGGCGTTGGGCGGCTACGCGGGAGGCTGGGTGGACACGGTGGTGGTCTCGCGCCTCATCGAGGTGATGATGTGCTTCCCGACCTTCTTCCTCCTCCTGGCCGTCGTGGCGGTGATGGACCCCCGCTACCTCAACGCCTGGACCGTGATGCTGGTGATCGGCCTCACGAGTTGGCCCGGCCTGGCGCGTTATACCAGGGCCGAGTTTCTCAGGCTGAAGGATTCGGACATGGCCGCATCGGCGCTGGCGGCGGGTGCCGGCCCCGTGCGCGTGGCCTTCCGCCACCTCCTGCCCAATGCCCTCACCCCGCTGCTGGTGAACGCCACCTTCGCCATAGCGGGGAGCATCCTTTTGGAGTCGGCGGTCTCCTTCCTGGGTGTGGGGGTCCAGCCCCCAGAGCCCTCGTGGGGCAACATCCTCAGCCTCGTGACGCGCTACTGGTCCGCGTGGTGGCTGGGGCTCTTCCCAGGGGCCGCCATTTTCCTCTCGGTGCTGTCGTACAATCTGGTGGGAGAGGGCCTGCGGGAGGCCCTGGATCCCCATTCGGCGGGCTGAAATGATGGACCAGCGCACGTCTGAAAGCGGCACGGGAAGGCCGGCGCGAACCTGGCCGCAGAACCTGATGCTGGTGGCCCGCGACGGGCGGTTCATCAGGACCACCTCCGCGCAGTGGTCCGCCCAGTGGGGCGGGGCGGAGGGCGCCGCGCCGCTGGACGCCGGAGGGCTCGCCCCGTCGGCGCTCATGGCGGAACTCCGTTCCGTGCCCATGTGGCAGGAGCGCCAAGTGGTGCGCCTCCGCCACGCCGAGGCGGCCTCCCCCGAGCTTCTCGCGGACCTTGCCGGCTACCTGGAGCATCCCGTGGCCACCACCGCCCTGCTCGTCGAGTACGAGGGGGAGATGGATTTCAGGAGGCCGCCGGCGGCCTGGGCGGCCTTGCTCTCCTCCATGGAGTGGAGGGACCTGAACCCGAAGGGGGCCCGATCCTTCATCCAGGACCGGGCCAGGGCCGAGGGCTACCGAGTGGCTCCGGAGGCCGTGAGGGCTCTGGAGGAGTGGGCCTCCGGCGACCTCGGCCTCCTGGCCTCGGCCCTCGACCTGCTCTTCCTCTACCGGATCGACGAGCGCTCCGTGAAGGCGGAGGATCTGGACCGCCTCCTGGGCGCGGGGGGCACGCCCCGCCAATGGGACCTGCAGGACGCCTTTCTGGAGGGGCGGCGGGACCGGTTCGTGTCCCTGCTGGAGGGCATCCGCCGCGATTCCGCCGCGGCACCGCTCGCCTTTGCCGGCATGCTCGGCAAGCAGATGCGGAGCCTCCTGATGCTGCACGGCCAGGTGGCCCGCGGCCGGCACGCCTCCGACCTATCGCCCAAGGACGTGGGCCAGGGGCACCCCCTGCCCCTGCAGAAGCTCCTGAAGGTAGCCCCCCTTTGGCCAGAGGCACGCGTCCGCTGTGCCCTCGGGGCCCTTTACGAGCTGGACCTGGCCCTCAAGGGGGAGCCGGGAGAGCCCTGGTCCATCCTGGAGCGCCACCTGCTTCACCTGATCTGAGGCGCCGCTTTTCGCTTGCAGCGAAAAGCGAAGGGACGGCGCTAGTCGAAGAGGTGCGGGGAAACGGGGAGCGCCCCCGCGCGACGCGCCGGGACGCGCCTTCCTCCGCTTCGCTCCGGAAGGCAAACTACTCCAGAGAGTGCTGGAATTATTTAGGACAGTCATGACGGGCAAGGTATTCGCTTAGGAGGGGGGAGTGCGCGGAGGAAGCCGGGCGGCCTGAAGCCGCGAGCTGCACGCTGGGAATCGCGACGGAAGCGCAGAAGTCCCCGCGCGGGAAGACCGCCGACCGCCTGCCCGTACGCTGGCAGCTCCCGATTTCGGAGCCTATTCCTCGGGGATGGAGCGGCCGGCCACGAAGGTCCGGCCGGGGCCGTAGCTCCTGGCCTGGGCGAGCGCGTCCGTGGCCGCGCCCAGCCAGTCCTTCAGGGTCTTGTAGCTGGGTGCCACCATGGCGATGCCCGCGCAGAACGACGTCCGCACCGTATGCCCCAGCCCCAGCGGCATCTCCCTGGCCTCGAACTCCTTCTGGATCCGTCGCATGAGCCGCACGGCGTCATCGTCGGAGAGGTGCTCGAGCACGGCGCCCACCACCTCGGCGCCGTGGCGCCCGAGGATGTCGGTCTGCCGCAACCTTTGCTGAAGGAAGCGGGAGAGGGTCTGCAGCAGGTGGTCCCGCGCGGAGGGGCCAAAGCGGGCCACGTGTCCGACCACACCGTCCACCTGCATCAGCACCAGGGCGTAGGGAACCTGCCGCCTGGCGTACCGGTTGAGGCAGAGCCTCGCCTGCTGGAGGAACGGCCCGGGTGCGAGGAGCGCCGTGAGTTCGTCCCGCTCCATCATCTCCTGCATGCTTCGATAGCGGATCAGCCGCGAGCGGATGGCGACCAGGAGATCCTCCGGGGAGACGGGTTTCACCAGGTAGTCGTCGCCGCCCGCCTCGGAGCCGAGGATCTGCGCCTTTCGTTGGCCCTCCGTGGTCAGGAAGATCACGGGCACCATGGAGAAGCCCTCCTCCTGCCGGAGATACCGCACCAGGTCGTAGCCGCTGACGCTGGGCAGGAGCACGTCCATGAGGATCAGGTGGGGGTGCGCGGTGCGCAGCACCCGGTCGAACTGTTTGGGATCCGCCAGAACGTGGACCGAATAGCCGGCGTTTCGCAGGCACTGCTCGATGAGGCGGGCCTGAGCGGGGTCGTCCTCCACCACGAGAACCCGCGACTGGGCCACGCGCCTGCGCCCGAGCAGGCTCTTGACCTTCCGGTAGACCTCGGGAGCCTCGGGAGGACTGGGAACGAAGGCGTCCACGCCTGAGCGGATCGCCTCCACCTTGTCCGTGAATCCCGCCTGGTCACCCAGCAGAAGAACCGGCATGGTTCGCCCCCCCTCCGCCACGCGCAGGTCGCCCACGAACTCGTAGCCGCTGCCGTCGGGAAGGCGGCCCGCCACGAGCGCCATGTCGGGGAGCTCCGTCCGCAGTTTCTGCCTGGCCTCCTCCAGGGAGTGGGTGCGCTCCAGTTTCACGCCCCTCTTGGCGAAGTAGGCCTGGAAGGCCTCCTCGCCTTCGAAGGGCGGAGCCACCGCGAGCATCAGCGGGGTCACGCGGCTGGGAGGGGCCTGCGGGGAGAATCCCGCGGTCCGCGTGATCAGGTCTTGGAACTCGATCCGGAGCCGCCGCACCAGGCCGGAAAGCTCCTCGATCTCACCCTCGGAAGGTGATCGCCCGGCCATGGAGATGCTGTAGCACATGTACTCGCCGTCGCCCCCGAGGGAGCTGACGCGGGGGGCGGCGTACAGGGCCCCCGATCCCGCGAAGTCATGAAAGACCACGTGGAGCTTCTCCAGCGGGGCCGGGTCCTCGTGCCGGGTCCTCAGCTCTGCGATCCAGTTCTCGGCGTCGTCGAGCTTCGCGCGGCTCTCCTCGATATAGCGACGCCAGAGATCCTCTCGGCGGGTAGTATCCGTCGCCATGCTCTCCCCTTCAAAACGCGGTCAGTATATCTCAACACCGCTGTCCAAAATAGTGCGGGTGATCGGCTTGGAACGCCGGCCGGGCCTTGGCCGCGCCGATGGCGCGACGCTGGGGGCCTTTGACGGGCGCGTCCACGCGAGCGTGGCCGCGCTCCGTCCGCAGGCCCTCAGCCGCCCTTCGGGTGCCAGGCCCGGCCTCTCATGGTGTGAACCGCCCCCCACCCTCCACGGGTGCGCCGGCGGCGACGGACCTCCTGCTTCGTCAGCCTTCCGCGTCCGCATCCTCAGCGTACATTCAGTACGCTTGCGGTGCTGCCGCCTCGGCTTCCTTGCTGGGGGTCAGGCCCCCCGGGGGCTCTCGGCGCGTTGCCCGCCGGGCCGCTCCTGTCCGGGAGGTGGATGAAGGCGGCTAAGGTCCACTGGGCCTTAATTTGACAGCGCGTGGGAAGGGGGTGTACTTTTGGAACTTGTGCCCAGGGGGGCAAAGAGGAGGAATTTGTATGCGTCGTTTTCTTTCGGTGTTTCTGGTGGTTGCTCTCGCCCTCTCCGCGTCACTCTGTTGGGCCCAGACGGGCAAAAGCGACAAAGGGAAAGAGAAGCAGAGCAAGGAGAGCGTGAAGATCGAGGACTTGATCGCGAAGGGCGAATACCAGAAGGCCATTGATCTGGCCAACAAGTTCATCGCGGCCAAGCAGGTCACCGAGGGGCTCTACATCGATCTGGGTGTGGCGCACTTCAGTCTCAAGCAGTACCCGGACGCCCTCGCCGCGTTCGGGAAGGCGGCCGAGCTGAATCCTTTCGGCATCAAGGCCCTGGAGTATGAGGCCACCTGCTACCACGTGATGAACCAGGAGGACAAGGTCGTCGATACCTACGAGAAGATCCTGGCCATCGACCCCACGCAGGACGAGATCCGCTACGACCTGGGCCACCTGTACGAGAAGATGGGCAAGATGCCGGAGGCCATGCAGCAGTATGACCAGCTGGTTTCCATCAACCCCGGCTTCAAGGACGTGGCGTATGACGTGGGCGTCATGCTCATGCAGAAAGGGGAGCTGGACAAGGCCGAGCCCTATCTCCAGAAGGCCGTGACCGCCAAGCCTGACGAGGACACCCCCAAGCTCGCCCTGGCCCAGCTGTACCTGAAGCAGGAGAAGTACGACAAGGCGATCCCCATGCTGCAGGACTACGTGAAGGTGACCAAGAGCGACCTCTACAAGCCGGCGGTCCTGCACAACATCGCCGTCAGCCAGATGAAACTGGAGAAGTACGACGACGCCGTGGCCACCTATGATCAGATTCTGGCCCTGAGGCCCAACGAGGAGCGCGCCCTGCTCGGGAAGGCCCAGTGCTACCTGGAGCTCAAGGATTACGCGAAGGCCGCGCCGGTCCTCGAGTACTACATGAAGGTCTCCCAGGACGAGGCCAAGAAAAAGGAAGTGGCCAAGCTCCTGAAGGAGATCAAGGGCAAGAAGTAGCACGCCCGTCGGAAGCAGACCCAAAGGCCGCGGGAGCGCAAGCCCCCGCGGCCTTTCCTTTTGCGCGGGCATCGGTTAGACTGCCCGAGCATCAAGGTCGGACCATGAACCAGGGGCAAGGACCTTCCGGGAGGTTGGCATGGAATGGACCTGCGAGTGCGGCGCCGAGAACCCAGAGACGGGCCAATTCTGCAACCAGTGCGGTGCTCCCAGACCGGCACCCGAGGGCGGGCCGCCGCCGCCCGGCGAAGTGGAGACAGCACCGCCGCCCGCGCAAGCCCCGCCGGCTCCGCCTCCGGAGCCCTTGGGGGTCGCTCCCGATGGGCCGGCGCCTCCACCGCCCTCGCCGCCGGAACCGTCCGCCGAGGCAGTGCCGCCCGGTGCCCCCGTGGCGGCCCCTCTGCCACCGCCCGCGGCCAAGGCCGGCAAGAAGCGGGGATGTCTGATCGGATCTCTCGTCGGCCTCGTGGCCCTGCTGTTCTTCTGCATCCTGGCGGCCGTGGTGGGCTACTTCTACATCAGGCCAAGGCTCGGCCAGGCGGCTGATCGGGCGCGCCAGGCCCAGGCCATGGTGACCATGCAGGCGGTGGCGGGCGCCCTGGAGAGCTACAAGAACGCCAGCGGGGGCTTCCCGGCGCCGGGCCACAATGCCGACAGCTACTACAGCATCGTGGACCTCTCGAGCCTGTCCAATGATCTGACCCCACAGTACATCAAAGCGCTACCCAAGGACCCGTGGGGGCACGAATACCAGTACGGCGTGAGCCAGGACAACCAGTCCTTCGTGCTCATCTGCACCGGTTCCGACGGGGTCGATTCGCTGAGGAGCGTCCCCGACGTGCCGGTGCTGACCCACTGCTACGAGGACGAGATCGTTCTGGAAGATGGCCAGTTCATGCAGAAGCCGGCGGGGGAGCAAAAGCACTGCAAGAAATAGGATCGTTTCGGGGAGGAACGCCCACGGGCGCCGGTCCTCAGCGGCCCTTCAATAGGAGGGCCTCGATGCGGTCGAGGCGCTCCTCCAGATGGTCGAGGCGTTCGAGGATCTTCTGGAAGTGGGGCTCGAACACGTCCATCTCGTTGAGTTCGCGGACCAGCTCGGGAAAGACTCCCACCACCGCGCTCTGGACCTCGGAGAGGGTGTTCTCGGGGTCCGGGTAGTGCCTCGCCAGGCAGCTTCGGATGCTGGATTGGGGGGCGATCATCGGCACCACGCTGAAGCCCGAGGCGCGCTCGATGGTCTCGATGGCCTCCACGTCCAGCGGGTCCGCCATGGCCACGTAGAGCTTCTCCCTCTCCAGCCGGATGGGGACGGCCTGTTGCTCCCACGCCAGATCCCGGCCGACCCTGGAGAGGACCCGGGGGGATATCTCCATGTTGCTCAGCGACACGCACGGCATGTCGAGCTGTCTGGAGAGGAAGGCGCTGAGCACCGTCTCGTCGATGAAGTTGAGGGCGATGAGGGTGGAGCCGAACTTCGTTCCCCTCCGTTTCTGTTCCTCCAGGGCGATGCGGAGCTGCACCTCGTCGACGAGATTGGCCTCCAGCAGAAGATCACCGAGCCTGGCCTTGGACATGACTTCCTCCCCCGCCTGAAGTGTAGCGTTCCGGAACCCCGGCGGCAAGCCCGCTCTACCATCGCCGGGAATGGGTCTATACTGTGGGCAGCATGGAGGTGATCCGATGAAGCGCTGGCTGATGGCTGCGACCACCCTCCTCCTGGCCGCCTTCCCGCTCGCCGCGGTTGGACAGGCAGTCTTCAATGGGGGCCGCTGCGATGGAGGTTACGCCCTCGTGAACGGGGACCACGTCCGCTTCACGGCGGGCATCAGTCCGGCCCCGCAGTATCTGTTCCTGCTGGTGGCCTCCGGGCAGGGCAACGTCATCCTTCACGACGGCTACGGAGACACGAGCGTGGGTCTCTATTTCAACGCGGGCGACCTGCTCCTGCTGCCGGCCGCTCGAAGCCCGTTCGACCTCTACTCGCAGGCGACCGGGATTCAGATCTATTACGGTGGCGCCATCGTGGGAACCACGGGCGGCCCCATTTGCGGCACCGGCCAGTTCGGACCGGTCGTCGTCCTGACGGACCAGAGGTACAGCCTCCTGATGGAATCGGCCTCGGCGAGTTCGGTCCAGATAGGCTCCTACGCGTCGGTCGTGGCCACCGCCAGCGGCAGCCTGCCCTACACGCTGGCCACGGGCCACAGCACCGTCGCCGCGCCGTCGGTCCCGGCCTGTTCGGGAACGACCTGCTGCAGTCCCACCAAGACGGTGTTCGGACTGAACGGCCCCGGGAGCAACCTCCTGGGCGCCTACACCCTCTTCACGAGCGGGATCAATTTCGACTACGAGGTGACCGCCCCAGTGCCCTTGGCGGCCTCGGCCCAGGCCGATCCCACCAGCGGGACCGCGCCGCTGGCCGTGGCCTTCACCGGCAGCGCATCGGGCGGAAGTCCGCCCTACACGTGGGACTGGAAGTTCGGCGACGGGACGGCCCACAAGACGGTCCAGAGCCCCAGCCACACGTACCAGAGCGCGGGCACCTATCAGCCGGTCCTGACGGTCACCGATTCGGCCGGCGCGCAGAGTCAGGACAAGAGTCTCTCCATCACCGTGTCGGCAACCCTGGCGGTGGTGGCCGCCGGAACCCCGCTCACGGGGAACGCCCCGCTCCCTGTGGCATTCACCGCCACCGGCTCGGGTGGAACTCCGCCCTATACCTACGCCTGGGATTTCGGGGACCAAACCACCGGATCGGGCCAAACGGTGAGCCACACCTACGCCCAAGCCGGTACCTTCCATGTCGCTTTGACCCTCACCGATTCGGCCTCGGGCACCGCCACGGATTCCCATCTGGTGGTCCAGGTGAGCGCCCCCGGGGCGCTGGCCGCCTCCGCGCAGGCGGACAAGAGCTCGGGGCCCATCCCCCTGACGGTCAACTTCACGGGCTCGGCCTCGGGCGGCACGGCGCCCTACACCTGGTCGTGGGACTTCGGAGACGGTTCCGCCCCGGCGACGACGCAGAATGCTCAGCATACCTATGCGGCAGAAGGAACCTTTGCCGTGACCCTGACGGTGCGCGATTCGGTGGGAGCCACGGCCAGCGATGGCCATCTGCAGATCAACGCCAACTCGAACTTCGGCGTCGTGGCCGCCGCCGTGCCTACGGTGGGAGCCTCTCCGCTGACGGTCGCCTTCACCGCCACGGCCTCGGGTGGAACCCCTCCATACCAGTATTCCTGGGACTTCGGTGATGGAGGGACCTCGACCGCCCAGGCCCCCACTCATACCTATGCCTCCGATGGCGACTACCCCGTGTCCCTGACCGCTTCGGACTCGGCCGGCCACGCGGCCAGCGACTCCCATCTAGTCATCCACGTGGGCAATGCGCCGGGGACCCCGGTGGTGACGGGCGTCCAGAAGATGCCCGGTCCGTTCCGGCTCAAGGTCACCGGCCAGACCTTCGTGGCGGGCTGCCAGGTGCTCATCAACGGCGTAGCGGTTCCGCAGGTGGCCTACAAGTCGGGCAACGTGGTCGTGGCCAAGAAGGGCGCGGCGCTCAAGGCCATGGTGCCGAAGGGAACGACGGTCTGCGTGACGGTCAGGAATCCCGGCGGGCTCGAGTCCGCCTGTTTCAGCTTCAGCCGATAGCCGCCCGCGGGGGAGCGAGAAGGGAGAACCGCCGTGCGCGGCGGCCTTCTCGTCCTCTGTGGTTTGCTTTTTCAAATCCCCAATCCGAATCCGCCCTTTCGTTCCCTCCGCAGCCCAAATTCCGCGATAGCGGCTCAACGCCTGCGTAGGAGCGGCGCCTCGCCGCGAAGCGGGTGACCCTGCGACCAGGATGCGGTGCCCGCGTACGGTCCGTCGCGCCGGGGGCGGCGCTCCTACGAGTGCGATTCCATCGCGGGATCGGGGCCGCAGTCCTCCCCTTGCGACCAAGCGCGGAAAAGGCCTATCATAGAAGGCTTTGGGAGGCTTTCATCATGGCCTACGATCCGCACGCCATCGAGACCCGCTTTCAGAAACACTGGCAGGAGGCGGGCGTGGCCCGAATGGAGGAGAAGGGGGGAGGCGGCAAGTTCTACTGCCTGGAGATGTTCATGTATCCCTCCGGCAAGATCCACATGGGCCACGTCCGAAACTACACCATCGGCGACGTGGTGGCGCGGTTTCGGAAGATGAGGGGCGAGAATGTCCTTCATCCGATGGGGTTCGATGCCTTCGGCATGCCGGCGGAGAACGCCGCCATCAAGGGCCACACGCACCCCAAGGCCTGGACCGACGCCAACATCGCGACCATGAAGGGGCAGCTCCAGCGGCTGGGGTTCCTCTATGACTGGGAGCGGGAGGTACGGACCTGCGAGCCCGAGTACTATCGGTGGAACCAGTGGTTCTTCCTCAAGATGTTCGAGAGGGGCCTCTGTTACAAGGCGAAGCGCGCCGTGAACTGGTGCCCCGACTGCGCCACCGTTCTGGCCAACGAACAGGTGGAAAGCGGCGCCTGCTGGCGCTGTCACAACCCCGTGGTCACGAGGGAGATGGACCAGTGGTTCCTGCGCATCACCGACTACGCCCAGGAGCTGCTGGACGGCCTGGACCACCTCACCGACTGGCCGCCCGAGGTGGTGACCATGCAGCGCAACTGGATCGGCCGGTCGGAGGGGGCCCTCGTGGATTTCCCCGTGGCCGGCCAGGAGCGCAAGATCCGGATCTTCACCACCCGCCTGGACACCATCTACGGCGCCACCTGCCTGGTCCTCGCCCCGGAGCATCCCGAGGCGGAGGCGGTCACCACCCGGGAGCGGCGGACGGAGGTGGAGGCGTTCAGGGCGCAGGTCCGCTCCCAGAGCACGCACGACCGCACGACCTCCCGAGATAAGGTGGGCGTCTTCACGGGCTCCTACGCGCTGAACCCCTTCTCCGGCGAGGCCGTCCCCATCTACCTGGCCAATTTCGTCCTCATGGAGTACGGCACGGGCGCCATCATGAGCGTACCGGCGCACGACCAGCGGGACTTCGAATTCGCCAAGGCCTACGATCTGCCCATCCGGATCGTGGTGCAGAGCGGGTCCCTGAAGAGCGAGGACCTGACCGAGGCAGTGGCCGCGGACGGCATCATGGAGAACAGCGGCCCCTACGACGGCATGGCCAACCGCGAGGCCCTCAAGGCCATGGCCGAAGAGGCGCGGAAGCGGGGTATGGGCGAGCTGACGGTGACCTACCGGCTGAAGGACTGGGGCATCTCCCGGCAGCGCTATTGGGGAACGCCCATACCGATGGTCACCTGCGACGCCTGCGGCACCGTGCCGGTGCCCGAGTCCGAGCTGCCCGTCCTCCTGCCCATGGACGTGACCTTCACGGGCAAGGGCGAGAGCCCCTTGGCCGGGCACGGGGGTTTCCTCAGCGCGGTATGCCCCAAGTGCGGGGGGAGGGCCCGGAGGGAGACGGACACGATGGACACCTTCGTGGACTCCTCCTGGTACTTCCTGCGCTACTGCAGCCCGAAAGAGACGGAGGCGCCCTTCGACCGGTCCGCCGTCCGATACTGGAACCCCATCGACTTCTATATCGGGGGCATCGAGCACGCCACCATGCACCTCATCTACTGCCGCTTCTTCACCATGGTGCTGAGGGATCTGGGCCTGCTGGACTTCGGCGAACCCGTGAAGCGCCTCATGTGCCAGGGCATGGTCATCAAGGACGGCGCCAAGATGAGCAAGAGCCTGGGAAACCTGGTGGAGCCGGACGAGATGATCGGAAAGTACGGCGCCGACTCGGTGCGCCTCAACATCCTCTTCCTCTCGCCGCCCTGGGACCGGCTGGACTGGAAGGAGGCCGGCGCCGAGGGCGCCTACCGATTCCTGAACCGGATCTACGCCACCGTCGAGGAGCTCGCCGGCGATCTGGCCGGTCCCGTCGAGGAGCCGGCCGGCCCCGAGGTGGACGCGCTACGCCGGAAGACCCACCAGACCCTCGCGAAGGTGACGGCGGAGCTCTCGGACCGATTGAAGATCAACACCGCCATCGCCAGCCTCATGGAGCTGACCAACGCCCTCCAGGGCTACCTGCCCGCCTACCGGGGGACCCCCGCCCAGAGGTTCGTCGTGAAGGAGGCGGTGGAGAGCCTCGTGCGCATGCTGTCGCCCTTCTGCCCGCACGCCGCCGACGCCTTGTGGGAGCTCCTCGGTCACCGGGAGTTTCTGGTGGACACCGGCTGGCCCTGCTTCGATCCGGTCATCGCCCGCGAGGAGGAGGTGACCATGGCCGTCCAGGTCAACGGCAAGGTGCGGGGCCAGGTCAGGGTGCCTTCGGAGGCGTCGGACGAGGAGGTGCTCCGGGTGGCGAGGGCCATCGAGAAGGTCTTTGCTCAACTGGAGGGAAAGACGGTGATCAAGGAGCTGGTGGTGCCCAAGCGGATCGTGAATTTCGTGGTGCGATGAGATGGCCCTACCGAATGTTGTGGTGTGGCGTACAATGAGGTTTGTTCTCGGGCTCGCGTTCCTGGGGCTGCTCGGCGGTTGTGGCTATCAGCTCCTGGGCGCCTCGGGAGCCCTTCCGCCCACGGTGAAGACGGTGGCGGTACTCCCCTTCGAGCGGCAGGTGCCCGTGGTTCAGTTGGAGCAGCGGGTGACCGAAGCCGTCACCCGGGAGCTGATCCAGCGCGCCAGGGTCCGCGTCCAGTCCACCAAGGCCGGGGCCGATGCCATCCTGACCGGCGCCATCACCGGCTACGGCGTGGCGCCCCTGTCCTACGACGCCGCGGGGCGCGCCAACCGCTACCAGGTGACCATGACGGCCCGGGTCCGCCTGGTCACCGCCCAAGGCAAGGTCCTCTTCGAGTCCTCGGGGTACCGCTTTAACGAGGTCTACGAGACCTCTCCCAATCCGGCCTCCTACTACAATCAGGAGGTGGTCGCCTACGACGTGGTGGCCAGGGACTTCGCACGCTCCCTGGTGGCCTCCATCCTGGAGGGAAGCCCTGGGCCCTGAGCCGTTGTTCCGACACGAGGAGCGCCCCCACATGGGGACGCGCGTCTGCTTCACCCTCATGCCCGAGGGCGTGGTGGAGGAGGAGTATACCTCCGGGGTGCAGACCCACAGCGAGATGGTGTACTACGACGAGATTTGGGACACCTACCACCGCCAGACCTTCCCGCTGCGGACCTTCCTGGTCCTGTCGGCGGTGAGCGCCGGCTTCGCCGCGGCGGCCCTACTGGTGGCCCTGGACTACGCCACGATGGCGGTCGCCGGAGGGGCGATGACAGCCGCCTGGCTCCTCCTGCTCTGGCGCGCATCCCTCCTCTCGGTCTGGGCTTACGGATACGAAGGGGAGGAGCTGTTTTCGCTCCACGGTTTGCCCGGGAGGGATTTCAGCGCCTTCATCGCCGAACTGCAGCGGCGCGTCGAGCAGAAGCGATATCCGCTGCAGAGCGTCTTCGAAGCCCTCGACCTGGGCCACTGCGAGTGGACCGGGTGGGCCAGAAGGTGGCGCTGCACCTTCGTCTACGACCGGCTGGTCCTGGAATGGAAGGGAATCGCGGGGCAGGTGCGCCGGGAGTACTACTCCCTCATGGCCCTGGAGTCACCCATACGGCTCGTGTGGCGGGTGCCGTGGGTGAGCCTCGGCGGAGCGGCTGCCTCGGGACTCCTGTTTCTCGGGTTGCTGGTCGAGGGGGTGGCCGGGCGCGACCCGACCCTCTGGCACGCGCTTCTAGCCCTGGCCGGGGCCGGCCTCGCCTTCGTCCTCTTCGCCGTGGCGAGACTGGCCATCGCCGTCCATCTGCCCGTGCAGGGCAACCCCATCCGCACCCCCTTCATGCCCTGGTGGCAGAGGGCGCGGCTCCAGTCCATCCTCCAGTGGTTCGCCCGCCTGGTCCACCTGGCGGACCGCCTCGAAGAGCTGAGCACGGAGGACTACTGGGAATTCCACCGCTCGAAGCTCGGCATCCTGAAGGAGGAGGGATTCCTGGAGGACTGGCCCTACCGCTCCACCCTGGCCCGGCTGAACAGCCAGGAGCGCGAGGAGCTGGGGGAATAGAGGAGCCCCGCGGGGCCTTAATGGTGCCAGGGTTCAGCGCGGGCAAGTAGCGCAGGCCTCCACCACGGTCCGCAATCCCACATCGAAGGGCTTGGAGACGAAGGGGTCGTCGGGGAGCAGGCGCAGAGGCATGCCCTGGCTCTCCTTGAGCTTGATGAAGCTCTGCATGCCCAGGGCGCGGCGCATGCTCACGCCGGAGAGGAACCCGGCGGTCACGAGAAGGCCCTCTGGCAGCCCCGACTCCGCCGCGGCGGCCCGAAGCTCCTCCGGATGGCCCAGGATGTAGCTCAGTTTGACCTGCGCGTCCGCCATGGGAAGGTCGCCGCACGGAACACCCCCCGCCTCCAGCAGGCTCAGGCCGGCGTCGTAGTCGGCGTCGTAGGGTTCCAGGGGCACCTGGGAGGTGATCCCCACGAAGGTGCCCGCCCGGACGGCCTCACGAAGGGCCGGAAGGACGGAGCGGGCGCTCTGCTCCAGCGTGTTGGCGTTGCCTCCCCCGTAGCCCGCGAAGACGGCGCCGCGCCCGCAGGCCGAGAACTGGCGGCGGTAGTCCTCGGTGGTGAAGAGGGGGTTGGCGTAGACCGGCTTCACGGAGAGGTCGAACCGGGTGTCGGCGGAGGCCACCCCGATGCGCTCGATCTCCGCGGCCACGCCGGCCCACTCCTCGAAGGACATGTTGGAGGAGTCGAGGGCGTACAGATCGTGACGCACGGCCGTGGCGAAGAACTCGGAGAGGGCGTCGTTCAGGTACTTCCACACGAAGTCGCCGGTGGGCTTGAGGGCCCCGTCGGCCTGGGAGTCCCGCTGGGATTCGATGGTGCCGCCCGTGCGCACCAGGTGGAGCTCCTCCAGCCGCTGGTCCTCGTAGGGGATGATCACCCAGTCCTTGCGGAGCGTGTGGACGCCCTCGGGGCCCGCGCTGGCGGCCACCCGGCCGTCGAAGGCGTCGGTGTGCCACTTCCGGTACTTGGTGAGCCTCCCCGAGAAGATGCTCTGCCCGTTGTTGAAGACCGCGAAGAGGTGCGCGGGGCGGAGGCGGGTCAGGAGGTAGAGGGAGGTCTTGAGGTTGCCGAGCGCGTCGGAGAGGGAGTAGTAGCCCTCAAGGGGGACCTGGGAGCCCGTCACCGCCACGTTGGCCGTGAGGTTCTTCAGCGCGTACCGCAGGTAGCAGAGCCCCCACGCCATGGTATCCGTGCCGTGCGTCACGAGGACGCCCCTGGCATTAGCCACCCGCCCGTAATGGTGGAGGCTCCGGGAGAGCTTCCAGTGAAGGATGTCATAGCGCCGGTTGGCGAGGATCTCCTCCTTGAAGAGGAACCCGTCGGGGTCCACCTCCTGGCGCCGGAAGTCCTCCGTCAGCGTTTCGGAGAGGAAGGCATCCCGGATCACGCGGGCGTCGGAGACGTCGGTGAGCACGATGATGGGGGTATTGGCCTGGTAGCGCCTCAGGTGGACCAGGAGCTGGATGCCCTCCCTGCCGCCCGGCGTCAGCTCCACGTCCAGCACGACTCCGTCCACGCGCTCGGCGGAGAGGCAGGCCAGGGCCTCCTTCAGGCTGGTCGCGAAGCGGAGGTCCCATTGGGGCTCGGCCCCGGCGAAATACCCCTCGAGCTCGCGCCGGTAGGCTCCGAGGTCGTCATCCGCGAAGAGGATGGTGAAACGCCTGCCCATGGCCAGACCCCCAGCGCCGCCCCCCGAACCAATCACGGCAGAAAGAGTATAACCAAGACGAACGCGGAAGGCGAAAAGCGAAAAGAAGGAATCACCGCAGAAGGCGCGGAGGGATTTGGGATTTGGGAAAGACCCTTCCTCAAGGAGGCGAGGGCACGGTGTGGGAGCCGTCGCCCGACGGCGACTTCCCCTCTTTCGCGATCTGGCGATCGCTCCCACAACCTGCCGCCACCCCCCAGTCACCGTTTCCTCCATCCAGGGGTTCGCCTTTCTGTCCCAAATTGCGCGATGGAATTTCCTCCGATGTGGGAGCGCTCTCCAGAGCGCGAGCGGGGAGGCAGCACGGCGCATCGGCCTCTGGAGAGGCCTCCTACAGCACCCTCCGCGCCTCACTCCTTGCTTCCCACTCCGCTCTCCCTGCTTCTATGAGGAGACCGACCGTGTCAAGGGGGCGCTCCGTTTTCCCCTGGCTTCGCTTGCGACGTGTTGGGGGAGACCAGCATCCTCCACGCTTCTATCCGCACTTTCGATGGCCCGCTTCGTTGGG
>JAJYLT010000077.1 GCA_021787565.1 Acidobacteriota bacterium
CCCCGAAGTAGTCCGCCTGCTCCGCGGGCACCGGCGAGTCTCCGCCCGAGGGGTCCACGGGGAACCATCCGTAATTGGGCAGGTACACCTCCACCCACCGGTGGAACACGTCGTCCCTGGAGGCGTCGTCGCCCCGGATCACCACGGAGCCCGCGTAGCGCGCCGGCAGGCCCGCGGCGTGGCACATGGCCAGCATGACGAAGGTGTACTCGGAGCAGGAGCCGGAGCCGCGCGCCAGGACCGTGGGCGCCACATTCCATCCCCCCGCCAGCTCGTAGTGCATGTGGTCCTGGATGTACTTGTTGATCTTGCGCGCCATCCAGTAGGGGTTCCGTTCCCCGCCGAGGGCCTCCTTCACGGCCCTTTCGATCACCGGGTCGGTCATCACGAGCTTGCTGCTGTCCTGCGTGTAGGCCTTTCGAATCGCCTCCGGAATCTCCTCCAGCTTGCCCACCTTCTCAGGCTCGACGAACCATCGAACCCGGTAGAGTTCGGCCTTCACCCGCATGACGGCCGTGACCTCCTGGTCGGGCTTCACGTCATGGAAGACGAAGTGGGCGCACTTCTGCCCCCACTGGTCCGTCACGAAATCCGCGGGGCTCGGCTCGAAGCGAGGGGGTTCGAGCAGTTTCTGGCTGGGGAGGTCCTGCGGAACGGCGATGTAGACCTCCAGGCTCTTGACGACCCCAGGCCCGAAGTTTCGCCAGGCCTCGGTGTAGACCATCTCCTCGCGCTTGGGATCGCGCGTCACGTAAGGGGCTGAGCTCGCCACCTGAAGTTCGTAGAGGGTCCGGGTCTCGTAGTCCGCGCACCAGAGATGGTGCCCGTCCCAGGCCAGGCCCGCGGGATAGGGACCGGGAGAGGGAAAGTCGGCCAGCACGGCGCCGCTGACCGGATCGACCTGGTAGATGGTGTCGGTGATCCGGTCGCTCACCCAGAGATGCGCGCCATCGAAGGCCATGCCGATCTCATCGGTTCGGCGGGCCCCGCCGCCCGTGGGACAGGTGAAGCTCTTGAAGGTCGTCCCGTCTTCGTCGTCCAGCCGGTTGAGCACCCCCGCCCTGGAGTCCACCGTCCACAGGGCGTCACCGTCCCACGCGATCCCTTCTGCCGTGTCGGTGTCCAGGGGGAGGGCGCGAAGCGTGACGCGCGTCGTGGGGTTCAGGGCGTAGGCGGTCTTGTCGGAGAGGTCCAGGCACCAGAGCCTGGAGCCGTCCCACGCGAGTCCCATGGGCGAATAGCCGGGGGCATCCACGCTCCCCAAGACCTTGCCGTCTGAAGGATTCAGCCGGTAGAGCTTGGCCGAGTCGAAATCGGCCACCCACAGACGGCTTCCATCCCAGGTCAGGCCGGTGGGAGTCTTGAGGTCAAGCGGGAACTGCCTGAGGACCTTTCCGGGAACTTCCTGGGCCAGCGCGCCCAGGGCGAACAGGCTTCCAGCCAGCGCCAGCGCCAGCCTCACAGCGGGTCTATTCATGGCCTCCTCCCCGAGTCGTGCAGAGCTCCCCACTCCGAAGAGACGATTCTACTACCGGCCCCCGAACCGGACCAGCGGGCGATTCGGCCGAAATTCCGCGATGGAGGCGCAACCCCTCTGTAGGAGCGGCGCCTCGCCGCGATCCGGGGGAACCCGCTGAGACGATGCGGTTCCCGTGAACGGCCCATCGCGCCGGGGGCGGCGCTCCTACGCGCCAAATTCCATCGCGGGACTTGGGTTCGAAAACCCTGCGGGATCGATGCGGCAGTCAACGTCGCGGCCGCCGCCAGACGGACGTCCACCTGACGGCTGCCAGCCGGCCCTGGGTTGGCGGGTCTGGGAGGTGAGCGGGGGTCACTTCCGGGGCGGAGATCGACGGCTACTGGCGGCGCTCCGGTCCGCGGGTCGCTCCCTCGGAGGACGGCCGGGCGAGAATCGAGGCCATTCGGCGCGTTCCCATCATCCCCCGGACAGTCCCTTCAGGAAAGCCTCGTTGGATTCGAATTCCCCCAGCTTGTTCAGGAGCAGCTCCATGGCTTCGACGGTGGAGAGCGGGTTGAGGATCTTACGGAGGATCCACATCCGGTTCAGTTCGAAGTCGCCGGTGAGCAACTCCTCCTTGCGGGTGCCCGACTTGTTGATGTCGATGGCGGGGAAGACTCGCTTGTCCACGAGCTTGCGGTCCAGGTGGATCTCCATGTTGCCCGTGCCCTTGAACTCCTCGAAGATGACGTCATCCATGCGGGAGCCCGTGTCCACCAGCGCCGTGGCGATGATGGTGAGGGAGCCCCCCTCCTCGATGTTCCGGGCCGCACCGAAGAAGCGCTTGGGTTTCTGCAGGGCGTTGGCGTCGAGACCTCCCGAGAGGACCCGGCCCGAGGGGGGCGTCACGGTGTTGTAGGCCCTCGCCATGCGGGTGATCGAGTCCAGCAGGATGACCACGTCTCGGCCCTGTTCCACGAGGCGCTTGGTCTTCTCCATCACCATCTCGGCCACCTGGACGTGGCGCGTGGGGGGCTCGTCGAAGGTGGAGGCCTGGACCTCGCCCTTCACCGAGCGCTGCATGTCCGTCACCTCCTCGGGCCGCTCGTCGATGAGCAGAACCAAGAGGTAGGCCTCGGGATGGTTTGCGGTGATGGCGTGGGCGATGGCCTGCAGCAGCATGGTCTTGCCCGTCCGCGGCGGGGCCACGATGAGGCCGCGCTGGCCGAACCCGATGGGGGTCACCATGTCCAGCACGCGCCCCGACATGGCCTCGCGGCTGGTTTCGAGCTTGATGCGCCGGTTCGGGTAGATGGGCGTCAGCGCGTCGAACCACATGCGGTCCCGGGTCTTGGTGGTGGATTCGAAGTTGATGGCGTCCACCTTGATGAGGGCGAAGTACTTCTCACCCTCCTTGGGCGGGCGCACCTGCCCCGAAATGGTGTCCCCGGTTCTCAGGCCGAACTTCTTGATCTGGGAGGGGCTCACGTAGATGTCGTCGGGGCCTGGAAGGTAGTTGTACTCCGGCGCCCGCAGGAAGCCGAATCCGTCCTGAAGGATCTCCAGCACCCCCTCGGCGAAGATGAATCCGTTGGCCTCGGCCTGGGATTTGAGGATCTGGAAGATGAGTTCCTGGCGCTTCAGGGACGAAATGCCCTCGATCTCATACTCCCTTCCCAGCTTCAGCAGGTCCTGGTAGCTCATGTCGTGCATCTTGGCCAAGTCTAGGTTTTCCGTCCGCCCTTTGTTCATGCCGTTTGCTCCATATACTCCTCGATGAGCCGAAGTACCCTTTTCGCACCCTCATTCGTCACAGCCGAAAAGGGGATGGGCTCTTGATCCGCCCCCAGGCCCAGCGCATCGGCGATGGCCGTGGCCCTCCCTTTCCAACGTCCTCTCGAAATCTTGTCCACCTTCGTCATCACCACGCTGAAGGGCCGGCCATAGTGGCGAAAGTAGGACACCATCTGCCGGTCCCCCTCGTTGGGCTCGCGCCGGGCATCCACCAGCAGGATTCCCCCACCCTTCGCCGCCCTCGCGAGGTAGGCCTCCACGAGGTCCGCCCACGCCCGCTTGACCGGCAGGGGGACCTTGGCGAAACCGTAGCCCGGAAGGTCCACCACGTAGCCCCTTCCCCCGACATTCACGAAGAACACGGCGCCCGTGCGCCCGGGGGAGTTGCTGACCCTCATGAACCCCTTCCTCCCGGTCAACGTGTTGATAAAGGAGGACTTCCCCACGTTGGAGCGCCCGATGACGGGGACCTCCGGAAGGGTGGGCTCGGGAAGCTGGCCGCGGTTCGCGGCGACCCTTTCCAACTGCGCGTCCAACTCGTTCAATCCTGCACCCCAATGGCGCGGCCCACGATCCGCTCTGACCCCTCGACACTCATACGGGGTAAGCGTCCCGAATTGCCTTGCTCGTTCTTCGAACCGGATTCCGGAGGCTTCAGGGCCTCTTCTCGGGCTGTGCCGCGTCCGGCTTTTCCAGCAGAAGTGACGGATGGGATCGGTACGGGTCCTTGCGGAACGCGTGCCCGATGACCTCCTCCAGTGACTCCACGAAGTGGAACGCCATCCCCTGCCGCAGGCTCTCGGGGAC
>JAJYLT010000013.1 GCA_021787565.1 Acidobacteriota bacterium
CGATACCCCGGGGGAAGAGGGCAATGAAGGATGCGTTGTCGGGAATGAGCCCGTGGGCTGAGAGGAAGGCATAGAAGCCCCGGGCGTCGTCTGGCACCGTGAAGTCCGCCGAGCTGGCGAAGGGTGAACCGCCGGGCGTGCTCGTGGCCCGTGTGAGCCGGTCCCCCATCTGCACGAGGTCGCCCGCTGGGTTGGGGTCCAGGTTATCCGAGGTGAAGGTGATGGGATCTCCCCACCACAGGGCGGTCGTGCTCGGCGTGGGATCCGTGGGTGCCGGCATGGGATCGTACCCCATCCCCTGCACCGCTTGGCTCACGGTGGTGGAATCGGTCACCGCCTAGCACTCCAGGGTGGCGGAGCTGTTGGCGGCCGTATTCATGGACGAGCTGGCCACCCCCTGCGCGAGGCTCTGGGCACCCCGCTGGAAGCTCGGCTCCGTGCAATAGGACACGGTATACGGGGAGGTTCCTCCGCTCCAGGAAAGGTTGATTGTCCAATCGGACCCGTTGGCCGTCTTGCCCACCATGAGCGTGGTGGGATCCGCCGCCTCGGGAACTATGGCCCCGGCACTCCCCGCCGCGGCCGCGCGGGACACCGGCTGGGGTGATGCCACCGCTCCGGGGCCCACGCCCGCTTGGCGGGCCTCAAGGGCCGAGGTGTAGAGGGCCAGCCGGGCACCCCCCGCGTTGAATCCCGCCCCCGTTCCCTGTGCGAGCGCGCTCACACGGGCCGCGGGCCACGGAGGCACCCGAACGGAAAAGACTGGACGCTGCGCCAGCCGGGTGCGGCCGTTAGCCTGGCTATTGGCCAGAGGCGCGCCCCGCGCCTGGGACGCCGCCGGGGTCTGCCGCGATGCCGCTCCCGCCCCCCACACCGAGCCGAAGAGAAGGAGCGCCGTTGCCAGCACCAGGGACATTCTCATGAAGATCCCCCTTCACGATGGCCCCTCCCTTGTTCCCGCGCCTGGCGCGCCCCCGCCCTGTCTTCCCCTGCCCAAAGGCGGCGCATGCTGGCAACGTGGCCTGTTGAATGAACGAACGCCCGAGTGACGTGTGTATGATACCGCACCCGTCCAAAATGGCGATGGGAAGAAAGTGCCTCCTCTGTTGTAGGCTTGAAATGTTAGACTCTGCGTGGACAGCACGACGGGGGCGTGGCAGGTCAGCGTGCTGAAGGGCAACGGGACGGGGAACACGTACACGGGCACGGGGACCCTCGTCAACGGCAGCGGCTGCATGCGCCTGACCGCTACCCCGGGCTCGGGCTACGGCCTGACGCCTAATCGACTACACCACGGTCCACCGGGCCACGGCCACCTTCACCTACCGGCCCGACGCGGTGAGTTCGGCGCTGTACGACCGGGACACGACCAACGACCCACCCTGCGGGGGAGGTACCAAACCGCCGGTCCACTGATCCCTCCATTCCGCCAGTCCATCGTTCGCGACTCCAGGCGCGGGGCTACGGCCCCGCGCCTTTTCCTTCCCGCCAGCCGCCCAGCCTTGACGCCGATGGCCCCCAATAGTATATTGTACATGTACAGTGTACAGATGCCCAAGTACAGCGGGCTCGTGAGAGCGGAGGACGACGTGGCGGACCGGGACCTGACGCTGAGGGTGGATCTGGCTTCCGATCTCCCCGTCTATCGCCAGATCGTGAACGGGCTCCGGGCGCACCTCGTGGCGGGCGGCCTGGCCCCGGGAACGCTGCTCCCCTCGGTGCGGGAGCTGGCCCTCGACCTGGGCGTCCATCACAACACGGTAGCCGAGGCCTACCGGATCCTCGCGGAGGAGGGCTGGCTGGATCTGCGCCGCCGCCGCGGCGCGCTCGTCCTCGACCGGCACCAGCCCAAGCCCGAGCCGGAGGCGCGGGAGGGCTTCCGCCGCCGCCTCGGCGAGCTCGTGGCCGAGGCCCGCTCCGGCGGCCTGGAAAGCCGAACCCTCGCCGCCGAGCTGCGCAGGCTCGCCGACGGGCTGATAGGACGGTAGAAAGTGGCATGGCAGACTTCAAACGGGATAGGACAAGGAGGACGATCATGAGAAAAGGATGGCACGGATCACTGGGCGCGGTGGCATGGATAGGCATTCTTCTCTCTTTCGCGGCCCCTTCGGCCGGTTGGGCGCAGGAGGCGGTGCCGGCGCCGGCGCCGCCCCCGTCCGTCGCGGGGATCTGGGAGGGCGCGCTGAACGCGGACGGCCAGCGACTGCGGATCGTCTTTCACATCGGCCAGGCGCCGAAGGGCGGCCTGTCGGCCACGATGGACAGCCCCGACCAGGGGGCCGCTGGCATTCCCGTGAGCGGCGTCACCTTCGAGAAGGGCAGACTCCGGCTGGAGGTGGAAGCGGTGGGCGGCCACTATTTCGCCGAGCTGGAGAAGGACGGCACCCTCCAAGGGACCTGGAGCCAGAGCGGCGCCGCCCTCCCGCTGACGCTCCACCGCACCGGCGGCGCACCGGAAGTGTCGCGGCCGCAGGAACCCAAGCCGCCCTTTCCATACACGGTACGCCAAGTCACCTACCCAGGCGGCGCACCGGGCGTCACGCTCGCGGGAACACTGACCGTTCCCGAGGGCAAGGGGCCCTTCCCGGCCGTCCTGCTCCTGGTGGGCTCGGGCCCGCACGACCGCGACGAGACGCTCTTCGGCCACAAGCCCTTCCTCGTGATCGCGGACTTCCTCACGCGCCGGGGCCTGGCGGTCCTGCGCTTCGACAAGCGCGGCGTGGGCCAGTCCACGGGGGACCGCGCCAAGGCCACGGACGACGACTACACGAAGGACGCCCTGGCCGGGCTGGCCTTCCTCCGGTCCCAGAAAGAGATCAACCCCAAGGCCATGGGCCTCATCGGCCACAGCGAGGGGGCCATCGAGGCCGTTAAGGCCGCGGGCCGCTCCCGTGACGTGGCCTTCATCGTCCTGCTGGGCGGACCGGGCCTTCCGGGCGGGCAGATCATCGAAGACCAGATCGCGGCCATGGATAAGGCGGCAGGAGTCCCGCCCGAAGCGGTAGCCAAGGCCGTGGCCGTGGAGAAGCAGTTCCTCTCCATCGTCCGGAGCCAGCCAGACGACGCCAAGGCCTCCGCCCAGATCCGGCAGCTCGTGAGGAAGGAGCAACCGGAGCTGAAGGGGGCGGCCCTCGACCGGCAGATCCAGATGGCCATCTCCCCCTGGTACCGGCAGTTCATCGCCTACGACCCAAGGCCCGACATCGAGAAGGTGAAGTGCCCCGTCCTCGCCCTCGGCGGCGAGAAGGACTTGCAAGTCCCCGCCATGGAGAACCTGCTCGCCATCCGCACGGCCCTGCAGAAGGGCGGCAACCAGCGCTACGTGGTAAAGATGCTCCCCGGGCTCAACCACCTCTTCCAGGAGGCCTCCACGGGGCTGCCCACGGAGTACGGGCGGATCGTGCAGACCTTCTCGCCCCAGGCGCTGATGATCATCGGGACGTGGATTCTCCAGCAGGTGGGGAGGTGACGTGCTTCTCACGCTGCTCCTAGCCGGCGCTTTCCCGGCGGTCGTGATGATCGTGATCGCCCTCGCGCTCCCCCACTGGAGCCAGCGCGGCCTCTTCTTCGGCGTGACGGTGGGGGCGGACTTCGCCCCCACCGCGGAGGCCCGCGCCATCCTGCGGAGTTACCGCACCGCCGTAGTCGTCTCCGGGGTCTTCGCCTTGGTGATGGCGGCCGGCGGCGTGGGGCATCCCTTCTGGCTCCCCGTGGCCGCCCCCTTCGTGGCGACGGCCGGGATGCTGGTGGGCTACCTCCGGGCCCATCACGCGGCGCTCGCGCACACCACCGCTCCGGCGACGGTCCGCGAAGCCTCACTGCGGGTTCGCCGCGAGCGGCTGCCGGGCAGCCCGCTCGGGCAAAGCCTCCCCTTCCTGATCCTGGCCGCCGCCATCGCCTACACGGCCCTCCACTGGGACGAGCTGCCCCAGCGCATCCCCATCCACTTCGACGCGCAGGGCGTGCCCAACGGGTGGGCGGCCAAAGGCTTCTTCGGCGCCTTTGCCGGCGCCGGCCTGCCCGCCTTGTGCTGCGTCCTCATGCTCCTCTTCTCCGCCAGCCTCCTTCGGAGCTCCCGGCCGGGGACGACCGGAGCCTCCAGCGGGACCCTGAGGAGGGTCTTCCTCAAGGGCCTCCTGGCCTGCGAATTCCTCCTCGCCCTCGTGGGCACTTGCGTCACCGCCATACCGTTCGTCACCTCCCCGCAGAGCCGCGAGGGAATCACGCTCCTGGTGATCGTAGCGGCGATGGCCTTCCCCCTCGTCCTCCTCAGTTATTTGGGCATCGCGGCGAGCCGGGCCATGGGCCTTGGAGCCGCGGCGGAAGCGGGCCAGAAACCCTCGCCGGGGGACGGCACGCCCGATGCCTGCTGGAGGGCGGGCATGTTCTACTTGAACCGGGACGACCCGGCCCTCTGGGTTCCCAAGCGCTTCGGCATCGGCTACACCCTCAACTTCGGCAACCGCCGGTCGTGGGTCATCATGGCCGTTCTCCTGGCCCTCATCCTGACGGGCCTCATCCTCCCCTTCCTGGTCTCGTGAGGAGGCCGCAGGCTCGCGTTGACCGGAGGGGAGGAACACTCTACGATGAGAACCCATGGAAGCCTCCCGCCCAGTACCGGAGAAATCGGCGGGCGGCATGGCCCCTCGCGGGTGGGGCGAAGGCGCTTCAAGGTAAGGGCATGCACCACGAGAAGGACCACGGAGAAGACCAGGAGCGCCACGGCCCCGCCTACGAACTCGCGGCACTGAGGGCCGTGGCGGCGGCGTGCGTGAAGGAGACGCAGGAGGACAGGCTCATCGAGAGGGTCACGGAGATCATCTGCCGCGCCTTCTCCATCACGAATTTCGGCGTCGTCCTGCACGACGACCGCAGCGGCCTGTTGCGCGACCATCCGTCCGCCCGGCGGAGGGGGGGGAGCGCGGCCCTGGAGCTGGCCCTCGGCGAGGGGATCGTGGGCACCGTGGCAGCCACGGGCAAGCCCATGAGGGTCCCGGACGTGAGCCGGGAGCCCGTCTACCGCATGGGGGATTCGGAGACCCGCTCCGAGCTGACGGTGCCCCTCAGGGTCGGCGACCAGATCATCGGCGTCATCAACAGCGAGAGCACGGCCCTGGACGCCTTCACCGAGGACGACGAGCACCTGCTCATGGCCCTGGCCGGGCAGGTGGCCCCCACGCTGGCGCGCCTCAGGACCATGGAGGCGATCCGGGACAGCGAGGAGAAGTACCGTGCCCTCTACGAGGACAACCCCTCCACCTACCTCACCATCGACGCCCGCGGCACGATCCTCTCGGTGAACGAGTTTGGGGCCCAGCAGCTCGGCTATTCGGCGGAGGAGCTCGTGGGGCGGCCCGTGGAGAGCATCTTCCATCCGGACGAGCGGGCGGAGGCCCTCGGACGCCTGACCCAGAGGCTTGCGGGCCCCGGCAAGGTGGCCCACTGGGAGCGCCGACAGGTCCGGAAGGACGGCCAGGTGCGATGGGTGAAGGAGTCGGCCCGGTCGGTCCGGGGCAGCACCGGAGAGCCGGTGGTCCTCGCCGTCTGCGAGGACATCACCGAGCGCCGGCGCGCGGAGGAGCAGGCCCGGGAAAGCGTGAGGAAGCTGGAGCGGCTCCTGGACGAGACCGTCCAGACGCTCGCCGCCGTGGTCGAGGTGAAGGATCCCTACACCAGCGGCCACCAGCGCCGCGTCGTGAGGATCGCGGCGGCCGTTGCGGACGAGATGGGCCTGCCCGTTGAGCGCGCCAAGAGCCTGCGCGTGGCGGGCCTCCTGCACGACATCGGCAAGATCCAGGTGCCGGCCGAGATCCTCGCCAAGCCGGGAAGCCTGAGCGAGGCCGAGAAGAGCATCATCCGGACCCACAGCGAGGTGGGCTACCGCCTCCTCAAGGGCATCTCCTTCGAATGGCCCGTGGCGGAGATCGTCCTGCAGCACCACGAGCGCATGGACGGCTCGGGGTACCCGGGCGGCCTCAAGGGAGGGAAGATCCTGCTGGAGGCCCGAATCCTGGGGGTCGCCGACGTGGTGGAGGCCATCTCCAGCCACCGTCCCTACCGGCCGGCCTTCGGCCTCGACTACGCGCTGGCCGAGATCGAATCCCTCGCCGGGTCGGTGTACGATGCCGACGTCGTCAGGGCCTGCCTCAGGCTCTTCCGGGACAAGGGCTTCTCGATCGACTAGCCGGAGCGCCTTCGGCCCCCGAGGCGCCTTGCCTCCCCCCCTCCCTCCGCGCCTCGCCTTCGTGATATATTGAAGGCAGTAAAGGATGGAGTTGTTCCAGGTACAAACCGGGATGGGCGCCAGCGACCGTCCGCCGCGAGGGCGCCTCAGGGTGCGGAGGGCGGACAAGAGAATGGGTGGAGAGATGAGCCGAACGAAGCGGATCGCCGTTGCCGTCGCCCTCGGAGCGCTGCTGCTCCCGGTGCTGAGCTGGATGGCCCTGGGACCGGGGGACAACGCCCTCAGGAACGCCCACGTGGGCGACTGGGTGGAATTCGCCATGCACACCGGGGCGATGGGCCAGCAGATGGAGATGAAGACCAAGCAGACCGTCGTGGCCAAGGACGCCGCCTTCGTCACCCTGCGGACGGAAACCTCCATGATGGGCCACACGATGCCCCCGCAGGACGTGAAAATTCCGCTGAACACGGCCTACGAACCGTACGCGACGGGTCTTACGGACGCGAAGATCACGATCCTCGGCCAGGGGAACGAGACCCTCACCGTGGGCGGCAAGGCCTACGCCTGCCACTGGATGAAGGTCAGGGTCACGGCGACCAAGCCCCAGCCCATGGAGGGCACCACCAAGGTCTGGACCTCTCCCAGCGTGCCTGTTTCCGGCGTGGTGAAGATGGAGACCGAGTCCACCGTGACCGTGGGCGGCAAGCCCATGCGCACCCAGATGACGATGGAGCTGGTCGGCTCGGGGAGATAGACCCGCGAGCGGAAGTTCATCGGACTTCAAAGGGGCCGCCCGGCGCGGCCCCTTTGCCGTGATGGGGTCAACGGCCCTGCCGGCGTACGAAGCCGCCCCTCAGCCTGGGGGCCAGACGCCGCAGAATCAGGTCGAAGAGGGCCACCGCCGCGGCACTCGCCGCGTCAGGGCCGGCACCGAGAGGGCCCACCCGAGGACGTAGAGGTTCATGACGGTCAGTGCGGTCAGCAGCATGATGCCGAACATGTCGTCTCCCCTTTGGAAGTCGCGGTCAACCCCGGCCGCCGCCGGTTCGCGAAAACGAGTTCCTGGGTCTCAGGAGGAGTTGCGCCGAGAACGAGAACAATCCCAATCCCACGATCAGGCATCCCATGCCCGCAAGACCCGCGCCCGCTGCGAGCAGGAGGCCGGCCGCCAGCGGGCCGAAGCCCTGCGAGAGGCCGATAAGGGTCTCGTGAATGGCGCCCTGCCGGGCGTTGTCGGCGTCCGGCGTGGACAGGCCGTAGAAGAGGGCGAAGGTGTAGGGAACGGCGTAGGCGACGCCGCCGAGGGCCACGGTCAGGCCGAAGAGGGCCGGGGTGCGGGCGGCGGCCAGGGAGGCGCCGAAGAGCAGCAGGGCCCCTCCGCTGAGGAGGGCGCAGAGCCTCGGACGGCCGATCCAGAAGTGCATGGGCAGGAGCACCAGAAAGGTCAGGAAGACCCCGACGTTCCCGAAGGCTGTGATGAAGCCCACCTCCGCCAGCGGCACGCCCGACGCCGAGAGCAGCTTGGGGTAGAGGAGCATGGTCCCCACGAAGGCCAGGCTCCCGAGGAGCAGGGCGGCCCGAGCCCCGAGGCGCAGGCGCTTGAGCGCGCCCCCATCCACGGGCGGCGGCGCGGGTACCGAAAAGCCGGCCGACGAAGGTTTGGGCAGCGCCTCGCCGTGGCGGCGCCAGTGGGCCCAGAGCGCCGCGGCGCCGGCGAGGCAGAGGGCCATCCCACCGGTGAAGACCACGCTGGGGCTCCGCTGGATGAGCCAGGGGCCGAAGAGCATCCCCACGATGTTCCCGCTGCTCCAGCTCAGCGAGAAGCGGGCCGTGGTGCTGAAGGGGTGCACGCCGAGCCTGCCCTCCTCGCGGGAGAGCAGCCCCTCCACCGACGGGTAGAAAAAGCCGAAAAAGACGAGGACCAGACACGCCGTCGGCACGAGGCTCCAGGGCGCCGTCCAGAAGAAACCCGTGGGGAGGATGCAGGCCAGGGCCAGAAAACCCACCGCCAGCGGGCGCTTGAATCCGATCCGGTCGCCCAGGTGACCGAGCAGGAGGGCCGAGGCCACGTAGGCCATGTAGGCCGCGAAGTTCAGCAGGCCCACCGAGGCGTAGCTCATGGACCACGCCGCGGCGCGCGTGTTCCACGCCGCGATGAGCAGCCACAGGAGCACGGAGAAGAGAAAGACGACGACGTGGACCAGCCCGAACATCGCGCCTCCCGGCACGTCATCCTATCCCGTCCCGCGCCGGGCTGGAAGACCGGGCGGCGAAGGCTTGCGGGTGTATACTCGCCGGGGGGCGGGACGGATGGACCGTCCCATGCGCCATACAATGCGGCGCATGCTCTGGACCCCTCCCGGCACCGGGAACCGGCCATTCCTCCCGAGAAGCCATCCACCGGAGCGACTCCGTGCGATTTCTAGCTTCCCTCGCCATCCTGATGGCGGCCTCCTTGTCCCTCGTGGCCGTGTGGAATCGGAGGAGGCGCTCGGCCAGGCTGAGGCGGCTGCGCCAAGCCTGGGGACACCATCCCGCGGAAGAGTCCGACCTCGAGTCGGCGAGTCTGCTCTACGAGGCCAAGAACGGTGAGGTGGCCGAGGTCTGCTACCGGCTGGACGACCACACCTGGGACGACCTAGACTTCGGAGCGCTGTTTTCGCTCATCGACCGGACCTCCACCCCCGCCGGTGCCCAGGCGCTCTACCAGCTCCTCAGGCACCCGCTCCTGGACGCCGAGGCCCTCTCCCGAAGGGACCGTCTCATCGAAGCCCTCCGCGCGAATCAGGATCTCAGGGAGGAGGTGCAGATGGCCCTCTGGCCGCTGGAGGCCGAGCAGACGACCTACCTGCCCCGCGCCCTCTGGTCTGCCCTGCCCAGGAAACCGGCCTACGCCTGGGTCTTCCCCCTTCTCGGCGTTGCATCCTTTGCGGCCATCGTCCTCGTCCTCTTCGGCTCCCTCAATCCGCTGTGGCTGCTCGCCCTCCTCGTCGTCGACATCGTCGTCCACACCCTGGCGAGGCGGCCGTGGGGGGCCTACTTCCACGCCTTCGGTTATCTGGGGGCCCTGATCGGTGCAGCCGATAAGCTGTCGGCCTCAAAGCACGAGGAATTGGCCGCCATCCGCGCCGCGCTCGAAGAGAACCTCTCCGCCACCCGCTCCATCGCCAAGCGGATCGCCTGGCTGCAGTACAGGGACGAGTGGGGGATCAGGGACTACCTCGACATCTTCTTCATGCTCGACCTGTCGGCCTTCTACAGCGTGGCGGAGAGGATCGAGAAGAACATCGCCAGCCTTCGGGCCCTGCTCGAGACCGTCGGCACCCTGGACGCGCTGATCTCCGTGGCTTCCCTGCGCACCGAGCGCCAAGGCCGTTGCCAACCGGAGTTTTCGGAGGACGCCCACACCTACGAAGCGACCGGCCTCTTCGACCCGCTGTTGGCCGATGCCGTTCCGAACTCGCTGGTCTTCGCTCCGCGCAGCCTCCTGATCACCGGCTCGAACATGGCCGGCAAGACCACCTTTCTGAAGACACTCGGCGTCAACGCCATCCTGGCGCAGACCATCGCGACGGTCTTCGGGACGCGTTACGCCGCCCCCCTCGTGAGGGTCCTCTCCTCCATCGGGAGGAGGGACGATCTCGTGGAGGGCAAGAGCTACTACATGGCCGAGCTGGAATCGGTCCTGGGTTTGATCAGGGCGTCGGAGGAGGGCGGCGTCCACCTCTTCATCCTGGACGAGATCTTCCGCGGCACCAATTCCGTCGAGCGCCAGGCGGCCTCCGTCGAGGTGCTCCGCTACCTGGCCAACGGCAGGGACTACGTCCTGGTGGCCACGCACGACCTGGCCCTGTGTGACCTGGTCGCCCCCACCTACGCGAACTACCACTTCCAGGAGCAGGTGAAGGACGACGGCCTGGCCTTCGACTACACGCTTCACGCCGGTCCCTCGACGACGCGCAACGCCATCGCCCTGCTGGGCCTCGTGGGCTACCCCGAGAGCATCGTCCGGAACGCCCTGTCGCGCATCCGCGAAGACGGGCCGGACCTCAAGGCCGCCGCGGCGCCGGGGTCCGCGGGAGGGCGCGGCGCCCCAGGCTCCCGGTCCGGGGGGCTGAGCGAGGGCCCTTCGCCATCCTTCCGTGGTACGCTGGCAAGAGGAAGAGGGCTCCGGACGGCGCCCGCGAGGACCGAACGGGAGCACCCTCGAAGAGGAGCGCCACGATGAAGATCGTTGGTCTGGATCAGGTGCAGAAGGCGCCGGTCACCATGGAGGGCGCCCACGGCATCACGAAGCAGGTCCCGCTGTCTCGAAACGACGGGGCGGAGAGCGCCTTCGTCATGATCTGCGCCGTGCCCATGGAGTACGAACAGCGCGTGGAACCATGGGGCGCGGAAGCGGCGAGCATCCCTTGCCCCGGCTGCCATTCGACACTCGATTCAGTTTGTGCTAAAGTGCCCTTGCACACTTTAACAAGCGGTTTGTTGAAGTGGATGTGAATACCAAGGAGTGCGTTGTGGTAAACGGAATCGTAAAGTGGTTCGACGACAAGAAGGGCTACGGCTTCATCACGGTCGAGGGCGGCAAGGATGCCTTCGTCCATCACAGCAACATCGAGGGCACGGGCTTCAAGACCCTGTCCGAGGGACAAAAGGTCACCTGCGTGATCACCCAGGGTGCCAAGGGCCCCCAGGCTGAGCAGGTCCGCGTAGTGAACGACTGACCTGCGAGCCATCCAGGAAGCTGTTCAAGGGGCCTTCGGGCCCCTTTTTTCCTCTGCGACCCCGCCCCATGGGGCGGCGCAGTTGACCCGAGCCGAGGCGGAGAAAGGAGGACCCGTTGCCCCACCCAGGAGCCTATCGAGGAAACAAACGCCAGAAGGAGCTCAAGCGGCTGCAGAAGCAGCAGGAGAAGCGAGAGCGGCGCCAGCATAAGGGCACCGGCGCCGAGTCCGAACCCGAGTTCGCCGATCCGGCTACCCTTCCCGCGGAACCCGCGCCGGTGGGCGAGGAGTCCGTGCCCGCGAAGGCGGAGCCCGATCCCCCGAAAGACGAATCGCTCCGCCCCGAATAGGGGGCGAGGCGGAACGACCGACCCCAACCCTTCCAGGCCTCCGCCGTTCATCAGGACCCTCTCGCAGCGAAGGACGGGGCGGCGGAAAGGCCGTCCCGGAGCCTTTCCGGCCCCCTCCTCAGCGCCCGGAGCCCCTCCCCAGCCCCATTTCCGGGTGCGGGGCCCGCCCGTTCTCCACCGTACCGGCTTCGCCCTCCTCCTGGTTTCTCTCCCATGAAGGACCTAGATTAACTTTAGTACCTCACTTCACAAGGAGGGGAGTGAAGATGGGCTATAAGGCCCTGCTCGTCTATCCGGAGATGCCGCCCACGTACTGGAGCTTCCGGTACGCCATGCCCTTCATCGGCAAGCGCGCCGCCTTCCCGCCGCTCGGCCTCCTCACGGTGGCAGCCATGCTGCCGGAGGACTTCGAGCTCACCCTCGTGGACATGAACGCCTCGCCCCTCACCCCGGAGGCCGTCTCCGAGGCGGACCTGGTCCTCACCTCATCCATGATCGTGCAGAGGGAGTCGCTGGCCGAGGTCATCCGCCTGTGCCGCTCGTGCGGCACTCCCGTGGTGGCCGGGGGGCCCTACCCCACCGGCTGTCACGAGCGCATCGAGGGGGTGGCCCACTTCGTGCTGGACGAGGCGGAGGTGACGCTGCCGGCCTTCCTGGCCGATTTTCGGGAGGGCAGGGCCGCGCCGCTGTACAGCGACGCCGCCAAGCCGGACCTGGCCTCCACGCCCACGCCCCGGTTCGACCTCATCCGGATGGGGGACTACGCCGCCATGGCCCTGCAGTTCTCGCGGGGCTGTCCGCACGACTGCGAGTTCTGCGACATCGTCGAGCTCTTCGGCCACCGTCCCCGCACGAAGCCGCCCTCCCGGTTCCTCGCGGAGATGGACGGTCTGTACGCCACCGGGTGGCGGGGCTCGCTCTTCATCGTGGACGACAACTTCATCGGGAACCGCCGGGCGGTGAAGGCCCTGCTGCGAGAGGTGGCGCGCTGGCAGGCCGAGCGCGCCTACCCCTTCGCCCTTTTCACCGAGGCGACGCTCGACCTGGCCGCCGACGAGGAGCTCATGGCTCTGATGCGGGAGGCGGGCTTCAACATGGTCTTCCTGGGCATCGAGACGCCCGTGGAGGAGACCCTTCGCGCCGTCCACAAGGCGCACAACCTGAGGGGCGACATGCTGGAGGGCGTGCGGCGCATCCAGCGGGCGGGCATGGAGGTCTCGGCCGGCTTCGTCCTCGGCTTCGACTCGGACCCGCAGGACATCTTCGAGAGGCAGATCACCTTCATTCAGGAGGCGGGCATTCCCACCGCCATGGTGGGACTGCTCACGGCCCTTCCCAACACGAGGCTCTACAAGCGCCTGGAATCGGAGGGCCGCATCGCGGAGGACTCGGGCGGCAACAACACCCACGATTTCCAGCTCAGCTACGTGCCGAAGATGGACGCCCAGGTCCTCCTCTCGGGCTACAAGCGCGTGCTGTCGGAGATCTACCGGCCCCGGCGCTACTTCGAGCGCTGTCTGTCGCTCCTGCGGAACCTCCGGGTTCATGAGACCACCGAACGGCGGATCGGGCTCACGGAGCTGCGGGCCCTTCTCCACTCCCTGTTCCGGCAGTCCTTCTCCACCTATGCCTGGCCCTACTGGACCTTCATGGTGCGCGGCGCCCTCCTGAGGCCCCGGCTGATGGCGGAGATCGTGACCATGGCCGTGAAGGGGCACCACTTCTTCAAGATGACGCGGCGGATCCTCGAGGTGGAGCGCTTCAAGCAGAAGATCGACCGGCTCGCGCGGGCCTTCCAGGAGCGCGCCTCCTCGCTCTCCATGCCCGATCCGCAGGCCAGGGCCGCCGAGTTGAGGGCCTACGGCGACCGGCTGGCCGCCCGCCTCGCCCGCGAGTATCGTCGCCTCCACAAGGACTTCCGGACCTACGCCGAGCGATCCCTCGCCAACTTCCAGACCATGGTGGACGAGTTCATCCGGAGCGCCGCCGCCCAGCCCGCGCCCACGGCCGGGGCCTGAAAAGGCCACAGGCCCTCATGCAGGGAACGGGAGGCGGCCGGGCCGGAGGGCGCCGTCTCGAAAGGCGCTCTATTTCCCCGTTTCCCGAATTCCGAATCTCCCTCTCACCCCTCCTTGCGGATGAGCTTGCCGAGCTGGATCCGGTCTGGGGCCAAGAGTTCGGCGATGCGGGGGTGGTTGACGTCGGCGACGATGATCTGGCCCACCTCCGTCTTGACCTCGCTGAAGATGCCGTGGCTCTTCATCTTGGCCGTCTGGTACTGGTTGTCCTCGGTGGGCGAGACGTAGTGCACCGAGCCCGCCTTGTAGCGGTGCACGAGGAAGAGGTGGATGAGCGTCATGAGGCGCTTCTTGCGGAGCTTCTCGTCGAAGGTGTTCTGGTCGCGCACGGAGAGGATGTTGCGGCCGCGGCGATCCTGGATGGGGGCGAAGATGACGTTGGCCTCCTTGTCGCTCCCCCGGCTCACGACCGCGAGCTCGAGCAGCTCGGAGCCGGCGCGCTGCGGCCGCAGCTCAACGCGAAGGGGGCCGGGCAGGTGGTAGTGCTCGCTCCAGAGGGCCAGCCACTCCTCCAGCAGCTTCTTGGGCACCTCGGTCTGGATGAGGTGCTGGTGCTGGGTGGAGCCCTTGCCCATGGCCTTGGTGGTGGCCGTGCGGCCGGAGGAGGCGGCCAGCGCGGCGTCCAGGCGCGGTCCGCCCACCAGCGTCTGCGGCGTGCGGTAGGGGGACTCCACGAGGCGCAGCTTGCGCTGCACGCGGGCGAGGGCGAGCATGCCGTCCTGCCTGAGCGCCGTGGCGAACTCCTCGGAGGCCAGGCCGTCGATCTGGTGGCCGCCATAGGTGATGAAGTTGAAGACGAAGCCCAACTTCCCCAGCTCCTCGGGGAAGCGGCGCATGTCGTCGTCGCTCATGCCCGTGGAGTCCCAGTTGAAGGAGGGCGAGAGGTTGTAGGCGAGCATCTTGTCGGGATACCGCTCGTGGATCGCCTCGGCGAAGCGGCGGGCGTCGGCTAGGTTGGCGGTGGCGGTCTCCATCCAGAGCAGGTCGGCGAAGGGCGCGGCCGCGAGCGACTTGGCGATGGCGTACTCGATGCCGCCGCGCACCTGGTAGTAGCCCTCGGGCGTCTTGGCGTGTTCGCAGTCCCACACGATGTTGACGCCCAGGGAGCGCGCCTTCCTGCGCGCGGCGTAGAGGGAGGCGGTGCGCGCGAAGCGGCGCCACTCCTCCACGCTCGTCTCCAGCGCCTCGCCCTCGCTGGCTCGGAACTCCAGCACCTCGGCCACGGCCTCGCCGTAGGTCTCGAGGCCAGCCTCGGACTCCCACGCCTCCAGGAGGCGCGAGCTGACCTGGTCGAAGAGGGCGTCCGCGGTGGCCCCCGGCCTCTTCCCGAGGGAGGCGGCCGCCTCCGCCACCCGCGGCGAGAGGCCCGTGCGGTCGAGCCACGCGTCGGCCGCCTCCAGCTCCTCGCCGGAGAGGGCGTAGAGCAGGTGGCCGTTGATCTCCGTCAGCCCCTGCCCGAAGAAGCGCCGCATGAGCGCCAGGAAGGCCGCCTTGTAGCTCGGCATGTTGACGTTGGTGGAGCCGAGGATGAAGGGCTGGTCGCGCTCGTCGCCGCGGCTGTCGAGGAGGTTGGCGGCCTCGGCGTCGGTGCGGGCCACGAGGATACCCGGCACGCGCATGACGTCGAGCTGGAAGCGCGCCGCGTTGAGGCGCTTGATCTGCTCGTCCGAGGGCACGAGCACCTTGCCGCCCTGGTGGCCGCACTTCTTGGTGCCCGGGCGCTGGTCCTCGATGTGGTAGCCCGGCACGCCGGCCTCCACGAAGCGGCGGATGAGGTTGCGCACGTGCGGGTCGCCGCCGTGGCCCGTGTCGGCGTCGGCGATGATGAAGGGCCGGTAGTCCACGGCGGGCGTCTCGGCGCGCTGCTTCTCGCTCATGTGCGAGCGGAGGAACTGCTGGTTGCGGTCCGCCGCGAGCAGGGCCCGGACGAGCCCCGCCGCCTCCTCGGGGACCTGGCTCAGCGGGTAGCTCGCGAGGTCCGAGCCCGGGTCCTCGGTGGCGGAGCCCTTGGCGGAGGTGGCCCAGCCGCCGAGGTAGATGCCCTCGATCCCCATCCGCTTGATGGTCACCGCCTGGCCGGGGGAATAGGGGCCGAAGGTGGTGATGCTCCGCCGCTCGCCGAAGAGGTGGAGCAGGCGGTCGTAGAAGGCCGCCGCGGCCTCCCTCGCCACCGTGTAGTCGCGGGGGATGGTCCCGCGCTGCTCCACCACCTGGCGCGCCGTGTAGAGGCGCGTGATGCCCTCGAAGCGGGGACTCTCCATCCAGGCCTGGGTCGCGGCGACGTCTTGTTCGAACGTGCTCATGGCTCCGTCTCCTGGCATCGCTATTGGGCTATACGTTCAACGTCCTCCTCAGAAATCCAGGTTCTCGGTGATGCGTGTGCCGTCGCGCCTGAAGGCCTCCAGGTAGCGCGCGATGCGCTCCCGTGCCACCGCGAGGTCGTGGTTGTCCAGGTTGATGTTCAGAAGGTCCACGGTCCAGGGCGCCTTCACGGTATCGGTGACGTAGGCCTGCACGATGGCGCGGGCGAGGGGCAGGGTGGTTCCCTTCGAATCGTCGTGCACATCCCGGTTGTCCGCCCTCTGGAGCTTGGCGTACTCCTCCTCCAGGAGGCGCTGGAAGAGCGCCAGGGTAAAGGGAGCGCCTCTCTTCACACCCGTCTGCGCGTCGTCCTCGGTGAGCCGGGCCCCCTTGCGGAGCCACTCCCAGAGGATACTCAGCCGGATCTCGCCCGTGGCCATGTCCTCCATGAGGTAGAGGATGCCCTCGTCGCCAAAGAAGTCGGCGGGCTTGAGGGCCGCCGCCTGGAAGCCCTGGCCGAAGGCGTTGCCATACTGGAGCGCCACGCTCAGAAGGTCGCGCGCGCCGCGCACCGTGCGGGGTGCAGGCTCCAGGAGCGTGAGGCCGGCGGCATCCTGATCCGTGTAGGTCAGGCGCGGGAAGGCGCGACCGAGCTGGTTCTCCTCGCCCGCCTTCTCCCAGACGGGGCGCACGATGTGGACCATCTTCCAGTGGGCCACCCACTTGCCGCCGGCCCCCTCGCGCTGCTCTCGCTCGGCGCCGGCCACCGCGCGCCGCATCCCCGCCGCCACGCCCTCGGGCGTGCCCACGGGGATGTTGGTCTCCATGCCGCCCTGCCAGAGCGCGAAGCGGCCGTTCCGGTCGGGCGTGTTGACGGCCCTCCTCACGCGGTCCTCGTAGGTGCGCATGTAGCCGTAGGTCATAACGATGGCGTCGATGTTGGGGTTCACGAACTCCGGGTCCCACGAGAGTGCGTCGGAGACGCTGTTGATGTAGTCCCAGCGGCCCGTGTTGAAGCCCACGAAGTGCTGGCCGAGGGCGGCGCGGATCTCCATGAGCTGGAAGCAGGCCTCGATCTGCTCCACGAGGACGTAGGCCTTGATCGTACCGGCGGCCAGGCCGAGGTGGCCTTCGAGGGCCGCGAGCAGGTCGTTCCAGAGGGCCGCCTCCTCGGCGGTCTGGATCTTGGGCAGGTAGAGGGCGATGGAAGAGCCCTCCGAAAGAAGCCTCTCGTGGTTCGTCGCCACGTAGAGGACGAGGTCCGCGATGGAGGCGGAGAAGCCGGTGCCGCCGACCTCGCGCACGTGGCGGTCGTCCAGGTGCAGGCCCCGGCAGCGGAAGAGCTTCGTCGTGAAGCCGAGCTGCTCGCGCCAGTTCGCGATGATGGGACGGCCGAAGAAGCCTTCGGCCCAGGCATTCATCTCGCCGGCCACCTCCTCGGCCACCTCCAGGAAGAGAGGGTCCTTCGCGATGGCGAGCTTCAGGTTGCGCTGGTTGTCGAGGGCCATGGTCTCCACCTGGCCGAGGGCGTCCTCGCCGTCGAACATCCAGCCGTCCGCCCCCGAGAGCAGCGCGTAGGCCACGTTGCGCAGGCCGCTCTTCACGGAGGCGCGGGGTTTGGTGGCGGGCCCCGTGCCCTGGATCCACTGGCGCCGAAGGTCGCGGGGGATCTCGGAGCCCTCGAAGTTCCCGTCCCGAGCGTCCTGGACGTAGACGGAGGTGCGCGGGATGAGCGAGCCGGGCGAGAGGAAGGCGATGCGCCGATGGTTCTCGATGCGGTCCCGCCGCCGCGCGATGCGCGCCGCCATGACCTGCCGGCGGTCGGCGTTCAGCGGCGCGAGGGCCTCCAGCGCCTCCAGGGCCTCCGCCGTGAAGAGGTCCGGATATTGCCCCGTGGTGGACCGAAACTCAAGACTGCTGTCCATCCTGTTCCTCCCGTCTCTGCGTTGAATCCTTCGCCCGGCCCGAGCGAAATCGCAGGCTCGCCCCGGTGGGCCCCGGGGGGAATTCGGCCGGAGGCCGTTTCGCCCGCCTGTCCCCTGCCCGCCTTCTCTTCGAAGAGGTACGAGCTTGTCGCTTTCCGCCGGCCGGCTCCCTCCGGCGCGACTCCCGCAGCTCCTGGTGCATTACCCTTTGAACGCAGGGCAACCGGGGTAAATTCCGTCGCGGCCCCTCGAACAAAGAGCCCCGTCGCTTCGCGCCCGATGGCGGCCGGCCTTTTCTTCGCCTCTCGCTTAATGGCCTAATCGCTTAATCGCGAGGGGAAGTCGCCGTCGGGCGACGGCTCCCACATCGGCGGGAATTCCATCGCGGAATTGGGGTGTCCTACCCACGGTCTGCTATCCTTGCAATCATGGCGGAGATGCGCGTGAGCCGGCGGAAGGCCTTCGAGGCGATCCGGAGCCACTGCCTGGCCAAGGCGGGGGCGGTGGAGGAGTACCCCTGGGGCGCGGTCGTCTGGAAGGCCCGCGGGAAGGTCTTCGCCATCGGCCACGCGGGGGAGAGCGCCTTCACGGTGAAGGCCACGCCCGCCGACCAGGCCGTCCTGACGCACCACCCCGCCATCGAGAGGGCCGCCTACGTGGGCCGGTTCGGATGGGTCACCATCACGGTCTCCGACGGGGAGACCCTGGCCCTCGCGTGCACCCTCGTGGACCTCGCCCACGAGAGCCTGCAACCCAAGCGGCGGTGAGCCGGCGCGCCGCCGTTCCTCCCTGCCCCGGGATCAGGGGCGGACCATCTGGAGCAGCGCGGAGGCCGCGGGCAGGGCGAGGCTCTCGATCTCCTCCTCGGGCTCGGCCCCCTCTGTAGGCTCTTGCCGCTCCAGCTCCCGTTCGTTCTCCCGGTAGCGGAAGATGGACCAGGAGCCTCGGTCGTATTCGAGCGCCGTCAGGTTCTCGACCCAGTCGCCGGAGTTGAGGTAGGTGACCGTTCCCCGGTCCGTGACGACGGCCCTGATGGCCGGCTGGTGGATGTGGCCGCAGACCGCGTAGTCGTAGCCGTTCTCCGCGGCGAGCGCCGCCGCGGTTTGCTCGAAGTCTCCGATGAAGGCGACGGCCCTCTTCACTCCGTCCTTGATGCGCTTGGAGAGCGAGATCCGCCCCCGGCCGGCGCGTTCGCTCAGCCAGTTGGCGACGCGGTTGATGATGTCTCCGTTCAGGACGAGGGTGCCAGGCTCGATGCTCTTGAGGTAGCGCAGCAGGGGTCTGGCCTGGCAACCCACGGTGCCCAGGTGGAGGTCGGAGAGGACCACCAGCTCGACGCGGCGCAGGCACCCGGCTTCAGCGGAGGCTTGGCTCACGAGGAGGCTCCAGCGGAGGCCGGGCGGAGCGCGGCCGGGCTCTCGCGCCCGCAACCGGCGAGGGCCTCCAGCGCCACGCCGAAGGCGCTGCCCAGGCCCGGCGGTGGTTCGGAGCCGATAGGGCGCATCGTTTGAACCGTCATCTCTTCACTCATCGTCCTCTTCCAGGTGCCACCATTTCACCCTCGCGTGAAGAGTCCTTTGCTCCGGCGTTTCGGAGGCGACACGTTCGCCGGCCTCCTTGCGGCGCCTTCCCGCCCGAGCTACCGTGGATCCGGCAGGTCGTCGGCTGGAGGAGCCATGGAGACGAAACCGAGGCTCGTGGTGCACGGCGGCGCCGGCGTCATCCTCCGGGAGCGGCTGACGCCGGGGCAGGAGGCGGAGGTGCGCCGCGCCCTGCGCGCGGCGGTGGAGGCGGGGCTGGCACCCCTGGAGCGAGGGGGCTCGGCCCTGGATGCCGTAGAGGCGGCGGTCCGGAGCCTGGAGGACTGCCCCCTCTTCAACGCGGGCCGGGGATCGGTCTTCACGGCCGAAGGCCGGAACGAGATGGACGCGGCCATCGTGGACGGCGCCACGCTGGCCATGGGCGCCGTGGCCGCCGTCCGGCGCGTCCGCAATCCCGTGGCGCTGGCCCGCCTGGTGATGGAGCGCTCGCCCCACGTGCTCCTGTCGGGCGAGGGGGCCGAGGCCTTCGCCGCCGACTGCGGCGTGGGGTTCGAGGAGCCCGCCTACTTCCGCACCGACCGGCGCTGGCGCGAACTCCAGGAGGCGTTGGCCAAGCGGGGAGCCCCGCCGGCGGGCAGCCTGGGCACCGTGGGCGCCGTGGCCCTCGACGGGCGCGGCCACCTCGCCGCGGCCACCTCCACGGGGGGCATGACGGCCAAGCGCTACGGCCGCATCGGCGATTCACCCGTGCCCGGCGCCGGCACCTACGCGCGCGACGGCCTCTGCGCGGTCTCCACCACGGGCCACGGCGAGTTCTTCCTGCGCACCGTGGCGGCCCACGAGCTGGCGGCCCTGATGCGTTACCGGAGGCTGCCGCTGGCCGCCGCCGCCCGCGCCGTCCTCGGGCAGATCAAGGCACTCGGCGGATCGGGCGGACTGATCGCGCTGGACGCCCGGGGCTCCATCGCCATGCCCTTCACCACGCCGGGCATGTACCGCGCTTGGAGCGGCCCGGCGGGGCACATCCGCACGGCCATCTTCGGCCGGAGCGCGGAGCCCAGGCCGTGACTCCCCTCCAGAGGAGCGGCCTGGCCATCTGGGGTTGGTTCTGTCCTGCGCCGGTCCGGTCGTCGTCCTCGGTGGACCTCTCCTCAAGAGACGGATCACCGAGCCGCGCGTGGGCTTCTTCGTCCCCCGCGAGGCCACGCGGGATCAAGATGCGCTGAGAATCGGATGCCTCGTCCCGGCGGGCTTGGTAGCGGAGGTGGCCCTGATTGGGCTCCTCGTGGGCATGAGAGCCGGTCGCTTCCAGGCTCTGGCGCCCTGGTTCCCGCTCCTGGTGGGCGCCGCGCTGGCGGCCGTCCTGGTGGCGCTCTCCGGGCTGCTGAGGCTGAAGCGCTTCCTGGCCTACGCGGCGCTCGTCTTTGCGGCCTTCCTCCCGGCCCGCTTCACGGGCACCTCGCCGCGCCCGTGGGCCTTCGGCGCCGGCTGCGCCATCGCCCTCTGCGGCCTGCTCCTGTTGGTGACCTTTCTGAGCCGCCATCCTTCGCAGGAGAGCGTGGATGGCTAAGGAGTCCGCCGACCGAGGGCGCGGACTGCTGGAGATCGACCGGCTGGTCCATGAGCCGGCGCGCCACCTGATCCTGGACCTTTTGGAGGCCGTGGAGGGGAGCGACTTCATCTTCCTGCTCCACCACTCGGGCCTCACCCGCGGCAACCTCTCATCCCACCTCGCCAGGCTGGAGGAGGCGGGCTACGTGGAGGTCCAGAAGACCTTCGTGGGGAAAGTCCCGCGAACGGTCCTTCGGCTCAGCTCCGCGGGACGGGAGGCCCTCCATCGGTACAGGGCCCAGATGCGGACCTTCATGAGTCATCGCCCCTGACCGGCGCAACTTCCCCGGGGTTCCAACAGGGAAATCAGGGAGATCAAAGAGAACGACCTTCCCGAACGCATCTTCATGCCTCCCTGAACTCCTGATCTCCCTGTGAAATTGTCCTCACCCGAACTGCCGGCGTACATCGATACAGGCGAACCCACCTTTTTGCTCGCCCCGTTCCGGCGCCTCGGGTGTGGCCCGGCGGGTGGTCCCTAGACCTCACCCCCGGCGCAGCAGCGGAAGATCCCGATCTTGAGGAAGTCCATCAGGAAGAGAAAGGCCGCCGTCGCGCCGAAGGTGAGGGCGACGAGCGTCCAGGGGACGGCGGCCATCAGGATGCCGAAGGCGGCCATGGCGCTGACGGCGGCCACATCCAGCAGCGTGCTTCCGATCATCCATCGGCTGGGCAGGGAATGCCAGAAGTGGTGCCGCTCCCGCACCAGGTACACGGTGCCCTGGCCGGTAAAGGCCAGCATCACGAACATGAGGGTCTGCACCTGGGGCAGCGGCAGATGCATCCAGGCGCTGGCCGCGTAGAAGAAGCCGAGGGAGAAAACCAAGAGCGGAACCGCCAGCGCCGAGGCCGTCAGCATCAGGGGCCGGATCGCCCAGCGGTCGGGCTTCTTGGCGAAGGTGACGTGGTCGGTCGTGATGGACATGGTGACGAAGTCGTTGGCGAAGAGCAGCAGGACGATGAGCATGGGCGTGAGAACGAGCACCTTGGCGATCACCAGGCCCAAGCTCAGAAATAGAGCTATCTGGAAGGTCTTGATGATCTTGTTGAGCGTATAGGTGAGCATGCGCTGGTAGATGCGCCGGCTCGTCTGCACGGCGTCCACGATGTTGCCCAGGCCGGGGGTGGTCAAGACCAGGCTGGCGGCGGCCTTCGCCACGTCCGTGGCGCTGGAGACGGCGATGCCCACCTCCGCCTGACGAAGGGCCGGGGCGTCGTTGACGCCGTCACCCGTCATGCCCACCACGTGCCCGGCGGCCTGCATGGCCTTGACGAGGTGGAATTTGTCCTCCGGGAAGACCCCCGCGAAAATGTCGCACTTGAGGGTCTCGCCGGTCACCTGCCCGCGCAGTCTCTCGGCGGAGCAGGCGGCACCCTCGATACCCACCTGGCCCGCCACCGATTGGGCCGTGAGAGGGTCGTCGCCGGTGACCATGAGGACGCGTACGCCGAGGTCCCGAAGGTGCTGGATGAGGGCGCGGGCATCGGGGCGGGGCGGGTCCTGCAGCCCCAGCAGTCCACCCACCTCCATGGGGCCGTCGGGAGGGCCCGCCGCCACGGCCAAAACCCGGCAGCCCTTCGACGCCATCTTGGCCACCTCGTCCTGAAGGTTGGTGCCGGGGCCGATCAGGGCCGCGATGGTCCCCGCCGCGCCCTTGACGATCCTGAGGGTCTTGCCATCGGGCAGACGCACCAGCGCCTCGGAACGCTTGGTGGCCGGGTCGAAGGGCGTGAAATGCAGGCGCTCTCCCTCCGGTTGCAGTTTCCGCTCATTGCCGGCCTTCAGGATAGCCATGTCCAGCGGGTCCTGCGTCGCCTCCTCGGAGGCCCACATCCCCCAGCGCAAGAGATCCTCTTCGCTGTGTGGCGCGTAAGCGTGCATTTCGGCCAGGGAGAGCTGGTTTAGGGTGATGGTGCCGGTCTTGTCGCTCGCCAGCACCGTCATGGCCGCAGCTTCCTCGATCGCCGAGAGACGCGTGGAGAGGACGCCATGGCGGGCCAAGTCGGCCGCGCCCAGGGCCGTTCCCAGGGTAAAGGTGGCCGGGAGGGCCACCGGCACGGAGGCCACGAGAAGGATGAGCGCGAAGGGCAAAAGCACGTGCCACGACAGCCCCGCGTAGAGCGCGTAGAGCGAGACGAGCACCACCAGCGCGGCATCGGCGATGATCAGGTATTTGACGATGGAGAAGATGGTGGATTCCAGGTGGCTGACCGTCTTGGCCGTGCGGACCAGCTCGGCGGTCTTTCCGAATTTCGACCGCGTCCCCGTGGCCGTCACCTCTCCCGTGGCCTCTCCCCGCTTGACCACGGCTCCCGAGAAGGCCGTGGCCCCAGGGCCTCCATCCACCGGGGCGGACTCCCCCGTGAGCGCCGACTGATCCATCTCGATCTGGCCCTCCCCCAAACGCACGTCGGCGGGCACCAGATCGCCCATTCGCAGGTGGATCACATCACCTGGCACCAGATCGGCCGCCGCGACGGGCTTCCATGCCCCGTCTCTAAGCACCCGTGTCTGTACGGTGAGGTGCTGGCGCAGCACCGCGAGGGCGCTCTGGGCTCGCCTTTCCTGAACCAGGCTGAGGAGGGCGTTGAAGAGGAGCAGAGCCCCGATGACGATCGCCTCGGGGACCTTGCCCAACACGAGTTCCAGTACCACCGTGGCTTCCAGCATCCACGGCACGGGAGCCCAGAACTTTCCCAGGAAGGCCAGAAGAGGATGGGGCTTCTCCTCGGCCACCGAGTTGGGGCCGTATTGGGCCAGGCGCTTGGCGGCCTCCTCGCCGCTCAATCCGGAGGGCGGCGCCTGCGAGGAACCTCCCGCCGATCCCTTGGCCGGTTCGGCCGTTGCTCCTCCCTCAGTGCGGCCTTCGGGGGCGCCCATCAGCGGCCTCCCTTCCCGCCGGAGCCGACCAGGCCCCGGATGAGGGCCAAGTCCCGCTCGGGGATCTCGACGAATTCGACGCCGATCTCGAAGCCGCCCTCCTCGCGGGGCTTGCAGTACACCACCCTCACCCGGGCCTCGGCCAGTTCGACGCCGATGAGGATGGAAACGTAGAGGGTCTTGCCCGCCTCCTGCGGCTCGGCGTGGACAAAGCTGCAGCCCCCCAGTCCCACTACCTCGGTCGTCGTGAGTCCGCCCTCCGCGCCGGCGCCCAGCTTGCGGACGACGATGGAATTCTTGGATGGGACCCGCGGGAATCTGCGGGCCGGCGAGCCCTCCTCAAGGGAGGCGCCGGGTTGTCCGATTTTAGTCTCTCTGGGCATGGCTGCCTCCCGTGGTGGGCGCGCTACCGCGCCAGTTTCCAGACGCTGTCCATGACCGTTCCGTCCACCCATTTTACCACGGCCACCGCTTCCCGGCCCCGCCGCGGCGGCCTGGGTTTGCCCCCGCACATCTGGTCCACCTCCCGCTGGATGTCCCGGATGTCGCGGATGGGGAGCCCTTTCCCTTCCACCGCCTCCAGAAGATCGCGCCGGCGCGGGTTGATCGCGATGCCGCGCTCGGTGATGACCACGTCGATGAGCTCCCCGGGGCCGGTGAGCGTGGTGACCTCGTCCACGATGACGGGGATGCGGTCGCGGACGGCGGGCACGGCGAGGATGGTGCAGCCGGCGAAGAGACAGTTCTGCCAGCCGCCGATGCCGTGGAGGAGCCGCCCGTCCGAGTGGGTCACCACGTTGGCGTTGAAGTTCACATCCACCTCCGTGGCGCCGAGGACCACCGCGTCCACGAAGGTCCCGAAGAAGCCCTTGCCGTGGTAGTTGTAGCTCGTGAAGGGGCTGGTGGCCACGTGGCGAGGGTTGTCGCGCATGGAGGCCACGCCGTCCAGGTCGAAGGTCTGTCCGTCCAGGATGTAGTCGGTCAGGCCCTCGTTGAGCATCTCCACGAGGTATTTGGTGGAGCCGCCGCGGACGAAGCGGGCCTTCACGCCCGCCCTCTTCATCATCTCCTTGAGGTAGATGGCGAAGGCCAGGGCCGTCCCGCCCGCGCCCGCCTGGAAGGAGAAGCCGTCGCGCATGATGCCCGCGTCGCGCACGAAGCGGGCCACCAGCTCCGCGAGCAACAGGCGGTCCGGGCTCTTGGTGATCTCCGTCGTGCCCGAGACGATCTTGCTCGGATCGCCCACCTTGTCCACCACGACCACCGCATCCACGTGGTTGCCCTGGATCTGCCACGGGATGGCGGGGAAGGGGACGAGGTGGTCGGTGACCACGATGACCTTGTCCGCGTAGAGGGAGTCGGCCAGGGCGAAGTTGAGCGAGCCGCAGGCCGCCGGACCGTCCACGCCGTTGGCGTTGCCGAAGGCGTCGGCGCAGGGGGCGGCGATGACGGCGATGTCCACGTGCACCTCGCCGTCCTGGACGGCCTGCCACCGCCCGCCGTGGGAGCGCAGGACGCCCATCCCGCGCATCTTGCCGTCGGTGCAGTAGTCGCCCAGCGGCCCGTTCATGGAGCCCTCGATGTGGTGCACGACTCCCCTCTCCATGTGCCCGATGACCGGCTCGTGACAGGGGAAGGAGGCGGAGGGGAACCACATGAGGTCCTTCGCGCCCAGCTTGGCCGCGGCGTCGAAGAGCATGTTGCCCACCAAGTCTCCGTTGCGGAAGTGGTGGTGCGTGGAGAGCGTCATGCCGTCCGAAAGGCCGCAGGCCTCCAGCGCCTCGGCCAGCGAGCCGACCCGCTTGTCCCCGTTGCCAGGAAAGTTCGCCGCGCTCGCGATGGGCGGCGCCGCCTGCCGGCCCTTGGCCACGTATTCGTCCACGCCCCGAAACGGCACCTGCTTCTTCCCGTTCACCGCCGCCGGCACCAGCCGCCCCAGCTTGTTTTTCTTCAGCTCCACCTGCTTCCCAGCCATGGGAGACCCCTAGAAAGAAAACTCTTCACCACGGAGATCACGGAGACCACGGAGATCACAAAGGCCTGCGGCAGGAAAGGAATCTTCAGACTCCTTCCCAGACCAGAATCTTTCTCTGTGCCCTTCTCTGTGGTGAATCATATGTCGTCTTTCCTCCAGCCCTTCGGCGGGAGCCCGAGGGCCTCGGCGCTACTCGTTCCCGAAGAGCTTCTTGGCGTCCGTGAAGCTGGCGGGCCGGACCTGCTTCCACTCACTTTGGCGGACAAACATCGTGCGGTAGCGGCGGCCCTCGTCCTTCGCCGTGGCGTCCTTGCACCACTGCTCCAGGCGCTCCCTCTTGTGGGCATCCTGGATGTCCTCGCGGCCTTTGGTTTCGACGACCCAATACTCCCCGTCGGTCTCCTTCACGAGAAAATCGGGGTAGTAGTTCGCGACGTGCCCTTCGGCCGCCTGATACTCCACCTTGAAGCCCGTGCTCGGAGAGTTCTTCGCGAAGGAGACGATGTCCCCGCACCCCTCCAGGAAGGAGGCGAACTCCAGCTCGTAGTCGTTGTCGGCCACGATCTTGTTGAAGACCGAGCGCGCGGGCACGAGGTACGGCTTGGGACTGACGACGAAGGGCCGCGTCCTGCTCAGCTTGATCCGGTCGCGGACCTCCGTCGTTCCCCTGTCCTGGACCGTCAGCGCGTTGATCGCCTCCTTGAAACCCTTCAGGACGGCCTGCGTCGCCGAAGGCTCCGAAAGATTCCGCAGGACGTTGGGATCTTCGAGCGAGACAGCCCTTTGGAAGAGGCTGTCCTCCATGAACGCCTTGACCTTGCCGAAGAGCACGTCGAAACCTCCGACCAGCCTCAAGTCCCGCATGATGGCCCGCGCGAAGTATCCGATGACGCTCTGGTAGCTCGGCGGCGAGGCGCCGTCCATGACCGTCACGTGGCTCGTCTGGTCCGTGTCCACGTGCTTGAAGACGATCTCGCGCTGCTGCTGGGGCGTAAAGGACAGGATGCGCAGGCGAGGCTTCGGCAGGGCCTCCACGTCCAGGGCCGCGAGGTTCTTGTACTCCCTCGTGATTCTCGGAGCGAGGATGGGCAACTCGATGTCCAGGGCTTCGATGTTCTTCCTGGGGTTCTCCCGGTCCACCTCCACGACGAGCGGCGCTCCCGAGAGGGCCCGTTCGCCCATGGGAACGTACTCGAGCTCCACCCCTTCGGTCTTGATGGACTCCACGAATTCGATGAAGGCCTCCGTCCCGATCACGCTCAGCTTCTCCTCGACGTCTTCCTCGCGGAACATGCGTCGAAGGCCTCGTCCGAGCGTCTGCTCCGGGAGGATCTTGCTCGCGGCCTTGTAGGGCCTGAGCCCGACGATGGAGACGACGTTCTGCACGTCCCATCCCTCGCGCAGGACCATGACCGAGACGATCGCCTTATAGCGGCTCTCGCCGCCGTCGATGCCCCGGCTCTCCTCGCGGAGCGCCTCCAGCTCCTCTTTGTTCTTTCCGGCCGATGCTTCGGAGATCTCGCCGTTCCTCTTGGTGTGAATGACCAGGACGGCGCCCTCCAGCTCGGGGTAGTGGCTCTCAAGGTAGGCGCCCACCTCGTCGCAGTTGCGGGTGTCGTCGGTCATCACGAAGAGAACCGACTTCTTGCCGGCGGGGGCGAGGCGCTCGTAGACCTTCTTCCATTCAAGATATCCGAGGTGCAGGTAATCGGCGTACTGCTCGGTGAACTTCGCGCTCTTCTTCTCCTGGAGCTTGCCCCGCGAGGCCGCGTCCGGCAGGACGGGCCTCTTCACGACGCCCTGGCGGATCGCCTCCACGAGCGGATAGTCGCTGATGGTCTGGACGAAGATGGCGCCGTTCGTGTGCTTGGGCGTCGCGGTCAGGTCGAACTGCGCCGAGAGCTGGCTGCCCTTCAGGCGGAGCTGGCTGGAAATATCCTGGAGGCTCTTGAACCACGCCATGTCGGGATCGTGCACGTGGTGGGCCTCGTCGTTGAAGACGACCAGGTCCGACACCTGCCGGACGATCGTGCCGAGGTCCACCTGCGCGTCCGTGGTCTTGCCCGTGGGCCGCTTGCCGAGGAAGTAGGCCGTCGTGTCTTCATCATCGAAGGTGGCCACGTGCTCGTTCTCGTAGACGCGGTGGATGTTCGTGAGAAAGAGGTTGCCCGTCTCGGAGACGAGGCCGATCTGGTCCTGAACGTGGAGGGTGACTTGGAAGTCATCTCGCCACGCTTGGCCTTCGTAGCCGTTTTCAGGGAGCACGGGATCGTCGTAGAAAACCCTCAGGCCCCTAAAGTCATCGAGGAGCCGGTCCAGCACGATGATGTTCGGGGCGATCATGAGGAAGTTCGTGGAGAGCTCCGAGCCCTCCTCGTAGCGCTTGTGGAAGTAGGCCCACGCCATGAGCAGGCTCATGACCTTGGTCTTGCCCGTGCCCGTGGCCATCTTGAGGACGTAGCGCGTCCAGTCCTCGTCGAACATCCCCTTCGAAACGGCGCCAGAAGCGTCGTACTTGAGGAGCGCGTACGGATCCCGCGCCCGCTCCACCTCGTAGAGCCAGATGGCCGACTCCACGGCCTCCCGCTGCGCGAAGTAGTAGCGGAACTCCCGCATCGTGCCATCGGAAGCCGGCAGGAGGTGCTCCGTCTCGAACCAGTGGCGCAGCAGCGCCTTCGTCGTCTCGCTCGCCCCCTCGTAGCCCCCATCCCGCCACGCCTTCACCCCCCGCCGCACCCGGTGCACCAGCGGCGGCAGGAGCATCGAGTAGCCCGCCTCCGCGAGCTGCGCCTCGCCCGGATACCAGCGGACCTCCGGGTCCAGGATCGAGTACGGGTCGCGCGGGAAGGACGCGGGAAGGGGCATCAGGATGCTCCCAGGCCAGCTTGAATCCGGTCCTGCAATTCCTTGAGTTCCGGACACCGAGCTAACAGGCCAGGATAATGGCTCAGGGTTTCCCGCATGAGCAGGTCTCTTCCGCCGCCCGCCCGCCGTGGGTCTCCAAACCTAGTCAAGAACGGCTGGAAGATCTCTTCCTTGACGGCGGTATTGCTTCTGATGTCCGACCAAGGCTGAGATAGTTTTTCGACATGGCCTGCCAGGAGCCACGTCTCCACTTCCTGAATGGCCGCGCAGCAGAAAAGGCGAAGGCCCCGTCGCAGGGCATCGCCTTCGAGCGCCTCGAATTTGCCGCTGCGGTCCTTGCCGTCAGCATCTGGAAGAAAGAGAAAAAGGTCCATGTGAGGATTTCGGTCCAAGATGGAAGGCAGCAAGGACTTGGCATGGTGGTAACCCTCGGCCCTCGGATTCGTGAGCACGGCCACGCGCGCTTTGGGCTTGTCAAGTTCGGCGAGCATCCGTTCGACCAGTGGCTTCAAAATGTAGCCGTTGTACGTTGGGTCCTCGGGGATGACGAGCGTAAGAAAGCTCATAGAGCGCTCTCCAGCCAGCCCTCCATGAATAGATCGAGAATCGAACCATTCCGAACGACTTCCGAGAAACGAGGGACTTTCGAGAGTGGTATGACGACGGATGCACCGGTCTCTTCATCCCGTTTGCAGAAGAAAGTGGTTCGAAAGTCCTCCTCCTTCAGCCACGCGAGAATCACGGGCGAATGAGTGGTCGCCATGATCTGCTGACCCGACAGGCTCGACTGCGACTTGAGAAGCTCAACCAGGAGCCGGAGGCGGCTCGGATGGATACCGTTTTCGATTTCTTCAATGGTGAGCACACTCGGAAGATCGGGCTGAAAGAAGGCAGCGGCGATGGCGGCAAAGCGAAGCGTGCCGTCGGACAGGATCGGAGCCGGATACTCCACTCCTTTCTCCTTGATGGCGAAGAGAGGCTCGCCCAGGGCCCCGGCAAGAATTCCCACGTCGTCCAGCTCCGTCGGAGTCAATTGCGTGAGCCAGGAAAGATACGCGGATTTCGCTCTTTCGTCCCCGAGGATCGTCTTCACCAGTGCGGCAAAATTCTCACCGTGCTCCCCCATGCGCCGCACCGTTTGAGCTTGTGAGTATTGGCGCAAAACAGTGGGCGATGGATCAAGCCTTTGCGTATTGCTTAGTTCACTGACGCACAGTTGCAGAATTCCGGCATGCGTCTTGGAGGTCTCTTTGCGCCGGAGGAGCTGGTGCAATACTGGGCGGGATTTCTCAAACTCCAAGTGCGGTCTTCGTCCGATCTTGCCGTGGTGGTAAACGACCTTGAAGTAGGGAAGGCCGGCATTGTTATCGATGGGGGTACTGTCGTAGACGGGGCCGGCACCGCCAGTTGCCGCCAAACTCTCCTCCATGACACAGCCGGCTTCCGGCGAGAAACCTATGGAGTAATGGACCCGTGGAAACTGCCGGCCAGGCGGAGAGATCTCTACAGCGAACCGAATGACGCCCTTCTGGCGGTTCTCCTGCGGGGTGTGAGGCGCGGAGAAAAGCGCCTTGCTGCTGCCGCCACGAATGCCCTCCCAGATTTCACTGGTCGCGCTCTTGGGCTTTCCATTCAAGATCTCGTCGAACGTGAAACCGTATCCGATGCCCTGAAGAACCCGTAGCGCGTCGAAGAAGTTGGACTTGCCGCTGGCGTTCGTGCCGATGAAGAGGTTCAGGTCGCCAAGGGCCAAGTCCACCTTTTCCAAGCTCTTGAAGCCCTCAATCTTGATTCGCGTGATCATACCCGCACCTCGACGACCTTGGTGGTGTCGTTGCCGAAGATGTCAATGACCTTGACGGCGATCTTGTAGGTGCCCTTCTTGGCGTATTCGTGTTTGAGGCTGGTGAGTTCGAGGGCGCGGCTCTTGCGGGTGCGGAAGCTCTGCCACTGGTTCTCGAAGAGGTAGTTGCCGGTCCAGATTTCTTCTCCCGCGGGCGGGGCGAGAGCGCCACTCTCGGCAGGCGGGGGCGAGAGCGCCACTCGGATAATCTCTTTGCGGCTCTCGTAGTCGAAGTCCACGGCCCAGTAGTCAATCCAGTCGGTCCACTTCTTGGTGAGGACTTCGCGGGTGATGAGGCCCTTCTTGTCCTTGCTGACCTTGACGACCTGGCCCGCCTCGACGGTGACCTTGCTCCCGCCGGGCTTGAGCTTCTCGCCCACGGCGTCCAGATCGTCCTGGCGGTAGTAGACGCCGAAGTCCTTCAGGGAGACGGTGACGGAGCGGCCCTCCACCTTGGGCAGGACCTCCACGTAGGCCACGTCGTAGAACTGGACCTGGCCGCGCTCCACGGCTCGCCGGTCGAAGACGTCCTTGGGGATGTACTTGAGCGAGAGGGCCACGCCCTTGCGCTTGGCCTCGTCCTGGAGCGCGGGAGAAAGGCCCATCTCGAACTCGAAGCCGAGGACGTCGGCCTTGCTGATCTTAAGCCTGCGACAGGCGGCGACGGCCTCCTCGACCTGTCCCTGCGTGACGGGGGCGTCGATGGGTCCCACGAGGATGAGCGTGGAGCCCTTGCGGCCGTGGAAGGGCGGCGTCTGGAAGACGCGCTCGGCCTTGTAGGCGGAGAGGATGAGCGTGAGGTAGTGTTCTTCCTTTTGAAGGGCGACGCGGGCGAGGTCTTCATCGGACAAGGGCGAACGGCCGTTCGCCCCTGCGCCGGACATCTGCGCCAGGAAATACTGCCGCTCGTACTTGCCCAGGTTCAGGATCTCGAAGGCGCGGTAGGGCTTCCCCGCCGCCTTCAGTTCCCGCTGGACGCCGATGAGTCGCTTCCTCGTGGTGTGGATGGCGAAGCGCCCCAGGTCACAGCCAATCCATTGGCGCCCGAGTTTTTCGGCGACGGCCAGGGTCGTGCCCGAGCCGCAGAAGAAGTCAGCTATTAAATCGCCCTCATTCGAGGACGATTTAATAATGCGCTCTACGAGCGCCTCTGGTTTTTGAGTGGAATAATCAAGACGCTCGGCTGAGAGGTTGTGCATAATCGAGAGATCTGACCAGATATCTTGCAGCGGTACACCGGGTGCTTCTTTTTCATAGAATTTGAGCCGTGGCATCCCACCAGTGGCTTGTGGCCAGTGGATTTTACCTTGACGATCCAACTCATCCATTTTATCTTTGGTCATCGCCCAGCAACGGCTCGGAGGCGGAGTGATGTTCTTCCAGGTGTATATCTGACCGCTTGATGCGCGCGTCATTGATGCTGTCAGATCGCGTCGAGCGTACCGCTGTCCAGAATCATCCACTTGGTCGAAAAAGGTATTAATGTATTCTTCTGAATATGCGGCATAAACTTGGTTCCAAAACCAATTCTCTGATTTTGTAAAAAAGAGAATTGCGTCATGAATCGCACCGTAGTTGTTAACGACGTTAGCGTGCGCTGAAGTGCGGTTCCAGATTATCTCCGCACGATGGTTTTCGGTGCCGAATATTTCTTCCAGGAGCGATCGGACCAAATGGCTCACTCTCGCACCCACATGCACATAAATGCTCCCATCGTCGCTGAGCAGGTCCCTCATGAGCTTGAGGCGCTCATACATCATGGCGAGGTAGGAATCGGTCCCTTTCCCCCAGGTGTCCCTGTACGCCAGCTCCTCAATGACGCTGGGCTCCTTGGTGAGGGTCTCCTCGCCGACCTCGATGTTGACGGAGAAGTCCGCGCCCACGTCGAAGGGCGGGTCGATGTAGATGAGTTTGAGGCCGCCGGCGGCCTCGATCTCACGGCGTAGGGGGCCGTTTTTCAAGGAGGAGAGGACGAGCTTGTTGTCGCCCCAGATGAGCTTGTTGCTCCAGCCGCCGCTCTGGCGCCCGTCGCCGCCCACGCCGAAGAGGGAGCCCGCGTCCGCCCCGCGCTCCGCCCGCGGCTCATCCACCTGCTCGATGGACTGGAAGGGCAAGACGATGTTCGTCACCTCGGAGGTCTTCCCCTGCCAGATGAGCTCCACCTCCGGCGCGTCCGCGAAGAGCACGAGCCGGTACTTTGGCGGCAGCGGCTCCCCCCGGTCGATCAGGTTCTTCAAATATTCTTTCTCCCGCTCGGTCAGGTTCATGGCCGTTTCCCTCTCTGCCGGCTGCTTCTGGCCTTTGGCCCGCTTGTCGGTAGGGTACCACGCTCGGGAGTAGGGAGGGGGCCGCCGGTTGGGGGCTCCGCGGGGCCGAAGGGATTCTCCCCCGCGAGGAGGGCGAGGCCCGGCGCGTCCCTCCTCGCCTGGGCGCGCACCTGCTCCACGATGGCCTGGGGCTGAATCTTCTCCTGGATATAGACGGGCACCACCGGGACCTCCAGGTCCTGCCGATCCTGGTCGTCCTTGCCCTTCCACACGAGCTGGGGATCGAGGCTCGGATCGCGCGGGTAGAGGAGCGCCTTCGGGCTCTTCTCGTCCTGCTCCACGAAGTCCCGCAGCTCCTGCGTCGGGATGTTCACCCGCTTGTCCATGTGCTTCACGCTCGACACCGGCACCGAGCCATTCCCAGACTTCTTAGCCATTCTCCTTGCTCTCCTTGCGCGGCATCTTCTTCACGGCGAGCTGGGCGGCGGCTCCTTCGAGCTGGCGGAGCCCCTCCGCCTCGGCCTCCTCGCGCCGCCTCTGGGCGAACCGCTCGTATTCGGCCTGGGCTTTCCGGTCCGCCTCCTCCCGGGATACGGAGCCCGCGCCCGGAAGGACGGGACGCTCGTTGAAGGCGAGGAAGGAATCGAGCCGCTCCCGCCAATCCTTGAGGAAGACCTGTTTCCGCCGCTTGGCCTGGTCCTCCGCGAAGTCGAGGAACATCGTCACGATGCGGTTCAGTTCGGCGATCTCCTTCCCCCGCAGGTAGTTCTTCGCGACAGTCACGTCGCCCTTGCGAACCACGGCGCCCTTCCAGGTGGTCAGACCCATGTTGGACGCGGCCGCGTCGGCGCGCCCGGCGATGAGTTCAGGGGCGGTCCTTCCCGTCACGGCGAAGTGCAGCTTGTTCTGGGCGATCTGAAAGAAGTGTGCCGTTTCGGCGTCGCTGGGGTCGTAGTCCGCCGCCAGGGCGAAGATCTCGCGCACACGCAGGTACATGCGGCGCTCGCTCGCGCGAATGTCGCGTATGCGCTCGAGCATCTCGTCGAAGTAGTCGGGCACACCCGGCCCTGGCGGGTTCTTCAGCCGCTCGTCGTCCAGGACGAAGCCCTTCAGGAGATACTCCTTGAGCCGCGCCGTGGCCCATTGGCGGAAGGCCGTGCCGCGCTGGGAACGGACCCGGTAGCCGACGGCCAGGATCATCTCCAGGCTGTAGTGGTCCACGTTTCGTTCGACGCTCCGCGCACCCTCGAGTTGAACTATTCGATAATTTCGAATAGTTGCCTGCGGCGACAGTTCGCCGTCCGCGAAGATCTCCTTGATATGGTGGTTAATCGTGTTGACTCCAACCTCAAACAGCTCGGAGAGAAGGCGCTGAGTCAGCCAGATGTTCTCGTCGGCGAACCGGCACTCGATCCGGGTTCTGCCGTCCTCGGTACGGTAGAGGAGGATTTCGCCGGTGCTGTCGGGAGTGCCGGAGGTCATGCCCGCGACCTCCCGAGAGCGTTTCTGATCGCGCTCATCGCATCCCACGGGTCATTGATCTCTACAAAGGCCCACCTGCCGAATCCACCATGATTGTTAACGGCTGGCACCCACAGAGCCCTCGCCGTGCCGACCTTGGCCTCCTTGTCCCGTTCCTTCTCTCCCGTGACCTCGATGATGAGGTTGAGAAGGTCCGTCTTCCCGTTGCCATCCTTGATCCTGGCGATGAAGTCCGGGATGTAGTTATGCTCTTCGCCGTTCAGCGTATACGGGATGGTAAAGCCCAGGTTCTGGTTCTTCACGTAGCAGACCACCTCGTCCATATCTTCGAGGGTCTGCGCCATCTTCTGCTCCCAGGACTTGGTATCGGTTACGACGTGGGAGACATGGCACTTGTCCGGCCGGGTGACATAGGTGGGGCGGGTCGTGTCGAAATCCACGTTCCTGGTGGAGCCGACTGACTCATAGGGCTCCAGGATCGGTTGTAGGCGCTTCTCGCCGGCTTCACCCGCGACGATGGACCGGTAGATGCGGTCCGCCGCGGCGTCGGCGTTTTCCACCAAAAGGAGGAGCTGGGGGAAGGTATTGTCCTTGCAGCGGAGGCACTCGGCCATCCAACGCCGGGTGATGGTGAGGAGCTGGGGGAAGAGCCAAGCCTTGACGCTTCCCGCATCGTCGCGGAAGTAGCGCTCAAGAACCCGCTTGGCGAGGAGGAACTCTACCTCCTTGGGGCGCCGAGCCTTCAGCTCTTCTAGGGTGTGGATGCTCGACTCGCCGATGATAGGAGCGTTCTCGGTCTTGGTAGGGACATGCTGGGTGGAGAGGGTCAACTGGCTGTCCTTCGAGAATGCGGCCTTGATGGTCTCCGACGGAAGGTCGTAGCGATACCCCGTGACGCGAGGGAAGGTGATCTCGCAAGCCGCGCGATCTTCCGCTGCTCGAACGCGGGTTGGCGTGGGGCCAGGCTTGGGGTCGGTGGGGGTCCCCGAGCAGGGGATGAAGGAGAAGGGCACGCCGTAAACCTCGGCGTACTCCACGGGGAACCCGTCGAAGGAGACGCTCTGGCCGTCCACGGTTATCGTGCGGGCCTCAGTGCAGTGCCCCATGCGGCGAAGACCGCGCCCAACCACCTGTTCGCAAAGGAGCTGGGTGCCGAAGGCCCGGACTCCGAGAATGTGCGTCACGGTGTTCGCGTCCCATCCCTCAGTGAGCATAGAGACGGAGACCACGCACTTGACCTGCTCGCCGAGCTTGCCCGGCTTGCCCACGGTGTTCATCACCTCGCGCAGCAGGTCCTCGTCGGTGAGGGTGTCGGTGTCTCGCCCGGGGAAACGGCGCCGGTAGTCGTCTTTGAATTCCTCGATCTCGCGAGAGGCGATCTTCTTGAAGTCGTCGCTCATCGCCTCGCCCGATTCGAGCTGCTCGCTGTCGATCAGAATTGCGTTGGGGCGGGCCAGCCAGGTGCCGCCGTTCACGTTGCTGAAGTGAGCAAGTTGACCTGGCACCAGGACGGTGGTGCCGTCCGGAAGGGCCTTCTCCCATCCGGCGATGTAGTCGAAGACGAGCTTCGACACATTGGTGTTGTTGCAGACCACGATAAATACGGGCGGCGTCAGCGCGCGCTCCCCCGCCTCGGCGCTGGACTCCCAGTGGGTGTAGTACTTGTGGTAGTTGTCGTAGAGGCTCTGGAGGGCCCCCTCGAGCTCGGCAGGAACCCGGGGTTCGCCCGAAACCGCCTGGGTTCGGCGGCCTTTCTTGGGCAAATGCTCCCGGATGCGCGGCCAGAGGTCTCGGTAGGTGGGTTGTTCCGAGGTCATCGAGTTGTCGGCCACGGGGACCCGGGGGACCTTGACGATGCCCGACTCGATGGCGTCGATGAGGGAGAAATCGGAGATGACCCAGGGGAAGAGCGTTCCCTCGGAGTAACCTGAGCCCTTGAGAAAGAACGGGGTCGCGGAGAGGTCGTAGATCACCCGAATCCCAAGCTTGGCCTTGACCGCTTCCAGCCCGGAGATCCAGACTCGGGCCTCCTCTTCCCGCTTCTGCGCTTCCTTCCGCTCGTCGCCCGTGAGCTTGACTTCATCACCGTCCGGCTTCCGCCTGTAACAATGATGAGCCTCGTCGTTCAAGATCACGATGTTCTTCTTGTTGCCCAGCTCGCGGCACACCCGGCGCACCATCTGGTCGCGGGTTTCGGTGAAAGGGCTGTTCTCCCCCTGACCCAGGATGCTCTTGGTGACTTTCCCGGCCGCCGCCGTCTCGCGGTGCTTGAAAGCGTGGAAATTCGTGACGAGGATTCTGGCCCTGCCCAGGTCTTCCATCCAGGCGTCCCCGTTCTTGCGGGCCACCTCGGTCACGTAAATGATGGTCTCTAGCGCTTCAATCTGGCAGAAGAAGAACTTCTTCCCTCGCTCCGGATTCGCCCAGTAGTCCAGGAGGGTCTGGGTCGTCTTCGTGACTCCAAAGCGCCCTTTTTTGCGCCAGAGCGCCACCCGGTTCCGAACCTGATTGATGAAAACGTTTTCCTCGATCCGGTCCTCGGTCCACTCCGTCTCGAAGGAGAGCTGGCGTCCCCTGTTGCTGGGCTTGGCGATGGGAATGAAATAGGAACTCGTGCGCCGTTGGGCGACGACCTCGTCGGTGATGCCCTCTTCCGTAAACTTGAAATGTCGCGAGGGCTCCTCGAAGGGAGAATTGATGACCGGGTTCTCGATAACTACCTGCTTCAAGCGCCCCTCCCTGGCTTCTCCCCGTCAGATGAGCTCCACCTCCGGCGCGTCCGCGAAGAGCACGAGCCGGTACTTCGGCGGCAGGGGCTCCCCCCGGTCGATCAGGTTCTTCAAATATTCTTTCTCCCGCTCGGTCGGGTTCATGGCCGTTTCCCTCTCCGCCGGCTGGTTCCGGCCTTCGGCCCGCTTGCCGGTAGGGTACCACGCTCGGGAGTAGGGAGGGGGCCGCCGGTTGGGGTCTCCGCGGGGCCGAAGGGATTCTCCCCCGCGAGGAGGGCGAGGCCGCGGCGGGCGGCGTCGCGGTAGGCCGGGGCGAGGGCCTCCTCGATGGATCGCTCGCCCCGCCAGAAGGGGAAGCCGCCGAGGCGTCTCAGGAGCGCTTCGGGAAGCTCGGCGGCCCGGGAGACGGGCAGATCCAGCGGCGTGGGAGCGGCCGTCCCCCAGAAAGCCGAGGGCGAGACGGGCAAGGGCACTCCAACCCGAGGAGGCGGGGCGGCTTCGGGGGGTGGCGCCCCTTCTTGTCCCTTACGGGGCCGCTTCCGCGCCGCGGCAGGCGTTCCGTTCGGGAGCGGAACAGCCGCGGCCTGGGGGCGGCCCAGGAGCGCGGGCAGACCGGCCCGCTCCAGGCCGCGGAGCCCGAGAAGCAGGAAGGGGTCCCGGTCGAACTCCTCAGCCATGAGGTAGTAGACGGCGGCGATGTGCTTGCACGGGTTCGACCAGTCGGGGCAGGAGCACTCGGTCTTGAGGTCCTGGCTCTTTTGAGGGAAGAGCGGCGCGCCTGCCTTGGCGAAGAGCTCCTCGATTCCCTCGGGCATCTCGCCCGAAAGCAGCTTGGCCGCGAGGAGGGCCTCTTTCCCCAACGCCCGGCCGAGACCCTGGAGGTGCCGCTCCGAGAAGGGCTCGAGGCGGATGACGACGTCGTAGGGCCTGGGCCGCGAGCCTTGAACCTTCGCCCTCACCTCGCCGGGCTCGATATGGACCTGCGTCACCTGGCCGCGCCGCGCGTAGGAGCGGCCCCGCCGTAGGCGGGCGCCGATGTCGAAGCTCTCCAGGACGGCGATCCACCGCTTGGCCCACCAGGTGGTGCCGAAGGCGCCCCTTGTGGTCTTGGCCTTGATGCCGTGCTTGGTCTCCTTGGGGCGTGTGGGCTTATAGCCTCCCCAGTCGTTCCAGTAGCTCATGGCTTCACTCCGCCACCGCGCCGGGCTCCAGGGCGAAGAGGGCCCTCAGCTCGTCGTTGGAAAGTTCCGTGAGCCAGGCTTCGCCCGCGCCCACCACGCTTTGCGCCACGGCCTTCTTTCGTTCGATCATGGCGTCGATCTTCTCCTCCACCGTTCCGGCGCAGACGAATTTGTGGACCTGCACGTTTTTCCTTTGCCCGATGCGGAAGGCGCGGTCCGTGGCCTGGTCTTCCACGGCGGGGTTCCACCAGCGGTCGAAGTGGAAGACGTGGCTGGCCGCCGTGAGGTTCAGGCCCGTGCCCCCGGCCTTGAGCGACAGGAAAAACACCGGCGGGCCGTCGTCCCGGTGAAACCGCTCCACCAGGGCGTCGCGCTTGGCGCGCGGCGTGCCGCCATGGAGGAACAGCGTCTCCCGGCCGAAGGTCTCCTGCACGTGCTTCTGGAGAAGCGTTCCCATCTCCGTGAACTGCGTGAAGACCAGCGCCCTGTCTCCGGCCGCGAGCACCTCTTCGAGCATTTCCTCCAGCCGGGCGAGCTTGCCCGACCGCCCCCGCAGCGAGGAGCCGTCGGCCAGCAGGTGGGCGGGGTGGTTGCACGCCTGCTTGAGGCGCAGGAGAGTGGAGAGGACGAGCCCCTTGCGCTGGATGCCGGAGGCCTTGGAGAGCTCGCGGCCCACGTCGTCAAGGACGGCCTGGTAGAGGCTGGCCTGCTCCTTCGTGAGGGTGCAGAAAACCTTCATCTCCTGCTTCTCGGGCAGGTCCTGAATGACCGTCCTGTCGGTCTTGACGCGCCTCAAGACGAAGGGTCCCGTCACGCGCTTGAGGCGCCTTGCGGCCTCAGGGTCCGATCCCGTTTGGACGGGCAGGAAGAAGTCGCGCCGGAAGGAGGCCTGGCTGCCCAGAAGGCCGGGATTGAGGAAGGCCATGAGCGCCCAGAGGTCGCCCACGTGGTTCTCCACGGGGGTGCCCGTGAGGGCGAGCCGGTAGCCGGCCTTGAGGGCTCTGGCGGCCTGGGCCTGCTTGGCCTGGGGGTTCTTGATGTTCTGGGCTTCGTCGAGGATGACCCCGCTCCATTCGATGGCGCCGAGCGTGGCGGCCTCCCGAAGCAGAAGGCCGTAGCTCGTGAGGACGAGGGCCGAACGCCGCGCCTCCTTCTCGAAGGCCGCCTTGGACCGCCGCCCCGCGCCGTGATGGACGAGAAGGGGCAAATCCGGCGTGAAGCGGGCTGCCTCCCGCTGCCAGTTCCCCACCACGGAGGTGGGACAGACGAGAAGGACGGGGGCGCGCGGGCCCTCCTCCCAGTCCCGCTGGATGAGGGCGAGGGCTTGAATGGTCTTGCCGAGGCCCATGTCGTCGGCCAGGCAGGCGCCCAGCCCCCACCGCGCCAGGGAAGCCAGCCACGCGTAGCCGCGGAGCTGATAGGGCCGGAGGGTACCGGAGAAGCCGCCGGGCGGGGGGAGCTCCTTCACGGCGGCCTCGCCTCCCGTCAAGGCTTCCAGCAGTTCCTTCAACTCACCCTTGGCCGCCACCGAGGCCACGGGCAGGCCGGCGGGAGAGGCGGCGCCCAGGGACATGGCCATGAGTTCCCGCACGGAGGCCTTCGCCGCCTTCCCGTCCTTCATCAAGGCCAGGGCCTTTTCAAGCTGGTCCGAATCCACGGCGATCCATTGGCCCCTGAGCCGGACCAACGGCGCCTTGAGGGCCGCGAGGTCCGACAGCTCCCGGTAGGTGAGCGGCTCGCCCCCCAGAGCCGCGGACCATTCCACCTGGACCAGGCTGTCCATCGAAAGGCCTTGCGACGCCCGAAGGCTGGGCGCTTTGGCGCGGGCCGCGAGGGCAAGGCGCTCACGCGCGCCCGAGCCCACCCACCAGGCGGGCAGGAAGAGCCCGAACCCGGCCTGGTCCAAAAGAGGCACCGTGTGCAGGAGGAAGTCGTAGGCCCCGGCTCCATCCAAGTCCATGCCGCCGGGAGCGCTGACCTTCAAGCTCTCCGCGATGCGGGGAGAGAGGGAGGAGGCCTGGCCGAGGAACGCCAGGGCCGGCGCGCTGGGATCGCCGCCGATGCGCCGGAGCGCCCGGCCCGCCCGCGTCTTCGGGCGAAAGAGGTGTTCCACGGGCACGAGGAGGCTGGGATCCTCGTGGGACTGGAGGAGATAGTCCACGCGCCACGTCCCGCTGGCCGCCGGCCCTCCACGGGCGCTTTCGCCGGGTGGCTCCTGGAGGCGGAAGCAGAGGCGGACGGGCGAAGCCTGCATGACCGAAAGAGGCTCGCGCCACCGCGCCACCTCGCGGGCGAAGCCCTGCGCCTCGCCGGACATGTAAGCCAGGCCCGATTGGGAGCCACTCAGGGCGGCGAGCCAGGCCTCGTGGATGGCTTCGGGCCGTGCCTTCGCGAGCGTCCGCCACGCCGCCGGGGGATCATCCTCCGCGGACGCCCCCCGCACGAGCGCATCCACGCAGGCGCGCAGGAAGTCCTCCAGAGCTGCGGCCGGAGGCGTCTCGGGGCAAACCCCCTCCGGTCCCGCGGCGATCGCCCGCGCACAGGCGGGCATGCGCGCGGCCAGCGTGGCGGCGCGGGAGGTCCAAGCACCCGAGAGGACGGGTTCCCACACCGCGCGGTGTCGGATTTCATCCGCTTCAATGGAGGGCAGAAACTGCCCCTGGGCGACGAGAGCGCCCGCCAAACGAAGCGCCTCGCACCAGTACAGGAGATCGGTCCCCGCGTGGACACCCGGCGCCAGGGTCGCTTTGCCCTGGCAGGCCGCGAGCCATTCCACGAGGGGGCGCCCTGAAAGCGCCAGCGCCGTCACCTCGAAAGGCGCGAGCGCCGTGACAGCCCCGCCGGGTGCCTCGCCAAGGAGGGGCGAGGAGGGTACGGGCCGCCCCGCCACGGCCGGCAGCCAGAGGGTCAGCGAACCAGCGCTCGCCGAAGCGAAGGCCGGCCCGAGATCCTCACCGGCCGCCCCGACCGCGAGGGCCAGCGATGGAGCCGGGGCCGAGAATGGATGGGAAGGCGGGCCGGCCGGCTTCAGCGGCCTCCCGCGGCGTTTGGCCGGAGGGGGATTCTCCTCGTCCGTCTCACCCCAGAGCCACAGAAAGGAGCCGCGAAAGGCTCCGTGCAGGATCAGCACGCGCGGTCTCCCCGGACCGTCGCCCGCACCTTGGTCCTCGTCATGATTCCATCCTCCGATTCACCGCCGAGACGTGGAAGCGTTGAGAGAGTCCCGTCCACTCAAAAGGCCCTTCGCCACGTGTTCGTCCACCCCCTTAAACACACCTGCTCCCGGCTGTCCACCATCGCCGGCACCAGCCGCCCCAGCTTGTTCTTCTTCCGTTCGACCTCTGCCATGACTGCAACCCCTTCAGGACGAACAGGGCGGTGAGGGAGATCAAGGAGAATTGAAAGTCTCCATAGCCCCAAATTCCGCGATGGTCACACAACCGAACTGTAGGAGCGGCGCCACGCCGCGACACGGGTGAAGACCCGAAGACCACCGGTTCCCTTGAACGCTCCGTCGCGCCGGGGGCGGCGCTCCTACGGCCAAACACCCATCGCGGGATTGGGGATGGCCTGCCTCCTTGAACTCCTGATCTCCCTGTGAATCACTTCTTTTCTTTCCTCCAGCCCTTCGGCAGGAGCCCGAGGGCTTCGGCCATCTTCACGGTACGGAGCGCCCGCTTGACGACGGGGGGGTCGATCATCTTGGAGCCGAGGGCGACGACGCCGAGGCCCTCCTTTTCGGCCTTCTCGAAGGCCAGGACGATGCGCGTCGCCTTCTCGGTCTCCTCCGCGCTCGGGGCAAAGGCCTCGTGGACCACGGGCACCTGCCGCGGATGGATGCAGCCCTTGCCCTCGAAGCCGAGGGCCTTGGCTTCCAGGCAGGCCTGGCGCAGCCCTTCCATGTCGGTCACGTCAGAAAAGACGGTGTCGATGGGCGTCACCCCCGCGGCGCGGGCCGCGTTCACGACGACGGAACGCGCCCAGAAGGACTCGCGGCCCTCCTGCGTGCGCTGGGCGCCGAGGTCGGCCGTGTAGTCCTCCAGTCCGATGGTGAGGGCCACCACGCGGGGGCTCGCCTTCGCGATGTCGAGGGCGTGGAAGCAGCCGAGGGCGCTCTCGATGATGGGCATGAGGTGGACCGGCGCCTTGAGCCCCGAGGCCTTGCGGACCTCCTCCGCCCGCTCGTCCACGGCCCGCACCTGCTCCGCCGACTCGACCTTGGGGATCAGGAGGAGGTGGACGTTCTGCGGCACCACCGCCTCCACATCCTCCAGGCCCCGCTGGCCCTGGTTGATGCGCACCGTCCGCTCGCAGGCGGCGAAATCCACGGCGCGCAAGGCGTTGCGCACGAGGAGCCTGGCCGCGTCCTTCTCGGACGGAGCCACCGAGTCCTCCAGGTCGAGGATCACCCCGTCGGGCTCGTGGAGCGCCGCGTTGAGGAAGAACTTGGGCTCGTTGCCCGGGAGGTAGAGGCGCGAGCGGCGGAGGCGCTCTCGGACGGCCTTGGCGCCGAAGCCCGGCCCCGGCTCGGGCAGGCAGGCGCGGCCTTCGCCGAGGCCCGCCCGCTTCACCGCCGCCTCTACGCGCGCGGCCAGCACGAAGTCCAGCGCCCCGTAATCCTCCACGGTGACCACCGCGTGCCGCACCCCCAGGGCCTCCAGCGCCATCGAGCAGGTGGCGCGCACGGCCTCGCCGTACATGGCCTCCACCTTCGTCGTCACGGAGAGCCTCAGCCCACCGCGGCTCTTCGGCTCCACCCGGACCCAGCAGTCCGATCGGACCTTCTCCCCCCGCCGACCCGCTTCACCTGCTCCCTTCATATCCCACCTCTCTTTGAACCACGGAGCACACGGAGATCACGGAGCCAATGACTCTTAGGGCTCTTCTCCGTGTGCTCCGTGCCCTCCGTGGTGAATCATCCCCTCGCCTCCCTCAGCTTCTTTCGGGCGTAGGGCAGGAGGCCGCCGGCGTCGCGGATGGCGAGGATCTCGGGAGGGAGGGCTGGGAAGGCGAAGCTCCGCCCACCGGCGGTAACCACCCCCCGGGCCGCGTCCACCGCGACCTCGTCACCCTCCCGGTAGGCCTCCACCGCCTCCGGGCACTCCACGAGCAGGAGGCCCTGGTTGATGGCCGCCCGGAAGAAGATGCGCGCGAAGGACTTGGCCACCACCGCCTGGAGCCCCGCCGCCTTCAGGCCGAGCGCGGGCTGCTCGCGGCTCGACCCGCAGCCGAAGTTCTTGCCCGCGAGGATCACGTCCCCCGGCTTCACGCTCCCGGCGAAAGCGGGGTCCAGATCTTCGAGCAGGTGCGGCAGGATCTCCTCCGCCTTCGCGCACGTGTACGTGTACCGCCCCGGAAAGAGCAGGTCCGTGTTCACATCGTCGCCGTACTTGAAGACCGTCATCATTTCGCTCCGAAAGAAGGTCTCACCGCAGAGACGCAGAGACGCAGAGGAAGACATTTCATGCTTCGCATGCGCTTTCCGGCCTGTAGTTCAGGACACAACGCTTTAAACCGCTTCGAATGCTCTCCGAATGGAAGTTGATCAGGAGACCTCGGCGCAGTCCGCTGAGACGTAGATAGGTTAGGATCTGTGCCTGATGTACGGGAAGCAAGCGTTCAACGGTCTTGATTTCGACAACAAGACTGCATTCCACAACGATGTCCATGCGGTAACCGCAGTCCAGTCTCACTCCTTTGTATTCTACCGGCAAGGACACTTGTCGCTCGAAGGCCAGATTAAGCAGAGCCAATTCTCTGCACAAGCACTCCTCATAGGCGGATTCGAGTAGTCCGGGGCCCAGGATTCTGTGGACCTCGATGGCTGCTCCGATCACCTTCTCGCTCAGGACGTCCCTCATTTCCGTCATGGTGGATTTGTCAGGTCCCGACGATTTAGCCGGTCCTTCTTTGCCCTCTTCTTCTTGCCCCATCATCGTCTTTCTCCGCGCCTCTGCGTCTCTGCGGTCCAACCGCGCTCGCTTCTCTTGAGTCTCCGTGATTAGATCACCTCGCGTGGGTCGGTGAGGACACCTTTAAGGGCGCTGGCGGCGACGGTGAGGGGGCTGCCGAGGAAGACCTCGGCGTCCTTTGATCCCATGCGCCCCTGGAAGTTCCGGTTGCTCGCGGAGATGCACCGCTCGCCCGGGGCGAGGAGTCCCTGATGGGCACCCAGGCACGGACCGCATCCCGGCGGGCCCACCATGGCGCCGGCCTCCACCAGGGTCGCCAGGGTGCCGTCCGTGATGGCCTCCTGGAAGATGCTCCGGCTGGCCGGGATGACGAGCAGGCGCACGCCGGGGGCAATGTGGCGGCCCTTCAGGACGGCGGCCGCCGCCTGGAGGTCCGACAGGCGGCCGTTGGTGCAGGTGCCCAGGTAGGCCTGCTGGACGGGCAGCCCGGCCACCTCGCAGATGGGCGCCACGTTGTCCACGGTGTGCGGCTTGGCCACCATGGGTTCCAGCTCCGAGAGGTCGAAGCCCAACCGCCGGTCGTAGACGGCCTCGTCGTCGGCCCAGACCGGCTCGTACTGGGCGCCCGGGGCGTGGACCGAGAGGTAGGCCCGGGTGATGCCATCCACCGGGAAGACGGCCAGCTTCGCGCCCATCTCGACGCCCATGTTGGCCATGGTGAGGCGGTCGTCCATGGTGAGCGCGGAGAGGTCGCCGTGGAACTCCACGGCCTTGTAGTTGGCGCCGTCGGCCCCGATCTCGCCGATGATCCCCAGCACGAGGTCCTTTCCCATGACCCCCAGGGGGAAGGTGCCCTTCAGCGAGACCCGGATGGTCTCCGGGACCTTGAGCCAGGTCTCGCCCGTGAGGAGCAGGACCGCCGCCTCCGTCCGGTCGATGCCGGCGGAGAAGGCGTTCAGCGCGCCGTAGGTACAGGTGTGGCTGTCGGAGCCCAGGATGAGCCGACCCGGCTGGGCGAAGCCCTTCTCCACCATGAGCTGGTGGCAGACCCCCTCGCCCACGTCGAAGAAGTGCTGGACGCCGTACTCCTTGACGAACTGCCGGATCTTGGCGTGGCCGAGGGCCGTCTTCTCGTCCACCGCCGGCACCACGTGGTCGATGGCGATGACGGGCAGGTCCGCGCTCACGAGGCCGTAGGCCTTGAGCTCCTCGGTCACCTTGCCCACGATGGCGCTCGTGTTGTCGTGCGTCAGAAGGTGGTCTGGCCGCACCGTTACGATCTGCCCCGGCACGACCTCCGAAAGCCCCGCCCGCTTCGCCAGCACCTTCTCAGCAAACGTCTTGCCCATCTTGTACCTCAAAGAATTCACCGCAGAGACGCCGAGTCGCAGAGAAAAAGAATGCATCGTTTCTCATCGTTTCCGCGAAAGTGGTTTTCTAGCATGACCGCTGTCTTCCCTCTGCGCCTCTGCGCCTCGGCGGTTCAGTCTCTCTTATCCCAGCAGGCCGCCGCGGAGGTAGGTCTGGATTTGGACCTCCGGCCACGGCCTGGCCGTCACTTCGCTTCCGCCGCGATGGCGGTGGATTGTGCCCCTGACGAAGTCGATGGTGATCTCCTCGCCGTCCTCCACGTCCAACTCGCACAGGTCGCTCACGACGATCGGGAGCGCCGCGTTGATGGCGTTGCGCTCGTAGATGGCCCCGAAGCTCTTCGCGACGACGGCGCCGATGCCGAGGGCCTTGAAGCAGTCCACGGCCTGCTGGCGCGAGGAGCCCGCCCCGAAGTTGGCCCCCGTCACCACGATGTCGCCGGGCCCGGCCTTCCGAGAGAAATCCTCCCAGCCCGGCAGGTTCCCGAAGGCGTGCGGCCCCATCTCCTCCAGCTTCGTGATGGCCAGGTGCCTGTTGTGGAAGATCATGTCGGTGTCGATGTTGTCCTTCCGGATGACCCAGACGCGACCCGTGACCACTAGCGGCTTTTCGCGGCCGGGAACGGCCGTGCCGAGGGGGGGCGTGGGGCGGGCGCTCTCGCCCGCCGTCTCGCGGTCGGGAGGCACCGCGTCATGGGAGAAGAGGACGGGCTTCTCGGGGATGTTCTCGGGGTCCGTGAGGAAACCCGCCACGGACGAAGCGGCCGCGACGGCCGGGCTCGCCAGGTAGACCTCCCCCCTGCCCTGTTTGCCCGCAAAGTTTCGATTTCCCGTGGAGACGGTCACCTCGCCCGGTCCGTTCTGGCCCACCTGGCCCGCGGCGCACCCCCCGCAGCCCGCGTTGGAAATGAGCGCGCCCGAAGCCTTGAAGACCTCGAAGAGGCCCTCCTTCATGGCGCGGCGCCACAGGGCGTCGGTGGAGGGCACGATCTTCAAGACCACGCCGGGAGCCACTTTGCGGCCCCTCAACACCCTGGCCGCCTCCTCCAGGTCCTCGTAGCGGCCGTTGGTGCAGGAGCCGATGAAGACGGAGTCGATCTTGCGGCCGCGCACCCTCTCCAGCTCCACCACGTCCTCCGGGTGGCCGGGCCTCGCCACCATGGGTCCGAGGCCCGTGAGGTCCACCGCCTCCGATCGGACGTAGGCGGCGCCGTCGTCCGCCGTGACGGGGCGCCAGTCGTCCCGCCCCGTGGCCTTCCGGCAGTGGGCGATCACGGCCTCGCCGGGCGGAAACAGGAGGAGGATGGCTCCCATCTCCGTGGCGAGGCTCGCGATGGTGATGCGGCCCGCCAGATCAAGCGCCTCCGCGTAGCCCCCGCAGATCTCCGCCGCGCAGCCCAGCAGGCCGTTGGCTCCGAAGTGCTGGAGGAGCCTGAGCCCCACGTCCTTGGGCAGGGCCGAGGCCGAGGGCCTTCCCTTCAGCTCCACCCGCACCGTCGGGGGGACCTTGAACCAGACCTTGCCGTGGGCCCAGGCCGCCGCGATGTCCTGGTCTCCCATGCCCTGGCCAAAGGCGCCGATGGCCCCCAGGATGTTGGCGTGGGAGTCGGTGGAGACGAAGGTCGATCCGGGCCAGGCCAGCCCTTCGTCGATAGCCACGTGGGTGCCGATGCCGGCGTCGATGTCGAAGACCCGGATGCCCCGCTCGCGGGCGAAGAGCCGGCACTTCTGCTGGTTCTCGGCGTACTTCTGGTCCGAACCCGTGGGGTTGCAGTCGAAGGTGAAAAAGGTCTTGCCGGGATCAGCGACCTCCAGGCCGTGCTCCAGAAGGTTCTTCACCACGTTGGCGCCGCCGAAATCCCGGGCCACGCGGGCATCGATCGCCACGTCCACGATCTCCCCCGGCGACACCCGCTCGCGGCCCGAGTGCGAGGCCAGGATCTTCTCGGTCATCGTCATCGGCATGGCGACTCCAAGGCCAGCAAATTCACAAGGAGATCAGGGAGATCAAAGAGGATGGACATCTCCCGGCTACCTCTTCTACTCCCTGACCTCCTGATCTCCCTGTTCTCTCGACTAGAGGATCAGCGCCCCCTTCTGGAGCATGACGAGGGGGTCGAAGGTGGCGTAGTCGGCCTGATGGATGAGGACGGTCTCCACGGTCTGGGGCCGCCCCTCGCCCTCCTTGGCGTGGCACGCGATGCAGTTGATCACCTCCTCGGGAAGACCCGCCTCGGCCGCCACGGCGGCCCCGGAGATGGGGTGGCGCATGCAGGTCCCGCTCCGGCTCTTTCGGTAGCCGCCCTTTCCGTCGGGCTCGATCTCCAGGAGTTTTCCCACGTCGTGCAGGAGGCCCCCCGCGACGAGCCGGTCCAGGTCGATCTCATAGGGCAGGCGGCCATAGTGGCTCATCTGGGCCTGGGCCAAACCCACCGCTCCGGCCGTAACGGCCAGCGTATGCTCCAGGAAAGTGATGCCCTTGCAGTCCGTGAGAAGCGTGAAGGGCATCTTCCTCAGCTCCTCGCGCGTCTGGTAGGCGCTTCGCGAGAGAGCGAGCATCCAGGCGTCGAGCACCTTCTCGCGCAGGTCTTCGTCTGTGATACGCCCGATCCAGGGCTGCAAGAGGTCCGTGATCTTATTCCGAGTCATGCCTCCTCCTCCTGGGTGAAATCCCAGCAGTGTTTCATTCTGGCACGAAAGCCTTGCGCGCTCAAACGATAAGTCCTGGCTCTTCCAGGCAGGGTAGCGCTGTGATACGAAAGCCTGTCGTGAGGAGGAGGGACGAGCCACCCAGCCTCGGCTTTGCCCTCTCTCGCTTCTTTGCGGCCTGGCAGGATACGGAGTAAACTGGAAATAATTGCGCGACCAAAGACGCTGGGATCGTCCATCGGTTCCGTTTGGCCGCATGTGTCAAGAAGGAGCCGCATTCATGCCTCGAAAAAGCTCGATCCGTCTAGCTCTCATCGCTGAGTTGCCAGCTACCCTGGCTCTTTGCGCAGCATTAGCCGCAGGGTGCGCTGCGAACGAACCGCTTCCGCCTTTGGAAACTCGCCCAGTTGTCCCTTCTCCCCTAATCCTCCAACAATTGACTCAACCCAAGTGTTGGCTCAAGCCCTTAGTAGCCTCTTACGGGACCCTGGAATATGGTGTGGTGGCCGAAAACAAGACACACGAATACCTAGACGCCGAAGCTCATTTCGCGGCGTATGCCCCGGACGGCACACGAGTGGACAGCGAGCCTTCTATCTCCAGCCATGAGGTTTTTGACCTTGCCCCTCATGAGAAGGCTTACTTCACCGCTTCCGGTTCTTCCTATGTGCCACTCACGACCGATATTTCGGCCATTAGGGTCGTCTGCCGCTTCACCTTTGACGTGATCTCCATGCCTCCGAGGCTGAGACGCTCCGTGCAAATTTACGACGTGTCTCTGGTGCAAGCCGGCGATGGAATCAGCGAGAGGCGCTTCGTTGGAACGGCGCGGATTGCAACAAGATGGCCGCAAGAAGAGATACCAAGGGTGATCTTTCGATATTACGATCAAGACGGCATCCTATTAGCGGCCAGCGAACACACGAATGTCTGGGTTCAACGGGAGGTTCCCCTAAGGGTCATGGACTCGCAGTTCTTTGACGCAGCCCTTCCGCTGCCGCAGAAGCTAACCGTGTCGGCCTATGCCCAGTGAACCAGCCCTTGCTCCCCACCAGAGGGTGTTGCCGGACCGCCGGAGCTGGGCAGGCTGAAGAAACCGTCGTCTTTGGCTTGGAGGTTTTTTGGGGGGGGGGGGGGGGGATGCCAACGCTACCGATCGCGGGGAGGCTTGTCTCATGATCTTTGAATTGGTGATTAACTCTGTTGTGGCTATCGCAACGCTTGTATTGGCTGCGGCGGCCTTCTTTCAGATTCGGGAATCGCGAAAGCAAGCCGTGGAATGGCGCCGTGCTGAAATTCGGCCGATACTCGTGCCGCGTAGCAAACTCCCGGCGAATGATTCCGATATGTGGGGAGGCAGCAACAATTCCTATCCTATTGAACTTCAGAACGTTGGGAGTGGTGTCGCAACGAACATCTGGGGCGTGATTCTCCCGCGGGCGGATTTTTCGCCTGGGCCTGGCGTTCCGCCGCAATTCTATTCGCGATCGCTCTTCCCAATAGCAAGGGAGGAGATCGCGAAGACAGTCTTCTCGCAAGGGGGCACCATTTTCTCTGGCGGAGACTGTCTGGAGGGTTATGCCCTTGGTGCACCGACGACCTCAGATCACGCTTACATCGCGCGACTTACACTTACCTATTCGGACATCTCTGACCTGCGCCATGGCAGCATTTTTGATCTAACGGGGACGGGCGTTTGGATGACGGTTGCTGTTCTCAGTGGCATCACGGCGACACTCGCTGAGAAGGACCAAACCAAGAGGGGCCAAGTCAAGAGGAGAGGATTGCAAGTATCTGTAAGCTGATGAGTACCTTCAAGCTCAGGGTGGTGGGGAACAATTTGAAGGCCGGTAAGAAGATTTCCATCATTGGAGAGTAATTCCACGGTGCATTCGTTGAGACAGGGGGTATCGCCATGAAGGCAAGAAAGCCGGTTGTGGGGATGTGTTTCTGGCTGGTGCTGCCGGTGGTTGCTTCTCTGGGGATTCTGGCGCAGGCCCGGCTGCCGCAGCCGCCGCGGCACGCCATAGTGCGGGCGGAGGATGGCAAGCTCCACGGCATGGGGCTCATCTACCAGGACCCGCGAACGATCCCGGGCTGGCACGAACTCAGCACGAAGGCCCTGGCGGGGGAGGCGCCCGCGCAGCCCTCCTCCGTCATCAACGCCGCCTACCTGCCCCCGGTAGGGAATCAAGGCCAGCAGGGCTCGTGTGTTGCATGGGCCGCAGTCTACTATACCATGACCTACGCAGAGGCCAAGGCCCACAACTGGACGCCCACGGGCACCGGCCAGATCATGAGCCCGGCCTACATTTACAACCAGGACCACCTCGTCCCAGATAGCGGGAGCTTTCTAGGCGATGCGACGCAACTGCTCTCGACGCTGGGCTGCGCGACCCTGGAGCAAATGCCCTACACCGACCAGAGCGACACGGCATGGCCCTCTGAAAGCGCCTACAAGGAAGCGATGAGCTACAGGGTCCTCCCCAGCAGCGTGACGTGGGTGGATACCACGCAGCCGGCTGGGCTCGATGCGGTCAAACAGTGGCTCGCTCAAGGCAACATCGGCTTTGCTGGGATCGAAATCTACGACAACTTCGATTATATCTCCAGCTACAATGACAACTATTGCCTGGCTGATGTAAGCGGGAATTTTCTTGGTGGCCACGCAACAACCATCATCGGCTACGACGACAACCACGTGACGGACGATGGCGTGGGGGCCTTCTGCTGTGTGAACTCCTGGGGGACGGGCTGGGGAGACCAAGGCTACTACTGGCTCTCGTACCGCGCGGTGACCGATCCAAACCACACGATTTTCCAGGGCTACGTCGCCTATTTTCAAGTGAAGAGTGGCAGCCCTTCTTATGCTGCGGTCTTCCAGATCAACTACCCGCAGTTTCGGGACCTGGCCCTGACGCTTAACAATGGAAGCGCGTCGGTCCACTTGTGGCGTCTCTACTCCTGGGCTGATCCCTCCAGCCGCAACCTCAGCCTTTCCGCTCCGCCCAATCCAGCTTGGGTGGATATTTCGGACCTCGCCGTGCCGTCAGCGAGTGGCCCTTTTTCCCTTTCGGCCACCAACGGGTACAACGGCACCCAAGGTGGCCAGATCACGAGCTTTTCCGTGGTGAACCTGTCGACCGGCCAATTCACCTCCAGTATCGCCCCGCCCGTTTCCATCCTGCCGCCGGGCCCGCCAGCGCTCCTTCCCAATGGAGGCTTTGAGAACGACCTGGCTGCTTGGACCCCCTCGGAGTCCGGTGGCGGAGCGCCGCCCGTGGCCTCTTCTAGTCAAACCCACAGCGGCGCCTATTCGGCCTACCTGTTCGCCGGCGAAGGCGGAGGCACCCGAGGGTGGGACGAGCTCGGGCAGTCCTTCGCCGTACCTACGACACCCACTTCCCTCCTTTTCTGGTGCTATCCGCTCCTTCAAGGAACTAGCCCCTATGACAGCCAAGCCGCAGTTCTCGCGGACAACCAAGGTAACGTTTTAGCGTGGGCCATGTTTGAGGACAGCAACGGACAAGCGTGGACCCCTGTCTATTGCGACCTCTCTTCCTATGCGGGCCAGACCATCGCCGCCTGGTTCCAGGTTTACCACGACGGGACGCCCAACGCCTCGGCCTCAATGTATGTGGACGATGCTGGGCTCTGCCCGGAGTACCCCGCCGTCGCCGCCGTGACCCTCTGCCCCGCCATTACGCTGTCCCCATCCAGCCTGCCCAACAACACGGTGGGCACGGCTTACAGCCAGACGATCACCGCCAGCGGCGGGACGGGGCCGTATACCTTTACGATCGCCTCGGGCAACCTGCCTCCGGGTCTGGCGCTCTTTTCGGGCGGAAGCCTCTCGGGCACGCCCACGGCAGCGGGCACTTCAGCCTTCACGGTCACGGCTACCGATGCCAACGGATGCACGGGCAACCAGAGTTACACCCTCACCGTAAGCTGCCCCACGCTGACTCTATCGCCGGCTTCTCTGCCCAGCGCAACGGTAGGCGCCGCCTACCGCCAGACCATCACCGCTAACGGCGGCACGAGCCCGTACACCTTCGCGGTCACCTCGGGCAGCCTGCCTGCGGGCCTTGCGCTCTCTTCAGGCGGTAGCTTCTCGGGCACGGCCTCGGCAGCCGGATCTTTCACGTTCACCCTCACTGCAACAGACGCTCATGGCTGCACGGGGAATCAGGCGTACAGCGTCACCGTGAGCCTCTGTCCCGCGATCGCGATGAGCCCTTCGAGCTTGCCCAGCGTCACCGTAGGTGTCGGCTACAGCCAGACGATCACCGCCAGCGGAGGGACGGGGCCGTACACCTTCGCGGTTACCTCGGGGAGCCTGCCCGCAGGCCTAGCGCTCTCTTCGGGTGGCTACCTCGCGGGCACGCCCACGGCAGCGGGCACTTCAGCCTTCACGGTCACGGCTGCCGATGCCAACGGATGCACGGGCAGCGCGAATTATACCCTCGTCGTGCTGGTGCAGCCACCCGTCGTGATCTCCATAACCAAACTCACGGCTCCCTTCCGCCTCAACATCAAGGGATCCAATCTGCAACCCGGCATCCAGGTCTTTATCGCCGGCACCCGGTGGACGAACCTGGCCCCCAAGAGCAGCACGCACTTCATCATCAAAGGCGGCGTCTCCCTTAAGGCGCTCTTCCCGGTAAGCGTCTCCGTGTCTATCAAGCTGGTGAATCCTGATGGAGGTGTTGTTACGACAAGCTGGACGAGGTAGGCAGGGCCATTTCTCCGATTGCCTTGCTACCGTTTGCCGTCCTCCGTTCGGATGCTTTCCTCTGCACGGTCATTCCGCGTCCTGGTCGCGCTTCGCTCGCCAGGACACTTCGCGGCCGCCGATTGGGACGCCAGGCGGTTACATCTTCGCGAGAATCGCGTCGGTCATCTGCTGGGTGGTGCAGGCACCATGCCCGAAGACCTTGGGGCCGCCGGGCACGCGCAGCATGTCGTAGGTGCGGACCTTGCCCTCCCTCACGACCTCGGCCACGGCGTTGCGGATGCGCTCGCCCTTCTCCTTCTCGCCCACGTGGTCGCAGAGCATGGCGCCCGAGAGGATCATGGCGATGGGGTTCACGATGGAGGGAGAGAGCTTCTCGTACTTGGGCGCGCTGCCGTGGGTCGGCTCGAAGACGGCGTACTCGCGCCCGATGTTGCCGGAGCAGGCGAAGCCCAGGCCGCCCACGAGCCCCGCGAAGCCGTCCGACAGGATGTCGCCGAAGAGGTTTTCGCAGACGAAGACGCCGTACTCCTCGGGGTTCTTGGTGAGCCACATCATGATGGCGTCGATGTTCACGGACCGGAGGGCGATGCCCGGGTACTCCTTCGCGATGGCGCGCGCCTCCTCCTCGAACATGCCCGAGGTCTCGCGCAGCACGTTGGGCTTCTCCGCCACGGTCACGCTCTTGTAGCCGAAGCGCTTGGCGTACTCGAAGGCCTCGCGGATGACGCGCCGGGTGGCTTCCCTGGTCACGATGCGGGTGGAGATGGCCAGGTCTTCGCCCTTCACGGAAGCGAAGGTCTTGAACTTCCTGTGCGTGGTGAAGGCCTCGCGCACGTTCTGCGGCGGGTTGGTCCACTCCACCCCCGCGTAGGAGCCCTCGGTGCCCTGGCGGAAGATGACGGCGTCCACGACGGGCTCCTCGAAGCCGCCGTCGAGCTTCTTGCGGATGAAGTTCAGGGGATTGCCGGGGAAGGAGCGGATGGGGCGGACGCAGAGATCCAGGTCGAACTTCTGGCGCATGGTCACGATGGGGCTGTAGTAGACGAGCCCCGTCCCCTTGAGCTGGGGGTCCAGCTCGGCGTCCGCGTCCCACTTGGGCTTGCTCGTGATGGCCCCGAAGAGGCCCAGCTTGTGCTGCTCCAGGAGCTTCACGGTGCGCTCCGGCAGCGGGTTGCCCTCTCGGCGCCAGAAGTCCCAGCCGATGTCGGCGTGGATATAGTCGGCGGGAAAACCGGCCTTCCCAAGGACGCGCTCGGCCTCGGGGAGGACGATCTTTCCGATGCCGTCTCCCGGCATGGACACGACGGTGTAGTGGCTCATGCTTTCAACTCCTCTTCCTAATCGGGGGTGACCCTTTGCCAGACGAGCGGAGCTTCGCTTCCAACGCCCTGGCATCCAGCCGGTCTTGAGGACGATTGGCGTACCGCTTGCACGCGATGAGGTCTTCCAGCCCCAAAGGTGAAACGCGGCTTATTGTGAAATGCGACGGCGAGCCCCCCCACCACCAGATACCGCACACCTTGGGCGTTTAATGCGGCAAAAAGATCTCTGTAATCTCGGCTCATCGGTTACGCCCTTCATGGCTAGATAATCCAGGGTCAAGCCCCATACCATCGCCACTTTTTCATCCGGGGTGAACTGCTCCCACCAGTCGTCGTCGAGGCGCTCCGCCTCCTCCCAGGAGTGGGCGATGCGGAGGGTGACCTTCCGCTTTTTCTCCTCCGCCACGGCGGCCTCCCGTCCCCCTGGAAGGGGGTTCAACAAGGCTAATTTTATGATTTTCCTGCCTGTTCGGTCAAGGCTGTGGACCGAATCGCCGCCCCTTAATCCCGGCTTCGGCTGCCCAGCCTCCTCGCCGCCTCCGCTGTCATCAGGGCGAGACGCTGCAGCGCTCGATGACCACGTCCTTCAGAGGGCGGTCTCCAGGACCCTTGGCGCACGTGCCGATGGCGTCCACCACCTCCATCCCGGCTTCCACTTCGCCGAAGATGGTGTGCTTGTCGTTGAGCCATGCGGTGGGGGCCAGCGTGATGAAGAACTGGCTGCCGTTGGTGTTCGGCCCCGCGTTGGCCATGGCGAGGATGCCCTTCTTGGTGAAGGCCAGGCCGTTGCGGACCTCGTCCTCGAAGTTCTTTCCCCAGATGGATTTGCCGCCGCGGCCCGTCCCGGTAGGGTCGCCCCCCTGGATCATGAAGCCGTCGATGACCCGGTGGAAGATGACGCCGTCGTATTGGCCGCCCTTGGCCAGGCTCGCGAAGTTCTCGCAGGCCTTGGGAGCCTTGTCGTCATAGAGTTTCAACGCGATGTCGCCGTGGTTCGTGTGGAGCGTGACGGTGGCCATGGGGGCCTCCTTTCCTCACCAAGGCTACCACGCCGGCGCCCGAAGGGAAGGGGCGGGATCGGGAAACAGCGCCTCTCGCCCCAGGCGTCACCCCTTCCGGGTCCCGATCAAGCGCAGGAGGCCATCCAGAAGGGTGAAGGGATGCGGCGGGCAGCCCGGGATGAAGAGATCCACGGGGATGTCCGCGGGCATGCCGGTCACCGCAGGGCTTCCCTCGAAGGCCCCTCCGGATAGGGCGCAGGCCCCCACGAGGATCACGAGCTTCGGCTCGGGGATGGCGGCGTAGGTCCGCCGGAGCGCCTCCTCCATGTTCCTGGTGACGGGGCCGGTGACGACCATCCCGTCGGCGTGCCGGGGGGAGGCCACGAACTGAACGCCGAAGCGCCCGAGATCATAATCCACGTTGGAGGTGGCGTTCAGCTCGGCCTCGCATCCGCCGCACCCTCCGGCGCTGACCTGCCTCAGCTTGAGCGAACGGCCGAAGAGGCGCCGGAGCCGGCGGCCTAGGACTTCGACCGCGGGGCGGGCCTCACCGTAGACCACGAGGCTTTCTCGCGTCGAGGCGGCCAGGGCATAGTCTCGCGTGAACTGGACGGCTCCCGAAGGACATGCCTCCGCGCACTGCGGGCAGAAGAGGCACCGGCCGAGGTCCAGCCGAGGCGACCCTTCCAGGACCAGCGCTCCGGTGGGACAGGCATCGGCGCAGGACGAGCACCCCGGCTCGCAGCGGGAGGGGTCCAGCGCGGGCAGGCCGCGAAAGCGCTCCGGCAGGGGGTTCTCCCTGGGCGGGAAGGGCCTGGTCCGGCGGCCCAGGCGCCAGCGCGTCTTCAGCGTCCTGATCATTGGTCGTGCCCCGCGTAGGAGAGATTGAAGCTCTTGTTGCAGAGCGGGAAATCGGAAATGGCCTGGTCCCGAAGGGCCATCGCGAGGCCCATCCAGTTATGAAAGGAGGGATCCACGGCCTCGTAGGACGCCATTTCGCCCGAGGCGCCCGTCACGGCGACGTGGGCGATCTCTCCGCGCCAGCCCTCCACTAGGGCCGCGGCGACGTGGCCGGACCGCGCCTTCTTGGCGGGTACGCCGACCGCCCCCTGGGGGAGAGCCCGAAGGTGCCCCTCCAGGAACTCGAAGGACTGCCTCATCTCCAGGAACCTGACCACGGCGCGGGCGTAGACGTCGCCGGAGGCAAGCGTCTGGGGGGGGATTTGCGCGAACCGGTAGAACCCCGCCGGGTGATCCCGCCGAGCATCGCGGTCACACCCGCTCGCCCTGCCCGCCACGCCCACGAGCCCCAGGGCCTCGGCCACCTCGCGGCCGACGGCGCCGGTCCCCTGAAAGCGCTCCTGAACCGGCGAGGCATCGAAGAGAAGCCCCGCGGCCTCCTCGATGCTTCGCCAGGTCCGGGACAGGCTCCCGGCCACCTCCTCGGCCAGGGCAGCCGGGGCATCGAAGCGCACGCCGCCCGGAACCACGAGGCCCCGGCCCATGCGGCTGCCGCACAGGCGCTGGGTGAGGTTCAGGCAATCGCCCCGCAGTCCCCCCAGGTAGGAGGCCGAAGGCAGGAAGCCCACGTCGCCCGCCAGGGCCCCCAGGTCGCCTGTATGATTGGCCAGACGTTCGAGCTCGAGAGCCACCGCCCGGAGAGCCTGGGACCTCGGAGGCACCAGGATCGCTCCCAGGGCCTCTTCGATCATGGCCCACGCCACCGCGTGGCCCACCGCCGTATCGCCCGCCAGGGATTCCGCCAGCACGGCGCGCCGTGCCGGCGGGGCGCCCGCCATGAGGCCGCGCCAGCCGCGGTGCTGGAAGCCGAGCTGGATCTCCAGGTGGAAGACCTTCTCGCCGTGGCACTGGAAGCGAAAGTGGCCTGGCTCGATGATCCCCGCGTGGACGGGCCCCACGGCCACCTCGTGGAGCTCGGCGCCCTCCATGGCGAAGTAGGGATAGGAGGCCGGGATCGTCTGACCATCGGGAAGCCGGGGAAAGCGCAACGGCTTGAGCCAGGGGTGGCCTTCGGGCAGGAGGCCACGGGATTCCCACAGATCCCGCTCGAAAGCCTGGGCCTGGGGCCACTCCGGTGTGAAGGCCGGGTACGCGGAGGCCCCCTCCAGGTCGCCCGCCCCCAGGAGGAGGGTCCCCCGGTGGTCCTGGGCAAGGACCGCCAACAGCTCCCTCCCACTCCCCCGGGGTTGCGCGAGGGGCAGGAGCGCCACGAGTCGGGCGCCTTCGAAGGCCGCCTCAAGGACGCGGTCACGGAAGAGCCGGACGGGCCAGACGGGCACCTCCTCCAGGCGGGCGGCCGCCCCGTTGGCGAGGGGCATGAGGGCGCGGCTCATGGATGCCCTCCCGACACGAGGACCGCCCCAGCCTTCAGAAGGACCATGAGGCCCCGCGGAATCCAGAGGCCCAATCCCAGGGAGGCCAGCCCCAGCAACGCGGCCGGCGCTCCCAGGAGCCAGGAGTTCCTCGCCGAGAGGGATTCGCCCCGCGCTCCGCCGGGCCTGCCGAAGACCATGGGCAGGACCACGGCCCCCATGGCCGTGAAGGCCGCCACCAGGAGCGCCAGGTACAAGACGGCGAGCACCGCGTGGCCGGCCGAAAAGGCCGCCGACAGGATCGTGAATTCGCTCACGAAGAGGCCAAAAGGCGGGGTTCCCGTGATCGCGAAGAAACCCGCCGCGAAGAGGGCGGCGGCCAGCGGCGAACGTCCGAGCAGGCCCCGGACCTCCGCCGCGGACTTGGTACCGGTGACGAGGAAGATGAGGCCCGCCGCGAAGAACAGCAGCCCCTTGGCGAGCGAGTGGTTCAGCGCGTGAAGGAGGGCGCCGAAGATGCCCTGGGCCGAACCGAGCCCCACGCCGACGGCCAGGATCCCCATGTGCTCCACGCTCGAATAGGCCAGCAGGCGCTTGTAGTCGGGCTGGCGGATGAGGAAGGCCGTCCCCGTCGCCATGGACAGAAAGCCGAAGGCGAGGAGCGGCTTCTGGACGAAGGAGGCCAGGCCCGCCGCGTTCATCACCTCCAGGGCGCGCAGGATGCCCAGGAAGGCGCAGTTCAGGAGGGCACCGGAGAGGAGGGCCGACACGGGCGGCGGCGCCTCGGCGTGGGCATCCGGCAGCCAGGTGTGCATGGGGGCAAGCCCCATCTTGGTCCCGTACCCCACCAGGAGGAAGAGGAAGCCGACCTTCAGCCAGGGTGCGGACATCAGGGGCGCCTGGGCCACGAGGTCGGCCACCAGCAGCGACCCGGGACCCTCGGCGGGCAGGGCGAGGGCCAGGAAAAAGGTCCCGGCCAGGGCCAGGGCGATGCCCACCGAGCAGAGGATCAGGTACTTCCACGCCGCCTCGAGGCTCTTTTCGGACCGGTCGAAGTAGACCAGCGGGGCGCTGGAGAGGGTCGTGGCCTCCAGGGCCACCCAGAAGAGCCCCAGGTGCTGGCTGAGCGTCGCCAGGGTCATGGAGCCCAAGAAGAACAGGAGGACCGGAACGTAGTGCCGCTTGCGGGGGTGGCGGTGCAGGGCCATGTACCCGAAGGTGTAGAGGGAGGCCGCGGCGAAGAGGAGCGTCGTCACGCCCAGGAAGAGCTTCCCCAGCGGATCGAGCGCGAGGGCGCCTCCCCATTCGGGGGCGGGGCCTCTCCACATGGCCGCCCCGGCCAGCAGGACCTGCAGCAGGCTCGCGCCCACGAGCACCGCCCGGCGGGCGGTGCGCCTGGGCAGGCTCCAGGCCAATGCGCCCAGGAGAATCGGGCAGAGCACGAGGGCCGTCAGGATCATGCCCCCTCCTCCATCCCTTCCTCCCGATCCGCCGCCTCCTTGAGCGCCGTGAGGGCCCTCACGTCGATGTGATCGAAGGTCCTATGAATGTTGTAGACGACGATCCCCATGACGAAGGTGCCCGCGAAGACGTCCAGGAGGATGCCCATCTCCACCAACAGCGGCATGTGCCTCAGGAGGCTCAGGCCGAAGAGGAAGATGCCGTTTTCCAGAACCAGGTAGCCCGCCACCTGGGCCAGCGCCGTGCCCCTGGAGACCAGGATCAGGAGGCCCGTGAACATGGTGGCGAAGGCCGCCGCGCCGAGCAGGATCCCGGACCGCTGCGTGGCTTCGGGAAGTCGCGAGGCCAGAGCAAAAGAGAGGGCCACCCCCGCGGCGGCGAGGAGGAGGCTGACTCCGTAGGGAACCAGCGGTTCCTGCTCCTTCACCGCGTGGGTCCGCTCCGAGGCGCGCCCGAGGAAGTAGGGGATGAGGAGCCCCTTGAGCAGGAGCGTGCCCGAGGCCACGGCCCACGCGTGAGGGTTGCCGGGGCCGTCCAGGACCAGGGCGAGGGCCGCGACGGCCGCCGCCTGGAGCGCGAAGGCGCGGATCAGGACGGCCAGGCGGCTCGATGCCGCGAGGCTCACGTCCAGCAGGAGCACGGTCACGAGGAGGAGTTGGGCGAATCCGCTCACGGGCGCCCTCCCGCGAAGAGGACCAGGCAGCCGAGGCCGGCCAGAACACCAGCGAGGGCCAGGAAGCGGGGCACCTTGGCCAGCTTGAGGCGCGCCGTCAGGCTCTCGACGAGACCCACGCTCACCGCCACGAGGGCCATGCCGGCGGCGTACAGACCCGCGGAGGCCCACGCGGGAAGGCCCGCGGGGATCCAGACCGACACCAGAAGGGAGGCAAAGATCCAGAGCTTGAGGGAGGCGCCGTACAGGATGGCCGCGAAGGTGGGACCCGAATGGTCCAGCACCATCACCTCGTGGATCATGGTGAGTTCCAGGTGGGTGGCCGGATCGTCCACGGGAATGCGGCTGTTCTCCGCGAGCAGGAGGAGGAAGAGGGCGGCCGTGAAGAGGCCGAGCGCCGGCGCCTGCCGCGCCAGGCCGGCCGTGCTCCCGCCGCCCAGGAGCCCCCCCAGGGAAAGGTCGTGCCGCGCCCACGCCAGGCCGCCCAGGGCCAGGAAGAGGGCGGGTTCCGAGAGAGCGGAGAAGGCCGCCTCGCGGCTGGCGCCCATCCCTTCGAAGGCCGACCCCGTGTCCATGGCCGCGGCCAGGGTTCCGAAGCGCCCCAGCGCCAGGAGGTAGGCGAGGAGCAGGAGGTCCCCGGGGAAGGAGAGCACGGGCGGAAGAGGGCCCGCCGGCAGGAGGAAGAGCGCGGCGGCCGTGGAGGCCAGCACCGCCACGGGCGCCAGGCGGAAGAGGAGCGTCGCGGTGGTGCTGAGGACCTCCCCTTTACCCAAGAGGCGCGCCAGGTCGCGGTAGGGCTGGAGCAGCGGCGCGCCGCGGCGCGCCCCCATCATGGCCTTGACCCTTCCGATGAGCCCGAGCAAGAGGGGGGCCAGCACGAGAGCCGAAATGGGCGCCAGCAACCGCGGGACGACCGGGTTCATGCCAGCACCTGCCAGAGGAGCAGCGCGATCAAGGCCAGGAGCGTGTAGAGGAGGTAGAGCTGCAGGCGCCCCTGCTGGAGGGGGCGAACCCGGCCGGCTAGGTTCGCCGCGCCTCCGAACAGCGGCTCGTAGAGGATCTTGTCCGCCCAGTCATCCAGGTGGCTCGAAAAGGAGCCACTTTCCGGGAAGAGTCCCCTCGGCTCGATGAGATGGACGCGCGGGCGAAGCACTCCCCGCAGGGGCCCCAGCAGGGGCTCGGCGAATGAGGAGGCGGTGTACTGCATCCGCGCCGTGGGAGCCGAGAAGCCGCAGCCCCACGTGGGCGCCTTGGAGACCGTCCGCCCTCTCAGGAGGAGCCACCGCAGCGCCAACAGAATCGCGGCGAGCAGGAGCAGGGCCCAGCCCACCAGGGCCACCTTGGCCAGGACCGCGGCGGCACCCTCCCCGCCGGCCGCGGCCGTGCCGCCGGCCAGGGCCGAGGCGGGCGCCCGGAGCAGCGGAACCATGAGCGGCGCCATCAGCCCGATGGCGAGGCACGCCGAGGCGAGAGCCAACATGGGGGCGGTCATCCAGCGACTCGCCTCCTTCGCCTCCCGGGCCGGCGCGCTGCGGGGTTCGCCCAGAAAGACCACCCCGAAGGCCTTGGCGAAACAGGCCAGGGCGAGCCCTCCCGCGAGGGCGAGAACGGGCACCGAGAAGAAGAGGACCAGCGACGGCGCCGCGCGGCCGGAGAGGGCTCCCGAGAGCAACCCGCTGTAGATCAGGAATTCGCTCGCGAAGCCGTTGAGCGGAGGAAGGGCGCAGATGGCCATGGATCCGACCAGGAAGCTGGTCCCGGTCCAGGGCATGCGCTTCAGTAGCCCCCCCAGCGCGTCCATCTCCCGCGTCCCCGAGGCCTGGGCCGCGGCACCGCCCCCGCAGAAGAGCAGGCCCTTGAAGAGCCCATGGTTCAGGACGTGCAGCAGGGCGCCCATGAAGGCGAGGAGGGAGGCGATGCCCATCCCGGCGGTCCGGGCCAGCACCCCCGCTCCGATCCCGATGGTGATGATGCCCACGTTCTCCACGCTGTGGTAAGCGAGGAGGCGCTTGAGGTCGTGCTGACCCAGCGCGTAGAGGACGCCCAGCAGGGCCGAGGAGCCGCCCATGGCGAGCAGGAGGTACCCCCACCCCGGCTGCCAGCCCCCGAGCAGGAGCAGGATCCGCAGGATGCCGTAGATCCCCATCTTGATCATGACGCCGGACATGAGGGCCGAGACGTGGCTGGGCGCCGCCGGGTGTGCCTTCGGGAGCCAGACGTGAAAGGGCACCAGGCCGGCCTTGCTGCCGAAGCCGGCCACGGCGAGCAGGAAGAGGGTCCAGGACGCTCCCCGGCTCAGGGGAACCGCGGACAGGTCCGCGAACCTCAGAGAACCGGCCCAGCCCCCCCAGAGCGCGAAGAGGCCCAGGAGGGCCGCCACGCCGAGGTGGGCCGCTACGGCGTAGACGAGGCCGTCCTTGAGAACCCCCTCCTCCTCGTGGTCGTGGATGACCAGAAAGAGCGAGGCCACCGACATGGCCTCCCAGGCCATGAGCAGCAGCAGGCCGTCCGCCGCCGAGACCACCAGGACCATGCTGGCTACGAGAATCTGATACAGCGACCAGGACAGGCTCTGCCAGGAAGAGCCTCGGTGGCGGGCCAGATAGCCCCGGCCGTAGAAGGCGAACGGCACGGCCAGCATCAGGATGAAGGCGATGAAAAAGGCCGAGAGGGGGTCCAGGGCCAGGCTCAGCGAACCCCAGGGCAGAGACCATGGGGCCCGCCAGCTCACGGCCCGTCCCGTGACGAGGACCCTCAGGGCCGTCGGCATGCCGGCGGCGGCCGCCAAGCTCACCGAGACGAGCGCCACCCCGGCGGCCGCGAGCGAGCGCCGCCCGCAGAGGGCCGACAGGATGGCCCCCAACACGAGGATGCCCAATGAGATCAGCGGCCCGCTCATGGTCCCTCCTCCGCCCCGAACCGCTACGCGGCCCGCGCATCCACGGCCGCGAAAGCCGCGAAGAGGGCCTCCCGGTCCGCCTGCGCGGCGAGGAGCCCTTTCAGGGACTCATCCTGGAGGGCGAAGGCGAGGCGCGAGAGGAGCCTGAGGTGGCCCCTGACGGTGGAGCTGATGAGGACGAAGAGGGTGCGGACCGCCCGGCCGTCCAGGGCGCCGAAGTCCACGGCCTGGTCGAGGAAGCAGAGCGAGAGGGTATCCGGCGAGGGAGGCAGGATCACAGGGAAGCGCGGGTGGGGGATGGCGACTCCCTGGCCCACCGCCGTGGAACCCAGATTCTCCCGGGCCAGGAGCATTTCCGCCACGAGGGCCCGGTCCGTCCCCTCCGGCAGCGGGAGAAGATCCACCACCGCCCGCAGCAGGGCAGCCTTCTCGGCGCCGCGCAGACGGTAGTGGATGCCGCCCGACTTCAGGGCTTCGGCCAGTCCGGCCCAGGTCCCGCCTTCCGACTCCGGCTCGTCGAAGATCCTCGGGGAAAGGGCCAACCGCCGCGCCGTGGCCCACTCCAGGATCTCGGCCCGATTGAAGCGGTACTGGTCCTGGATTCGGTAGGCGGGGATCGCCCCCTGCTTGATCCAGCGGTAGACGGTCTTTTCCGAAATGCCCAAGAGCTTGCCGACGTCTTTGACACTAAGGTTCATAGAATCTCATTGATGCGCATCAAGTCGCATCTATGGACATCCTATACCCATTTCGGGCGAAGGGCAAGGATCCACACGACGCCCCATCCATCCCTGACGCACGTGGACAGCGGAGGACGGCGCAACCGGGACCTCGCCCGACAAGAACACCGCTCCCTTCGACGAGGCGCGGGGTGCCCCATGCCGCACCGCCCGCCCTCTCCCTTCTCGAGAGGCGCGAAGCCATGGCCGCACCGGCCCGGGCGTGCTACCTTCTCCCTCCGGGAGGCTCCATGGACGCACAAGACCGAAAGGCCCTCGCGCACCTGAGACGGGACCGGAGGCTAAGGACCCTCATCGCGCGGATCGGCCCGCCCCGCTTCCACGAGTACTCCTGCGAGGACCTTCTCCACAACCTGCTGGAGGCCGTCATCGCCCAGCAGCTCTCCGGGCGCGTGGCCCGGGTCATCTTCGAGCGCTTCAGGGGCCTGGCCCCCCGGCGGTTTCCCGATCCCGCCCGCCTCCTGAAGCTCTCCGACGCCGCCCTCTCGGGCGCGGGCCTTTCGAGGGCCAAGATCGCCTGCGTGCGCGACCTGTGCGGCCGCCTGACGGACGGGAGGCTGAGGCTCGAGGCCCTCGACGGGATGGAGGACGAGGAGGTCGTCGAGACCCTGTCGGAGGTCCGGGGCATCGGCCCCTGGACCGCCCACATGGTCCTCATCTTCGCCATGGGGCGCCCGGACGTCTGGCCGGTGGGGGACCTGGCCCTGAGGAAATCCCTGCGCACCTTGTTGCGGTTGGACCAGCCTCCCAGCCCCGGGCAGGCGCAGATCCTGGGCGAGCCCTGGAGGCCCTGGCGGAGCTACGCCTGCTGGTACCTCTGGCAGATGAACGACGGCTAGTGTGCTGTCTCAGTGACAGGTTCACCATGGAAGCAGGCGACAGACAGCACACGGAGGGGTGCGGGGAGGAAGCCTCCCCGCTCTTTCGGGGTAACAGCCCGCCGAAGGCGGGCGCCCTAGGGGCGGAGCCCCTTGGGAAGTGTTGTGTCCCGGGAAAAGGCCTTTGTCAACACAGGACGGGGACACAACACTAGCCCGGATACCTCACCGGGCCAATCACCGGGCCAATCCCTCGCGCGCCCGGCGCCCCTGTGGCATGATGGCTGCCGATGCGAGTGTTCACCGCCGTCGCGGCGCTGGTGGCCTTCGCCACCTTCTTTTCGCTTCCCGCCTGGGCCGGCCTGAGAAGGCGCGGGGCCTTTTTCTGGTGGGACTGGGGCGCGTCTCTCTATCCCGTCCTGTTCTGGCTGGGGCTGTACGCCGCCCACGTGGGGAGCCACCACCGGGGCAACTTCATCGAGCTGGCCCTCGCGGGCATGACCGTCATGCCCGCCAGCTACGCCAGGCTCTTCGCCCTGGACCGGCGGGTCCTCGGCCCTCGCGGCGCGGCCGGCGCCGCTCACGCCTTCACGTTGGGCTTCGCCCTTCTGCTCCGCCTGGTCATGCCGGCCCTGCCGTAGTCCACGCGGGAGGACCCACGGCCACAAGAACGGTGCCGGGGCTAAGGACCAGCGCAGAAATAACTTAACGTTTTCGCATCCCATCTTCGCGCGATCTTGACGCGATTCTCGATCGCAAAATCCTCAACGTAGTCTTCAACTACGCCTGCGGTTTTGCTCCCTCCAATCGCGCCAATCTCACACGAATCTGGGCGCGAATTCCGTTAACCTATTCCTGCGCGGGTCCTAACCCTTGGCCCTGGCCTCCGCCTGCGCCTTCATATGGAGAAAAGGGGAAATCGGCGCCGAATCGCCGGTTGGATCATGCGTTGTCCTCCACGCTCCGCGTTTACGACGGCCCGGCGGGCGGGATGCTCCGGCGGACGTCTCCGCCGCGCTCCCGCTCGATCAGCTCCTGCTTCAACTCCCAAAGCCGCTGGCTGAGCGACACGTGGTAGACGTGGGGGTTCACGAGGCGGCGGACCCCCGGATCGAGGCGCTCCAGGTCCGCGCGGCGCCGCGCCCCCAGCTCGTCCACAGGCGGGAAGTCACAGAGACGGCGGCCGCCGCCTCGTACGGGGACCAGAAGCGGCTCCACCTGGCTCAACTCCTCCCTCCGTACGCTCCTCGTGCGGCTGCCGTCGGAGGGGTGGCGGAGCACGATCGCCTCGGCCTGATCAGGCCGCTCCTCCTCCAGCGCAACGAGATCGGCGGTGGCGAAGCCCCGCCGGTCGTAGAGTCGCCAGAGCCGCTTGCAGCCGGGGTCGGCGGTCTTCTCGGGCGAGTCGGAGATCTTCAACACGGGCACGAGCCCGCCCTCGCGCTCCACGGCGGCGAGTTTGTAAACCCCGCCGAGAGAGGCCTGGCCCTCCGAGGTGACCAGGCGCGTCCCCACGCCGTAAACGAGCCGCGCCACGAGCCGGTCCGCGTCCACGCCGTAGCGGGAGGCCTCCTGCTCGATCTGCGTGAGCACCTGCCAGATCAGGAGCTCGTCCAGGTCGTTGGAGAGGACGATGCGGGCCTCGCCGAAGCCCGCCGCGTCCAGCATGCGCGAGGCCTGGATCGCCAGGTAGGCCAGGTCCCCCGAGTCGAGCCGGATGCCCACCGGCCGGTGCCCCTTGCGCCGAAGCTCCTCGAACACGCGGATGGCGTTGGGCACTCCGCTCTCCAGGCTGTCGATGGTGTCCACCAGCAGCAGGCAGTCGTCCGGATAGACCTCGGCGAAGGCCCGGAAGGCCTCCAGCTCGCCCATGCCGAGGGCCAGGAAGGCCTGCACCATGCTGTGGGCGTGGGTTCCCTTGGGGGGGCGGCCCAGGAGGTGGGACATGCCCACGTTGGAGGTGAAATCGGCCCCGCCGATGAGGGCGGCCCGCGTGGCGGCGTTGGCGCCGCGGTGGTGCGCCCGCCTCAGGCCGAACTCCAGCAGCAGCCCTCCCCGCGCGCTCTCCTTCACCCGCGAGGCTTTGGTCGCGATGAGGGTCTGGAAGTTCAGGTGGTTGAGCAGGCTCGTTTCGAGGAGCTGGGCCAGGGCGAGCGGTCCTTCCACCACGGTCAGGGGCGTGCGGGGGTGCACCACCCGCCCCTCCGGCACGGCCCAGAGGGAGAGCCCCCCGAAGGATCCCTCCCGGCCGAGCCAGCCCAGGAAGTCCTCCCCGAAGACGGGCCCGCCCTCGGAACCGCGCTGGCTCCTCAAGAGCTCCAGGTCCTCCCGCCGGAACCGGGCCCCCTCCATCCACTCTACCAGCCACTCGAGCCCGGCGCTGATGCAGTAGCCGGCCTGGTGGGAGCCGTAGTCGGGGTAGCGCCGGAAGAAGTGGTCGAAGCGGACCTTGGTCCCCTGAAGGCCCATGCGGAAGTAGAGCTGGGCCATGGTGAGCTCGTACTGGTCTACGAAGAGGATGCCCTGTGCCGTGCGCCACTGGGCCTCGTCCATGACGACCTCCTCCCGGCCTCGCGCCGTACGGCCATTCTAGCGCCCAGTCAGGGCGCGCGCGACCCTCGGGGCCCGTCTCGCGGGGCATTCGCCCCAATTCCGCGATAGCGGCTCAACGCCTGCGTGGGAGCGGCGCCTCGCCGCGAACCGGGTGACCCTGCGACCAGGATGCGGTGCCCGCGTACGGTCCGTCGCGCCGGGGGCGGCGCTCCTACGAGTGCAATTCCATCGCGGAATTTGGGATTCGCTCCCGACTGGGATTCGCTCCCGACTTGACAGCCCACTGGAAGACGGGTATGATTCGACTTCTTGTGGCACGTGTGATTGGAGGATCGTTGTGGCGAACCATGCATCAGCACTGAAGCGAGTGAAGCAGAACGAAAAGCGGCGCCTGCGCAACCGCATGGCCATGGGCCAGATGCGGACGGCCATCAAGAAGTTCCGCGCCCTGGTGGCCGAGAAGAAGGGCGAGGACGCGCGCAAGGCTCTGCCCCAGGTGTACGCCCTCATCGACCGGACCAGGAAGAAGGGCGTCATCCATCCCAACGCGGCCGCCCGGTACAAGTCCCGCCTGGCCCGCGCCCTGGGCATTCTCTCGCAAAACTAGGCGATCTCAAGCCAGAAAAAACCGAACGGAGGGGCCCATCGGCCCCTCCGCCTGTTTTTCTCGTTCACGATTCCGGCCAGCCCTCACTTCACCTCGGGCAGCGCGCCGAACTGCTGGAGGTCGTTGGCCTTGAGCTGGTCGGCGTACTTCTCGTAGAGCGCCCGGTTGGGCGAGACCCGCCCGCCCGCCGCCAACCCCTCCAACTGGGTCTTCTGCTGGTCCAGCTGCCCCTGGAGCTTCTGCCGGTCCGCCTCGGAGAGGCCGGGGTTCTGCAGCTGGGACTCGAGGACCTGGATGGATCCATCGAGCATCTGCCGCTCGCCGTTCCCGCCCTCGGCCCCCCCCTCCGACGCCGCCTGCTTCATGGCGTTCTGGATCCAGTGGAACTCGGCCGGCCCCATGTGCTCAGCCTCCAGGGCCTTGCGCATGGCCGCGGTGATCTCGGCGCTCAGGGTCATGGCCTTCTTCACGTCCTGCCAGCCGCCCTTCTCCTTCCCTTTGGCGGCCTCGTGCTCCTTGAGCCAACCCGCGTAGGGCTCCATCACCGGTTTCACCTGGGCGCACACGGCGATGTAGGCCTGAAGCCGCGCCTCGCTCACCTCCCCGTTCTCCGGAGCGGTGAAGGGATACTTCTGGTCCAGTCCAGAGAGGGCCTTCACGTTTTCGGCCATCTGGGCGGCACCGCCCGTGAACCGGTTGACCTGGTTCTTGACCCACCTCCCGGCGAAGAAAAAGAGGGCGATGGACACGATGCACGCCGCCACCAGCACAACTAGGCAGCCCAATCCCAACTTGGCCCACGTCTTCATGCCTGCCTCCCTGAGATACGCCGCCTATGGTATCCTTCCTCCCTCCGGCGGCGCAAGTCGCACTCGGCAGCCGCGCGGACCACAAAACCTCAGGAGGGGATGGAGGTGTTCATGAGCATGGCCGCGGCCGGTACCACCGCCCTCGCCCAGCGTATCCGCGAGCTGGCCCGGGAGAAGAACGCCGTCATCCTGGCCCACAACTACCAGATCGGGCCCGTCCAGGACGTGGCCGACTTCGTGGGCGACTCCCTCGGACTCTCCCGCCAGGCCGCCCGGACGAAGGCCGATCTCATCGTCTTCTGCGGCGTCCACTTCATGGCCGAGACGGCGAGCATCCTCTGTCCGGACAAGAGGGTCCTCATCCCGGACCTGGAAGCGGGGTGCTCCCTCTCCGACACCCTCAACGCCCAACAGCTCGCCGCCTGGAAGGCCCAGTACCCAGACGCGGTGGTGGTGACCTACGTGAACACCTCGGCCGCCGTGAAGGCCCTCTCGGACTACTGCTGCACCTCCTCCAACGCCGTCGAGGTGATCCGCGCCATTCCCGAGGAGAGGCCCATCCTATTCGGCCCCGACATGTTCCTCGGGGCCTACGCCTCGCGGGTCACGGGCCGGAAGAACCTCCACATCTGGGCGGGAGAATGCCACGTGCACGCGGCCGTGCGGCCCGAGGACGTGGAGCGGGCGAGGGAGGCCCACCCGGGCGCCGACTTCCTGATTCATCCCGAGTGCGGCTGCGTCACCTCGTGCATGGTCTACCTCAAGGACAAGGACCTCCGGCAGGAGGACGCCTACATCACCTCCACGGAGGGCATGGTGAACCACGTGGCGCGCTCCCCCAAGCGGGAGTTCGTCGTGGCCACCGAGACGGGCATCCTCCACCGCATGCGCAAGGAGACGCCGGGCAAGAAGTACTTCCCCGTGAGCGCCGAGATGGAGTGCCGGTTCATGAAGATGATCACCATCGAGAAGCTCCTGCATTCCCTGGAGGCCGGCGTCCACGAGGTGAAGGTGCCCTCGGACATCGCCGACAAGGCCCGCCTGCCCATCGAGCGCATGATCGCCATCGGCGGCAGCGGGGGAAAGGACTGACCTCGGCGGCCCCGGAAGAATTCGCACCGAGAGGCCGTGCCGGTGGGTCCAGGGGGTTACGGGCATGACGGACGAGAAGGTGTCGCTCCCCATTCTCGAGACCGCCGAGGGAGCGCCCCAGAGCGCCTGCACCGCCGTACGTGTCGGTCTCACCGACCGCGAAATGGCCATCCTCCGGGAGATGAGCGAGACCAAACGGAGGCTCCGAATCGCCCCCGAAGCCGAGCGTCCCGCCCTGGCCGCCCGCCTGGAAGCGCTGAAGGGGGCAAGGCAGGAGGCCCGGAGGGAGCGCATGGCCCTCCTGGGTCATTCTACCCGGCCCTGAAGGCTTTCCTTCGCGATTTTCGGCTGTCACACGCGCGACGATGAATGCCGCTCTGTACAGGAACGGCCCTACACCGGCCGGATCCTGGCGGCGCGGTCTTGCTGGCGTGACAGGGGCCGCTTCGGGATGCTGACTGAGAAGCGGGTCCCCCGCCCGAGCTCCGAATCCAGCGTGATGGATCCGCCGTGCTGCGAGACGATCCGCTTGGCGATGTAGAGGCCCAGACCGGTGCCATCGGCCCCCTTGGAAGAAAAGAACGGCGCGAAGGCCTTCTCCCTGGCCTCTCGATCCATGCCCACCCCGTTGTCGCTGATCTCGAAGAGGACGTAGTCCCCCTCGCCGGCCACCCGGAGCCCAACGCGATGCTCCGGCTTCTCGGCGTCGGCAAGACAGGCGTGGAGAGCGTTCTCCAGGAGGTTCGTCAGGAGTGCCTTGACCGCCTTGGCGTCCGCTTCGAGGGTGATGGCCGCGGGATCCAGATCCTGCTCCAACCGGATGCCGCTCTCCGCCGCCCTCGCTTCGAAGGGCGCCATCGCCTCCTCGGCCAGCTTGAGCGGGGAGCAGAGCCGGTAATCCGGCTCGCGGTCCTTGGCGTAGTAAAGGATATTCAGCACCAGTGACCGGATCCGCTCCACGTTCCGTCTCACCATCTCCCATCCCAGGGCGAGGCGCTCCTGGTCCCCCTTTGCCATGGCCGTGTCCACCATGTAGATGCCCCCGTCCAGGCCGGTCAGCAGCCCCTTGATGTCGTGGGATATCTCGCCCACGAGCATGCCCAGTGACTGAAGCTGGGTCTGCAAGCGTTTGAGCTCCGTGATGTCGGTGGACATCTCCATCACGTACTCGATCTCCCCATCGGCGCCAAGGAGCGGTGCCGTCATCACGAGGGTGTTGAGCGTCGTGCCGTCCCTCGCGGTGACCGCCTCCTCGCTCTGATGGCTCTTCCCGTCCTTGAAGGTGGCCTCCACGGGACAGGCCAGGCAGGGCTCCCGCCGGTGCTTGTACAGTTCGAAGCAGCGTCCTCCGCCGCCCGATGCCCTGAATTGCTCGCGAAAGCGGCGGTTTTCCTGGACCACGTTCAATTGGGGATCCTGGACGGACACGAAACAGGGGACCTCATCGAACAACGCCTGAAAGAAGGCCTCGCGCTCTCTCAGCTCGCTCTTGAGGGCGGCCATGTGAAGAGCCTCGCTGCGCCCCGTGAGCACGGCGCCCACGAGAGCGCCGTCCCGGTCGTAGAGGGGCGAGGCGCACACGGCCAGCTCGGCCCCGCCGCCCGCGCCCGCCCTCACGATCTCCGTCCCCCTGGAGGACCGCCCCGAGGCCATGCAGTCTCTGGCGGGACAGTCCCCGCAGGGTTCGCTCGTTCCCCTCAAGAGCTCGTGGCACTTCCTTCCGTCAGGCTCGCCGAAGAGATTCCGTGCGGGTCTGTTGACCTGGAGGACGCCCAGGTCGGTCCCGAGGACCAGGACGCAGGCGTCCACGGCGTCCAGCAGTTGAGCGGTCATTCCCTCGGGCAGCATGCCCACTCCCATGCGGCGGTTTCCCGCCCGGCGGCCTCAACTCACGCCCACGGGTGAAGCCTTGTGCAGCTTGATCTCCAGGATGCGCCGCACGGTCATCAGCAACAGGTCGGCCTTCACGGGCTTCTCGATGTACCCGTCCGGCGGCGGAACGTTCCGGTGGTACATGAGCTGGCGGAAATCGATGGCCCCCGTGACGATGCACACCGGGATGCCGGTCATCTCGGGCTCGGAGCGGAGCCACGTGAAGACCTCGATACCCGACCGTCCGGGCATGGAGATGTCGAGGGTGATCATGTCGGGCCGCTCGCGCCGGGCCACCTTGATACCCTCCGCGGCGTTGCGCGCCGTGAAGGTTTTCAGGCCGTGGTCTTGGAGCAACGTGGTCAGGTAGGTCACCACGTCCGGGTCGTCGTCGATCACCAGCACGGATCGCCCGCGAAGCTCGGCGGGCATCTCCTCGGTGACGTGCGCGGCGCGACGCAGGACCAGCGCGTCCGCCACGTATTCGCAGACATTCTTCACGGGAATGTTGATCTTGTAGTGCTTGATGAGGTCGGTCAGGCCGTCCACGCAATTGTGGCACGCGGTGGCCACGCAGGCGGCCCCGGTGGCCTTGATCTGGTCGGCCTTGACCTTGGCCACCTGGAGGCGCCGGGAGGAGTATTCGGACATGGACATGGCGCCGCCTCCGCCCGTGCAGCAGTAGTTTTCCTGGCGGTTGGGCGTCATCTCCCGGTAGTCCATGCACGCGCGCTTCAGGAGGAAGCGCGGCTCCTCGGTGATGCCCGCCGAACGCCCCAGATTGCAGGGGTCGTGGTAGGTCACGGGTTTCCGGTTGGCGCTGGGATCCAGCATGATGCGCCCCGTGTTGACGTACTCCACCATGGTCTCCAGGAAACTCTCGATGGGGAAGGGCAGGTCCCTGCCCGCCCAGTTCGGCGCCTCCCACTTGGTGGCGCGGAAGCCATGGCCGCATTCGGAGACCACCATCTTCTTCACGCCGAGCTTGATGGCCTGGTCGTAGGCTAGGTTGCCCATGTGGGCGCCTAGCTTGTCGTCGCCCGAGAAGAGCCCGAAGTTGGTATTGTCCCAGCCCACGGAAGGCATGGTCCAGTCCTCACCCGCGGCGTAGAAGATCTTGGCGGCGGCGAGCAGGGACATGGGCGCGTACTTGATCTCCCGCGGATTGACCACGAAGACGATGTTGACCCCGGCCTTGTCGATGGGAATCTCGGCTTTGGGGTCCCCCACCTCGTTGCGAAGCTCATCCTGCAACCACGCCAGCGTCTCCAGGTAGTCCTCCTGGCTCACGCCCATCTGGTTGCCGGTCTGCCACTGGTCGTTGCTGACGACCTTTACGCCCTCGGGCGCGACGCCCTGCGCGCTGAGCATGCCTCTCGTCATGCGCATCATGAGTGCGTGGTCCACTCCGAAGGGGCAGGAGATGGTGCACCGCCGGCACATGGTGCAGGTGCCGAAGACTACGTCCTTCAGCTCCTCAAGCTGGGCGTCGTCGGTGAAGGTCTTGCCTCCGACCCAAGCCGGCGCCAGCCGGCCCAGCCAGTCCACGTGGTACTTGAAGAGCTTGCGGACCTGATCCGCCTTGTAGGCCGGGGTCATCTTCGGATCGCCCGTTGCGAGGTAGTAGTGGCAGGAGTCGTTGCACATGCCGCAGTGGACGCAGCTCGCGAAGGAGAGCAGGGCCTGCCGGTTGAGCTTCTTGGGAAAGGCCTCCACGACGGCCTTGGCTTTCTCGTTTGAGCCGCTGGTATGGTCAGCCATCGCGACGCCTCCTAAGCGCGGTTCGGGACAGCCTTGGCGGGGTACACGCCCCGGTGCCCCAAGTGTTTCCCGATGTAGTAGCGGATGAAGGGCCAATAGATGTAATGCGAGATCTTCGAGAAGGGAACGTACACCAGGAAGAAGGCCGTGAGCCCGAAGAAGGCGATCAGGGCCGGCTCGCTCGTCTGGGGGGCGGCCAGCACCCCGGCGCCCAGCCAGCACGCCAGCATGATCAGCGAGAACGCGTCGTCGGGTGAGGTGATGGCGCGCATGGACGGATCGGCGATGCGCCGCCCCAGCCTCGACAAGGCCGCCAGGAGACCCAGGCCGAACACCGCCTGCAGGGTGGAGACCACCGGCGGCGAGGCGATGGCCTTGGGCCAGTAAGGCATCACGAAGGTGACGCCGATGGCGGTGGCCACAGCCACGTGGAAGATGGCGAACTCCACCCACCGGAACCAGTGCTTTCGGGTGCTGGGCAGCTCCCACGGCATGGCCACGGTGGTGTAGGCGTAGCGTATGGCCTTGCCCGTGTCCCCCCTTGATGGCGTGCGCTCCTTGCCCGCCTTGTACGAAAGTACCCAGCGGATCTTCAGGGCGTAAACCACGGCCATGAATAGGAGGGCCGCGATCTGAACCTCGTCCATGAGGACGGCGGTGAAGTGGGACAGGTGAATGGGCATTCTGGAATCCTCCCCTCAAAAGCCGGCACGGTCAGCATCTCTGACGTTCAGAGCGTAGATCTTGGCGCCTGATCGAGCTGCGCCACGGCGCGCCCCATCTCCTGCAGCCACCTCGGATCGCGGAGATCGGCCAGGGTGAACTCCTCCAGCACCTCCGTTATCCGCCGGTTGATGAGCCTGTAGACGACCTGGCACTCGCACAGGTCGTTTTGAATGCAGACCGACGGATGGTGAAGGCACTCCAGGATGCTCACGGGGCCGATGACCGCCTCGATGATGGCGCGAAGGGTGATCTCCGAGGCGGGCCGGGCGAGAAAGTATCCCCCTTGTTTGCCGCAGACTCCGCGCAAGAGCCCCTGCGCGCGAAGACCGCCGGCCAACTGCTCGAGGTATCCCCGCGACAGGCCGGTGCGCTTGGCTACCGATGCCAGGCTCACGGGCGCATCCTCGCCGTGGTTCTTGGCCACGTCGAGCATCATCCGCAGGGCGTATCGGGCGCGGGTAGACAGCCTCATGAACCCACCATGCCGCCCTAACTCATAGTTGTCCAGTAGGAGTACTAGGAATTACCCCTCATGCGCCATTTCACCCAGGGGAAGCAGGGGAATCCCGTACCCGCGTCGCGCCAGAGGCGCTCCTCCTAGGGGGGCTCGCCGCCCCCCTAGGACGCACGCTCCGCGTGCTGTCACCCCCCGCCCTCGCGCAGGAAGCCCTTCGCTCGGGGAAACCTCCCGGTTTCCCCGAACCCCTTCCCCCGGCGGCGGCTCTCTACGGCCGCTCCAGCAGGTACGCGAAGCCCATGCCGCCGCGTCGCGCCAGAGGCGCTCCCCGGAAGGGACCTCGGCCGGTCCCTTCCGGCGGGCGCTTCGCGCCCTGCTTTCCCTTGCCCTCGCGCAGGAAGTCCTTCGCTCGGGGAAACCTCCCGGTTTCCCCGAACCCCTTCCCCCGGCGGCGGCTCTCTACGGCCGCTCCAAGAGGTACGCGAAGCCCATGCCGCCGCCGATGCACATGGTGACGACGCCACGCTTGGCGTTCCGGCGCTTGAGCTCGCCCAGGATCTTGCAGGTGAGGACGGCGCCTGTGGCGCCCAGCGGGTGGCCCGTGGCGACGGCGCCACCGTTCACGTTGACCTTGGCCGGATCGAGTCCGAGCGCACCCAGCGCCTTGAGGCAGTAGACGGACTGGCTGGCGAAGGCCTCGTTCAGCTCGAAGAGGTCGATGTCGTCGAAGGTGAGCTTGGCCTTCTTCAGGAGCTTGGGGACCGCCTTTGCGGGGCCGATGCCCATGATCTCGGGCGGCACGCCGGCCACGGCCCATTCACGCACGTAGGCGATGGGATCGAGCTTCATCTCCTTGGCCTTCTCTTCCGACATGACCACCACACCGGCCGCGCCGTCGTTGATCTGGGAGGAGTTCCCGGCCGTCACGCTGCCGATGGGATCGAAGACGGGCTTGAGCTTGGCCAGGGCTTCCACGGTGGTGTCGGCCCGGGGGCCCTCGTCCGTGTCGAAGGTGAATTCCTTCCACTTCCCGTCGTCCATGGTGCGGACCTTGAGGGGCACGATCTCGTCCTTGAACTTCCCGGCGGCGATGGCGGCGGAGGCCTTCTTGTGCGATTGGCAGGCGAACTGGTCCTGCTCCTCGCGGGAGATTTCGAACTTCCTGGCCACGATCTCTGCGGTCGTTCCCATACCGGAATAGATGTCGGGGTTGAAGGACATGGCGGCCGGATCGGCGATCATCTTGTTGCCGCCCATGGCCACCATGCTCATGGACTCCACGCCCCCGGCGATGACGATCTCGTGGCTGCCCGCCTTGATCATGTCGGCGGCCATGGCGATGGACATGCTCCCCGAGGAGCAGAAGCGGTTGATGGTCATGGCCGGCACGCTGTCGGGGAATCCGGCCATGAGGGAGACGACGCGGGCGATGTTCATGCCCTGCTCGCCCTCGGGCATGGCGCAGCCGAGGATCACATCGTCGATCACCTCGGGCTCCAGGCCCTTGGTCCGTTCCACGAGGGCCTTGAGAACGGGTGTGGCGAATTCCTCGGGGCGCGTGTCCTTGAGGCTTCCCTTCTTGGCCTTCCCGACGGCCGTCCTCGCCAGGGAAACTATCACGGCATTTCGCATGGTCTTTCTCCTAACTGCCTGGACAGGCGAGAGAGCCTGTCTTCGCGCTACTTTCTCCAGATCTCCAGCTCCCCAGCAGCATTAGTTCCGCAGGGGCTTGCCCTTTTCGAGCATGTGCTGGATGCGGGCCTGGGTCTTCTCCTCGCCGCAGAGGCTCACGAAGGCCTCGCGCTCCAGGTCGAGGATGGTCTCCTCGCTGACGGGATTGTTGATGGTCGTGTCGCCGCCGCAGAGGATGGTGGCGATGTGGGTGGCGATCTTTACGTCGTGCGGCGTCACCCAGTGGGTGTTCTTCATGTTGTGCAGGAGCATCTTGACGGTGGCGATGCCGTCCTTGCCGGGCAGGTTGTAGCTCTTGGGCAGCGGGGGCCTGTAGCCCTCCTCGTCCATGGCGATGGCCATCTGCTTGGCGGTGTAGAGCTGCTGCTCCCTTGAGATCTCGACCTTGTCCCAGGGCCGCAGGTATTTGAGATTGCGGGCATCCTCGGCCCCCGTGGAGACCTTGGCCATGGCGATGTTCTCGAAGGCCTTCTGGATGAAGGGCAGGTTGGAGAGTATGGGGGCGTCCACACCCTCGAGCATCCGCTCGAGCAGGAAGAGGTGGCCTCCGCCGGCGGGCAGCAGCCCCACGCCCACCTCGATGAGGCCCATGTAGGTCTCCGCGTGGGCGCAGATCCGGTCGCCGCCCATGGTAATCTCCGCCCCGCCGCCGAAGGTAAAGCCGAAGGGGGCCGTCACGGTGGGGATCTTGCAGCGCCTGAGGCCCGTGGTCATGGCCTGGAACTGGCGGACCATATTGGAGATGTCGTCCCACTTCTGGGCCTTGGCGCCCTCCAGGATCATGGCGATGTTGGCGCCGGCGCAGAACTGCGGCGCCTGGTGGTGGATCACCAGCCCGCGGAAGTCCTGCTCGGCCTTCGTGATGCCTTTGAGCATGATCTCGATGATCTGATCGTCGATGGGGTTCATGGTGGGCTGGGTGGCCGAGTGGAACTCGATGCAGGCCACGCCGTCGCCCAGATCCACCAGAGAGGCGCCCGGGTTATCGAGAACCGGAGCCGCCTTGCGCTTGATGTCCCTCAGGATCAGGAAGGTCTCGGGCTTGGGCACCGGCTTGTACCCCTTGGCCGAGGGACTGTAGTACTCCTGCCCCTCGGCGCCGTCGCGGTAGAAGGAGGCGCAGCCGGCCTTGAGCATGGCTTTCACCCAGTCGGGCACGGCCACTCCATCCTTCTCCATCTTCTGGACGGTCTCCTTCACGCCCAGGGCGTCCCAGGTCTCGAAGGGGCCGAGCTCCCAGTTGAAGCCCCACTTCATGCCCGTGTCGATGTCCACCACCGTGTCGGCGATCTCGCCCAGGCGGTTGGCCGAGTAGGCCAGCACGTCCTTGAGCACGCGCCAGGCGAAGGCGCCCGCGCGGTCCTCGGCGTTGACCACGGCCTTGATGCGCTGGCCGGGATCGTGGATCTTCTTGGCCGCCTTGAGGGAGGGGATGTCGGGCTTCTCCTGGGGAACGTACTGGCCGGTCTTGTAGTCCAGGACCAGGATGTCCCTCTTGCCCATGTCCTTTTTGACGGCCTTGAAGAAGCCCGCGCCGCTCTTGCGGCCCAAGGCTCCCTTGACCACCATGGAGGAGAGAAGCTCGGGGATCTCGAAGGCCCACTTGGCCTCGTCCGCCGGGCAACCCTCCTTGAGGGTGTTGACCACGTGGATGAAGGTGTCCAGGCCCACCAGATCGGCCGTGCCGAAGGAGGCGCTCTTGGGCCGCCCCATGGCCGGGCCGGTGATGGCGTCCACCTCGTCGATGCGGTAGCCCATGTCCAGCATGGCGTGGAGCGTGGCCATCATGCCGAAAACGCCGACGCGGTTGGCGACGAAGTTGGGGGTGTCCTTGCCGTAGACGATCCCCTTGCCCAGGCGGAAGATCCCGAAGTTAGCGATCTCCTTCACGATCTGGGGATCCGTCTCCTCGCCCGCCACGAGCTCCAGCAGGTGCATGTAGCGGACGGGGTTGAAGAAGTGGGTCACCAGGAAGTTCTTCTTGAAGGCCGCCGAGCGCCCCTCGATCATCCCCTTGATGGGAAGGCCCGACGTGTTGGACGAGACGATGGTGCCGGGCTTGACGGCCTTCTCCACCTTCTCGAAGAGCTTCTGCTTGATGTCGAGGCGCTCCACCACCACCTCGATGACCCAGTTGCACTCGGCCAGGCGCTTCAGGTCGTCCTCGAAGTTCCCGACCTCGACGAGCTTCATGAACTTCTTGTCGTAGATGAGGGCCGGCTTGCTCTTCTGGATGGCCTCCCGCCCCTTGAGGGCGAACTTGTTCCGGAACCGCTTGTCCTCCTTGGTGAGGCCAGCCTTCTGGTCCTCGGGGGTCAGTTCTGGGGGGACGATATCCAGCATGATGGACGGTATCCCCGCGTTGGCCAGGTGCGCGGCGATCCCGGAACCCATGATCCCCGCTCCCAGGACCGCGACTTTTTCGATCCTGCTTCGCATGATTGCCCTCCTACAAAGACCCTCGTGGCGGCACCCTTCTCCCGATCGGGAGGGGCGCGGTTAAACGATGCCTAATCAGTAGGTGTCCATTCACACAGGCAGTCTCCCACGATGTTTTTAGGAATGCAAGCCATCGATCAGATAGCATTCACGCCACCCTGACACCCACTGCCCCAATTGTAAGTATGTATTTACTCATGTGCAACCCACGCCGGGCGCTGGCTTGAGTCGCGGGGGCATGCGGTGGTTGAATGGGGCAGCCGGCGTCCGGCCCCACGGAGGAGTCATGCACCCCATCCTCGACCTGTGGCAACACCTGCCCTCCCACGTCCATCCCGACCTCTTCTCCATCGGCCCCATCCCCATCCGCTGGTACAGCCTCATGTACATGGTGGCGCTGGCGGTGGTCTACCTCCTGACGGCCTGGCGGATCCGCCGCGGAGAGGTCAGGATCCCCCCCGACCCCACGAGCCTTTTCGATCTGATCCTCTCCTCCATCGTGGGGATCATCCTGGGGGGAAGACTGGGCTACGTCTTCGTCTACGACCCCATGTACTACGTGCACCATCCCGCGGAGGCGATCCTCCCCTTCAGCTGGCAGGGCGGTTTCCACTACACCGGCTTCACGGGCATGTCCTACCACGGCGCGCTCATCGGCGTCGTGCTCGTCTTTCTGTTCATGTGTCGGCGCCGGGGCTGGTCCCTGATGGAGCTGGGGGACAACCTGGTGCCGGCCGTCCCTCTCGGCTACACCTTCGGCCGTCTGGGCAACTTCTTCAACGGCGAGCTCTACGGCCGGGTCACGACCTCGGCCATCGGCATGTACTATCCTACGGCGCCAGGGCCGGGGCTCCGCTTTCCCTCCGAGCTCTTTGAAGCGGCGGGGGAGGGGCTCCTGCTGTTCGCCATCCTGTGGCCTCTTCGCAACGTCAAACCCTACCGGGGATTTCTCCTGGGGCTCTATCTCGTGGGCTACGGCGTCGTCCGGTTTCTCGTGGAATTCACCCGCGAGCCCGACCCGCAGCTCGGCTTCGTGCTGGGGCCCTTCTCCATGGGCCAGATCCTCTGCTTCCTCATGGCGGGTGCCGGCTTGATCGTGATGATCACCGGCTGGCGGAACTCGCGGCACACCCCCGCTCCCGCGAAGCGCAGGCGCTGACGCCACCGCGGCCTGACGGCCCGCGTTCGGGGCAGGAGACCGGAAGAGATGGACAGGGTCGAGGTGGCCATCATCGGCGCCGGTGTGGTGGGCCTCTCCGTGGCCGCGAGCGCGGCCAAGCAGGGGCGGTCACTCCTGGTTCTCGAGCGCCACGAGGCCTTCGGCCGGGAGAGTTCGAGCCGCAACAGCGAGGTCATCCACGCCAGCATCTACTACCCCCCGGACTCCCTCAAGGGGCGCCTCTGCCTCGAGGGGAACGAGCGGATTTACCGCCTCTGCGCCGAGCACGGCATCGCCCACGCCAACACCGGAAAGCTCGTCGTGGCCTGGACCGAGGAGCAGGCGGCGGGCCTGCCGGACCTGCTCGCGACGGCCCGAGCCAACGGCGCGCGCGGGGTGCGCCTCGTGGAGGGGGAGGAGATCCGCCGCCTGGAGCCCCGCGTGGCGGCCATCGCCGCCCTCCACTGCCCCAGTTCGGGCGTGGTGGATTCGCACGCCCTCATGAAGCACTTCGAGACGGTCGCCCGCTCGCGGGGGGCCGTGTTCGCCTACGGAGTGGAGGCCAAAGCCATCGATCGCCGGGACGGCGGCTTCGTGGTCCGAGTGGCCGAGGCCTCCGGAGAGCCTTACGAGTTCTGGTCCCGCGCCCTCGTCAACTCCGCCGGCCTTGAGTCGGGCCGCGTGGCGGCCCTGTGCGGCATCGACGAGGATGAGGCCCTCTACCGCATCCATTACCGCAAGGGGGTGTACTTCCGCGCCCACCGGAAGCTCGCCCTCTACCCCAGGATGCTCGTATACCCCTTCCCTCCCGACCGCTCCACCGTCGGCATCCATACCGTCCCGGACCTGGCGGGAGGCATGCGGTTGGGCCCCCACGACAGCTGGTCGCCGAGCGTGGACTACGGCGTGGACGGCTCCCTCCTGGACCTCTTCCTGGCGTCCTGCCGCCCCTGGCTCCCCTTCCTGGAGGCCGAGGATCTCCAGCCCGACATGGCGGGCATCCAGGCCAAACGCTACGGACCGGGTGAGCCCGTCCGCGACTTCGTCATTCGCGAGGAGTCGGACCGAGGCCTGCTCGGGCTCATCGACCTGATCGGGATCGAATCGCCCGGCCTCACCGCCTCCCCCGCCATCGGCCCCCACGTCGCCCGCATGGTGGATGAAATACTGGGCTGAACCCCCAAGGCACCAAGAGCGAGGGAAGACAAGGCCTTCCTGATTTCGCTTTTCTTTGCTCTGTAGCTGGTTCTTGCTTGGTGCCTTCGTGTCTTGGTGGTGAATTACCGACCCCAGTCGCGGGGGTACCGGAAGTCGATGCCGACGGTGCGCTGGGAGAGCTTGGCGATGATGGGCAGGCGGCGCTTGAACTGGCTCCGCTGCACCATGGTCAGGATCTTGGCCACCACGGCCTGGGAGTGACCCCGCTCGGCCACCTCCTGGGCGGTGCACCGCTCATCCACCAGCAGATAGAGGATGGCATCGGCCTCGGCGTAGCTGAGCCCCATCTCACCCTCGTCGGTCTGGCCGGGCCAGAGGTCGGCCGAGGGGGGCTTGGCCACCACCGACTCGGGAAGGGCCAGGTGGCGGGCGAGCTGCCACACCTGGCTCTTGTACAGGTCGCCGATGGGGTTCAGGGAGGAGGCCATGTCGCCGTACCAGGTGCCGTACCCCAGGAGCAGCTCGGTCTTGTTGCTCGTGCCGAGGACGAGGGCGCGGTCCATCGAGGAGCGGTCGAAGAGAACCGCCATGCGCGTCCTGGCCATGAAGTTCCCGCGCCGAAGGGCCGAGGCCCCCTGGTCTCCCTCGAAATGGGCGTCCACCACGGCCGAGATATCCACCCACTCGGAGCGGATGCCGAACCGGCCGATGAGGAGATCGGCGTCGGCCTCCGACTGGGGGGCGCTGGTGCGGTAGGGCATCTTCACCGCGAGGACCCGGTCCGGTCCCACCGCGTGGACCGCCAGGGCGCAGGCCAGGGCCGAATCCACGCCGCCCGAAAGGCCGATCACGAAGCCCGAAAGGCCCGTCTTGCTCAGCTCCTCCTGGAGGAACCGGTCGATCATCGCGAGGGCGAGCTCCGGGTTGACGGGAGGGGGAATGGGCTGGCTCATCGCCTCACGATCTCCTCCAGGTGCCGAAGCACCAGCTCGGGCTTCTCGTCGCGCAGAAGGGGCGTGAGCGTCCTGGCTCGCCTCAGGGCCGAGAGAGGCAGGTCGGCCCGGTAGATGGCCTCCACGTTCTCGCCCCCGTCCAGGAGAAGGTTGCCGAAGGGATCGGAGACGTAGGATCCGCCCGCGAAGGCCAAGCCGTCCTCGTACCCCACCCGGTTCACGTAGGCCCAGTGGACCGTGAGGAACTGGCTGAGCACCTGTCCCACTCGCTCCCAGGTCTGCACCGAGGCCGCCGGGCCGCCCCCCGTGAGGCCGCGCCCCGGGCTGCCGGAGAGGACCAGCAGGGTGTGGGCCCCCTGCAGGGCCAGCAGATAGGAGGAGGAGAGGTGCCAGGCGTCCTCGCAGATGAGCAGGCCCAGCCTGCCCAGCCGCGTCTCGACGGCCTGGAAACGCCCGCCCGCCGCGAAGTAGCGCCCCTCGTCGAACATACCGTAGGTGGGCAGGTAGACCTTGCGGTGGACGTGGTGGATGCGCCCTCCCGAGAGGTACAGGGCGGCGTTGTGGAAGAGGAACTCCGGGCTCTGTTCGACCATCCCCACCACGATGTCGCGCTCGCGGCTCGCGGCCAGCAGGGGGGCCAGGAGACGCTCCTCCTGGATGGGCCTGGCCACCTCCGCCACCAGGTCCTGAAGCAGATACCCGGTGAGGGAGAGCTCGGGAAAGACCACCAGGTCGGCGGAGCGTGCCTCCGGCGTGGCCAGCCACGCGAGGTGGGCCTCCAGGTTGCGCTCCAGGAGACCCAGGGCGGGGGCCATCTGGACCAGGGCGAGCTTCAGCGTATCCATCGTTTACCGGCCTCCCTCCCGACTATAGCCGCCCCCTGCGGTGGCCGCAAGAGGAGGTAGGCCCTCCTTTCCTTGAAGAAGAGCTCGCCCCGCAACAATTGCACTCAGGATACTTGACAAGGCCGCAAGCAGATTTTATAATTAGCAATCTGATGGTACGTTTGCTAAACCCGACAGAGGTCCAACCTCGAGGAGGTGTCTGATGCAGGTAAAACCACTCAACGACCGTGTGCTGATCAAGCGGCTTGAGGCCAAAGAGCAGGTCCGGGGCGGGATCATCATCCCCGACTCGGCCAAGGAAAAGCCCATGGAGGGCGAGGTCATCGCCGTGGGACCGGGCAAGCTGGACGACGACGGAAAGCGCGTCGCCATGTCCGTGAAGCCGGGACAGAAGGTCCTGGTGGGCAAGTACGCCGGAACGGAAATCAAGATCGACGACGTGGAACACATCATCGTGCGCGAGGACGAAGTCCTCGGCATCGTTGAGTAAGAAGGCAAGGAGAGGCTACCCATGGCAAAAGAAATTATCTATTCCTCCCAATCCCGCCAGGCCCTCATGGCCGGCGTCAACAAGCTGGCCAACGCGGTGAAGGCCACCCTCGGCCCCAAGGGCCGCAACGTCATCATCGAGAAGAAATTCGGCTCGCCCCTGGTGACCAAGGACGGCGTCACGGTGGCCAAGGAGATCGAGCTCAAGGACAGGCAGGAGAACATCGGCGCCCAGATGGTGAAGGACGTCGCCTCCAAGACCTCCGACGTGGCTGGTGACGGCACCACCACCGCCACCGTGCTCGCCCAGGCCATGCTCCAGGAAGGCCTCAAGGCCGTGGGCACGGGCGTCAACGTGATGGAGCTCAAGAAGGGCATCGACAAGGCCGTCGAGACCGTGGTCGCCGAGATCAAGGCCATGTCCAAGCCCGTCGAGGGCAAGGCCGTGGAGCAGGTGGGCACGGTTTCCGCCAACAACGACGAGACCATCGGCACCCTCATCGCCGAGGCCATGGACAAGGTGGGCAAGGACGGGGTCATCACCGTCGAGGAAGCCAAGACCATGGAGACCACCCTCGAGATCGTCGAGGGCATGCAGTTCGACCGTGGCTACCTCTCCCCCTACTTCGTGACCGACGCCGAGCGGATGGAGGCGGTTCTCGAGAACTGCCTCATCCTGGCCCACGAGAAGAAGATCTCCTCCATGAAGGACCTCCTGCCCGTCCTGGAGCAGGTGGCCAAGAGCGGCCAGCCCCTGCTGATCATCTCCGAGGACGTGGAGGGCG
>JAJYLT010000014.1 GCA_021787565.1 Acidobacteriota bacterium
TGGAAAACCTTCGGGGCTTCGCCCCTCAGGTTTCCCACACCTCCCACAGCCCCTACTACTAGACGAGAAAGGGGACATTTCTAGGGAGCAAAGAAAGGGGACATTTCTAAAAAGTGTTGACAGGGCGTGGGCGCGCCCCAATCCCGCGATGGGTGTTTGGCCGTAGGAGCGCCGCCCCCGGCGCGACGGAGCGTACGCGGGCACCGCATCCTGGTCGCAGGGTCACCCGGTTCGCGGCGAGGCGCCGCTCCTACGCAGGCGTTGAGCCGCTGTCGCGGAATTTGGGGCGCGCCGGAATCCGGGATTCGGGAAGAAGAAATCACCGCCAAGGCACCACGACACGAAGGAGTGGGGACTTTGAGAAATCATCCTCCTCATTCTCTTGTAGGAGCGCTCTCCAGGGCGCGACGGGTGGACAGGGCGCGGCGGATCGGTCCATGGAGAAGCCTCCCGCGCGATGACCGGCGTCGCCTGATGGGTTTATCATAGCCCCCATGCGAGTGGTTCTTTGGACCGCGGCGGCGTGGGCCCTCTGGTGCAGCCTCCACAGCGGGCTGATCGCGCGCCCCGTGACGGATTGGCTGCGGGCGCGGCTGGGAGCGCGTTTCGGATACTACCGCCTCCTGTACAACGCCTTCAGCGCGGCGAGCCTGCTGCCGCTGGCCGCGCTCCACGCGTGGCTGACGGGTCCTCTCCTGCTTCGCTACCGGGGCGCATGGATCCTGCTGGCGCTGGTCCTGAACGCCGTTGCGGCGCTCCTCTTCGTCCTGGGAGCCAAGGCCTACGGGATGGCCGACTTTCTGGGGCTACGCTCTGCCCGCGCCGCCTGGCGAAGGGAGCCGCTCGCCGAGGCGTCTCCCTTCTCGACGAGGGGCATCCTCCGCTGGGTGCGCCACCCCTGGTACCTGGCGGGCGTCCTGGTGGTTTGGGGCCACGACCTGGACGCCGCCGGCCTCTCGGCGGCGGCCGTCCTCACCCTTTACTTCCTCGTGGGGGCCTGGCTGGAGGAGCGCAAGCTGACGGCCCAATACGGCGAGGCCTACGCAGCCTATCGCCGGAGAGTATCCATGTTCATCCCAAGGAGACCTGGGGGTGGGAGGATGACGGATGAGGGATGAAAGATGAGAGATGAAAGGTCGCGATGACGGATGCCCGGCGACCGGCGGACTACCGACCACGGACACCCGACAGCGGTCTCCACCCTCCACCGCTTTGCGAGGGCAGTCCGCGGTGCCGTGGTGGTGAATTCCTCTCTCACTTCGATGCGGTCGGAATGCGGCTCATGGCGTACTCGGCGAGGGCCGTGATGGTCAGGCTAGGGTTCACGCCGAGGTTGGCGCCGATGACGGAGCCGTCCACGACGTAGAGGTCGTCGTAGCCGAAGACCTTGCAGGCCCCGTCCACGACGCCCGTCCCGGGGCCTTCGCCCATGGCGCAACCGCCCAGGATGTGGGCGGTGGTCGGGGCATTGAGGAGCACCTCGTTGAGGCTGCTCTGGGGAACCCCGCCCAACCGTTTCGCCAGGCGGCGGACCGTCTCGTTGGCCACGGGGATGTAGGCCGGGATCCTCTTGGGCTGGTCCTCGGGGAGGCGGGAGGTGGGCTTTCGGTGGAAGGGCCAGAACCACCGTCTCTTGATGATGATGCGCATGCGGCTGTCCAAGCTCTGCATGACCAGGACCACAAACCCCTTGCGCGCCTTTCCGAAGGGCCAGAGGGACCTCAGCGAATGGGAGGGGCGGCGCAGGCAGTTGCCGATCCAGCGGAGGGGCCTCGTGAGCCGCGTGCCTCCGTCGGTCAGAGGTGTCCCGAGCTGCATCATCACGTCCGAGCCCCGCGAATAGCGCACGGGTTCCACGCGCGTGTGTTCATCCATGAAGAGGTGCGACGAAATGGCGATGCCCTCGCAGTGGTCGGGGCCCTTCCGGGGCCCGATGAGGCCCAGCAGGGCCTCGCTGTTGGTGCGGGCGTAGTTTCCCACCTCGTCGGACAGCCGCGGCAGCGCGCCGCGCCGCTTGCACTCCAGGAGGAGGGGCACGGTCCCCAGGACGCCCGCCGCCAGGATCACCCCGCCCGCGGTCAGCTCGCCCCTCTTCTTGAAGAAAGGCACGGTGGACCGTTCGGTCTGGAGGCGATAGCCACCGCCGGGCAGCGGTTCGATCAGGGTGACGCGGGTCTCGGGAAGGATCGTGGCCCCGCGCTTCTTGGCCAGGTAGAGGTAGTTCTTGTCCAGCGTGTTCTTGGCGCCCGGACGGCATCCCACCATGCAGCCGCCGCAGAAGGTGCAGCCGACCCGCGAAGGACCTTCACCGCCGAAAAACGGGTCTGGGACCTCTTTGCCGGATTCGCCGAAGAAGACCGCCACATCGGTCGGGGCGAAGGTCTCGGGCAGGCCGATCTCCTCTCCGACGGCTTTCAGGGCCTCGTCGGCCGGAGTCAGACGCGGGTTGACCGAGACGCCCAGCATGCGGCGGGCCGTCTCGTAGTGGGGCGCCAGCGTCGTCCGCCAGTCGGCGAGGTCCCTCCACTTGGGGTCCAGGAAGGCCTCGGGCCGAGGCTCCATCAGCACGTTCGCGTAGACGAGGCTGCCGCCGCCCACGCCGGCTCCGTGGAGGACCAGGACGTCGTGCAGGAGGGTGATCTGCTGAATGCCGTAGCAGAGGAGCTTGGGCATCCAGAAGAACTTCCGGAAGTTCCAGTTGGTCCCGGGGAAGTCCTGCGGCCGCCAGCGCTTGCCCTGCTCCACCACGAGGACCCTGTAGCCCTTTTCCGCGAGACGCAAGGCGCTCACCGAGCCGCCGAATCCAGAGCCCACCACGACGTAGTCCCAGCGATCCTCCCCCATAGCACGCTCCTTGATCCAAGAATTTACCTCAGCACCTGCCTCGCTGGGTGCCCTGGTGCCTTGGTGGTGTGTCCTAGCTCTTCTCGAAGATGCGGTGGGCCTCGCCGAGCTCGCGGGCGAGGGGGGTGACGAGGGTCCTGGCGTGGATGCGGAGGCGCGTTCCCGCGCGCATGGCCGCGCGGACGTCGGCCTCGCTGACGAAATCCAGCGCGGGCGAGGGCTGGGGAGCCGGGGCCGAGTTGGCGTTGGCGCCCGGCCGGGGGGCCGCGCCGCCTGAACCGCCCGTACCGAACTTCTGGGCCACGAAGCGCCGGGCCGCATCCTCCAGGCCGTCTCCCGGCTTGACCAGGGGCGGCAACACAACGGCCTTCTCGTCGGTGACGGGTCGGGTCTCGAAGGCCACCCGCTTGCGGTCGATCAGGTGGAGAGGGGTGATGTTGTCGCTCGTGATGTTGTTCCCAAGGGCGCCGCAGCCCAGGGTCATGGAGGGCGGGAGGTTGGTCGAGAACCCGATGGCGCCGTGGGTGCCCGGCGAATTGACGATGATGCGGAAGACGGGCTTCTTCAGGGCGAACTGCCGGACCACCTCGAGGTCCTGCGTGTGCAGGCAGAGGGTATGGCCCAGGCCGCCGTAGCGCAGCACCTCGATGCAGCGCAGGCAGCCCGCCTCCCAGCCGTCGGCCTCATAGTAAGAGAGAACGGGCGAAAGCTTTTCCAGGGAGAGAGGGTACTCGCGCCCCACTCCCTCCTCGGGAACGAGGAGCACGCGCACGCCGTCGGGAACGCTGAAGCCCGCCATGGCGGCGATGGCCTGGGGCGACTTTCCCACCACCTTGGGATTCAGGCGCCCCTCCCCGTCCACCATGAGCCCCTCCAGAAGCGCCTTCTCCCGGGGGCTCACGAAGTAGCCGCCGGCCGCGGCGAACTCCTCCTTCGCCTTCTCGGCGATGGGGGCGTCCACGATGACCGACTGCTCGCTCGCGCAGATGGTCCCCCAGTCGAAGGATTTCCCGGCGATCACGTCCTTCACGGCCTTGCGCAGGACGGCCGTTCGCTCGATGAAGGCGGGTACGTTGCCCGGCCCCACGCCGTAGGAGGGCTTCCCTGAGGAGTAGGCGGCGTTCACCAGCCCCGTGCCGCCCGTCGCCAGGATCACGTTGGTGAGAGGGTGCTTCATCAGGGCCTGCGTGTCCGCGATAGTTGGGGCGGGAAGGCAGCCGATGATCCCCCGCGGCGCACCCGCGGCCACCGCGGCGTCGTGCATGGCCTCGGCCACCGCCCGGATGCAGCCCTTGGCCGAGGGGTGGGGCGAGAGGACGACGCCGTTTCTGGCCTTGAGCGAGATCAGGATCTTGTAGATGGCGGTGGAGGTGGGATTGGTCGACGGAATCACCGCCGCCACCACGCCCATGGGGGAGGCCACTTCGTAGATCCCCTGGCCCGGATCCGCCGAGAGGAAGCCCACGGTTTTCATGGGGCGGATGTAGCGGTAGACGTCGTCGGCGCCGAAGCGGTTCTTGACGGTCTTGTCGGCCACCGTGCCGAAGCCCGTCTCCTCGTGGGCCATGCGAGCCCACTTCTCGAGGTTGGGCATGCACGCCGCGTGCATCGCGTCCAACACCTTGTCCACCTGCTCCTGCGAGAAGGTGGAGAAGGCCTGCTGGGCCTGCTTCACGGTCGTGACGATGCGGTCCACGTCGGCGGTGGTCATGGATGGAAGCCTTTGGAGAGTGAGAAGTGAGAAGTGAAAAGTGAGAAGCAAGAGAGAGAGCTGCCCCCAATTCCGCGATAGCGGCTCAACGCCTGCGTAGGAGCGGCGCCTCGCCGCGAACCGGGTGACCCTGCGACCGGGATGCGGTGCCCGCGTACGGTCCGTCGCGCCGGGGGCGGCGCTCCTACGAGTGCAATTCCATCGCGGGATTGGGGGCTGCTAAAGGCCGAAAACGGCAAACAAGGGCAACAAGTACATGGCCCTGTGGGAAGAGGGAAAGGCTGGACGGTCATGGGGTCGCCCCTGGGCGGGGCGAAGATTTGTCCCTCATATGATTCCTGAGGCCAGCCAGCATACGATCCACGTCCGTGAGCCGCTGGTTTAACGAATCCCATTGAACGTCGGAAATATACGTGAGCCGTCTCGACAATTCCAGGTGAGTATCCAACTCGCTCGCCGACCCAATGGCCACGTACAGGAACTGAATGGTTTCCTTAGCCGCGCGTCGCGCCATTCCTTCCGCGACGTTGGAAGGGATTGAAACAGAGCATCGCCGCATCTGACTTACAAGCCCAAATCGTTCTTCCGTGGGAAAGCGCTCGGTGGCCCGGTAGATCTCCACGACCAGATCCATAGCCTGCTTCCAAACTTCAAGGGTCCTGTGAGGTTTGTTCACCCCCGCACCTTTCGACTTTTTACTTTTTACTTTTTACTTTCTCTTCCGACGCGTGGGGCAAGATCCCCTCCACCTGCTCGTAAGGCATGGGGATCACGTGGACGGAGACCAGGTCGCCGATCCGGCGGGCCGCGGCGGCGCCGGCGTCCGTGGCGGCCTTCACGGCCCCCACGTCGCCCCTCACCATCACGGTCACGTACGCGCTGCCGATGGTCTCCTTCCCCACGAGGGACACCCTCGCGGCCTTTACCATGGCGTCGGCCGCTTCGATGGCCGCCACCAGCCCGCGCGTCTCGATCATTCCCAGGGCTTCTTCGGTGAGCATAGGCACCCCCGCGGCCTCAGAGTAGAAGAGGGGACTGCGGGTGTCAACGGGCGTTACCTGAGGTAACAATAATTGGGGTGACGCGGGCGGTGGTATACTCGATAGGCATGGAACCACGAGGCGAACAGCCTGGCAACCGGTTTGCTATAAGGGCGGAGGGAGCGGGCATGACCGAACCGACCGAGAAGGGAGCCGTCCCCCCAGGGGAAAGCGGCTTCTCGTTGATGGAACTGATGATCGTCGTGGCGATTCTCGGCATGATCGCCGTCATCGCCACCGTGGTAGTGAGCAAGGAGCTTCAGCGCCAGCGGCTCAAGAGCGCCGCCCAACAACTCACGGGCTTTGTGGAGGGCGCCTTTGTCCAGGCCCAGAGCCGGAACCAGGGCGTGTTCTTGGTGGGGACTGCCAACGCCAACGGCTCGTGCACCTTCAGCCTCTTTGCCGACACCAACAACGGGGTGTGGGACGCCACGAAGGACACGACCCTTCTCGGCAGCCAGCTGGTCCCCTCGGACATCGTGATCGATCAGCTCTCCCCCGGCTCCTACACCTTTGGCCTCGCCTCTCCGAGCAATACGACCATCATCCCCTGGCCCTTCACGGGAAGCGGTTCCACGAAGACGCTCCTTCTCTATTGCGACACCATGGGCCGCGCCATCGATCCCACTTCAGCCACGCCCGCCCAGATCTCCAGGCCGGCGGTCCTCTCCATCACCCATTCGGCCATGCTCAACGGCACGCTGAGTCCGCACTTCCGGTACGACATCACGGTCTATCCCATTTGGCACGCCGTTTCCAATCAGGTGAGGTACTGACATGGAGAATCGAAGGAAAAAACGCGAAGGAGGAAGCAGCCTGCTCGAGGTCCTCATCGCCTTGGCCATCCTGCTGTTTCTGATGATCGGGGTCCTCTCCATGTTTTCCATGGCCTACCTGCAAAACCTTGGCTCGGCGGCCCGTACCGAGATGACCTACAAGGCCCAGCAGGTGGCCGATACAATCCACTTCCTCAACTACCTGCAACGCACCCACCAGTACGTTCCTACCCAGACAGTCACGGGTCTTCAATTTCCGCTCGCCGACGGTACCTCGGTGAACATCACCCAGCTTAATGGATCGGCCTTGCAATATCCCTACTGGGGCCCGCCCTCCTCCGGTACGCTGTCCAGCGCGGCGGGGATCGTGGATCCCGCCAATCTCCGCTACACGATCCAGGTGAACGTCAAAAACAGCTCCACCAACGGCCTCATGATCGTGACGATCTCGGTGGTCCCCAACACCACCGCCTCGAACGCCCCAGGCGCTCGGTACCTGGGCAGCAAGATCCGCTGGAAGGAGGTGGATTATGCCATCCAGCTCCCGGCCTGACCGCCGGAGCCAAGGCTTCACCCTGGTCGAGGTCACCGTGGCCATGGCGGTGCTCGTCATCGTGCTCGTGCTTTCCGGCACCCTCCTGGTCTCCATGCGCTCCTTCGCCCAGAAGCAGCAGGCCTTCGCCGAACCCAGGCAGACGGCCCGGAGGGCCATCGACTACCTCGCCTACTATGCGCGGGGCGCCTCGGACATGAATTTCGTTCAGCAGACCAATCCCGCCCCCAACGCCCTCATGGTCTGGTATCAAAATGCCACCGGTAATACCAGCGGGCCCCCCGTCCAGACCTGCTGGGACGACGTCACCAACGCAAGCATCGCCCTGCCGGGGACGGACGTTCTCACGGTGGCTGAGCCAACCGTTGGAAGCGGCCCCATCAGCATCGTCAAATGGCCTAGCATCGCAGCGGCCAATTTCGACGTGTCCAACTATTCCCAGGGCTGCCCCGACGACACGCAGAATCTCATTGATTTCCAGCGGGTCATGGGCTGCGACCCCTCGTGCATTGGAACGGGCAAGTGCCCCAGCGCCCCCTTCCTGATCGTGGATTCCACCGGTAATTGGCAATTCTACACCATCACCAATTTTATGACGAGCCAGTGCAGCAATATCACCAATTCACCACCCAATATTTTCCCCCAGATCGTAATCAGCCCGTCCAACGGGACGAACCCGCCGGGCGGGTTCCACACCGTCACCTGCAACAACGACCTGAACCCCTGCCACATCATGGCGGGGGTGCAGTTCGTGACCTTCCGCGTGGCCCCCGACGCCACCACCGGCATTCCCCGCCTGGAAGAACTCAATATAGGCGGACTCTTCAATCCAACCGTGCAGACCACCGGTGCCAACGATCCCTTCACGCCGCTACTCGACAACGTGGAGGATCTCCAGGTTGCCTATATCTACAAGGACGGGACCATCTGGAACAGTTCGCAGCAGGTTCTCTCCTCCGCCCTGCCGGCCAGTACCTACCTCAACAATGTGCCGACGCAGGGCACCGCCGACACCTACGACGCCCAAAACGTAGTGGGGTTGCGCATCTCGGTGGTCGCGCGCTCGGCCAGGCCCATCCCGACCTTCCTCGGCGGACCCGGGGGCAAGGTGCCGGCCGTGACGCCGCCGGAGAACTCGGCGGCGGTCTACGCGGCGGGCTACTACCACTACCGCCTCACGGCCACGGTCATGATTCAGAACCGCGTCTTGGGGAATTAGCCATGCGAGCTGCTAGAGAGAAGGGTTCCGCGCTGATCACGGTCATCCTGGTGGTGCTGGTGCTGACCATGATCGGGCTCGCCGCCTCGCTCTACATGACCATGGAGGACCGCGTCTCGCAGAACGACAAGCTCAGCCAGACCGCCTTTCACGCCGCCCAGGCGGGGCTGAAGGCGGGGGAGCAGGTCTTCAACGGCGTCACCCAGAGCCAGCTTGACCAGCTCCTGAACCCGGCCACCTTCAAAAACTCTGCAAACGATGAACCGCAATCGCTCGCCGACCTCACGACGGCGGCCCACCTGGGCACGGTGCTCTACAGCTCGGGGGCCAATGGCGGAGGAGTTCCCCTGCTCAACCAGTCCGTCGGTGGGGGCACCCTCGTGAATACCCAGGAGGAGTACAGCCTCTTCGTCCGGAACGACCCCAACGACTGGCTCTCTGCGGACGGCCTAGGATCCCCCACAAACCCGGACCCCGCCTTCTACTTCCCGGACCACAACGGTGCCATCACGCTCGTCAGCCGCGGGGTGGTTCTCAACGCGGCCGGCGGGGTCGCCGCCGTGAAGGTCCTGGCCGAAAAGATCGTCTTCGGCTCCAACAGCACCCCCCTGACCTCCTTCCGGAGCGGGCAGTGGGGGACCAGCGGTACGCAGTACCAGTGAGCTCCTGAGGAGGAAAGGCCATGCGCCCTCATCACCCCCATCCGTTGCTGTCGCGGGCCCTCGGGGCCGCCCTCCTCGCCGCGGCCCTCCTGACCGGTCCCGTCTTTCACGCCGACGAAGGCTGGGACCCCTTCAAGCAGGCCACGAGCCAGGTCTCCCGTCCGAACCTGCTTATCGTCCTCGACGTGAGCGGTTCAATGGCCTCTTCGCCCGTGAGCGATAGCATCCAGCCCGGTGTGGACTCCTTCGGGCTGCCAAGGTTGAGGTGGCGCTATAGTTGGATTCAGGACAGCAATGGCAACTGGTTGCTCCTTTGGAGTTTAACAACGGCCAATCGGCCGCCATGTCGACTTGACATGTTCAAGAATGCCCTGGGCAACTCCGTACCCCTTTACGGAAGCGCATCCACGACGTCGCCTTACTGGTCAAGCCCAACCATCACGTGGCCGAGCAGCTGGCCGACGCCCCATGCCGGATACACGTATCAGGGTAACGGGCAATGGACCGACGATTACTCTCAATATTACCCACCTTTTTCTGCCGCATGGACCGCGCCTGATTACTCCAACTCAACGCCACCCACCATCGATGGATGGAACCCCGGCCTCACCCCTTCGACGCCGCCTCAAGACCTCGTGGGGATCTCAAAAAACAAGGTCAACTGGGGGCTGGAGATTTTCTCGACCGACCTGCCCGACAGCTTTGGTAGCGGCAATGCCTACGTCCTACAGCAGGTGAGCGCGGACGATACCCAATCCACCCAGGACGCCAACGCTGCCGCCATAGAGGCCTACTTGAAGGCACAGAGCTTGGGTGGGTTGGATGCCTACAATTGGACGGCCACCTCCGCCGCCCTGAATCTGGCCAAGTACTCCCTCAACCAGACTTACTCCGCGAACGGAGGGGACCCGGCGGCGGCCTGCGGGCGCTTCTACGGCGTCGTCCTCGTCACCGACGGGGCGAGCAACACGTGCAACCCGGGCCAGGGGGGCTACCAGAGCTGCGACTCCGGCGCTCCCACGAATTGGGCCCAATTCCCTGAAGGCCGGACAAACGAACTCTTCGTCGAAACGAACGACCCTGGGGACCCTACCGGCAGCAGCTGCAACACTGCTGATAAGACGCCCGTGCCCGCACGGACCTTCGTCATCGGCGTCAGTGGCAGCGTGTCCCGTTGCGAGCTGAACCTCGACGCCTTCATGGGGCGCACCGACGCCAGCTCGCCCAACGGCGACGCGGGCATGGACATCGCCAAGGACAAGGACGCCAGCGGCAACTACCGGCTTCCGCTCAACGTCCCGAGCAATTACTCCATCCCCCCGGGATCGCCTCTGACCACGGGAACCGCGACGGCTACCACCAACTACGAGTCGGTGACCAGCACTTGCACCTCCAACTGCCAGGACTACGCTTATTTCGCCACGTCCGCCGGGGCCCTGCACGACGCCTTCGTGGCCATCGTCGGGGCCGCCGGCGCGGGGGACTACAGCACGGGCGCGCCCGTGGTGAGCAACAACCTGGTCAATGCGGGCAACATCGCCTACGTGAGCAGCGTCACCTACCCGGCCATGCAGGGCCACCTGTACAGCTACGACGTTCAGGTGCTCGCCAAGCCGACCTTGCTCTGGGACGCGGGGCAGGTGCTGGCGAGCCGCAACCTCGGCACCACGCCCCGGACCATTCTCACCTGGGACCCGGCTAATCCCAGCCAGCTCTACGACCTCAGCTCCTACGCCAAATGGAGCGCGGTGCCCAACCCCATCCAGCAAATCATGCAGACCGCGGCGGGTGGAGCCACGGCCACGGCGGCGGGCGCCTTTTTCTTTCTCCAGGGCTACACGGGAGCGGTCAGCGGGCAGGGTTCATACGTTCCCGCCGCCACCCAGCGCACCTGGCTCCTGGGGCCGATCATCGACTCCACCGCGGCCATCATCGGGGCACCGCAGGTCTGGACGGGCACGAGCGGCCTGCCGAGCCACGTCTCCTTCGAGCAGACCTACGCGGGCAACCACCCGATGATCGTGGTGGGCTCCTCCGACGGCATGCTCCACTTCTTCGACGTGGCCGACGGCTACGAGGTCCTCGCCATTATGCCGCCGGATCAACTCGCTGACCAGGTGAAGCTCTATCAGCAGTATGCCACGGGAAACGCTACCGCGACGGGCGAGTTGAGGGATCCGTCTCAGCACGTCTACGGCGTGACCAGCTCTCCTAGGTTTGCCGACGTCTACCTGTCCGACAACGCCTACCACACGGTTCTGCTCCTGACCGAGGGGAAAGGCGGTCGCTCGATCACGGCGGTGGACATCACCGCTCCCTATCCCGGGAGGAGCAACGTCACCGTGCCCTATGTGACGGTGGTGAACGGCAGCCCTGTCCTCAACCATCAGACGGGGGTCGCCTACAGCGCGGACGCCAACTACCCGAAGAACGGGCCGCCTGTCTCGGTCCTGTGGTACAAGGATGGGGCCCTTCCCTCCACCAACAGCTCGAGCTACTCCGTGCTGGGGCAGACCTGGAGCGTGCCGGCCATGGGCTTCACGAACGGCGGCGGCCCCACGCCCACCTTTTCGTGTATCTTGGGCAGCGGCTTCCAGCCACCCACGCCGTCTTCAAGTTACAGCGACCCGCAGGCCATCCAGCTCAACGTGCAGGACGGCAGTCAGACGGGCATCAAGGACCTGGGCAACAGCGCCTCCGGCCTCGTCCACAACCAGGCCTACGGCGCCGGGGTTCTCTACAACGCGACGGCCCCTTACAACCGGCCCAACGACCTATTGAACCTAGGCGTGGTGGCCGATACGGACGGCAACGTCTGGAGCGTGAGCGCCTCCAACGGCACGTGGGGCGCCACTCCCCTCTTCTCTCCGGGGGCTTCCAACCCCATTTACTACACGCCCGCCGTGGGCTACTACGCGGGCTACGACATCTACGCCTACGCCTCGGGGAACTTCTACGAAACCTCGCCGGCCGTGACGGGATCGAGCTCCACCTTCCAGGCGACCGTCTACATCACCCTGGTGGATCCGGCGGGCAACAAGACCACGTTGACCACCAGCTCCCCCATCAGCTCGTTCACCTACCCCTACCCGCCGCCGCCGGCCAAGCCCACCACGACCAAGAACGTGCCGGCTAAGGCCCAGATCACCTCGGACCCCATGCTCTTTATCCCTGCCAACTCGGTTCCATCCGCCAGTATGCCGGTCAAAGCCTACTTCACCTTCTACGACCCCGATCCTTCCCTCGGCTGCGGCGGGGCCTCCTTCCTCATCAAGATGCAGTTGGACTTCACGAAGATCGTGGGGGGAAGCATCCCCAGTACGGCGGTGACCACGGCCGCGAGCTATCTCGGCACGGGCGCCTCGTCCGGTATCGCCTTCAGTGGGGGCAAGATCATCGTGGCCAAGAGCGCCGTCGGTACGGGCTCGGCGGCTCCGCAGGCCACCAACGAGAACGCACCCACGACCATCAACCAGGCACCGGGCATCAACGCCTGGCAGGAGCTCCAGTAGGAGGCCTCTCCAGGGGCCGATCAGGCAGTTTCCCGAAAAGGGCGGGCTTCGGCCCGCCCTTTTCGTTGGAGGGGAGAAGGGCGGTGGGACTGAGTTTGCACAGGCCCGGCGGTCAGCTCTTCTTGAAGAGGCCGGGGACCCTCTTCCGAAGTGATCCCTTCTTGAGCGGTTGCGCCTCTGTGCCGCACTCGGCGCAGAGGTAGCGGGGGGCGCCGCCTTCGATGAGGGGCTGGTTCTTGACGCAGTCCCGGCAGAGGTAGTTCTTGCACCGGGGGCAGCGCCAGCCGGGTTCGCGGTCCCGGTGCTCGGCGCAGTGCTCCTCGTCGCCGTGGCGCTGGCGGTGGAGCTCCACCAGTTCGGCGAAGAAGCCCATGAGGGCCGGGTAGGCCCGGACGGGCAGCCAGTCGCCGCCCTCGACCCGGGCGTAGTCGCCCTCGAAGAGCGTCTCGGTAAGGATCATCTCGCGTAGTTCGGCCAGCGTGTGCGTGGCGGTCGTGATGGTGGAATCGGGCTTCTGGGAGCGGACCTCCCACTGGAACTGCGCCGCGGGCCCCGTCAGTTCGGCGGCCGGGACGGCCGCTGGCCGCCCCGGCGTTTCGAGCAGCTGGATGTGCCCGCCGGGGTACACCACGAGCTGGGCGCCACAGGAGGTGCAGCGCCCTCGGGCACCTTGGGCCGAAAGCGCCCCTTCAGGGAGGGCGAAGTTCTTTCCGCACGATGGGCAGCGAAAGGTCACGTCAGCCATGGCCGGGATTATAGAACGACAGGGGCGGAGTTGGAAACAGTGAGGAGGGGAAAAACGACGAGGAGTGGGCAGTGAGGAGTGAGGAGTGAGGAGTGAGGAGAAAAGGAAGGCGGCCTCCCGGCCGCGAGGGTGGTGTTCTGCGCCAGGCCGCCACCAGGAGGCGCCTGCGTCCCACAAGGGGAGCCGAAGCCCCGGCTGGCTTTCATCCGAAGGCCATCCCCGGAGGGCTCCCCTTGAAGGGTCTCAAGGGTGGAGCCGGAAGGGATTAGCGAACGGCTCCGAGGGCGGCTGGCCTCCTCCCACGCCTGAGATCCTTCAGGGGCACTGCTTCGAAGGAGGCTTCAGGATGACCGGGGAAGCGCACGGGGGCCGCAACGCAAGAGGCCGCTCCCGACAACGCTGTCACCCTGAAGGCCACCCACAGAGGGCCCCCCGTGAAGGGTCTCGGCGGTGGAACCCAGAGGGACGTCATTGCTCCCGCCATCCCCCCGGCCTGTCACCCTGAATTTCTCCGGAAGGATGATGGATGATGGATGATGGATGAGAGATGAGAGATGAGAGGCAAGACCCGCTTGCCGCATCAATCCCCAATCCCCAACCCCTCTGTGCCTCACTGCCTCTGTGGTGAAGCCTTTTCTTCAGTGCCCGTTGCCGAGTTCGGCGGTCATGGCGCGCTCATAGGGCGCGAAGGCCCGGCCGTAGAGGAGGGCGTAGGTGCCCTGCAAGAGGGCGGCGAGGTAGAAGGGCGTGGCCAGCCAGCCCGCTCCGATGAGGGCGCCGGTGATGGCCGGGCCCACGGCCTGGGGCACCTGCATGGAGAGGGCGTTCAGGCTCGATGCCATGCCGCGGCGCTCGTCCCGCACGGAGGAGATGACGAGGGCCTGGCGGGCGCCGACGGTCCCGCGGTTGAGCGCCGATCGGAGCATGTAGAGGAGCGAGGCCAGGACGTAGAAGGGCATGAGCGGCAGGAGGAGCAGGAGCAGGACGCCTCCCGTGCGTCCCCAGACCACCGTCCGGACGAGCCCGATGCGCTCGGTCAGCTTGCCGGCGGCCAGGGCGGCCACGGCCGTGATGGCGAAGGCGCCGGCGAGGACCGGGCCGATCTCCGCCGGGCCTACGCCGAAGCGCTTGGCAAACCAGTAGGCCATGAGGGGGCCCGTGAGGCCCACGGCCATACCGTTGAAGGCATTCAGGCCCACGAGCCGCCAGAGGAAGGAGTTCTCCCGTCTCTGCTGCTTCTTGGGCTGGGGTTTGGGAGGCTCGTGCCCGCGGCTCCGGTGCATTTCGGGCGTCCCCATGAGGAGGACGACGTTGACGGCGTTGCCCAGGAGCACGAGCCCGAAGAGGGGGCGGAAGCTGCCCGAACGGCCGAGCGAAGTCACGAGGAAAGCGGGGATGCCCGCGCAGAGGGCGCCGATGGCCATGCCGACGAAGCCGATGGCCGTGTTGAGGCTGTAGACCATGCCGCGACGCTGGGGAACGATGGCCTCCGCGAGCCAGGCCTGCTCGGCGGGCATGAAGGGGCCGGCGGAACCGTTGGCGCCCTTTCCGAAGCCCGCCACGATGATGACCGCCGACAACCAGAAGGCGCTGGTGGTGCCCATGGCCACCAGGGCACAGCAGCAGCACATGGCTTCGTAGGCGAGGAGGAAGGGCTTGCGGCGCAGGCGGTCGCTCGTGATGCCGATGGTGAGGTTCAGGGCGGCCCCCACCAGGCCGCCCGCACTCAGCACCAGGCCGATGGATACGCCGTGCCAGCCGAGGGCGTGCAGGTAGAGCGCCAGATCCACCACGAGGGCGCCCTGGCTGATGCTCCGCCAGAAGCGGGCCGAGAGCAGGCGGCGCGTGGCCGGCGCCAGGCTCCGCCAGAAGGCAAGCGCCCGCGCCGGCGAGGACGGGGCAGGGCCATTCGGGGAATCACCGTTCACGAAATCATCTCTCTGGGTCAAGGCTTCGAGGCTTCATGTGGGAGCCGTCGCCCGACGGCGAAGGGATCGCGATCTGGCGATCGCTCCCACGACGAGGGCCTTGGCTTCTTGTGGGAGCCGTCGCGAGGCGGTGACCGGTACCCAGCCCATCGGGCTCAGCCCGCCGCGTGAAGGGCGACGGCGGGTTCGAGGCGTGCGGCCTTCATGGCCGGGTAGAGGCCGAACAGAACGCCCATGCCGACGGAGAGGCCGGTGGCGTAAAGGGTGGCGGTCCACGGCCAGACCAGTGGCCACTTCATCAGGTGACAGGTCAGCAGCGTGCCGCCTATCCCGACGAGGACGCCGAACAGGCCGCCCAGCATCGCCAGAGAGCCGGCCTCCAGGATGAACTGGGTGAGGATGTCGCGCTTGCGCCCGCCGAGGGCCCGGCGCAGTCCGATCTCGCGCGTGCGCTCACGAATGGAGATGAGCATCACCGCGAAGATCCCCACGCCGCCCGTGAAGAGGGAGACCGCCGCCACGCTGCCCGTGAGGAGCGTGAAGGCCTGCGTCGTCTGGGTCTCGGATTGGAGGAGCTGGGACTGCGTCTGGAAGCTGAAATCGTCGTCCTGGCTCTCTTTCAAGCGGTGATCCTTTCGCAGGATCGGTGTGATCTCGGCGGGCAGGCCATCCGTCGCTTGCTGCGAGACGCCCTGCACGAGGATGCTCTGGAGGTAGGTCATGTGGAAGATGCTCACCATGGCCGTGGAGAGGGGCACGTAGATGATGTCGTCCTGGTCGTTGCCGCTCAGGTCCTGCCCCCGCGCGGAGCACACCCCGATCACGCGGACGAGGACCTTGTTGATCTCCAGGACCTTTCCGACGGGGTCGGCGCCCCCGAAGACGTTGGTGACCACCGTGGGGCCCACCACCGCCACGCGCTGGAAGGAGCGCTCATCCATATTCGTAAAGAGGCGGCCACTGGTGGCGGTCATGTCGCGGATGTCGAAGATGGAAGGTTCCGCCCCCGCGAGCGTGGTCTGGGTGCGCACGCCCTTGTAGCGGGCGATGACGCCTCCCTGCACGAAACCCGAGATCCGAGCGATGTCGGGCAGTTGGCGCAGGAGCGCCTGCTCGTCTCGCGTCGTGAGCGTCGTGAAGGTGGCCACCTGGCGCTGGCGTCCGCCGAAGGCGCGGAATCGGCCCGCCTGGACCACGAGGAGGTTGGTGCCCATGCTGCGGACCTTGGCGACCACGTCCTGCTCCGCCGCCTGCCCGGCTCCCACCATGAGCACGACGGCCGCCACGCCGATGGCGATGCCGGCGCTGGAGAGCACCGTCCGCATCTTGTGGCCCAACAGGACCTCCCAGGAGACCTTGAGAGTGCGGGCCAGGTTCATGGGAGGAGCCCAGATGATGGATGATGGATGATGGATGAGGAATGAAGGGGGGCGGGTGGGCGAGGACGCGTCATGAGGAGGAGTCCTTTCGGTCAACTTGGCTGGCGTGAAGGGCGGAGAGTTTCATGGCTAGGCTCTCGATCATCTGTCGTATCCCCTCAAGATCCTGTGCGCCGAGGTAACCGAGTTCGTGGGCTATGTCGCTTTGGCAGAGAACTTCCATTAGGGAGGAATAGGCCATCTGCGAAAAGTGGGCTTGGTCCCTTCGGCTGAGACGCCCTTGCCCTTCGGCAAGGTTTGATGCGACCGACAGAGCCGCCCTCTTGATCTGGCTTGTAAGTCCATAGCGCTCTTCGGCGGGAAACGAGCGCGTAAGCCGGTAAACCTCCTTGATGAGGTCTTTGGCCTGCCGATAAACCTCCAGCTTCTCAAACCCAAACGTACGGCGCATCCTCCTCACCTTTCATCCATCATCTTTCATCAATCATCTTTCATCAATCATCTACCTAAGCGCCTCCACGGGGTTGAGCTTAGCGGCGCGCCGGGCGGGCTGGACGCCGAAGAGCAGGCCGACGCCGGTGGAGAAGAGGGCCGCGTAGGCGAAGGTCTTCCACGACACGGCCATGGGCATCATGGGGAACAGCCGGGGGATCAGGAGGACCGGGAGCAGGCCGAGCAGCACTCCCAGGATCATGCCGAAGAGGCTGACCAGCACGGACTCCGACAGGAACTCCACGAGGATGTCCCTCTGGCGGGCTCCGAGGGCCCGCTTGAGGCCGATCTCCGGGACGCGCTCGGAGAGCGAGAGGAGGAGGATGTTCATGAGCACCACGCCGCCGACCAGGAGGGCCACGAGGGCGAGGGCGCCCCCCACGAGCTCCGTGGTGCGGGCCATGGACTGGACGCGCTGGGCGATGAAGTCGGGCGTGATGATGCGGAAGTCGTCCTGCTCCGGCGGGACGATGCGGTGCCTCTGCCGGATGAGTTGCGTGATCTGGTCCACGACGCTGGCGACCTTGTAGTCCGGCCGGACCTTCATACGGATGAAACGGATGTAGTCCTGGTGCAGGACGCGATTCATCCCCGTGGAGAGCGGGATCCAGATGCGATCGTCCTGGTCGAAGCCCATGGCGCTCGTGCCCTTGGAGGTCAGGAGCCCCTTGACGACGAAGGGGACGTTGTTGATGAAGATGTGCTTGCCGATGGGGTCCTCGGCGCCGAAGACGTTGGTTGCCACGGTGGTGCCCAGCACGGCCACCCGGGCCATGGAGCGCTCGTCGTCGCTGTCGATGGGCGCGCCCTCCTGGACGTACCAGTCGAAGGCCTCCGCGTAGTCCGGGGTCGAGCAGACGAGGTGCGTCTGGGTCCCCACGCCCCCGGCCTTCACGTTGGTGTCGCCGGAAAAGATGCCGGGGGCCACCACGGCCTCGTAGCCATACTGGTTCTGGATGGCCTGGGCATCCTGGAGCTTGAGCGTGGTGCCGGCTTCGGCCCGTCCCCCCGCCCCGTGCAGGTGCCCGCCCCCCGCGAAGACCATGATGGAGCGCGGACCGAAAAAGGCCGTGATCTGGTTGATGCGGTTCTGGACACCCGCGCTGAGCCCCACGACGGCCGTCAGGAGCATGATGCCCACCGCCGTGCCGATCATCATCAGGAAGGCCTTGGCCTTCTGGCTCCAGAGGGCTCCGGCCGCGTGGCGGGCCAGGCGGAGCATGCGGACGGGGCGGAGCCTCTTCGCCCGGCTTCTCCTGGCGGAAGTCACGTCAAGGGCGATGTCTGCGGCGCTCATGGCTCAGTTCCTGCGCTCATCGCTCGCCACGGCCCCGTCTTTGAGCGTGATGACGCGCTGGGCGTGGGCGGCCACGTCGGGCTCATGGGTGACCATGACGATGGTCCGGCCCTCCCGGTGGATGCGGTCGAAGATCTCCAAGATCTCCCCGCTGGCCACCGAATCGAGGTTGCCCGTGGGCTCGTCGGCGAGGATGATGGAGGGCTCGTTCACGAGGGCGCGAGCGATGGCGACGCGCTGCTGCTGGCCGCCGGAGAGGGCGTTCGGCTTGAAGTTCATGCGCTCACCCAGGCCTACCGACTGGAGCAGAGCCCGGGCGCGCTCCTTGGCGTCCGGCGGGTAGGGTTCGGTGTAGAGGAAGGGGAGCAGGACATTCTGGAGGACGCTCACCCTGGGGAGCAGGTGAAAGAGCTGGAAGACGAAGCCGATGCGCTTGTTCCGGATGGCCGAGAGGCCGTTGTCGTCCAGGGTGGTGAGGTCCTGTCCCGCCAGCCGGTAGGTGCCGCCGGTGGGCCGGTCGAGGAGCCCCAGGATGTTCATGAGGGTGCTCTTGCCCGTTCCCGAGGGTCCCATGAGGGCCACGAATTCGCCCTCCTCCACGGTGAAGTCGATGGCGTGGAGGACCGGCGTCTCGACCCCGCCGGTGAGGTAGGTCTTGCCGATCTTGCTCAGTTCGATCATGGTGCGTTCCTTCCGCGATGCGGATGATAGGGCTTTGGGGAGAAGGGGAGCGGCCGGTCCGGACCGCTCCCCTCTCCGCTCACATCTGCGTTTCGGGGCCGCTCCGGCCGCCCGGCTCGAAGACCTTGTCGCCCACCGAGAGGCCCGCCTTGACCTGCACGTAATCCCCGGACTCGCGCCCGAGCGTCACGGGCCGCTGGACGAGCCCCTTGCCGTTTCCGGCCGGGACCATGACGAAGGTCTTCCCGTTCTCGCGCTTGACGGCCCGCATGGGGATCGCGAGCACGCCGTTGAGCGTGTTGAGGGTGATGGTCACGTTGGCGGTCATGGTGGGGCGAAGCAGGCCGACGAAGGAGTCGCTGATGCCGATGATGACGTCGTAGTTGACCACGTTGTCCTGGATCACGGCCTGCGGGTGAATGGCCTCCACCTTCCCCTTGAAGGCCTTGTTGGGGTAGGCATCCACGGTGAAGGTGGCCTCCTGCCCGACCTTCACGCCGCCGATGTCCACCTCGTCCACGTAGGCGTCCACTTCAAGGCGCGTGGGGTCGAGGATCGTGACGAAGGTGGGCGCGCTGAAGGTGGCCGCCACGGTGGAGCCCTCCTGCGTGGAGACCGACTCGACGACGCCGTCGATGGGAGCCCTCACGGTCGCGTAGGAGTACTGGATCTTGGCGTAATCGAGCTGCGCCTTGGCCCTGTTGACGTTCGCCACGGCCGAATCACGGTTCTGGCGGGCCACGTCCACCGAATCCTGAGAGACGTAACCTTTGGGCAAGAGAGCCACGAGCCGGTCGTAGTTGGCCTGGGCGTAAACCTCGGCGGCCCGGGCGGCGGCCAGGGAGGCCTGAGCGCCGACCACGTTGGCCTCCAGGTCCTTCTCCTCCAGGACGCCCAGGACCTCGCCCTTCTTCACCACGTCCCCGATCTGCACGTAGAGCTTCTTCAACGTTCCGGAGACGCGGGGGCCGACGGGCACCTCGGCCCCGACGCGGGGCGTCACGGTGCCCGTGGCGATGACTTGGGAGGGCAGGTTCATCTCTTTCACGGGGACGAGGCTCCCCGGCGGGGTTTGGCTACGGTGCTTGCAGGCGCCCAGCAGCGCCAGGCCCAGGATCAGCGAAGGGGCCAGCAGGGATCGGCGAGAGAGGCTCATGGCTTGGTTTCTCCCATGGGATTCGGTCCGGAGGAGGGGACGGGCACGTCCCCCGCGGTGACGGAGGTGGAAGGCAACTCGGCGCCCCGGAGCAGGTCCACGCCGGTGGTCCGATCCCAGGCCGCCTGCGCCGTCAGGACGGAGAGGCGGGCCGAAACGAGCTGGTACCTCGCATTTTGGAGGGCCGTGGTGGCATCCACCACGTTGGTCATGGTGCCCAGGCCGTTCTTGTACTGGCCCGCCGCCACGTCGGCGTTCTCCACGGCGCTCTTCACGAGGGATTCGGAGGCCTTCACCGATTCGATCGCGGTCTCGAGCTGGGTCCGGGCGTCGTAGGCGCTCTTCTCGGAGGTGAGCTGGGTGTCGCGCAGGCCCATCTTGGAACCCTCCCAGCTCTCCTTGGCCTGCACCACCTGCCAGGTGCGCGCATAGCCGGTGAAGAGCGGGACGTGCACCGTCAGGCCCACGCCCCAATCCTCCAGGTTCGGCCACTGGCCGTTGTCGAAGCGGCCGTAGGAGCCGTCCGCGGTGACGGTGGGCCGGTAGGCGACCTCGGCCTGTCTCAGGGCGAACCGGAAGGACTCGCTGTTCTCGAAGGCCGCCTTGATCTCGGGGAGGGTGGCCATGGCGCGCTCCCTTCCGCTCCGCCAGTCGGGCACCTCGGGAAGCGGGGCGTTGTGGTCCGAGGCCGGGATCTCGAAGGAGGAGTCGGCCGGGAAGCCCATGAGGACGGCCAGGGCGGTCCGACCGCTCGTGACCGCGCTCTTGGCCTGAATCACGCCGAGGGTGGCGTTGGCGTTGGCCGTGGCCGCCTGCAGGACGTCGGAGCGGGGCACCAGGCCGTGATCGAACTGGGCCTGGGCCATGTCCAGATGGAATTGCGTCTGTTTGGCCGTGTCCTCTGCCACCTGAAGGTTCCACTGGGCGCCCTCCAGAGCGTAGTAGGCCGTCTCCACGGAGAGCGCCAGGTCCTGCACCGTGGCCTTGAACTGGTAGTCGCTGGAGGCGTAGCTCGCCTGGGCCGTGGCGACAGAGGCCTTTCGCTGGCCGGAGTCCCACAGCGTGTACTGGCTGGAGAGGGCGGCGCTGTCGCTCGTCGACGTGGAAGGGGCGCCGGGCAGCCTATAGGTGCGGCTCGAAGGCTCCGTGTACGAGCGGCTCAGGCTGCCAGTCAGGTCGAGCGTCGGCCAGTAGGCGCTGCGGGCGCTGCCGATGCGGGCCATGGCCGCGCGACCCGAGTGCAGCAGGGCGGCGGTGCTGGGGTTCTGGGCCACGGCCAGCCGGACGCACTCCCGCAGGCTCAGGGGATGACCGGGAAGGGCGGGCGGAGCTTCGGCCGGTGGACCGGAGGCCGTGGCGCCGAGGGCAAACAGCAGGACCGGAAGGATGACGGCCGACCAGCGTGCCGAGGACACGATCTTGTCAGGTCGATTCACTTGTGGCTCTCCTCGTTAGGCTCGGGAAGGCGGCGGTTGTGCTGCCGAACCCGCCTTCGGATGTGGTCAAAGAATAGTCGCTGTTGATCGGGCGTGAGCAGCCTCTTCTGATCCATGAGGTGCTGAGTGACCAGTCGAACGACCCGGTCCACCATGGTAACGATGCGGGCCTGCTGGTCCGCTATAGCCGCGGGCGAGGGGTTTTCAGAGGCGAGCAGATCCAGGAGCCTGGCTCTCTCCGCGGCCACTTGGGCCTGCATGGGAGCGAGCCGTTCCCGAAAGTGCTCATAGTTGGCATCGAGGCGGGTTCGAACCTCGGGGGGGAACGAGGCTTCCCAGTCCGAACGGCTCCTGTGGCCGTGACGATACCACTGTACCCCGTAGGCCGCCAGGAATCCGACGTTGAGGCAAAGGGAACCCGCCAGCAGGAATCCCATCCAGCTTCGGCGTATCATCGGGCACCGCCTTGGCTCGACGTGGGGCCGGCGGTGCTGACGTAGGCGATCTCCACCGATCCGGAGGGCAGCCCGGAGAGGGCCTCCTGATAGGTGGAGGCCATTCCGGCTGGAGGGAGTGCCGGGGAAGAGGAGAGCCAGTGCCCGCCCATCAGGTAGCCGGCGGAAAGCGCGCCCAGCACCAGGACCGCGGCCACGCCCCAGCGCCAGGCGTTATCCCAGGCGATCCGGCGGACCGGCAGCGCGGCGAGCACCGAGGGGGCCAGGTCCCGGAAGGGCGGCAGGGGCATCCCATCGGCGAGTCGGACCAACAGCACGCGGTGCCTCCGATATTCCTCCGCACAGCCGGAGCACGAGGAGAGGTGGTCCAAGAGGACGGAATCGAGCGCCCCGCCGACCGGGCCCCCGAGCGCGGAAATCCTCTTTCTTGCCGCTCTGCACCGCATGGCTTCCTCCTCAGATTGGATTAACGAACGGGATCGGAAAATCCTTCGGGCCGTTGGGATGGTCCCCGCGGGGACAGCATGGCGCCGAGGCCCGCGCGAAGCGACGACCTGGCGCGCGACAGAAGGGACTCCGCGGCCTTGGGGGAGGTCTCCAAAAGGTCGGCCACCTCCCGGACGCTCAGCCCTTCCATGTGGAAGAGGACGATGGCCATGCGCTGGGCCGAGGGGAGCCGGGAGAGGGCGGCGGAGAGGGCGCGGCGCCGCTCCGCCGCGTCCAGCTCCGCTTCGGGGTTCTGCGAGCCCGCCGGCTCCAGATCGTCCATGAGGACCAGCGGACGGGCTTTCCGCCGCCGGTCCAGGCAGAGGTGGACGGTCAGGGTCCGCAGGAAGGCGGGCAGGGGCTTGTCCGGACGGTAGCGGGGCGCGGCGCCCCAGAGGCGGAGGAAGACCTCCTGGGCCACATCCTCCGCATCGCTTCGATCGCCGAGGAACCGATAGGCGATGGCCAGAACGGCGTGCTGATGGCGTCGGATCAGGGCCGCGAAGGCTTCGCGGCCGCCCCGGCCCGTATCGGCCATGAGCAGGGCATCGTCGTAGTCCGCCAGTTCATCCGGGGCCATGGGTCCCCGTCCCTCCGTCCCAACCTCTCGCGCGGAGCGCGGCTGTCTGGTGCGAGCGTGGTGGTGCGATGCATCGCGTCCGGGCTGGTGCGCAAGCAAGAAAGCACCATTGTAAGCGACTTTGCCGAGGAAGTCCTCCGCTTCGCGATCACCAAATTCCGCGATGGAATTGCACTCGTAGGAGCGCCGCCCCCGGCGCGACGGACCGTACGCGGGCACCGCATCCTGGTCGCAGGGTCACCCGGTTCGCGGCGAGGCGCCGCTCCTACGCAGGCGTTGAGCCGCTATCGCGGAATTGGGGCGATCACCCCCATCCCGCTATGGAGGAGGGGATCAAGTGATCACTCTCGCCACGTGGGGCCTGGCTCCTGGTGAGGGCCCTCGTCCTACGGCAGCCCCGCGGGGGGAAGAGCTCGGCGCCGGGCCTCCGCGGTGGACCTGGTCCCTCCGGGCGCGCGGTGGAATTCCAACCCAGGGCATGACAAAGCGGCCGGCTTCGTCAACCGGCCGCCGGAGTCCACCCTCTGGGCGGTACCCCTCTCTAGGGCGCCTGGAGCCTGGAGAGCCGGTCCTTCGCGATGAGCGCTTCGTCGCTGTTGGGCGCGGCCTGGATCAGAGCCTTGAGGGTGGCGATGCCCTGGGCCGTCTCGTTCAAGGAAAGGTAGGTCAGGCCTAATTTCAGGCGCGCCGCCAGGACCTTGGGACTGGCGGGGTATCGCTCGATCACCGCCTCGAAGGCCTGCTGGGCGTCGGCATACCTCTTCTGGTTGTAGGCGCACTGCCCCATCCAGAACTGGCAGTTTCCCGCCTTGGGATCATTGGGGAAGGCCTCCATGAACTGCTGGAACTCCGAGGAGGCCAGGTCGTACTTGCCCTGCAGGTAGTCGCTGTAGGCTTGGTTGTACAGTTCGGGGCTGGTCCCCTGGAGAGGTCCGCCAGGGGGGGCGGGCTGGGCGGCGGGCGGCTGCGGTGCCGCGGGTTTCTCCGGAGGCGCATTGGCGGTTTGAGGCTGCCGGCCCTGCGGCTCAGCGGCGGGCGCGGGTGCCGTCGCGGTCAAGGGGGGCGCGGGAGAGCGCTCCTGCCCCCCGGACTTCAACTGTCCGAGCTGGGTCGAGAGGACCTCGACCTGAGCCTTGAGATCCTCTACATCCGCCCGGAGATCGGCCGTCTGGGCCGAGCGCGCGATGGCGTCCAGCCGGCCGTTCATCTCCTGGAGGCTCTTCTGAATGGCGGCCACCTGCCCCTGGATCTGCTGGACCTGCTGGTTCAAGGTCGCCACCTGCTGGTCCAGGCGGTCGATGTCATCCCGGGTCCCCGCCAGAAGAGACAGAGGCACCACGAAAACCAGGGTACAGATGAGAATGGAGGTTCGACGCATCGGTCTTACTTCATGTGCTGAAGCACGAAGTCGTCGCGGCGGTTCTCCTGCCAGCAAGTCTCGTCATGCTCGGTGCACAGGGGGTGCGATTTTCCGTAGGAGACCGTCTGAATGTGATTGGCCGCCACGCCGAGGCCGATCAGATACTCCTTGGCGGCATTGGCCCGGCGCTCGCCGAGGGCGAGGTTGTAGGCCTCGGTATTGCGCTCGTCGCAGTTTCCCTCGACGATGACCTGGAACTGGGGATGCGCCAGCAGCCAGGCCGCATTCTGCTTGAGGATCTCGCGGTCTTCGGGACGGATGGCCCACTTGTCCGTGTCGAAATGAATGCGCTTGAGAACTCCCTGCTTGTTGAATGCGTCCGCGCTGCTCTCCACGGCGAGGGAGGGCGTGGGGGCCTCAGGTGTCCAGCCGGTGGCGGGTCCAGTTGAGGAGGGGTTTTCGGCCGCGGAGGGCGTCGAGGCCGGAGGAGCCTTCTTGGCGCAGGCCGCCAGAAAAACCAACAGGAGAACCGCGCTCAACACCGATGTGAGCCTCGTGCCCCAGCGCATTTTCATAGCACACCTCCATTCATTGCCGATTATAGATACCAGACCCGCGCCTTCGCAAGGTTGGGGGGGAAGGCGAATTGTGAAATGCAAAATGCGAATTGAAAGGAACTGGGCGCGATGGGATTTAGAGTTTGGCATTTTCCATCTCTCATCCATCATCTCTCATCCATCATCCCTCATCCATCATCCATCATCCATCATCTATCATCTATCATCTATCATCCCCCATCATCTCCCCCCCCAGCACGCGGGTGAAGATGACGCGGTGATCGCCCGGCGCGTAGAAATCCTGTATCTCGGCGGCCACCTTGTATCCGTGGCGCAGGTAGAACCGCCTCGCCGGCTTGTACTGCGGCAGCGAGGAGGTCTCGATGATGCAGAGCCTGCCGCCGCGACGGCGCATGTCCTCCTCCGCCCGAAGGAGGAGGGCGTGGCCCGCCCCCTTGCCGTGGCAGGCCGGGTCCGCGGCGATCCAGTAGAGGTCGAAGGTCCCCAGCGTGCACGGCGTGGCCCCCCAGCAGGCGTACCCCGCCACTTTGCCTTCCCCCTCGGCCACGAGGAAGGCGTAGTCGGTCTGTCCCGGTTTCGCCAGCGCCACGTCGATGAGTTCGAGGGCGACCTCGATCTCCTCCGGCCGGAAGACTCCCGCCCGTTCCAGCATCTCCTTCAATTCCGATCTGTCCTCCCGCCTGAGCGCTCTCATTCGAAGGTCCATGGCTCCCCCTTCTCGGCAGAGCCGAGGATGGTCGAAACGAGGTGGGCGTAATCCCAGCCCTCGGCTCGGGCCTGTTTGGCCAACCCCGCGGAGGGGGCGAGGTCCGGATTGGGATTCACCTCCAGAACGCACAGCGAACCCTCGCCGTCCTCGCGCAGGTCCACGCGAGCATAACCCCGGCAACCCAGGGCCCGGTAGGAGAGCACGGCGAGCTGCTGCACTCGGTTCGAGAGCTCGGGCTCCACCGGAGCCGGGCAGAGGGTCGGGGTCTGCTGGTAGACGGGGCTCTCGGGCGCCCACTTGGCCTCGAAGGTCAGGACCGGAGGGTATCCCGGAGAGAGGGCGGAGTAGTCTACCAGGGAGGGCGGCAGCGGGTGGGGGCCCTCCGCCGTCTCCACCACCGAGCAGTTCAGCTCCCGCCCGGCCAGGAAGCTCTCCACGAGGACGCCCTGTGGGAACCGGTCCAGGAGATCGTCCAGCCTCTCGATGAGGGAGGCGCGGTCTTGCACGACGCTCGATGGCCCGATGCCGTGGCTCGCGTCATTGACGGCGGGCTTGAGGAAGACGGGGAATGGGAAGGGGAGGGACTCCGGCACCTCCTCGATCCGCCGAACGTGCAGGCCCGCGGCCGTGGGAACCCCCTCGGCCGAGAGCAGGCGCTTGGCCAATGGCTTGTGAAGTCCCAGGTGCATGGCCACGGGCGGGCATCCGGTGGCCCTCAGCGCCAGGGCCTTGAGCAGGAGACCCACCTGGACCTCGCTGGAGGGATCGCCGGGGAAGCCCTCGAACAGGTTGAAGACCAAGGAGCCCTTGGACAATCGCTCCAAGGTCAGCGCTGCGGCGGACAGGGGAGCCGTGAGGGGCAGCCGAAAGACGCTCCGGCCTTGTTCGCACAGGACCTGCTCGACCGCCTCCACGGTCTCCATGACTCCCTCCTCGGCGGCGCTCTCGGGGAGGGACTGATCGCTCGTGTTGTGGATGAGGGTCACCGCAGCCGGCATGGTTCCGCCCCGAACGTCGTCTTCCTGGTGCATTCCCTGCCTCACGCCAGTCCGCAGCGGGCGAAGGCGGCCGCCAGTATGCGCGACATCAGCGCCGGGTAGTCAAGACCCATGCCCCGCGAGAGGATGGGAAGGTCGCCGTAGGCCGGAGAGAGTCCGGGCAGGGGATTGATTTCCAGGAAGACGGGCACGCCTTCGCGGATTCGGAAGTCCACCCTGGCCACGTCCCGGCAGCCGATCGCGGAAAAGGCCTTGACCGCGTCGGCGTAGAGTCGCGCCAGCAGTTCCGGCGGCAGCGGCGGAGGAACGTCGTAGGCGACCTGGTTCTCCCAGTCGCGCTTTACTTCGATGGAATAGACGAAGTCAGGGTCCGTGCCGCTCCTGGGCCGTATCCTCATGGCGCCGATGGCCTCGGGCGGGGAGTTCCCGATGATGCCGACGGTGTACTCGTCGCCGGCCACGAAGCCTTCCACCATCACGGGCTGACCGTAGGAGCGCAGCATCTCCCCGACCGTCTCCTTCAGTTGCCTGGCCCCCTCCAGGCGGGAACTGCCGCGGATTCCCTTGGAGGAGCCCTCGAAGGCTGGCTTGGCGAAGAGTGGAAAGGGAGGGTCGCTCCGGAGCAGGCGGGCGAGATCCGATTCGCTCTCCACGACCCAGTCGGGCGCCACCGCCACTCCGGCGGCGGCCACGAGGCGCTTGGTGAGTGGCTTATCCAGGCTGATGGCGAGAGTGAGAGGGTCGGAGAAGCTGTAGGGTATGCCGAGCATCTCCAGCACCGAAGGCACCTGGCCCTCACGGCTCCTGAAGGTGCCGCGCCCCTCGGCGATGTTGAAGACGAAGTCCACGGGCTCGTGGAGCACCCGCTCCAGGAACTCCCGCCCACCGCCCAGGCGCACCACCTCATGGCCGCATTCCGCGATGGCCGCTTCGATGGCCCCTACGGTTGAAGGTGGATCGTACTCCTCGAAGAGATCATCGGGGAGCCCGGAGGGAACCGGGCTCCCCGCGGGCTTCATGTCAAACGTCAGACCGATTCGCATCGGGGGTGGACCTGATCTGGGCGAGGTGGGGACGGGTGCCGCGGCTGGAGCGGCCCTGGGCGGGCTGGGCCACCGGGCGCCTTGGTTTGCTTCGGACCGCGGGAGCGGGGTTCCTGTAGGGGAAGATCTTGCCTTCGTAGTTGCGCAGAACGAGCGTATCCTCGGTGGCGTACATGATGTAGTTGGAGGTGATGGGAACCTTGCCTCCGCCTTCCGTGTCTACGACGAAGGTGGGGATGGCGAGCCCCGAGGTCCACCCGCGCATCTTCTCGATGATCTCCACGCCGGTCCAGACGGAGGTTCTCAGGTGTTCGGCCCCGTGGATGGGGTCGCACTGGAAGAGGTAGTAGGGGCGGACTCCCATCTTCAGGAGCCCTTGGCAGAGCCTGAGCATGGTCTGTGCGCTGTCGTTCACCCCCCGCATGAGCACGGACTGGTTGTTCACCGGGATGCCGGCGGAGAGGACCTTGCGGCAGGCGGCGGCGGCCTCGGGGGTCAGTTCGTTGGGATGGTTGAAGTGGGTGTTCATCCAGACGGGCAGGTGCTTCCCGAGAATGCCAACCAGCTCATCCGTGATGCGCTGAGGAAGGACCACGGGGAACCGCGTGCCGATGCGGATGATCTCCACGTGAGAAATCTTGCGGAGCTCCGTGAGGCAGTAGTCGAGCACCGGCAGCGGAAGGGAGAGGGGGTCGCCCCCCGAGAAGATGACGTCACGGATCTGCGGGCTGCGCCGGATGTAGTCGATCATGGCGTCGAGCTGCTGGCGGTTCTTCGGCAGCTCGCCGTCCTCCCACTCCCGGCGACGGGTGCAGTGGCGGCAGTACATGGGGCACATGTTGGTGGCGATGAAGAGGCAGCGGTCGGGATACCTGTGCACCAGCCCCTCCACCGGCATGTCGGCATCCTCGCCCAGGGGGTCGTCGATGCCCACGCTCCGGTAGGTGTATTCCAGGATCGAGGGGACGGCCTGCTTGCGAACGGGGTCCTCGGGATCGCTCGGATCGATGAGGCTCAGGTAGTAAGGAGGGATGCCGACGTGCAGACTGGGCGCGAGGAGCTTGAGCTGCTGGTACTCGCTCTTGGAGTAGGGAAGGAGGCGGTGGAGGGTCTCGAGATCCTTGACGCGGTTTCGGTACTGCCACCGCCAATCGTTCCACTGCTCATCGGTGGCCTCGGGGAAATAGGACGACCTTCCTGAAAGGGATGATGATGGTGCTGGACTATCCAGCATGGCGGCCTCCCTGCGGCCCCAGCTCCATGCCGGGCGCCTCGCCGACTAGGTCTCCAGAAACGACAATGCCTCGCTGGAAATGAGCGAGGCCAAAGGATCCGACATATTGTAATGCCCTCTTCTTCTTGAGGGCGGCGGGACTTGGTGGCTGTTCCTGTTCCATCCTGTTCGCCGGGAACCGATCCCGGCCCCTCCTGCTTCTATCGTTCCAAAGCACCGCGGACCGCCCGCCTGCTTTGAACTTGTGGCAAATATAGACCTTTTGAAGCCGAAGTCAAGAGCCTTCGAGCGGGGGCTGGAGACGAAGCGGAAAACGGGTGACCTGGTCGGGAAGCGCCGCCCGCGCTAGGCTGCGAGAAGGAGACGGCATGGTCGCAAGAGGCGGGGCGGCGGGCACGGCCGGAGGAGATCGATTGGCGCGCCGAACGACATCGCCCAGCCCGCCGGCTTCCGCGGGGGAGAGGCGTGGCGGAGCTACCTGACGCGGTGCTTCGAACCGATCTACCAAAAGGCGCGGTACGAGTTATGGAAGCGAAAGGAGGGTCGGCCGATCGGGTGACGGGCGGTCAGTTCTCCAGCAGGAGAATGGCCACCCCCAGAAAGGCCACGAGGGTTCCCAAGAACGCGCGCCTGGAAATACGTTCCTTGAAGAAGATCCATACCAGGGGGAGGAGGAGGACGGGTACGGGGGCCATGAGCGCCGATGCCACCCCCACCTTGGCGTGGCTCACGGCGTACAGGGAAAGCCAGACCCCCACGAAGGGCCCCGTGGCGGCGCCGCAGGCCGTATAGAGCAGGGCCCGGCGGTCCCTCAGCTTGTCGAAGCTCTCCCTCACGCCGCCGAGGGCCACGGTCACGATGAGGATGCCGAAGGTCGCCACGACCATACGGATGAGGGTCCCGGAGAGAGAGCTCACGCCCTCCCTCAGGCCCTCTTTGGCCGCCACCAGCCCCGCGGCTTGGCAGAGCGCCCCGCCGAGCGCGAAGGCCGTGCCTCGGCCGAGCCTTCCGTTTCTGACCGGGCCGGCCGTGGGGCTCCTTTCGAGCACCACCCACGAGATGCCGGCCAGGGTCACGAGGATGCCCAGGAACTCCAGCCAGGTGAGGGACTCTCCCAGGAAGGCGATGCCCATCAACGCCGAGAAGATGGGCCAGGAGGACATGATCAGCGTGGCCTTTCGCGGGCCGAGCTCGATGTAGGATTGGAAGAGGAAGCTGTCCCCGAGGGTCAGGCCGATGAGCCCCGACAGGCCCAGCCACAGCCAGCTCTCCAGGGGAGCGGAGAGGGGGAGGAGCGTTCCGTAGAAGAGAAGGTGCGTCGCCCCCAGCAGGAGCACCGCGAAGACCAGCCGGGTTCTGTTCACCGCCAGCGCCCCGACTCGGGTGCTGGCCAGCGTGAAGTAGAGGGCGGTGAAGGCCCACACCACGGCCGTGAGCAGAGCGGCCAGTTCGCCGAGCCTGGATGCGATCACGAGGGGGCCTCCTCCGCCCCTGCGGAGGCCGGGCGGCATCCCACCTTACTCCAGCGCCAGCCTCAGCGGCAAGGGACTTCGGAGCCGAACTGCCGGGAAGGAGAATGACCACCAAGGCACCACGACACCGGGACCGGTAGGAGGGGGATGGCGAAGTCCGAGCGTCAGCAGAGCCGGACGGGTGGTCGCGCCTTCCTCTCCACCCTCCACCGTACCGGAAGTACACTGTCGATCCGACGAGAGGAGGACGTCATGGGGACGATGGCGAGGGCGCTGACGATTGCAGGGTCGGACTGCAGCGGCGGGGCGGGCATACAGGCGGACCTGAAGACCTTTCACCGCTTCGGAGTCTTCGGCATGTCGGCGGTGACGGCCGTGGTGGCCGAGAACACCGTGGGCGTTCAGGGGTGGGCGGCCGTGACGCCCGACATGGTGGCCCGGCAGATCGACAGTTGCCTGAGCGACATCGGGGCGGACGCCGTCAAGACGGGCATGCTCGTGGATGCGGCCGTGATCACGGCCGTCGCGGCCCGCCTGCGCGCGCAGGGGGCGGGGAACCTCGTGGTCGATCCCGTGATGAGGGCCAAGAGCGGAGACCCGCTCATCGCACCCGAGGCGGTGGAGGTTCTGGTCCGGGAACTCTTTCCCCTCGCCCGCCTCGTGACGCCCAACGTCCCCGAGGCGGAAGCGCTCGTCGGACGGTCCCTCCGGACGGAGGCCGACCTGAGGGCGGCGGCCGAGACCATCCGGGGCCTCGGCCCCGAGGTGGTGGTCATGAAGGGGGGGCACAGCCCGGCCAACCCTGCGGGGCTCTGTGTGGACTTCGTCTGGGACGGGAAGGAGTGGTGGCCCCTGGAGGGGGCCCGCGGTCCCGATCGCCACACCCACGGCACAGGCTGCACCTTCTCCGCCGCCCTGACGGCCATGCTCGCGCGTGGAGCACCGTTGCGGGAGGCCCTGAGCGAGGCCAAAGCCTTCATCACGGAGGCGATCCGCACCGCACCGGGACTCGGCGGCGGCCACGGCCCCGTGAACCACTGGGCGACCGTGGAGCGCGGGGACCGCTGATCGCCCGCCGCCGTCAGCGTCTGCTCCCGCCCTCGGCCAGGTGCCGCTCGAAGAACGCGAGGATCCGCTTGAAGAGATCGGTCCTCTCCGCTGGCCCCTTGATGCCGTGGTCCATGCCGGGGTAGTAGGCCATGTCGAAGGGCCTGGCTGCGGCGTAGAGGGCGCTCACCATCTGGGCGCTGTTCCCGAAGTGAACGTTGTCGTCCACGAGCCCCTGGGCGATGAGCAGGGCGCCGTGCAGCTTCGCCGCGTCGTGGACCGGCGAGCTCTTCGTGTACCCCGCTTCATCGTCCTTGGGAAGCTTGAGGTAGCGCTCCGTGTAGCAGGTGTCGTAGTTGAGCCAGTTGGTGACCGGCGCCACCGAGACGCCGCATCGGAAGGCATCCGTATGGGTGAGGGAGTAGAGGGTCATGAAGCCGCCGTAGCTCCAGCCCCAGACGCCGATCCGCTGGGGGTCCACGTACGGCAGTCGTTTCAAGGCCTCTACTCCGGCGAGCTGATCCTCCAGCTCGCTCTTCCCCATCCTGTCCAGAAGCACCCCCTCGAAGGCGGTCCCGCGCCGGCTGGAGCCGCGGTTGTCGAGCATGAAGTAGACGAAGCCGGCTTGGGCGAAGAGCTGGTCGATGGTGGCCCAGCGCGGCTCGAAGCGGTCCTGGACGATCTGGAAGTCCGGCCCTCCGTAGACCTCCACGACGGCCGGGTAGCGGCGGCCGGGGACGTAGTCCCTGGGTTTGATGACCTCGGCGTGCAGGACGGTCCCGTCGGCCGCGCGCAGGGTCATGAACTCGGGCTTCACGAAGCCATAGGTCCGGAGGAAGCCCGTCTGACCGGCCGCCACGAGATGCTGCCTCCCGGTGGCGGTATTCGTGAGGGTGAGGTCCGCCGGAACCCCCGCCCGGGAGTAGTCGTCCAGGTACTCCTTGGCCGACGGCGAGAAGATGGCCTCATGCCATCCCTCGCCCTTGGAGACGGTCTTCAGATCCTTGCCGTCCAGGCTCACCGAGCAGACCTGGCGGCCGGTGGTCTCATCCTTGTTGGCGGAGAAGAAGACCGTCTTCTCCGAGGGGGCCACCGCGAGGATGCCATCCACTACCCACGGACCACCGGTGAGCCGGCGGACCAGCCCCTGCCGGAGGTCATATAGATAGATGTGGGCGAATCCGTCCCGCTCGCTCAGCCAGAGAAACCGCCTGCCGTCCTTGAGGAAGCGCGGGGTCTCGAGAACATTCACCCAGGTGGAGGAGCTCTCCTGGAGGATCTGGCTCGATGGGGAGCCGTCCAGGGGGGCCGCGTACAGGGTCAGCTTCTGCTGGCCGCGGTCCAGCAGCTCGTAGGTGAGCGTCCTTCCGCCCGGCACCCAGGCGACCCTCGGCAGGTACCCCTGGCCCGACTCGGCGCCGGGAATCGCAACGGCCGTGCCGCCACCCCCCGCCGGGACGACCCAGAGGCTCACGGCCGGGTTGGGATCGCCGGGGCGGGGGTAGAACTGCTGCCGCACGCCCGGCTGGAGTTCGCGCTGATCCACGATGGGGTAGGTGGGCACGCCCGTCTCGTCGAAGCGGAGGTAGGCGATGTGGGAGCCGTCGGGAGACCACCAGAAGGCCGTCGTCATGTCCAGCTCTTCGCCGTAGAGCCAGTCGGGAGCCCCGCAGGTCACGAGGGGAGACTTCCCCTCGGCCAACAGCTTCCTGGCTCCGGTGGCGCGGTCCACCACCCAGAGATTGCCGCCCTCGGTATAGGCCAGCCGGCTGTCGTCGGGGGACCAGGCGAGCCCCCCCGCCTCCTCGCCGGCCGGTGTGACGCGAGTCAAGGTGTGTTCGGAGAGGTCCCAGACGAAACAGCCCTCGTTGCCCTGCAGCAGCAGATAGCGGCCCGCGTGAGAGAGCCGGTAGCCCGTGAACTTGGCCTCGCTCAGCTTCTCGGAGGAGAGTTGGGCCAATCCGCCGAGGGCCTTGCGGAACTGTTCCTGGGTCAGCAATGGAGAGGCCTTGCCGGGCCGGAGGTCGTAGCTCATGAGGTCCGCCGCCTCGCCGTAGGCGTGGGGGGCGAAGTAGCAGAAGCGGACCCCGTCGGGCATCCACTGCAGCTCGCTCGGCAGGGGAGAGGCCGACCCGATGGCCAGGGCCTCCTCCACGGTGAGGTTGGTCGGCACGGGGGCGGCCATGGGAGCTGTTCCGAAGAGCAGGAAGGCCAAGAGAACCATCGGCAGGCAACGGCGCAGGCGGAGCATGGGACCTCCTTCCTCGTGGCTGGGGCCGCAACGGGCCCGCGGGGCATTGTATGCCCGGAGGAGACTTGGTTGCACGCCGAGGCGCGGTGTATCCTAACCAACCGAAGCGGAGCCGTTTCGGGGCCTGTCCCGGAGCGATTCCTGCGAGCACGCGGGGAGGTGGAAGGAGATGCGACTCAAGGGCACTATGATGCCGATGCTGACCGCGGCCTTTGTTCTGGCGGGCTCCGCCGGGGCGATGGCGCAGTATGTACCGGGACCCGGAGAGGAGCCCAGCGCCGCGGCCGGGCTGGATGCCAAGGCCCTCGGCGAAATCCAGGGCTCGCTCGTCCAGACGCCCGCCCTGCGGGCGGCCCAGAACGCGCTGGCTTCCACGGACCTTCAAAACGTGGTGACGGACCTCCAGAAGGCGAGGCAGCAGGATACGCTCTTCACGCACGTGATCGCGGCCGGCAAGATCACCAACCAGGAGCAGACGGGGCGCTGCTGGCTCTTTGCGGGTCTGAATGTCCTGCGCCCGGCGGTGATGGCCAAATACAAGCTGGAGAACTTCGAGTTCTCCCAGGCCTACTCCCAGTTCTACGACAAGCTGGAGAGGGCCAACCGGACCCTCGAGCTGGCCATCGCCCTCCGGAACGAGCCGCCGGACAGCCGCAAGAATGCGCTCCTCCTCAAGGACCCCGTGCCCGATGGGGGAGACTGGAACTACGTCCTGGCCCTCGTGGACAAGTACGGCCTCGTGCCCAAGAGCGTCATGCCGGACACCTGGAGCGCCTCGCACACCGACGCCATGAACGCCCTGCTGGACGTCCGGGTGCGCAAGGGGATCGTGGCGATCCGCAAGGCGGCCGCCTCGGGGGCCGACGTGGCCCGGTTGCGGCAGGAGAAGATGGCGGCGCTCAAGGACGTCTACCGGATCCTCGTGCTCTGCCTGGGCGAGCCTCCTCGGCAGTTCAGTTGGCGCTACGAGGACAAGGACCACAAGGTCTCCGAACCCCACACCTACACCCCTCAGAGCTTCTACAAGGAGTGGGTGGGTGTGAGCCTGCACGACTACCTGCGCTTCGTGAACTACCCGGGAAAGCCCATGCACGTGCCCCTGCGCTTCGCCTGGAACCGGGATATGGCGGACGCTCCCGACATGCAAGCGGTGAACGTGACCACCGACGAGATGAAGACGATGGCCATGCAATCGGTGCTGGCGGACGAGGCGGTCTGGTTCTGTTGCAACTCCTCCGTCCAGCGCGACAACGCGGCCGGGCTCTGGGACGAGGGGATTCAGGACTATTCCGACCTGTTCGGCGTGGACTTCTCCATGGACAAGGCCGACGCCCTGGCCTATCTGCAGGACGCCCCCAACCACTGCATGGTCTTCGTGGGGGTCAACGTCACGGCGGGCAAGCCGGACAAGTGGAAGGTGGAGAACTCGTGGGGCGACAAGCGCGGCCGGGAGGGGTACTGGACCATCACCGACTCCTGGTTCGGCGCGCACGTCTTCGAGATGCTCGTGAACCGCAAGTTCGTGCCGGCGCAGCTCGCCAAGTTGGCGGACCAGCAGCCGGTGGTGCTTCCTCCGTGGGACCCCTTCTCCGACTGAGGCGCCGGCGGGGCAGGCAGGGCGCCCGGGCCGGAGGGCCGGGCGAGGACAGGTGGTCCGCGTGTGGATCGGACGAAGAGCGGTGAGGAGAAGCCATGGCAGACAAGGTGAATCGGTTCAGGGAGAAGTGCCGACTGGTTCACGATCTCGCGGAGGTCCAGCAGCTCCTCGACTGGGACCAGCAGGTGGTCATGCCCCGGAAGGGGGCCGAGCAGAGGGGGCTCCAGCAGGCCGCGCTCGCCGGCGTCGTTCACTCGAAGCTGACAGACCCGGAGATGGGCGAGCTGATCGCGGATCTCAAGGCGGCGGGCGGCCAGGATGAAGACCTCAAGGCCGACCTCCGCGAGGCGGAGCGCGCCTGGAGCCGGGCCGTGAAGATCCCTCCCGAGCTGGTGGCTGAGCGGGCCAAGGCCTGCGCCATGGCGCAGGTGGCCTGGGAGGAGGCCAAAGAAGCCGACGATTTCGCGCGCTTTCGCCCTCACCTCGAACGGGTCCTGGAACTCACCAGGGAGACCGCCGCCGCCATCGGGACGCCCAACCCCTATGACGCTCTTCTCGAAGACTACGAGCCCGGGATGTCCGAGGAGGCGCTGAAGGCCGTCTTCTCGCAACTGCGGGAAGGGCTCATTCCCCTGCTGGACCGCATCCAGGGCGCGGCGAACAAGCCCGCGCAGGAGGTGCTCAAGCGGCACTTCCCGGCGCAGGCCCAGGAGCGCTTCGGCCTCCAGGTGGTGGCTGACATGGGCTTCGACGGGGCCGCCGGGCGCCTCGACCGCTCGGCCCACCCCTTCACCAGCGGCACCCTGGCCGACGTGCGCATCACCACCCGCTACGACGAGCACTTCTTGAACATGGCCCTCTTCGGCATGATCCACGAGGCGGGCCACGCCCTCTACGAGCAAGGGCTCGATCCCAAGCGCTTCCGCGACCCGTCGGGGCAGGCCTGCTCGCTGGGGATCCACGAGTCCCAGTCCCGGCTGTGGGAGAACCTCATCGGCCGGTCGAGGCCCTTCTGGGCCTGCTACTATCCGAAGCTCCAGTCGGCCTTCCCCGGCGTGCTGGACGACGTGGACGTGGAGACCTTCTACCGCTCCGTGAACGTCTGCGAGCCCTCGCTCATCCGGGTGGAGGCCGACGAGGTCACCTACAACCTGCATATCATCCTGCGCTTCGAGCTCGAAAGCGCCCTGCTCCACCGCCAGCTCGAAGCCGCCGATCTTCCCGAGGCCTGGCGCGCCAAGATGAAGGCCTTCCTGGGAATCGAGCCGCCCACGGACCGTGAGGGCGTCCTCCAGGACATCCACTGGTCGGCCGGCCTCATCGGCTACTTCCCCACCTACGCCCTGGGGAACCTCTTCGGCGCTCAGTTCATGGAGACCATGCGGCGCGACGTGCCCGACCTGGACCGGCGGCTCGAAGCGGGCGAGTTGAGGGTCGTGAAGCGCTGGCTCAACGAGTACATCCACGTTCACGGGCGCCGGTATCTCGCACCGGAACTCTGCGAGAAGGTCACGGGCAGGCCCCTGTCCGTTCAGCCCGCGCTCTCCTACCTGCAGACCAAATACGGGGAGATCTACGGATTCTGAGCCGGCCTCCGAGAGTGGGGCGGGCCCCAGCGGTACCCAGCTTAGGGAGGAGCACCATGAGGAGCCAGGAGCCCGGCGCCGCCGATCGGGCCTTTCGAACGGAAAAGGATTCCCTGGGGGAAATGCGGGTCCCCGCCGATGCGTACTACGGCATCCAGACCCAGCGGGCGCTGGAGAACTTCCAGTTCACGAGCCTCGCGCTCGCGCAGTTCCCCTCTTTCATCCGGGCTCTGGCGGAGGTCAAGAAGGCCGCGGCTCTGGCCAACATGGAGCTGGGCCTCTTGAAGGAGGAGGTGGCCAAGGCCATCGCGGCCGCCTGCGACGAGATCGCCAAGGGGTCATGGCACGACCAGTTCGTGGTCGACATGATGCAGGGCGGCGCCGGCACCTCCACCAACATGAACGCCAACGAGGTCATCGCCAACCGGGCGCTGGAGCTCCTCGGGCGGGCCAAGGGCGACTACCGCCACTGCCACCCCAACGACCACGTCAACATGTCCCAGTCCACCAACGACGTGGTCCCGTCGGCCATCAAGGTGGCCGTCCTGTACGATCTCGAAGGGCTCAAGAAGGCGCTGTCCGCCCTCTGCGACGCCTTCGCGGCCAAGGGCGTCGAATTCGACGACGTCCTTAAGGTCGGGCGGACGGAGATGCAGGACGCGGTACCCATGACGCTCGGCCAGGAGTTCGACGCCTATGCCGTCATGATCCGGGAGAGCCGGAATGCGCTCGATCGGGCTGAGTTCCTGATGCGGGAGATCTCCATGGGAGCCACCGCCATCGGGACGGGGCTCAACACGGACCCGCGCTACGCGGGCCTGGTATGCGAGAGGCTGGCGGCCATCACCGGCTTCCCCCTCGAGACGGCGGACAACCTGGTGGAGGCCACGCAGGACAGCGGGGACTACTCGGAGGTCTCGGGCATCCTGAAGCGCATCGCCGTTCAGCTCTCCAAGATCGCCAACGACCTGCGGCTGCTCTCCTCGGGGCCGCGGGCCGGCTTCGCGGAGATCCACCTTCCCGCCGTTCAGCCCGGCTCCTCCATCATGCCGGGCAAGGTGAACCCGGTCATTCCCGAGGTGATCAGCGAGGTGGCCTTCCAGGTCATCGGAAACGACGTGGCCGTCTCCATGGCCGCCGAAGCCAGCCAACTGGAGCTGAACCCGTTCGAGCCGCTCATCGCCCTCAACCTGTTCCAGTCCATCCGCATGCTGACCCGGGCGGCGCGGACCTTCCGCGAGCGGTGCATCGAGGGCATCACGGCCAACAGGGAGCGCTGCAAGGTCCAGGTGGAGCGCAGCATCACCGTGGTGACCGCCCTGGTCCCCTACATCGGCTACGAGGCCGCCGGCGAGGTGGCGAAAGAGGCTCTGGCCAGTGGGGTGCCCATCCGCGAACTGGTGCTCCGGCGGAATCTGCTGTCGGAGGCCAAGCTCAACGAAATCCTCGACCCCCACACCATGACCCACCCTCGGGCCATCGGCTGAGGCCCCGGAGGCCGTCCGGCGCGCCTTATCGCAGGGAAAAAGGCTGGGGCCTAGAAAACAACCCCTATCCGGGAGCGGGAGCGATCGGATCTCGGCCGGTGCGGCAGGGCCTTCAGAAGGGCGGCCCGTTCAGTAGCACTGCGTCTGTCTTCCCTCGGGCCACCAGGAGAAGCCGCTGTTCACCCAGACGATGTTGTTCTCAAAACAAACCGTGCGGACGGGTTCCGAGGTCAACAGGGACGAGAGATTTGGGCTGTCCGGGACCCCATCGAGGGCCAAGCAGCGGATGCCGAAGTACTGATTGTCGGTGGTTGTCGTGTACTGATAATTGTGGGCCCAGGGATCGGGGTTGGGAATCTTGATGATGTAGTACGGGACGATGGCGGATATGGGAATGGCGGCTTGAGAGTCGGTCCAAGTCGTGCTGCCCGGTGGGACTATGCCCGTGTCGGTCGTGTAAGAGGTAATGGCGGTCGCCAGGCCATGCATTTCCGCCATGGCCCGCTTCTGGCGAGCCCGGTTCATGGCCATCTGGTAGTTTGGAACGAGCATGGCGACCAGGATGGCGATGATCGCCACCACGATCAGGACCTCGATTAGGGTGAATCCGTCCCCTCCACGGCGCATCGCCCGACTCCTCAGCACTTTAGGCAACAGGGAAAGCAAGCCCCGTGCCATCTGTAAGTGACATGGAATGAGTTGGTTGGCCCCAGCGTAGCCATTCTTTGTCACCCGGAGTGAGGCGATGTGTCATCCGGGCGGCGATTCGTGCGCACCGATCGTTTAGGCCGCTCGGAGGGTGATGCGTAGGATCTCGGAACGACAAAAGAGCCGCATGCGCGGCCCCCAGGTTCCGGTACCGCGGCTCACCACGAGATCCATTCCTCCGATGCGGAAAGAGCCCGCGAGATAGGGGTAGGAGAGGCGGACCAGATACCCGAAGGGCCAGATCTGGCCGGCGTGGGTGTGTCCCGACAGCATGATCCCGACGCCGAGTTCGGAGGCGCGCTGAACCTCCAGGGGGCTGTGGCAGAGGAACAGGGTCGCTCCCGGCGGGCGTCCCCCGAGGGCGCTCTCCAGCGGGTGATCGGGAAGGCCGAACTGGCGCCGGGCGGTCAGGTCGTCTACCCCCGCGAGGATGAGCCCCGGGGCCGCCTCCTCCCACTGGTCGCGCAACACGTGGAATCCGGCGCGCTTCAGGAGAGCCACCGAGCCCTCCAACCCGGCGTAAAACTCATGGTTGCCCGTCACGGCCCAGACGCCGAGTGGGGCGTGAAATTGGCTCAGCAGGGGAACGAGGGGCTCCACGGCGGTCAGGTCCCCGTCCACCACGTCGCCCGTGATCCCCAGGAGGTCGGGCCGCAGGAACTCCACCTGCCGCCTCCGCTCCGACAGCCATCTCCTGCCCAGGAGAGATCCCAGGTGGAGATCGGAGAGTTGCACCAGGACCAGCCCATCCCTCTCGCGGGGCAGTCCGGGCAGTTGCAGTTCCAGCTCCCGGACGGTGGGAGGCCTCAGCCCCTGGACGAGCGCCACAACCGAAAGGAGCAGGGCCAGCGCCACCGCGGTCAGGCGGAGAGGGATGCTCCAGGAGGGCAGGAGGCGTCCAAACCCCGTGGGCAGATCCACGGCCAAAAGCGCGGTCACCGCAAAAAACAGCACCCCCATCCAAATGGCTCCCGCCAGCTCCACCGCGGGTGCCCAGGAGAAGGACCGGGTATGAACCAGGAGGCGGCCCAGGGGATAGCTGAGCCATCCGACGGCCGCGAGGAGGAGGGCCCAGCGGCGGAATCCGGCGCCGGCCATGACGGGCAGACCCCACAGGCGCCAGAGGAGGAAGAGGTGCATGCCGGTCCACACGCCCAATACGATGCCCAGGAACACGGCGAAACGGGTACCGTTGCTCACGCCAGCCTCCCGGCCACGCAGGCCAATGAAGGGGAAGTCTACCAAAGACGCCCCGAAGCGTGGCAGGCCCACGCGCCGGCGGCGGCACGAAATGAGCCCGTTGGGGTGGGGCAGCTACCCCACACGGCCCTCGGGCTGGGATGCTCTCGGCCGATGTGTGCTTGATCCGCCCATACTTCGGCTCTTGAGCCTGAGGTGGGAGTCGCGAGGAGAGGGGATGTTGGAACTGGTCGTGGTCGGCCCCGGCTGCAGCCGCGGTGGAAGGGGATCCCGCGTTCCCGGAGGGCGGCGGCGATGAGCCCGGGCCCCTCCGAGGGGGCGTGCTCGAAAACCAGAACGGCCGAGGCGCTGGAGGGCTCCATCACCCCGCCAGGATCGCACAAGTCAGGCCAGGCTTGAAGGCCCGTGGCCCATTCCGGCCCTCTGTTATACTGAGCTCCCGGCGCTTCGGACGACGGCGCCGGGTGAGGACGGCCATGCACGCGCACCGGCAGATTCAGGCGAGCGATCGCGAGCGGTCCCTGGACCGGCGGCTCTGGCTGAGCGCCGTCCTCAACGTCCTGATCACCGCCGCGGAGGCGGCGGCCGGCGTCTTGTCGGGAAGCCTGGCGCTGCTGGCCGACTCCCTCCACAACCTCAGCGACGTGGCGGCTCTGGTCATCGCCATCGTCTCGCGGCGCCTGGGGAGGCGGCCTCCCAGCCCGCGCCACACGTACGGCCTCAAGCGCCTGGAGGTGCTGGCCGCGCTGGGCAACGCCCTGGCCCTGTTCGCGGTCACGGCCTTCATCGCCAGGGAGGCCCTGCTCCGGCTTCTGCACCCTCACCCCGTCAAGGCGGGCCTCATGCTGGCCGTGGCCTCCCTGGCGATCCTGGTCAATCTGGGCGGCGTCTGGCTCCTCTGGGACCACGAGAAGAGCGACCTCAACGTGAAGAGCGCCTTCCTCCACCTCTTCCAGGACGCCCTGGCATCGCTCGCCGTGGTGGCCGCGGCCCTCTTCGCCCACACGCGGGTGGGGCCTTACCTGGACCCCGTGGCGGCTCTCGTGGTCGGATTCTCCGTCCTCCTATCGGCCTTCTCCATCGTCACCGAGTCCTTCGGCATGCTCGTGGAGGCGACGCCCAAGGGCCTCGATGTGGACGAGATGGTGGCGGGGGTGAACGCGCGGTTCGCGCCCGTCCGGATGCATCACGTGCACGTCTGGGAGGTGGGACCTGGACAGCGCATCCTGACGGCGCACATGAGCGTCGAGGAGACCGGGCTGGCCGCCGTGGAGTCCCGCTTCGGAGAGGTCAGGACCTTCCTGCTGGAGCACTGGGGCATCGGCCACGCGACGCTGGAGCCCGAGCTCAACGGCTGCGTCACGGACCGGGAGTGCGGCGCTCCCTATGACACCCCGTAGGGAATGGTCATCAAGGGGTGGGACGAGGAGGTCTCCACCATGCACGTGGGGGGCAGGCGCAAGCTCATCATCCCTCCGGAGCTGGCCTACGGCCAGAGGGGGTTCCCCGGCGCGATCCCGCCGAACGCGACGCTGATTTTCGAGGTGGAGCGCGCGGGGATCGAGTAGAGTTCGCGAGAAGCTGCTGCCGGCAGCCGGCTACCCGCGGTCCAGGGCGGAGAGCGCCTCCCGCGCGGCGGCCTGTTCGGCGGCCTTCCGGGTGGGGCCCGACCCTCGGCCCGAGGCCTGGCCATCGATGAGGACCGTGCAGGTGAATCCCTCTCCGTCCGGAGAGGGCTCGCTTCGGTAAATGGGGAGGGGAAGTCCCTCCGCCTGCCTTCGCTCCTGGAGGTTTGTCTTCGCGTCCTCCAGGAGGACGGCCAGTCCCTGGCGCCGGATGGCGGGGGCCCAGAGCTGCCGGACGAGGGCGGTGGCGGGCTTCAACCCGGCGTCCAGATAAACGGCGCCGAGCAGGGCCTCCAGAGCGCTGGCCAGGATGCGGTCCTTCTCGGCGCCCCCGTCCCTGGATTCGCCGGCCCCCAGGCAAATGCAGGCCTGGAGCCCGAGTTCGCGGGCCACGCCCGCCAGCGCGGGCTGGCTGGCCCAGTAGGCCCGGAGGCGCGAGAGAACCCCCTCTTCCTCCTGGGGGTAGCGGTCGAAGAGGAACTCCGCGAGGGCAAAGCCCAGGAGCGCATCGCCCAGGAACTCCAGCCGCTCGTAGGAGCGGATCCGTGGCAGCCCCTCCTCGGCAGCCGCGGAAGGGTGGGTCAGGGCCTGCCGCAACAGGGAGGCATCCCTGAAGAAGCGGCCCAAATTGGCCTGCAGGGCGTCCAGGCCCCTGCTGTCGCGACGTCCGCTTGCTCCCATGGGAGCACCCCCTAGGGGTGCAGCTCCGAGGCGGCCTCTTCGACCGTCCTCTCGGTGACGGGGCGCTCCTCTCTTCCGAAAGCGGTGAGGAGAGCGTTGGTGCAGAGGTTGTTGATGAGCCTCGGGATGCCATGGGTGTGCCGGTAGATGGCGCGCATGGCCGCGGGGCTGAAGACATCGGAGTTGCCGCCGGCCACTTCCAGCCGGTAGGCGGCGTACCGCTCCGTCTCCTGGGGGGAGAGGGGCGCCAGGTGGTACCACATGCCGACCCGCTGGCGGAGGGCGGCATAGGCCGGATGCTTGAGCCGCTGGCGGAGCTCGGGCTGGCCGATGAGCAGGATGGCGATGAGGTTGACCGTGTCCAATTGGAAGTTGGAGAGCAGGCGCAGCTCGTCGAAGGTGGGTTTGCCGGGTATGAGCTGGGCCTCATCCACGATGAGGACCACGCCGCTTCCCTCCTGATGCAGTTCCAGCAGGCGGTCGGAGATGGCGTCCAGCAGGTCGGCCCGATAGTACCTCGGCTCCAGCTCCAGGCGAAGCGCCAGTTCCCGCAGGAGCTGGTTGGGGGTGAGGCGGGGATTCACCACGAGGACCATCCGGTCCCTGCCGTTCTGGTCCATGAGGGCGCGCGAGAGGGTGGTCTTCCCGCAGCCGATCTCGCCGGTCAACACCGCGATCTCCCGCTCCTCGACGGCGTACTGAAGCCGAGCGAGGGCCTCGTCGTACTGCGGGGCGAGGTAGAGGAAGCGCGGGTCGGGCGTCTTGCCGAACGGTCGCTCCTTCAGGCCGAAAAAGGACTTGTACACCCGCCCTCCCGCTTCAGACGCGCACCGACTCGACACTCGAGAGGAGGCTCGCGGTGTCGATCACCAGGATCACCTGGTTCTCGCCCATCTCCGTGGCCCCGGCCACGCCGGGAACCGCCCCCAGTCTCTGGCCGATGGGATGCACGACGGTCTCCTGCTCCCCCGCCAGCTCGTCCACCACGATTCCCGCGGCCCTCTCCCCCCGCCGCGCCACGACCACGTAAATCCGGTCGCCTTTCCTCTCCTCCGAGCGAGTCAGGCGGAAGCGGTCCTCGAGTCGGAGGAGCGGCAGCGTGACGCCGCGAAGGTTATAGACCTCCTTCTGGTCCACCCTCTGGACCTCCGCCTCGCTGGTGCGGAAGGTCTCCAGCACGGAGGAGATGGGGATGGCGAAGGACTGGTCGCAGCAGCGCACGATGAGGCTCTGGATGATGGCCAGCGTGATGGGGAGAGTGATCTGGAAGGTCGTGCCCTTCCCGGGCTCCGACCAGAGGGCGATGCTGCCCTTGAGGGCCTGGATGTCGGCCTTTACGGCGTCGAGGCCGACGCCGCGGCCCGAAACCTCCGTGACCGTTTCGGCGGAGGAGAATCCCGGCAGGAAAATGATCTCCATGCACTCCTCGGCGCTGAGGGCCTGGTTGGCGTCCGCGAGCCCCTTCTTCAGGGCGGCCTGCCGGATCTTCTCGACCTGAAGGCCGCGGCCGTCGTCCGTGACCTCGGTGATGATGGAGTTGCCCTTCTGGTAGGCGCTGATGGCCAGCAGCCCCTCCGCCGACTTTCCCGCGCGCAGGCGCTCCTCCGGCGGCTCCAGGCCGTGGTCGATGGAGTTCCGGATCAGGTGGATGAGCGGCGTGACCAGGGCGTCCATCATCATCTTGTCCAGCTCCGTCTCGCCGCCGTAGAGCTGAACCGAGACCTCCTTGCCCGCCTGGCGGGCCAGCCTGCGCGCCGTGCGGTTGAGCCGCGTGAAGATCTGGGCGATGGGCACGAGCCGGATGTCGATGATGGCGCGCTGGAGCTCGCCCAGCTTCTTGTCCATGCTGCGGACCTGCTTGAGCAGCTCCTGGGACAGCTCCTGCTGTCCTCCCGAGGCCCGGACGTTGGTGGCCAAGAGTTCCAGCGAGTTCTTGACGAGGTTGAGCTCTCCCACGATGCCCATGACGGTGTCCAGCTTCTCGATGTCCACCTTCACCGTGTTCGAGATGCCCCGCATATCCTCCGAATCGGCCTCGTGCGGTTCGGGCACCCCCTGATCGCCCGGCTCCTCCGGAGCGGCCTGCTCGGGCGTCAAGGCCGCCGCCGGCATGAGGTCGGCCACTATTCCGTGAACGTCGGTCACGAGGGAGGCCACCTGCGCCTGGCTCAGGCGGGTGCCGAAGAGCAGCCGGAAGTGGATGCCGGGCGGGAGGTTCGGATCGGCCACCGGAAGAGTGGAGATGACCTCGCCCGATTCGGAGAGGTGCTCCGAGAGGGCCCTCAGGCGCGTGTCGAAGTCGGAGAAGTCGAAGCCCACTTGCACCGAGAAGAGGTGGTTCTCCTCCTCGATGTTCTCCTTGAGGCGGTGCTCCTCGTATTCGGTCAGGGATTTCAGCGTCGCCTCGTCCAGCGCGATTTCTCCGGGAGCCGTCGGCGAGACCACCGGTTTTCCGTTTACCTCGCCCTCGATGCGGGCCAGGAGGGGCTGGATCGGGGCCTCCTCCCTCCCCGAAGGGGCCTCGGAGACGAGGGTCTTGAGGACCACCCTGCTGTCGTTCAGCAGCCCGAAGAGGCGGGGGCTCGCCTTGATCTTGCCCATCCGGATCTTGTCCAGCAGGCTCTCCAGGTCATGGCTGAGGGTGGTGATGCGCTCCAGGTTGAACATGGAGGCCAAGCCCTTCAGGGAGTGCATTTCCCGGAACACCTTGTTCAAGAGGTCCGGCCTGACCTTGCCGGCCGACTCGTGCTGCTCCTGGGCCTTTTCAAGATCCTCCGCCAGGCCCTCGAGGATTTCCTCGGCCTCCACCACGAAATCCTGAAGCGCCTTGGCCTGGCTCTTGTCTACCATGGGTCAGGGCTCCCGGCTTGGGAGGCCGTCCGCTCGTCCGCCCGCGTCATGGGAGATGTTGTTGGACGAGGTCGACGAGCTGGCCTTCGGTGAAGGGTTTGGTGAGGTAGCCGTTGGCGCCGATGGCCAGCCCCCGCCTGCGGTCCTCGTCCCCGGCCTCCGTCGAGATGATCAGGATGGGCACCTGGCTGTACACGGGGTGCTGCCGCAGGAAGGTGATGAGTTCGAGCCCGTTGATGTCGGGCATGTTGATGTCCGTGAGGATGAGCTGGAACTCGTTGTCGGGAATGAGCTTCAGGGCGGAGAAGCCGTTCTCGGCCTCGTACACGTCCAGGTTGAGATGCTGGTCCAGAGCCGTGGCGATCAGGCTCCGCATGGCGCTGTTGTCTTCCACCACCAGCACCTTGGTCTTCATGGCCTCCCCGAAGGCATTATGGGAGTCCATCCCGAAGGCTGTCAACCGACGGGGAGAGCCGAGGCAGACCCGCCGCGGCCGATGCTATTCGGAGAACTCGGGCACCACCCGGTGGGGGATGAGGCCCGCCTCGAAGGCGTCCGCCAGAAGGCGCCGGACGGCCTCCCTGCCGCGCTGCCCGTAGGCCCGCGTCCAGTCGTTCACGTACATGCCCACGAAGCGGTCCGCCTCCTCGGTGGAGAGGCCGCGTCCGAAGGCCATGGCGTATTCGAGGGCGGGGCGCCGGTGGCTGAGGGAGTATTCAATGCCGGCGTGGAGCAGCCGGCTCACCTTGGCGATGAGCTCGGGCCCCAGGTCCCGGCGGATGACGTTGCCCCCCAGGGGGAGCGGGAGCCCCGTGATCTCCTTCCACCAGGCGCCCAGGTCTACCACGAGGTGCAGCCCCTCCCGCCCGTAGGTGACTTGTCCCTCGTGGATGATGAGCCCCGCCTGGATCCTGCCCGCCTTTACGGCCGGGAGGATCTGGTCGAACTCCATGAATATCGGTTCGAATTCGGGGAGAAAGAGCTGGAGGGCGAGGAAGGCCGAGGTCATCCTGCCGGGCACGGCGATCTTCAGGCCCCGGAGGTCGGAAGCGGGCATGGGGGAGGCCGAGATGACCATGGGGCCGTAGCCGTCCCCGAAGGAGGCGCCGTGCGGGAGCAGGAGATAGAGGTCCGAGAGGTAGGCGTAGGCGTGGAAGGAGACGGCGGTCACCTCCAGCTCACCCTTGAGGGCCCGCTCGTTGAGGCTCTGGATGTCGCCCAGCTCGTGCATGAAGGTGACCCCCTCGGTGTCGATGAGCCCCTGGGCGAGGGCGTAGAACATGAAGGCGTCGTCGGAGTCTGGGCTGTGGGCCAGCCGGATCACCTGGGGCATGGGACCCTCCTGCGAGTGCACGAGGATAGCAGGGGAAGGCACATGGGGCAAGCGCGGAGGAGGGGGATAAGGGACGCGCAGGCCACCGCCGGCGGGTCCCCCTGGGCATCACCTCATTACCTCATCATGGCCCTTCGGCCTCTCACCGCTTGCGGATGGCCAGCATGAGGTTGGAGTGGCCGGCGATGTGCTGGTAGCCGATGCCGAACGGCAGGGGGAGGGCGGCCCCGCCCGCGTAGGCCTTCTCCAGGTCGGGCTGGAAGGAGTTCTTGAAGCGATGGATGGGGCCCGTGTAGGTGCCGAAGAAGGTGAGGGTCCAGTTCCGCGGATCGAAGGCCTTGAGGGGGAGCCCCGAATCGTCCTCGAGAACAGCGGAGGAGCGGTCCAGGATCGCCGCGCGAATGCGGGAGAACCAGGGCTCGTACATGAGGTAAGAGGCGGCCTTCAGGAAAGTGACGGGGCTGCCGAGGGTCGCCAGGTAGGCCTCGAATCCAGGGCGCTTCTTCAGACCGGCGTCCGAGAGGTCCTGCGAGAAGTAGAGCAGGCTCTGGCGCTCGTGAGCGTCTCCGGCGGAAAAGTCCACGCGCACGGCCCTGGGTTTCTCCTCCCAGGAAGAGGGGGCGAGGGCGCCGTCAGGGCTGACGGCCATGGGCTCCACGTCCCATATCCGGTGCCCCGTCCCGGCCAGGAAGACCAGGAGGATCGGCAGGACCCCCTTCTTCTGGAGCTCCTGCTCCATGTCGTCGGTGCGGAAGAAGCTGATCTGGAGGATGGGTGTGATGACCTGCTGCATGGCCTTCAGGCTCGCCTCCAGCTCGGAGTGAGAGAGAGAGGCGAGATCGGGCGGCCTTCCCACGGGCTCCAGCCCCACCAGCACGTAGGTAGTGGCCTTGGGGAACAGGGCGGTGGGGTAGAGGGCATCGGGCCCGCCGAAGGGGTAGAAGACCGTCGGCGCGGCGTCGTTCAGACTGGAGAGCCGGGCCTGAGCGAAGGCGCGAACCTTCGACAGGCGCGCCGCGTCGTCCTGCTTCCAGAGCGCGCCCATGGCCTTGGCGTGGGCCTGCCAGGAGGGGCGCTCTTGAATGGCCGCCCAAGGCCCTTGCCCCTCCACGGGCAACCCCGCCAGGAGGCGGGCGTTGGCCGTCAGCTCCTCCGCGCGGCTCTTGGAGGGAGGCTGGGACGGGCTGACCGGAGCGGCGGGCTCGAGTTTGGCGGCGGGAGCGGGACTCTGCGTCCGAGGAAGGCGCCGGGTGGGCGCCGGGGTATGTTTGCGGCCGCAGGAGAGCGCGAGAGTGGCCACCACGAGGAGAAGAACGAGGCCGTACACGAATCTTTTCATGGAAACCCTTTTCATCCTTTCTTCTTGCCGGCCAGAAAGTAGAGGGGCACCCCGGCCAGAATGGTGCCGAGCCCCGCCAGGGATTGGAGCGGCTGGTGAAGGAGAAGGTAGACCAGCATCCAGCCGTTGATGGCCAGAAAGACCAGGGGAGTGACGGGGTATCCCCAGGTCCTGTAAGGCCTCGGCGCTTCGGGGCTCCTGACCCTCAACACAAAGACCCCGAACACCGTCAGGACGGTACAGAGGGCGAGCGTGAATCCCAGGTAGGTCAGAATCTTCTCGAAGGAGGAGGTGGCGAGCATGGCCAGCACCAGGACGAGCTGGAGGAGGATCGCGAGGTAGGGCGCTCCCCCACCGTTTCGCGCCGCCAGCGGGCGCAGGATCGGCACGTCTTCGCCGATCACCTGGGCCACCCGGGGGCCCGCCCACGTCATGGCGCTGATGGTGGAGACCAATCCGAGCGCGATGAGGCCGCCCATGAGGCTAGCTCCCGTGGGGCCGAGAAGGTGCCGGGCGGCGATGTTGCCCACGTCGATCTGGCCCGAGAGCTCGCTCATGGGGGCGGCGCGAAGGAACACGAAGTTGAGGAGCAGGTAGAGCCCCATGACCACCGCCGTGCCGAGGATCAGGGAGCGCGGCAGGTCCCGCTCCGGCCGCGCCATCTCGCCCGCGACGTAGGCCGAGGCGTTCCAGCCGGAGTAGGCGTAGGAGACGAACACGAGGGAGACGGCGAAGCTCCCGCTCGCCATGAGTCCCAGACTCGCCGCCGTGGGTGCCCACTGGAGAGCCTGCGGATGTCCCAGCACGAAACCGAGGGCCGAGAAGGCCAGGATGAGAAGGATCTTGGCGGTCGTGAACAGGGACTGGAACCGGCCGCCCGCCTTCATGCCGGCGCTGTGGATCACGGAGATCAGCACGACCACGGCCGCCGCCATGAGCGTGGGGTGGGGCAACGCCACCAGCCTCGAAGCGTATGCGGCCAGGGCCATGGTGGCCAGGGCCACGGGGGCGGCGAATCCCACCGTGAGGGAGACCCATCCAGCCAGAAAGCCGACGGCCGGGTGGTAGATCCGGGATAGGTAGTGATATTCGCCCCCGGAGCGGGGCATCATGGCGCCGATCTCTCCATAGCAGAGGGCCCCGGCCAGGGCCCCGAGGCCGCCCACCACCCACAGCGCCATGATGGCCAGGGGCGACGGAAGGGCGCTCACCTGAAAGCCCAGACTCGTGAAGACCCCCGTGCCCACCATGTTGGCGATGACGATGAAGGAGGCGACGAGTGCGGAGACCCCCCGCGGTGGCTCAGCCCGGTTCGATCCCATCCCTTCGCGGCGCGAAGCGCCCTTGCCTCCACCAGAGAGCGCATTCTATCTGGGATGTCCTTTGTTGTCAATGGAAAGGCCTTATCCGCCTTGACTTCCGTAGAGCGGCAAGCTAAAAACGTGGCTGGGTCCACCGGCGTGGGCCCGCGGCGGAGGACCGTGGATTGAAGAGATGCTGGACCCCCTGGGCGCTGTTGCTCCTCACCGCCGCCGCCTTCTCGGCGCCGTCCTCCCCGGCGGCCCAGCCTCTCCCCCCTCAAGGCGCTCCGGTGGTCGGACCCGAGTGCCCGAAGGAAGCGCAGAGCGGCGCCGTTTCCGCGGTCGGCTCCGCGCCAGTTCAGATCCCTCCGGCCGGCGCTCCCGAGAAGGAGGACCGGTTCTCCCGCAACGCCCCCACCCTGCCTCCACCGCCCCCGCTGCATGGCATAACGGACCTCCCCGTCAGGCAGCCCTCCAGCGCTCCGGTGGTCATTGCGGACCTGGCGGAGGCGCCTCGCGAGGGCCAGAGCCAAGATTCCTCGCCCGTCCAGGAGACGCGCGAGCGGTTCCGGTCGGGGCGCGACTCGGTGCTGGTGCAGATCTACCGGCCCAAGGTGCCCGGGCGCTACCCCGCCGTGATCCTGCTCCACGGGAGCAACCCGAGGCTGGGCGAGGAGCACTACGTGGAGATGGCCGAGGACCTGGCGCGCAACGGATACGTCTGCCTCTTCGTCAAGTACTACGACAGGGGACGGAAGAACCACAGCCGGGGAACCCGCGCTGATTGGATGCGCACCATCGGGGACGCGCTCACGCTGGCCTCCACGCTGCCCGACGTGGACGAGTCGCGCATGGGGCTGGTCGGTTACTCCCTCGGGGCCTTTCTGGCGCTGAACTACGCCCCCTCGGACCCCAGGGTCAAGGCGGTGGTGGCCTTCTACGGCGGCATCTCGCCCGGCTTCATGCCGGAGGCGGAAGAGCACATGCCGCCCACCCTCCTGCTCCACGGCACCTACGACCGCACGGTGTCCGTGCGGCGGTCCCTGGAGGCCTTCGAACAACTCCGGCTGGCGGCCAAGCCGGTGGACGTGGTGATCTATCCCAAGATCGGGCATGGCTTCACGCTTCACACGCTGGGTGGTTGGGATGCCCTCGCCAGCGAGGATGCCTGGAGCCGCACCATCGCCTTTCTGGACTTTCACTTCAAGTACCCGGGATGGACTCCCGAGGTGTCCATCGAGGAGCCAAGGACCGCCAGTGCCCCTCCGAAACAGGCCGCCTGGCCCGCCTTTCCCAAGCCCCCGGCCCTGGTCATGCCATACCTGGACCAGTTCCGCGCCGAGGGAGGCGAGTCGGTCCTGGTGGACCCCACGCCCCACGAGGCGAAGGAGGTCCTAAGCCGGCCGGCACCCAGACACCGGTACCACCGGCCCAGGCGCGGGGTGGTCCGGAAATCCCCGAAGCGGCCCATCTCCTACCACCGCCATGGGCGGCCCAGGGCCAAGGCCGCCCCGCGGCGATCGCGGCGCTGACCGTCTAGTGTTGTGTCCCCGTCATGTGTTTACAGTGGCCTTTTCCCGGGACACAACACTTCCCAAGGGGCTCCGCCCCTAGGGCGCCCGCCTGCGGCGGGCTGTTACCCCGAAAGAGCGGGGAGGCTTCCTCCCCGCACCCCTCCGTGTGCTGTCTTTCGCCTGCTTCCATCGTAAACCCATCACTGGGACAGCACACTGGCGCTCCAGACGGACCGCCCGACGGACGGCGCCGGTCATCCGATTCGGGCCAAGAAGTCATCCATGATCCGGTCGAAGCCCTTGGGGTCGTCCATCATGAGCCAGTGGCTCAGGCCGCGCAGCCTGACCGCCGGCAGGTCGGGGACGAGGTTCTGGAAGCTCGATGGGCGATCGCTGCCCGGCAGGATCACCGTGAGCATGGGGCCCCGGTAGGCACGCAGGGCAGGCAGCGGGTCGAAGCGGGCGAGGCCCGCGTAGGAGGCCGCCACCACCTCGGGCGGCGTGCGGTCCAGATCCGCGAACACCTTGCGGCGCGTGGACGGCCTGGCTTCCGTCAGGTTGGCGCCGAACCATCCGCGCATGAAGGAGAGGTAGGTCAGCGCCTTCATGCTCTCCAGCATGGCATCGAGCCGCTCCTTGGGCAGGCGCGTCACGTCGCCGGCCGGATCCACGAAGAGCAGACCGGCCACCCGTTCGGGCGCCTCCTGCGCGCACGCCAGGATGACCGATCCGCCCAGGGAGTGGCCGACGAGCACAAAACGCTTCATCCCGAGGGCGTCCGCGACGGCCAGCACGTCGGAGGCCATGGCCGGGATGGAGTAGTCGCCGTCGGAGGGCCGCCCCGAGCGACCGTGCCCCCTGAGGTCCAGGGCGGCGGCGCGGCGGCTCTTCCAGAGGTGGCGCAGTTGGGCGTCCCACATGGTGAGATCGCCCGCCAGCCCGTGCACGAGAATCACCGGCGGTGAGCCCTCCCCGCCGGTTTCCACGCAAAGCCGGACGTCCCCGTTGCGGACGAATAGGAGCTTCCGATCGGATGCCGCGTGGCCCGCCGCGCCCACGGGCCCCGAAGGGGCCGCGAGAGTGCTCACGCAGAAGAGAGCGGTGACTGCCAGGGAAACCATCTCGCCGTGGAGTGGGCGTCCGCTCATGCCAACCCTCCGTACTCGAGGCGTGCAGTGTACGTCCGGAGGAGAAGGAGGTCCAACGCGATGTTTTCACTTCCAGCGGCTCTTGGGTACAATCGTCGGAACGGGGAGCGCGGGAATGTGGAAAAACGTGGCGCTGAAGAAGCTGGCCCTGGCGCTGGGCCTCCTGGTCCTGGTTTACGCCGTAGGCGTGGCCGGGTACATGGCCCTGGAGGGATGGAGCTTCCAGGACGCCTCCTTCATGACGGTCATCACCCTCGCCACGGTGGGGTACGGCGAAGTCCATCCCCTGGACGCCCCAGGCCGCTGGTTCACGGTGGTGCTGATCCTGGGCGGCATGGGGACGCTGCTCTACGGAGTGTCCACGCTCACGGCCTTCGTGGTGGAGGGGGAACTTCGGGACCTGCTCTGGAGAACGAAAATGAGCAAGCAGATCGAGAAGCTGGCCGGACACTACATCGTGTGCGGCGCGGGCCGGGTGGGAGAGTATATCCAGGAGGAACTGGAGGCCACGGGACGGGCCCTCGTCCTGGTGGAGAAAAACCTCGCCCACCTGTCGGAGCGCTTCAAGGGCAGTTCCACGGTCCTGATGCTGGAAGGGGATCCCACGAGCGACGAGGTGTTGCAGGAGGCCGGAATCCTGCGGGCCAAGGGGCTCTTCGCGGCGCTGGGGACGGACAAGGACAATCTCTTCGTGGTTCTGTCGGCGCGGGGCCTGAACCCCCAGCTGCGGATCGTGGCCCGGGCGGACGACGAGGAGACCCGCCCCAAGCTCATGCGGGCCGGGGCGGATGCCGTCGTCTGCACCTCCTCCATCGGCGGGTTGAGGATGGCCTCGGAGATGGTCCGGCCTGCGGTGGTGACCTTCCTGGACGAGATGCGCAGCGACCGCGAATCGGTCCTGAGGGTGGAGGAGGCCCTCTGCCGCCGAGGCTCCCACCTGGATGGCAAGAGCCTTCGGGAGGCGGAGGTGGCGCGGCGCACCGGCGCCCTCGTGGTGGCCCTTCGCCGGGGCGGAAAGGGCTACGAGTTCAACCCTCCGGCCGACCGGACCATCCAGTCGGGGGACGTGCTGGTCGTCATCGGGACCCGCGAGCAGGTGGAGGCCCTTCGGAAGCTGGCCGGAGACGCACCCTGAACCTTACACGTGGTTGCGCAACATGAACTCTTTGGGGTGGGGCTCCAGGTAGGTCTGCCCCTGCAGGTACTCGACTCCGTGCATCCGCACGTAGTGCCTGATGAGGGTGAGAGGCACCAGCGGGGGGACGAGCCCCTGGCGGCCGGTGTGACCTTGCTGCGTTTTCATGGGGGACCTCCGGTGGGCGGCGGAGCGGGTCCACCGCCCACCGTCCTCGTTCAAGCGCCTTCCGTCTGTTTGTTCAGGTAGATCTCGAGGCCCATCTGCTGGATCTGGTCGCGCTGCTGCTCGGCCCAGTCCACGTGTCCCTCCTCGTCCTTGAGGATCTTGGTGAGCAGGTCCCGCGAACCGTTGTCGCCCACTTCCACGGCCAGCTTGATCGCGTTGTTGTAGCCCTTCACCGCGTCGAGCTCGGCGCCGTAGTCGTTGAGCACGATCTCCTTCACGCTCTGCCCGATCTTTATGGGGTTGAGCTTGGAGACCGTGGGAGCGCCCTCCAGGAAGAGCAGGCGGCCGATGAGCCACTCGGCGTGGTGCATCTCGTCGATCGCCTGCTTTTCGATGGCCTTGTGGAGCTTGCCGTAGCCCCAGTTGTCGCACATCTCCGAGTGGACCATGTACTGGTTGATCGAGGTGAGTTCCTCAGCGAGCAGCTCATTGAGGACCTTGAGAAGCTTGGCATTCCCTTTCATGGATCGCCTCCGTCAAATGGGCCCGGTACGGCTCGCCGTGCCGGAGCACTAGCCTTTTCAACCTGCATAAACCAATTCTCGAAGCCTGGCGAGCGAAAGTCAAGGCAAGGACCGCGCTCCCGCCGGCCATTTGCTATAGTAAAAAGGAGGGCCCGCTGGGGCCGGGGGACGAACCGATGGGCGACGAGAGCCTGGCAGACTCGGATATCCACACCCACTGGGGGCTGGATCCCTCCGTCCTCTTCCTGAACCACGGCTCCTTCGGGGCTTGCCCCAGGCCCGTGCTGGCCCTCCAGCGGGGCCTGCGGGAGCAAATGGAGGCCGAGCCCGTACGCTTCCTCGGCTCCGGCCTGGAGCCCCTGTGGGACGAGGCGAGGGCCTCCCTCGCCGCCTTCATCGGCTCCGACCCCGCCGACGTGGTCTTCGTCCCGAACGCCACCGCCGGCGTCAACACCGTCCTGGCCTCCCTGCGGTTCTCGCCGGGGGACGAGCTCCTCGTCACCGACCAGGAGTACAACGCCTGCCGCAACGCCCTGGAGGTGGTCGCCCGCCGCGCAGGAGCGCGCGTGGTCGTTGCGGCCGTCCCCTTTCCCGCCGCCTCGCCGGAGGAGGCCCTCGTTGCGATCCTGCGGCGGGCCACCGAGCGCACGCGCCTCCTGCTCGTGGACCAGGTGGTGAGCCAGACGGCCCTCGTCATGCCGGTCGCCGCCCTCGTTCGGGAGATGGCGGCGCGGGGAGTGGAGACGCTCGTGGACGGAGCCCACGGCCCCGGGATGCTGCCCGTCGATCTCTCCTCGCTGGGAGCGGCCTACTACACGGGCAACTGCCACAAGTGGCTCTGCGCGCCGAAGGGCGCCGCCCTCCTCCACGTGAGGCGGGACCTTCAGCCGGGGGTGCGCCCGCTGGTCATCAGCCACGGGGCCAGCTCCCCCCGCGCCGACCGATCGCGCTTCCTCCTGGAGTTCGGCTGGACGGGCACCCACGATCCCACGCCCTACCTCTGCGTGCCCGAGGCCATACGCTTTCTCGGCTCCCTGGTACCTGGAGGCTGGCCCGAGGTGATGGCCAGAAACCGGGCGCTGGCCCTCCGGGGGCGACGGCTCCTCTGCGACGCCCTGTGCACCGAGGAACCCTGTCCCGAGTCCATGGTGGGCTCCATGGCCGCCGTCCCCCTGCCCGACGCGCCAGGGCCGAAGCCGCAGCCGCCCCTCTTCCTGGACCCGCTCCAGGTCGCCCTGTGGGAGCGGCACCGCATCGAGGTGCCGGTCATCTACTGGCCCGCCTTTCCCCGCAGAGTCCTGCGGCTCTCGGCCCAGCTCTACAACGAGCCGGCCCACTACGAAAAGCTGGCGGAGGCGGTGAAGGGGCTCCTGGATGAGGGGTTCTGACCCATGGGGCGCGGGCTACGTGGATGAGACGGGCCAGTACGTGCGATGGTTCGAGCCCTACTACTTCCTCACCCCCCCCGAACGGCTGATCTACACCCACTTTCCAGAAGACCCGCGCTGGCAGCTCCTGGAGGCTCCCGTCACGCTGGCGCGCTTCGAGCGACTTCCTTACGTGAAGGCCCCCTTCTTCACCTACGGCCTGCGGTTGGCGGACGATGCCGCCTGCACCGTCGAGGTGAAGGGGATCCGCACGATCCTGGAGGTGGAGGCGCCGCCCGGCGTGACCCTCCACCCCGTCCTGCTTCGGGGGGCGGAGGAGGTCGACGCGCCCGAGGTGGTCTCCCGGGGCGACCGGAACTTCATGACCGTCACGGTGCCCGGCGCTGGGGCCTATACGCTGCGCCTCTACGTTGGCTCTGCCTCCGATCCGGCCGGCCTATCCCACCACGCGCCCAACGGTCTGCGCGTCCTCCAGTGGGCCATGGACACCCGCCTCGTCTTCCGCCCGGAGGCCCGAAGGGGAACCGGGATAAAGGAGCGCCCTCCTTCAGAGGGCTAAAGCGCCCCGATTCCGCGATAGCGGCTCAACGCCTGCGTAGGAGCGGCGCCTCGCCGCGAACCGGGTGACCCTGCGACCAGGATGCGGTGCCCGCGTACGGTCCGTCGCGCCGGGGGCGGCGCTCCTACGAGTGCAATTCCATCGCGGAATTTGGGAAGCGCGCTCCGGTTGCGTCACCCCAGAAAGGGGCCCCATAATTCTTCTCCGGAAGCATCCTTAAGCAGGCCGGGCTCCAGGCCCAGGGCCGCAAGTGAGGAGACCCGCCATGTACCGGTTTCTGGTGATCATCGAAAAGGCCGAGAACAACTACTCCGCCTATTCGCCGGACCTTCCGGGCTGCGTCGCCACAGGCAAGACCAAGGAGCGGGCCGCGCGCAACATGCACGAGGCGATCGAAGTGCACGTCCGCGGTCTTAGACAGGACCGGCTGCCCATACCCAAGCCACACTCCCAAGCCGAGTACGTGGCGGTAACGTAGTCCCCCCCACGACTTCGAGTGAGCGGAGCGCGCCGCGGGCCTCTGGCGCGCGGGCGGGAGGGAGGCCATATTTTCCTCGGGAACCAGACCGATGAAGCCCCACATCGACGGCACATGCTTCGGGTCCATTACGGTGGAGGGCTCCACCCTCGAGCACGACATCCTCATCCGCCTGTCTGGGGAGGTCGTGAAGCGAAAGAAGAAGCTCTCCAAGGCCGTCTACGGCACCTCGCACATCCTCTCCCGCGAGGAGGCCGAGTTCGTCTACGAGAAGGGGGCGGCGCTGCTCATCGTGGGCTCGGGGCAGGAGGATTCGGTGAGGCTCTCGCACGAGGCGCGCGCCTACCTGGAGGAGCGGGGGTGCCGGGTGGAGTTGCGGAGCACCCCGGAGGCGGTCCGGGCCTGGAACGGGGCCAAGGGGCCCGCAGTGGGGCTCTTCCACGTGACCTGTTGAGGGCAGGAGGGGGAGCATGACGGGGGAGGTCTTCGTGGGGGACCTCGCCATGAACCGCTTTCCGCTGCGGGCCTCGATCCCAGGGGTCCGCATCAAACGGTGCGGCCCCTGGGAGGCGCATCAGGGCGGTGCGGCGCTACTCCTCGCGGGCCAGGCGGTATGCTTCGCGGAAGGAGACGCCGCGTTCTTTGACGAGGCGGTAGGCCCTCTCGGCGGCGTAGAGGCCTGGATCCATGGCGGCCTTCATGCGGTCGGCGTCGAAGGCCAGCCTGGGAACGGCGTGGGCGAGCAGCCGCGCGGTGGCGCGGGTCGAGTCGAAGCTCCTGAAGAGGGGCTTCTTCATGAGCTGAAGGTCGCGGTGGTACCCGGAGGGCAGCTTGGCGGCGACGGAGAGGACCTCCAGCAAGGCGCCCAGCGATTCCGACGCGCGGCCCCGGGCGAGCTCGAAGAGGTCCGGGTTGCGCTTCTGAGGGAGCATGGAGGAGCCCGTCGTGAACTCGGGGGGAAGCTTCACAAAGCCGAATTCGGCGGTGGCGAAGAGGCACAGGTCGGCCGCCAGCCGGCCCATGTCCTGGGCGAGCAAAGCCACCTCGAAGAGGGCCGAGGCTTCGGCCTTTCCGCGGGAGAGCTGCACGGCGGTGACAGGCTCGTGGGTGCAGGCGAAGCCCAGCGCGCTCGTCGTGAGCGACCGATCCAGCTCGAGCAGGGGCACGCCGTAGCCCGCCGCCGAGCCCAGCGGGTTCTTGTCCGCCCGGCGCTTGGCGGCGCGGAGCCCCTGCGCGTCGTCTCGGACCTCCGAGGCGAAGGCGCCCGCCCAGAGCCCCGCGGTCGAGGGCATGGCGCGCTGCATGTGCGTGTAGCCGGGCATGGGAAGCTCGCCGCAGCGCGCCGCGACGGCATCCAATTCGTCGGCGAGCCGGTCCGCCTCCATCGAGAGACAGTCCAGCTCCTCCTTGAGCCAGAGCCTCAGCGCGGCCATCACCTGGTCGTTGCGGGAGCGGCCGAGGTGGATGCGCCGTCCCGCCTCGCCCGTCGCGGCCACGAGCCGGTTTTCGATGGCCGTGTGCACGTCCTCGTCCTCGGGGCCGACCCGCCATTCGCCGCTCTCGTGCGACTGGGCCAGGGCGGTCAGGGCTTCTCGCAGCGCCGCGTGGTCTTCGGCGGCGAGGAATCCTCCGGCGTGCAGCATGGCCGCGTGGGCCAAAGAGGCGCGGATGTCGAAGGGGACGAGACGATCGTCCAGAAGGGCATCCTCGCCGGCCGTGTACCGGAAGACCAGATCATCCAGAGACTCGCCGCGGTCCCAGAGAGGTTTCATGCCTCACCCTCCTTGCCGAGAAAGAGGCTGTTTTCCAGGGCCAGCCGCTCATAGAAGGCGGCCGCCTCGATGATCTCGCTCTCCAGGACGAATTCGTCCGGCGTGTGCGAGCGCTCCGTTCTCCCGGGCCCGGCCTTGATGCCGGGGATTCCCCGGAAGAAGACGAGGTCGGACACGCCGCTGGAGGCGATCGCGCGCGAGCCGGGACGGCTGGCGAGAGCCGCGCGCACGAGCGGGTGGTCCGGAGCGGTTTCGCACGGCACCAGCCGGTCGCTGAGCACGCGGAGGCGGCCCGAGACGGCGCCCTGGAGCCGGTGCACGAGCTCTTCCGCGGGCGTTCCCGGCACGGTGCGGATATCGAGGACGCAGGAGGCGCGCCCCGGGATCATGTTCCGCGCCGTTCCGCCCTGGATGACGGTGGGCTCCAGGGTGACGCAGCCGAGGTCCGGGTGCGGCGGGCCCAGGTCCACGCCATCCATCGCCGCCAGGTCGGAGGCGAGGGACCGGATGGCGTTGGCGGCGCCCAGCGCGCGGGAGTTCGCCGCGTGGCAGGCCCGCCCCTCCTCCTCCAGCTCCAGGATGAGAAGGCCCTTCTGCGAAACGGCGATGTCGAGCCCCGTCGGCTCTCCGACCACCACGGCGGCGGGATAGACTCCGAGAGCCTTCATTTCGGGAACCACCGCCTCGGTACCCTTGCCGCCGGTCTCCTCCTGGGCGGACAGGCTCAGGAGGAGGCTGACCCGCTCGCACGCCCGGCTCCCCAGGGTGCGGAGGAATGCCGCGCACATGGCCGCCACCGAGGCCTTGGCGTCGTTGCTGCCCAGCCCGTAGACGCGGCCTCCGGCCGCCTGGGCCTCATGGGGCGGGCGCGTCCAGCCCGGAGAGGGCGGCACGGTGTCCAGGTGGGTGTTGAGGCAGAGCACCGGGCCCTCTCCGTGCAGGGCCAGCAGATTGTCGCCGAAGCGCCACGTCTTGACGTTCGGGCGACGGAGGCGCCGTTCCAGGCTGTCGCAGAGGTCTCCCTCCCCGCCGGAGACGGAAGGGGTGGCGACGATCTCGCGGTGCAGGGCGAGGAGCTCCGCGTCGGTCACGGGGGCGCCCCATGCCGCAAAGCGGCGTCGGCCTGCTGTTCGCCGGGGGTCAGCTCGGAGATGTCCCTGACGATCAGGGTTCCGGCGCCCTCGTTGGTGAACACCTCCGCGAGGAGACCGGCCCTGGCCTCGAACCCGACCACGTGCACCCGCTTGACCCCGCTTGAAAGCGCGATCTGCGCGGCGCTCATCTTGGGCTTCATGCCCCCGTCCAGGACGCCCCTGGCCTCCATGGAGGCCAGGCCCGTGAGGTCCGTATAGCTGATCATGGAGCCCTGGTCGTGCTGGTCTTCGAGCAGCCCCGGGGTGTCCGTGAGGAAGATGAGCTTGTCCGCCTGGAGGGCGACGGCGATCCGGGAGGCGACCGTGTCCGCGTTGACGTTCAGGAGACGGCCGCTCTCGTCCGCCGCCAGCGGGCTGACGACGGGGATAAAGCCCGCGGCCATCAGCCGGTCCAGGACGGTGGGGTCCACCGAGTGGATGTCGCCGACCTCGCCGTAATCCACGGTCGAGGAGCCCTCGTCCGAACCAACGACCACGGGCGGGCGCGCCCGCGCCTCCAGAAGTCCGGCGTCCAGGCCGGAGAGACCGACGGCCGCCAGGCCGGCGGACCGGCAGGCCGAGAGCACGGCGGTGTTCACGGTCCCGTTCAGCGCCATGACCAGCGCCTCGAGCATGGGCGGGCTGGTGACGCGGCGCCCCCGCACGAAGCGGTTTTCGATGCCGAGTCTCTCCGCGAGCCGGGTGGCCTGGGGGCCGCCGCCGTGAACGATGATCAGGCGTATGCCGAATTCGCGGAGAATGCCGGCCTGCTCGGCGAGCCGGCGCAGGGCGTCGGGATCATCTCCCATGGCGCCGCAGAGCTTGATGACGAACAGGCGGCCCTTGTAGAGCCGGATGTAGGGGAGAGCCCGCGTCAGCGCGGCGAGCATCGCCTCCCTGTCATGGGGTCCGGTCATGGCCTTTCCTCCGTGAGCATGTCGAGCAGCAGGGCCTTCTGAACGTGCAGGCGGTTTCCGGCCTGGCGGACGACGGCGCTCCTCGGACCGTCCAGGACCTCGTCCGCGACCTTGACGTTTCGCCGCACGGGCAAGCAGTGCATGAACGAGGCGTTCGGGGCGGCGGTCTCGAACCACGACTCAGCCACGCACCAATCGCGCAGCGGGGAACGGAGCGCGGCCTCCTCCTCCGGCTTCGCATAGAGGGACGGGGCGGCCCAGGACTTGGCGTAGAGCACGTGGGCGCCCTCCATCCCCTCGCGGCGGTCCGAGGTCTCTCGGATGCGGGCGCCGGAATGCCGCGCGATCTCCACGGCGCCGGTCATGACGGACTCGGGCAGCGAGAAGCCCTCCGGGCGGAGGACGGTGATGTCCATGCCTCTCATCGCGGCCATTCGAAGGGCGGAGGCCGGCACGGCGTAGGGCAGGGCCTTGGGGTGGTAGGCCCAGGACAGGACGAAGCGCCCGCCGCGGCGCGGGACGGCCAGGTCGTCGAGGGTCTTCCAGTCGGCGAGGGCCTGGCAGGGGTGGGCCGCCGCGGATTCGAGGTTGATGAACGGCACGGGGCTCAACGCGGCCATCGTGCGGATCACCGTGTCGGCCAGATCGGCCTGCAGGTCCCTGCCACCGGCGAAGCACCGGACGGCGAGGGCATCCGCGTACTGGGCGAGCACCGGGATGGCTTCGCGCACGTGCTCGGCCGCCTCCCCATCCATGACGGCGCCGTCCTCCGTCTCGATCTTCCAGGAACTCTGGCCGGGCGTGATGACGACGGTATCGCCTCCGAGTTGCTTGACTCCGGCGTCCATGGAGGCGAAGGTGCGCAGCGAGGGATTCATGAAGAGAAGGCCGACGATCTTGCCGGCGAGGGAACGGCGGACGGGTGCGCTCTCGAGTTCGCCGGCCAGGGCGAGCAAGGCTTGGAGGCGATCGTCGGACAGGTCCGTGAGGTCGAGGAAGGGTCTCATGAGGCAATCTCCTTGAGGGCCGCGGTGAGTTCGTCCACGTGCCGGTCTTCGAGAATCAGCGGAGGCAGGAGGCGCACGACGTGGGGGTCCGCGCTGCCGCCCGCCAGGATGCGGCGCGCGCGCAGCGCGGAGAGGACCTCCTTCGCCGGCGGCGCGGTGCGAAGGCCGAGCAGAAACCCCATGCCCTGGACATCCGTGACGGGCCCGACTCGCGCCTCAGTGGCCAGCCGCTGGGAAAGCCTCCGGACTTTAGGCAGGAGGTCCTCCCGCTCGAGGATGCCGATGGTGGCCTCCACCAGCGCCGCCGCGAGCGGACCCCCTCCGAAGGTGGTCCCGAGGTCGCCCTTCTTCACGAGCCGTCCCACCGGCTCCGTCACCATCACGGCGCCGACGGGGAAGCCTCCGCCCAGCCCCTTGGCGGTGGTCAGGAGGTCCGGTGTAATGTCGACCGCCTGGGCCACGAAGGGCCGGCCGGACCGCCCCATGCCGCACTGGACCTCGTCGAAGACGAGCAGGGCGCCGCGCTCGGTGCACAGCCGGCGCGCGGTGCCCAGGAAGTCCCGCGACAGTGCTCGTGCGCCCGCCACGCCCTGGACGGGCTCCACGATCACCGCAGCCACGTCCCGGCGAACGGCGCGCTCCAGGGCGCCCGCGTCATCGAAGGGCACGAAGGTGACGTCGAAGGGCGCCCGGGCGAAACCGTACCACGCCTCGCTGCCCCACGTGACGGCGGCCGCGGCGGCCGTGCGGCCGTGGAAGGCGCCCTCCACCGCCACGACCTTCCGCCGTCCGGTGGCCAGGAAGGCGATGCGCAAAGCGTTCTCGTTGGCCTCCGCCCCGGAGTTCACGAAGAAGACCCGGTCCAGGCCCGCCGGTCCGAATCCCGCAAGGCATGCCGCCGCGCGCTCCCGCACGGCGAGCGGGAAAAGGTTGCTCTGGAAGAAGAGCGTCCGGCTCTGCCCCTCGAGGGCGGCGAGCAGGCGAGGGTACCCGTAGCCCAGGAGCGCCACGGCGTGGCCTCCGTAGAAGTCCAGGTAGCGTTCCCCCCCGGAGGTGAACAGGTACGGTCCCTCGCCCCGCGCGGGCTCGAACTCGACCTGGTGAAAGACGTCGAGCAGGGCGGAGGAGGCCGTTGGCGTCCGATCGTCCATAGTGGCTCCCATGGCCTAGCAGAACCCGAGTCCCGGCAGGCGCAGGCCGGTGTCGTCGTCCAGGGCGAAGAGGCGGTTCATCCACTGGATGGCCCCGCCCGCCGCGCCCTTGACAAGATTGTCGATGACGGATGTCATCACGATGGTCCGCCCGCGCACCGCGACGCCGATCCGGCAGCGGTTGGTTCCGACCACCTCGTGCAGCGCCGGCGGCTCGGACGAAGCCTCCACGAATGCGCTTGCCGCGTAGAACTCGTTGAGGACCGCGACGATTCGCGAAGCCGGCGAGGGCTCGCGCAGCGTGGCCCGGATCGTGGAGTGGATGCCCCGGACGAAGGGGCCGGAGTGCGGAACGAATTCGACGCTGGGCGCGCAGTCCGGCCGCGCCGCGGCCAGGAGCCGCGCCATCTCGGGCTCGTGACGGTGCGCCAGCGGCGAATAGGCCGAGAGATTGGCGTGGCGTTCGGGATGGTGGGTCTTGGCGGTGGGCGTGCGGCCGCTGCCCGAACTGCCGGTCACGGCGCAGATGAAGACGCCCTCCTCGCAGAGGTTCATCGCGAAAAGGGGGAAGAGCGGCAGGACCGCGGCCGTCGTGAAGCATCCGGGCTGGGCCGCGAATGCGGGCGGTACGCCCCGGTAGTGCTCGGGCACCGCGCAGGTGAAGGAGGCACACCGGTGGGGCGCTCCGTGCGGCAGTCCGTAGACGGCGGCGAAGGCCTCGGGATCGGTGAACCTGCCGTCGGCGGACAGATCGACGACGTGGGGGCGCGCTCCGGCCCTCTCCGCCCGGAGGAGAAGGGTGTCGAGGAGAGACGCGGTGGCGCCGTGCGGGGTCGCCGCGAAGAGGCCCAGGTGCAGGTCTTTCTCGAAGTGTCTTCCAAGCCCCTCGAAGGGCTCGAATCGGAGCTGATCGAGGCCGATCCCGGACAGGTGGTGGAACGCGTCGACGACGCGTTGTCCCGCGTGGCCGTCCGACCCGATTCCCACGACCCGGAAGCGCGGATGGAGGCAGAGAAGGCGGAGGAGCTCTCCCGAAACGTACCCCGCGCCCCCCAGAAGGACGACGGGGATGGGCCGGGCGTCAGCGGAGGACTTCATGGGCGGTGTCGTCCTCGAAGGCGAGGGCGTTCAGGAAGAAGGCGGAGAATGCGGCGGCCTGGGAACGAGCGTTGATCGCGGTGACCCCCGTCTCCCTCTCCACGACGCGGACGCCTGCCACGTTGTCGGTCGCGGGTCCCGTCACGAGAGCCGTCTCCAGGGAGTACCGCTCCTTGAGCAGCCGCACGCCGCCCCAGGCCGCCACCGGGTCGTTCGCGGCGAGGATGACCGTGTGAAAGACGGCGCGCAGATCCGCGTCGGCCAGAATTGCATCCACCCCGTAGAGGCCTATCACCCCGTCTCCGAGCTCGAGCACGATGACGTCGGGGCGGCCGGAGGCCAGGTGCGTCAGAAGCGTTCGGGTCGCATCGGGCGCCACGCCGGGCGTGGTCGTCACGATGCCGAGATCGGTGAAGATCAGCGTCCGGGCGGCGCCGGCATCTTCCATGGCGAGGATGTCGCGCCGCAGAGACACACCGGTGGCCTTGCACGCGGCCACCCGGAGGCCGTGATGGGCGAAGGCCTGGATGAGCGTGCAGGCGGCCTGGGTCTTCCCCGCGTTCATGCAGGTTCCGACCACGGCGACGACGGGAATGCCGCCGACCTCGAGCGCCGATTGGAGGGGGATCGCGCCCTGGGCGATGTGGGCGGGTACGCCGATCCGCTCCGCGAGGTAGGGAAAATGGAGGACTTGGCCGAGGACTTCGCAGTCGAAGGGCTGGCCGAAGTCCGGGTTGACGCCGTCGCATTTGCCGATGACGCCGCCCATGTTGAGGAGGTTCAGGTGGTCGCCCGCCTCGACCGTCTTCGGGAGGTGGCCCGAGTATCCGAAGAGGGCCTTCCGGTGGCCGAGCGCGCCGGCGACGAGGTCGCCCGGCTTGACGTGGGAGAACCGTCCCGAGGGGAGTTCGATCTGGTTGTAGGTGCTCTTGGCGTTGAGCACCCTGACGGCGATGACGCCCCCCTCCGTTGCGGGAATCTCCGGGCTCAGCCGCACCTCTCGGGAGAGGCGACACGTGAGGGTCACGGAGCCGATCTTATCGAGAAGGACTTTCTTCACTCGGAACTCCCATTCAAGGAGGTCGGGGCGTTCTTCCCCGCCCGCGAGAAGAGCATGCCCTGAAGGCCGGCGATGCGGGAAAAGCCGCGGGCGTCCTCCGCCGTCCATTCCCTCGCCGCCTCGCCGTAGACGGACTTCGAGGCGTCCTTTAGCGAGTACGGGGAGGAGACGCCTTCGGCCATGGCGGAGCCCGGCCTGAAGAGCAGCCGAACGTCGCCCGTGACCCGCTCCTGCGAACGGACGAGCAGGGCTTCGATGTCGCGGCAGGCCGGATCGTAGAATTGGCCTTCGTGGATGAAGTCGCCGTAGGCCATGGCCACGTGGTCTTTGACGCGCTGCTGGCGGGCCGACAGCGTGAGCTTCTCCAGCTCGCGGTGGGCCTGGATGAGCACCGTCGCCGCGGGGGCTTCAAAGGCGACGCGGCCCTTGAGGCCGAGGATGGTGTCGCCCAGGTGGATGCCCCGGCCGATTCCGAACCCGCCCGCCAGGGTATTGAGGCGTTCGATCAGCGCCACCGGCGCCATGGGTGTTCCGTCCAGCCCGGCGGGTTCGCCCCTCGTGAACGACAGGACGTGGACCTCTGGCGGCAGGGGATGGTCGAAGACCCCGCGCGTGAGGATCCACGCCTCTTCCGGCAGCGGACCGGTGGTGTCCGTCGTCTCTCGGCCCCCGATGGTGCACCCCCAGAGGCCGGTGTTGACGGAGTAGGCCGATCGGGCGGCCGGCCACTCCACCCCCCGATGGGTGAGGTAAGCGACTTCGTCCTCTCGGGAAAATCCTTGGTCGCGAATGGGTGCAAGGATCTCCGTGCCGGGAAGGAGCGTCATGAGCGCGACTTCGAACCGGACCTGGTCGTTGCCCGCAGCCGTGGAGCCGTGCGCCACGGCCGCGGCGCCTTGCTGGCGGGCCACTTCTGCCACCAAGCGCGCCTGAAGGGCCCGCTCGGCCCCGACGCACAGCGGATAGAGGTGCCCCCTCAGCACGTTGCCCATCAAGAGATGGGCCAACGTCTCCCGGTAGTAATCCCGCCGGGCATCCAGCGTGTGGTGGCCCGCAGCGCCGAGGCGGAGAGCCAGCTTCTCGATCCTAGTGCGGTCGTCTTCGGTGAGCCCGCCCGTGTCCACTGTCACGGTGATGACCGGACGGCCGTAGTGTTCCGCCAGCCATGGCACGCAAAAGGAGGTATCGAGCCCGCCGCTGAAGGCGAGGACGATCGGCTCAGCCATGGCCCGCCTCCTTGATGGCCGCGGTGATTCGCGCCACCACGACCTTCTGCTGGTGGGCCCCGGCGGTGGCGAGGAAAATGGTATCGTCCCCCGCCACGGTCCCCGTCACTTCGGCCCAGGCCGCGTGGTCGATGGCGATGGCGACGAAGGCGGCCAGGCCGGCCCCCGTCTTGATCACCAGAAGGTTGGGGCCCGCCGACTTGGTCTCCTGGATGAAGCTGACCACCCCTTTCAGCTCCGCAGGCTGCGGTTCGCTCCCCCACAACGCGCTTGCGGGCAGGTAGCGGCCTTCCACGCGGATCACGCCCATTTCTCGAAGGTCGCGGGACACGCTGGATTGCGTCACCTGGATTCCGCGCTCCTGGAGTCTCGCCAGAAGCTCGGATTGGCTGGTAACCGCGTGGCGGCGCAGAATCTGTTCGATCACCGCCCGTCTCTCCTTCGCGAGATCGATGCTGCTGGGAATGGGCCACCTCCTGAAGGGTCGCGAGTATCCGGCTAAAAACCAGCAACCCGGGCTAAGTTATCATAATGCGCAAAACAATGCAATGGGTCCTTGGCGAAGCGTCCCGCGGTTGATCGCAATATATGCAGTGTTTATAATGATAATGATCTTGCAATCAGGCAGGATGTCCAACCCGAGGTGAAAAGCATGTTTCGGTAAGATGCGCATAATGGCCCGGCGCGATCCGGTCGGGGATCGGCGACACGCCGTTCGCCGCGAGCCGCGCACGAGCTCGCAGGCATCCTCTCGCTCCGCAGGAGGGAAGCGCCTCCGCCGTCCGGCTTCCTCTTCAGCCTAAGACCCGCTCCACGGCCTCGGCCACGCGGCCGAGGTCGTCCTCCTCGATGGTCAGCGGGGGCAGGAGGCGCAGGACGTTGGGCCCGGCGGGCAGGGCGAGGACGCCCTCGGCGGCGAGCCGGTCCAGGTAGGGGCGCACCTTCTCCCTGAGTTCGACGCCCACCATCAGGCCGAGGCCGCGGACCTGGCGCACGCGCGGGCCTCGGATGGCGCCGAGGCGCGTCATGAGGCGCTCTCCCTTGCGCTCGGCCTGCTCCCAGAGGCGTGTCTCCACCATGACGCCGAGCGAGGCCGAGGCGGCGGCGCAGCAGAGGGGGTTCCCGCCGAAGGTGGTGCCGTGCTTGTTGGGCTGGGCCCGGATCGCGGACGAACAGAGCACGGCGCCCATGGGGAGCCCGCCCGCGATGGACTTGGCGAGGCAGACGAGGTCCGGCTCCAGGCCGAAGCGCTCGAAGGCGAAGAGGCGACCCGTGCGGCAGAAGCCAGTCTGGACCTCGTCGATGAGGAGGAGCGCGCCGCGCTCCCGACAGAGGGCCGCGACACCGGTCAGGACCTCGCCGTCCGCCACGTGCACGCCTCCCTCCCCCTGCACCACCTCCAGAAGGACGCCCGCCGTTTCCTCGGTCACGGCGGCCTCGGCGGCCTGGAGGTCGTTGAAGGGGACGAAGGTGAAGCCTTCCACCAGGGGCCCGAAGCCGTCCCGGTAGAGGGGGTTGTGGGTGGCGCTGAGGGCGCCGAGGGTGCGCCCGTGGAAGGCCTGCCTCGCGCAGACGAAGCGCGTGCGCCCCGTGGTGAAGCGGGCGAGCTTGAGGGCGGCCTCCACCGCCTCGGCGCCGGAGTTGCACAGGAAGGCGCGGCCGAGGCCAGGTGGCGCCGCACCGGCCAGGCGTTCGAGGAAGAGGGCGCGGGCGTCGCTGTAGAAGGTGTTGCTGCAGCTGATGAGCCGCCCGGCCTGCTGGCGCACGGCCTCCACCACGGCCGGGTGGCAGTGGCCGAGGTTGGCCGTCCCGTGGCCCGCCACGCAATCGATGTAGCAGCGGCCCCCCTGGTCCCAGACGCGGGCGTTCTCCCCGCGCACGAGGACGATGCCGCGCTTGGCGTAGAGGGGCAGGGCGTGGGCCTCTTCCATGGAAGCGAAATCGATCATTGGATCACCGTTCCCTTTCCCGACAGGGCCCCTTCGAGCGGATGGGGGGCGCGGCCGTCGGCGATGGCGACCCACACGGGCCCCGCCTCCAGCGTCCGCAGGATGGCGCGGAGCTTGCGCCGGAAGCGGCCCGGCGCATCGGCCTCGAGGCGCGCGAGCTCGTCCCTGCTCAGCGAGGCAATGGCCGAGGCCGGGTCCGACCGGTCCGCGAGAAAGCCCTCGGCCTCGATGAGGTGGACCACGCACCGGGCGCGGAAGGTCTCCTGAAGGAGCGCCACCACCTCGTCGTTCTCCGAGTTCACCGCGAAGCCGTTCTCGTCGGCGATGGGCACCGTGAGGACGGGCGTGTAGCCCGCGGCGAGGAGCAGGTGCAGCAAGGCGGCGTTCACCTCTCGCGGTTTGCCGGAGAGGTCGCGCTTGAGGACGATCCTGTCCCCTTCGCGGGCGCGAATGGCAGCGTTCCGGCGCCCGCGAATCACGGCACCGTCGAGGCCCGTGAGCCCGACGGCGCGCACGCCTCGCCGCAACAGAGCCTCCACCAGCCTTTTGTTGCGCAGCCCAGCGTAGGCCATGAGCATGAGCTCCATCAGGGGCTCGTCGGAGAGGACGCTGGCGTAGCCGCTGGCCGAGGTGAGCACCTCCAGGCGCACGCCGAGCCTCTCTGCCAGTTCGTCGCGCCAGGCGTTGGCGCCGTGCACGATGAGCACTCCCTCATCGAGGCGGGCCACGTCCTCGGCGAGGCCCTCCAGGTTGAGCCCCTTCCCTCCGCCCACCTTGACTATGACCACGGGAAGACCCTCCGCGTCCCAGAGGGCAGGGGCTCCCATGGGCCTTCGTCCCCCGGGTAGGGCTGTGAGCAGATCACGAGCTCGCCGTCCGCGCGTCTCTGCGCCATGGTGAAGTAGTCGGCCTCGCCATCGAAGAGGACGTGGAGGTGGAAGCGCCCCGGCTCGGCGAGGATGAAGTTGCAGGCCCGGATGCGCGCGCTCCGCCGGACGAGGACCGCCGTCGTGCGGTCGATGGCCTCCGCGGCGTCGCCCCGGTCCATGGCGCTGAGGAGGCCGAAGAGCTTGTCGGCGCCGGTGCGCCCGCGAAGGCCCAGCCTGACGCCCCGCATCTCGCCGTTGAAGACGAAGGCCCTCGGCCCCATGAGAAACGGCATGTTGTTCTCCTCCTCGATGCCCTCGTTGCGGAAGGCGCTGCGGGCGTGGGCCACGAAGGCGCGCACCTCGCCCTCGGGCCGGTAGTCGTCCTCCCAGATGGGGCGCACCGCGCGGTAGCGCTCCCAGCGCCCCTCCCGCCAGACGGCGCAGCCCCAGCCGTGGCCCTGGTATTCGCGGCTTTCCCGGCAGAGGCGCCGGAAGGCATCGAGGTGGCGGCCCGCGTCGACGGGCGAGGAGGAGGCCACGGCGAGAAGGCGGCACATCGTCACACCGGATGGAGGCCGGGGAATTCCAGCCCAGCCGCTTCGGGAAAACCGTGCATGAGGTTGAAGCACTGGACGGCCTGCCCCGCCCCTCCCTTGACGAGGTTGTCCAGGGCGGCCATCACCACGAGGCGGCCCGAGGCGGCGTCCAGCTCGAAGCCGACCTCGCAGGTGTTGGTGCCCCAGAGCACCTTGGGTTCCGGGTAGCGGTAGTTTCCGTCGCGGCCCTTGACGATGCGGACGAAGGGCTCCTCTCCGTAGGCGCGCCGGTAGAGACGCCAGATCTCCTTCTCGTCGACGGCCCGGGTCGGAAAGACATGGGCCGTGGCGAGAAGGCCGCGGACCTCGTCCACGGCGGTGGCCGAGAGGTGGACACGGACGGGGCCGCGGACGGCCAGCTCCTGCTCGATCTCGGCCTGGTGGCGGTGACCTGTGGGGCGGTAGGAGCGCAGACAGTGGGCGCGCTCGGGGTGGTGGCTGGAGACCGAGAAGGCGGCGCCGCCCTCGCTGGAGCCCACCTTCACCTCCACCACGGTGCCGTCTGATGGAGCGATCCCCTCGGCGAAGAGCGGATGGAGCGCGAGGATGACGGCCGTGGCGTTGCAGCCGGCCACGGCCACCATGCGCGAGGACCGGATCTGGTCGCGGTGCAGCTCGGGGATGCCGTAGACGAAGCGGCCCAGGAGGTCGGGCCTGGGGTGGCCGAAGCCGTACCAGCGCGGATAGGCGGCCGGGTCGCGCAGGCGGAAGTCGGCGCTGAGGTCCAGCACGCGCCCGGCCATGGGCAGAAGGGCCTCGGCGGCGGGAGCCGTCTCGCCGTGGGGCAGACAGAGAAAGAGGGCGTCGCAGGGCGCCAGGGCGTCCCGCCTGCTGAACGAGAGCGAGCTGCGGCCGCGCAGGTTGGGATGCACCGTGCCCACGCCGCGGCCGGCGTGGTGCTCGGAGGTCGCCTGGACCACCTCGGCGTTCGGGTGATGAAGGAAGATTCTCAGCAGCTCCCCGCCCGTGTAGCCGGAGGCTCCCACGATGCCCACGCGGAGCTTAGCCATGGGCAGCCTCGGCCATGATCTCCGCCCCGCGGGCGAGCGAGAGCACGTGCCGGACGATGAGCCCGGGAATGTCCACGCCGGTGGGCGCCACGCTGTTCTTGAACTCCATGGTGTGGTTGACCTCGTTGACGAGGTAGCCGTCCTCCCCCTCGAAGAGGTCGAGGGCCACCACGTCGCCCTCCACGGCGCGCGCCGCCCGTACGCAGAGATCGGCGAGGGCGTCGTTCACGGGGCAGTTGGAGGCCGCGCCTCCGCGCGCCGTGTTGGTGATCCAGTGCTCCGAGGTCCGGTAGATGGCCGCCACGCACTCCCCGCCCACCACGAAGGCGCGGATGTCCCTGCCGCGCTTCTCCACGTAGCGCTGGATGTAGAAGATGCCGTGCTGGTAGCTGCCCAGGGTGACCTTGTGTTCGAGCAGCGCCTCGGCCGCGTCGCGGTCGTTCACCTTGGCCAGCAGGCGCCCCCACGAGCCCACGCAGGGCTTGAGGACCACGGGGTAGCCCATCTCCTCGATGGCGGCGAGGGCGGCCTCGGGCGTGAAGGCCGTCCGGACCTCGGGCTGAGGGATGCCCGCCTCCGCCAGGGCGATGCTGGTGAGGAGCTTGTCGCCGCAGAGCCCCACGGCGCGGGAGAGGTTGACGCACCGCACCCCGGCGCTCTCGAAGAGCCGGAGCGCATAGAGGGCCCTGGAGTGCGTGAGGGAGCGGTCCAGCACCAGGTCCACGGCGGCCGGGCGGCCGGGAAGCGCGAAGGCCAGGACGCGGTCGTCCAGGGGCACCACCTCCACGCCGGGCTGGGCGGCCAGGACCTCGAGCAGGAGCTTCTCCTCGCGGCGGATGACGGAATGCAGAAAACCGATGCGGACCATCGTCTCTCCTTCTGCCCGGCCCATTCAGCAGGTGCCGGTCTTCTCCTCGGGCTCCGGCCCGAGCGAGGTCGCGGCGGCTTCATCGCGCGATTCCCCCTCTGACGCCTCCAGGGCGCGCACGACGTACTTGAGCTCTGCGAGGTCCACGGTACGGCCCGTCTGGCCCACCTCCTTGACCCTGCGGAGCACAGCGCGCGCCAGCTCCTCGCCGGCCTCGATGCCGAGGAGCTCCAGGCAGTACCGGACCGAGGCGAGCCCCGACATATGATCGAGGGCGATCTCCGATTTCCGGCCCACGAGCTCGGCGGGCAGGCTCTGGTAGTGCAGAGGGTTCCGGGTGGCGGCCTGGGTGTGGATGCCCGCGCAGTGGGTGAAGGCGTTGCGCCCCGTGACGGGGAAGTGCGCCGGAACCGGAACGCGGGCGTAGCGCGACGCGAGATCGTAGAGCTCTGGCAGGACGGTGAGGTCCCACCGCCCCGCCTCGCCGAAATCGTGGGCCAGCACGGCGAGCAGCGTGGCCAGGTCCACGATGCCGGCCCGCTCGCCGAGGCCCAGGATGCTCGCGTCCACGATCTCGGCGCCCGCGCGAAGGCCGTCCAGCGCGTTGGCCAGGGCGAGACCCCTGTCGTTGTGGCAGTGCACGGCGATCTTGGGAAAGGCCCCGCGCGCCGCGAGGCCGTCGCGCAGCCGCGAGACGAAGCCGTACATGTCGCGGCCGGTGCCCGGGATCAGGAAGCCCGTGGTGTCCGCCACGCTGATGATGTCGGCCCCGGCCTGCACCGCAGCCGCGGCGGCCGTGAGGACGTTCTCGAAGGGGCTGCGCACGGTGTCCTCGGGGGTGTAGCGGATCCAGAGGTCCGGCCGCCGCTCCCGCGCATAGGCGATGACGCGGGCGATGCGGTCCACGGCGCGGGTCAGGGTCTGGCGGTGGTCCTCCAGCCGCTCGTCGGCGACGCAGTAGAAAACGCCCAGGAAGCCGACGCCGCACGCGAGGGCCAGGTCCACGTCGCTCTTCAGCGAGCGGGCGTGGGCGCCCACCCGGGGCCCCAGGCCCCGGGCCGCCAGGAGCGTCACGGCGCGCCGGATCTCCTCGGTGACGGCGGGATGGCCGGCCTCGATCACCTCCACCCCCACGCGGGCGAGCAGGTCGGCGATGGCAAGCTTGATGTGGACGTCGAAGCAGACGCCCGGCGTCTGCTCGCCCTCGCGCAGGGTGGTGTCCAGGATGGTGAGGTTCACTGGCCCCAGTCCTCTTCTTCCTGGGGGGCCTCGTCCAGGACCACGGGGTCCAGCGCGCGGACCTCCAGGGCCACGCTGCACGATTCGCAGACCAGCAGCTCGGAAAGCACCGGGTTCGGGGGAACGGGGACTTCGGCGTCGCAGACGGGGCAGGGAGCGTAGGAAGCGGTCATGTCGCACCTCCACAAGAGGGCGCATTCTGGCCCGCGCGAACGGTGGCGTCAAAAATTAAGATGAATATTTCATGATTCAAAGAAGAGTGTTATATTTCGAACATGATCACCGTCGCCGCGGCCGTGGAGAGCATCGTCCGGGGATCGCCGGTCCTCGAAGAGGGACTGGCCTCGGGGATCCTGAACCTCTCGGCGGTGGCGCGCGCCATCCGCCCCCAGGTGGAGGCCGAGGCTCGGAAGCCCGTGGGCGAGGGGGCCGTGATCGTGGCCCTCAGCCGCCTCTCGGGGCGGCTCGCCCGGAAGGCCTCCACCCCCAAGAAGGTGGGGCGCCAGATTCAGGACGTGACGGTGCGCTCGGACATCACCGAGTTCACCTTCCAGCACTCCTCCACGATTCTTCGGTGCCAGACGGCCCTCCTGGCGGAGGTGCGCGGGGAGGGCCACGCCTTCGTGACCTTCACCCACGGCGTGCACGAGATGACCGTCATGGTGAACGCGGGGCTGGAGCCTCTCGTGGAGAGGGTGTTCGAGAAGGAGCGGCGCGTGGCGCGCCTCAGGGATCTGGCCGCCGTGGGCATCCACTACACGCCGCGCATCGTGGACATGCCCGGCGTCTACTACTCCATCCTGAAGCAGCTCATGTGGGGCGGCATCAACGTCGTGGAGCTCGTCTCGACCTACACCGAGCTCACCATCATTCTGGAAAAGCGCGACGTGGATCGCGCCTTCTCCATCCTCAAAGCCTACTTCTGGCCGTAGACAGGAGAAGGGCGGGCCGCCGCCCCGCCCTTCACTCTGAGATCTTCCCGCCACCGTGGTCTTGGCGTCTGAGTGGCGCGATGTCTCTATTCCTCTCCCATGAAGGGATAGGCGAAGTGCGTGGGGGGAACGAAGGTCTCCTTGACCGCGCGCATGCTGGTCCAGCGGATGAGGTTGAGGTAGGAGCCGGCCTTGTCGTTGGTGCCGCTGGCCCGGCCGCCGCCGAAGGGCTGCTGGCTCACCACGGCCCCCGTGGGCTTGTCGTTGATGTAGAAGTTCCCCGAGGCGTGCCGCAGGCGCTCCATCATCTTCACGATGGCCCTGCGGTCGGTGCCGAAGACGGCGCCCGTGAGGGCGTAGGGGCTGGTGGTGTCGCAGAGATCCAGGGCTTCGTCCAGCTTCGCGTCCTCGTAGACGTACAGCGTCAAGACGGGGCCGAAGATCTCCTCCTCCATGAGCTTGAACTTGGGGTTGGTGGTCTGGACCACGGTGGGCTGGATGAAGTAGCCGAGGGAGTCGTCGCAGCCGCCACCGCAGAGGATCTCCGCCTCGGGCGAGGCCTTGGCGTAGTCGATGTAGCCCTTGTGGTCCTTGAAGGCGCCCGCGTCGATGACGGCCGTCATGAAGTTCCGGAAATCGAGGGGGGAGCCCATCTTGATCTCGGCGATCTGCCCCAGGAGCTGCTCCTTGACCTCGGGCCAGAGGCTCTTGGGAACGTAGGCGCGGGAGGCGGCGGAGCATTTCTGCCCCTGGAACTCGAAAGCGCCGCGCACCATGGCCGTGGCGAGGGACGCGGGCTGTGCGCTCGAGTGCGCGAAGATGAAGTCCTTGCCGCCCGTCTCCCCCACGATGCGCGGGTACCCCTTGTACTTGGCGACGTTGGCGCCGATGGTCCTCCACATGCCCTGGAAGACCGCCGTGGAGCCCGTGAAGTGGACTCCCGCGAAGTGCGGGCTGGCCAAAACGGGATCGCCCACCGCTCCGCCGCGGCCCGGCACGAAGTTGATCACGCCATCGGGAAGGCCCGCGGCCTGGAGGACCTTGAGGATATGGTAGGCCGGGAAGACCGCCGAGGAGGCGGGCTTCCAGAGGACCACGTTGCCCATCATGGCGGGGGCCGTGGGCAAATTGCCCGCGATGGAGGTGAAGTTGAAGGGCGTCACGGCGAAGATGAAGCCCTCCAGCGCCCGGTACTCGGCGTAGTCCCAGATGCCCTTCACGCTGTCCGGCTGCTGCTGGTAGACGAACTGCATGTAGTAGGGGTTGAAGCGGTAGAAGTCGATGAGCTCGCAGGCCGAATCGATCTCCGCCTGGAAGGCCGTCTTGCTCTGGTTGAGCATGGTCGCCGCGTTGGTCGTCGCTCGCATGGGGCCGCCCAGGAGGTCGGCGGCCTTCAGGAAGATGGCCGCCCGGTGCTCCCACGGCATGGCCGACCACTCCTTCCAGGCCTCCTGGGAGGCGGCGATGGCCATCTCCACCTCTTTCGGGCCGGCCTGGTGGTAGGTGGCCAGAACGTGCTTGTGGTCGTGGGGGCAGACGGCCTTCGCCGTGTTGCCCGTGCGGACCTCCTTCCCTCCGATCACGAGAGGGATCTCGATCTCCTCGCGGAGCATGCGGTTCAGTTCGGCCTTGAGGGATTTCTTCTCGGGGGAGCCGGCTGCGTAGGAGAGCACCGGCTCGTTCTGGGGCTTCGGGACGGGGATCAGATTATTGGCCATGGGTGGACCTCCGGCGTGAATCCAGCGCTGCGACGGGGCTCTGGCGGCTCGTTCGAGGAGAGCCGGCGTTCATCCTCCGCCCGCCTGAGGCCTTGCGGCCGGCGGGCAGGCTCAAAGTCTACTCGAACACCCGGACTCCGGGCAACCCGGGCCAGTCGCTCTACTTGACAGGGCACTGGGGCGTCCCCTATCATGAACAACCCGTGGGCGATTAACTCAGCGGGAGAGTACTATCCTCACACGGTAGGAGTCGCTGGTTCGAATCCAGCATCGCCCACCATTCCGGCTTGGCGAGAGGGAGCTTCGGCTCCCTCTTCGGCTTGTGGGGGCTTCCCTCATTCTCGGAGACAACCAGGGAGACGGCGAGACATCGAGCCAGGGGAAAGGAAAATGGAGAGTCCGATGCCCCTGGAACCTTCTCCCTGTTTCCTGGTTCTTGGTGTCCCTGATTCCTCACCTCAAAAGCTGTGCTACCGTTAACCGATGAGCAGCCGGACCGTCACCCTCGTGGGATTCATGGGGAGCGGCAAGAGCACCGTGGGGAGGGTGCTGGCCATGCGCCTGCGCTGGCCTTTCAAGGATACGGACGCGCTCATCGAGGAGCAGGAGGGCATTTCGGTCGCCCGGATCTTCGCGGAAAAGGGGGAGCCCTATTTCCGGGACCTGGAGCGCCGGACGATCCTCTCCACGCCCGAGGAGGGCCAGAGGGTGCTCGCCGTGGGGGGCGGAGGCTTCAACGAGGAGACCGGGCCTTTTCTGTCCCGGCTCGGCCCCACCGTTCACCTCGACCTCACCTTCCAGGAGGTGCAGAGGCGCGTGGCCGGTGACGCCAGACGCCCCCTGCTGAAGGATCCCGATCTCTTCGGGCTCTTCCTCCGCCGCAGGCGCTGGTACGCCAGGGCTTCCCACCGGGTCTGGACGGAGGGGCTCACGGTGGACGAGGTGGTTGACGCGATTCTGCGTTTCATCTAACGTGAAACCAAGCAGGGAGACGGGTTGGCCAGAAAGCGCTACCTCATCATCTCGGACGTGCATGCCAACCAGCAGGCGCTGGAGGCCGTCTTCCGGACCGTCCAGCGGCGCCGCTACGAGGGCGTCTTCTGCCTCGGGGACCTGGTGGGCTACGGGGCCAACCCCAACCCCGTGGTGAGCCGGATCCGGAGGGTGCGCAACCTCCGGGTTGTGCGGGGCAACCACGACAAGGTCTGCTGCGGCATCGAGGACGGTGCCAACTTCAACAGCGCCGCGCGGGAGGCGGCCCTCTGGACGCTGCACCACCTGAGGCTGGAGAACCGGGAGTACCTCAGGCGCCTGCCCGTGGGGCCCGTGGAGGTGCTCCCCGGGATCTGGCTGGCCCACGGTTCGATCCAGGACGAGGACGCCTACCTCTTCTCGGATTTCGACGCCTACCAGGCCTTTCAGGCCGCCCACTTCCACATCTGCTTCTTCGGCCATACCCACATCCCGGCGATCTACAGGAAGAGCGAGGAGGGAGTGGAATGCCTGCCCATCCGGGGTGACCAGGTGGAGCTGACCCTTTCGTCCGAGGCGCGATACCTCATCAACCCCGGTTCGGTGGGCCAGCCCAGGGACCGGAACGCCAAGGCGGCCTTCGCGGAGTTCTACCCGGAGGTGCGGCGACTGGTGGTCCGGAGGGTGGAGTACGAGGTGGAGGTGGCGGCCGAACGGATCAGGAGGGCCGGGCTGCCGGTCCACTTGGCCAACCGCCTGAAGGTGGGTACGTGATCACCGGGGTGAACACCCACTTCGAGCACGCAGGGGCCGATTATCACATCCAGATCGAGGATCTCGACCCCAGCGCCGAACTGGAGGTGCGGGTGTACGTGGGAGGGCGCATCCTCTTCCAGAAGCGCGCCTCCTACCGGACGGCCGTCGAGGGGTTGGGCAACCCCAAGCACGTCGAGACTGCCGTCCGGGAGGAACTCGAGAAGATTCTGGCGCTGGTGAAGGCCGCCATCGAGCGCGGGCGCATCCGGGCCTGAGCGCCCCGCCCCCACGCCCTTCGTCATGCCCCGGCCTTCGAGCGGCCTTTCGGCGCGATGCGGGGGGAACGGGGCCGCCTCCCCTTTCAAGCGGACTTCAGCGGGCCTTGCGCGCTCCGCAGGTCTCAGGGCTCAGCTTCGACGGTGGTGGTTGCTTCAGGCGTGTTCGAGGATTCGCGAGACGCGCGCGGCGAGGCGGTCGTACTGGAAAGGCTTGGGGATGTAGTCGACGGCCCCCCTCTGGAGGCCGAAGATCTTGTCCTTGAGGTCCGTCCGTACCGAGAAAATGGCCACGGGAATCTCCCTGGTGACCGCGTCGGCCTTGAGGAGTTTGAGGACCTCCCAGCCATCCATCCTGGGCATGTTCAGATCGAGGAGGATCAGGTGGGGATGAAGGTTCCGCGCCACGTTCAGCCCGTCCTCGCCGGAAAGGGCCTTGGCCACCACGAATCCAGCCTCCGAGAGGATCGCATCGACGATATCCAGCAGATCGGGGTTGTCGTCGATGACGAGGATCGTCTGCTTCATGGGGCCTCCCTTCCTGCGAAACAAGCGTAATGCCTTGGCGGTGGAGGGTCAAGAAGGGATGAGGGATGTGAATGATGAAAGATGAAGGATGAAAGATGAAAGATGAAGAAGGGCACGGACCTGGTGGAGTCCGTGCCCGGGTTACGCACGAAAGATGAAGAGGGGCTCAGCGGGGCCGGCTGGGCCGTCCTCGGTCGCCGCCCCTGTCGCGATCGCCTCGGCGGTCGTCCCGCCGGTCTCCCCTGGGGCCGCTGCGGGGCGGGCGGTCATCGCGCGGCGCGCGCGGGCGCTCCACGTAGCCCTCGGGCTTCGGCAGAAGCACCTTGCGGCTCAGGCGTAGCTTGCCGCCGCGCTCGTAATCCACGAGCTTGACCTCGATCTCGTCGCCGAGCTTCAGGACGTCGTCCACGCTGTCCACCCGGTTCCAGTCCAGCTCGGAGACGTGCAGGAGGCCGTCCGTACCGGGAAGGATCTCCACGAAGGCGCCGTACGGTTCCACGCGCTTCACCACGCCCTTGTAGATTCGCCCCAGCTCGGGCTCTTCCATCTGGGCGCGGATCATGGCGAGGGCCTTCTCGGCGGCGGCCGCATCGCTGGAGGCCACCTGGACGGTGCCGTCCTCCTCGATGTTGATGTCCACGCCGGTCGATTCCTGGATGGCGCGCACGTTCTTGCCTCCGGGGCCGATCAGCTCGCCGATCTTGGCCTTGGGGATCTGGATGGCGTAGATCCGGGGAGCGTAAGGCGAAATGTCGGCGCGAGGGGCCGGAAGGGTCTGGGCCATGAGCTCCAGCAGGTGCAGGCGGCCCTTGCGGGCCTGCTCCAGCGCCTCCGTCATGATCTCGAAGGAGATTCCGTCCACCTTGATGTCCATCTGGAGGGCCGTGATCCCCTTGGAGGTGCCGGCCACCTTGAAGTCCATGTCCCCGTAATGGTCCTCGAGGCCGGCGATGTCCGACAGGATGGCGTAGCGGTCCCCTTCCATGATGAGGCCCATGGCCACTCCGGCCACGGGGGCCTTGATGGGGACGCCCGCGTCCATGAGGGCCAGGGTGGCGCCGCAGATGGTGGCCTGTGAAGAGGAGCCGTTGGATTCGAGGATGTCGGAGACGACGCGGACGGTGTAGGGAAAGGACTTCTCGTCGGGGATCATGGGCGCGATGGCCCGCTCGGCCAGGGCTCCGTGTCCGATCTCGCGCCGGCCGGGTCCGCGCAGGAACTTGACCTCCCCAACGCTGAAGGGAGGAAAGTTGTAGTGAAGGATGAAGTGCTTCTGTTGGCCTTCGAGAAGGCCCGAGAGGCGCTGGGCGTCCGCGGCCGTGCCGAGGGTGCAATTGGCCAGGGCCATGGTCTCGCCGCGGGTGAACAGGGCCGAGCCGTGGGTCCTGGGGAGCACTCCGACCTCGCTCCAGACCGGCCGGATCTCGTCGAAGAGGCGGCCGTCCACGCGGCGGCCCTCGCGCAGCAGGACGGAGCGGAAGATCTTCACGAGGACCTCGTGGTAGATCCTCCCCGCCTCGGCCTTGCGTTCGGGTTGGTCCTCGGGGTAGGTGGCCAGCAGGTCATCCCGGACCTTGTCCAGGGCGGCGTACATGGCCAGCTTGCCCTTGACGGCCATGGCCTGTTTGAGCGGAGCCGCGATCTTCTCTTCCACCTCGGCGAGGTGGGCGGCCTCCACTCCGGGCCTCTCCACGACCATCTTCTGGATGCCCAGGCGGGCGAAGAGCTCCTCCTGGGCCTGAACGATCTTGCGGATCTCAGCGTGGGCGACCTTGAGAGCCTCCACCATCTCCGACTCGGAGAGTTCGCCGGCCCCCGCCTCCACCATGCAGATGGCCTCCTTGGTGCCGGCCACCACTAGGTTCAGGCGGCTTTGGTCCATGACCTTCATGGAGGGATTGACCACGTACTGGCCGTCCATGAGGCCGACCCGCACGGCCCCGATGGGGCGCGTGAAGGGGATGGTCGAGCAGTAGAGCGAGAAGGAGGCGCCGTTGATGGCCATGATCCCGGGGTCGTTCTCGTAGTCCGCCGAGAGCACCATGGCGATGACCTGCGTCTCGTAGTGGAACCCCTCGGGAAAGAGGGGCCGCAGAGGGCGGTCGATCATGCGGGAGATGAGGACCTCCGGATCGGTGGGCTTCCCCTCCCGCTTGAAGAAGCCGCCGGGGATGCGGCCGCCCGCGTAAGTGTACTCGCGGTAATCGACGGTGAAGGGAAGGAAGTCGAGCCCCTCCCTGCCGTTCTTGTCCATGCCGGAGGTCACCAGGACCACCGAATCGCCATACCGGACCCACGTGGCGCCGTGGGCCTGCTTGGCTACCTTGCCCGTGCTGAATTTGAGGGCCCGGCCCCCGACATCAACTGTGACCGTTTCTTCACGGTACATGAATGCACCTCATCTCCTGCCGCACCTCTTCCGCTTCGGCTGTCGTCGGGAGCTGGAATGAATGGGCTGACGTGTTATTTCCGCAGGCCCAGGCGACCGATCAGCTCACGATACCGCTCGATGTCGCGGTCTTTGAGATAGTTGAGCAGGCGTCGGCGCTGGCCGACCAGCATCAACAGGCCACGGCGGGTGCTGAAGTCCTTGCGATGGGTCTTCATGTGGTCCGTCAGGGAGTTGATGCGGTCCGAAAGAAGGGCGATCTGGACCTCAGGCGAGCCCGTGTCGGAGGGGTGCTTCCGGTACTGCTCCATGAGGACTTTCTTGTTTTGTTTCTCCATCTTCGCGTTTCTCCTATCCACCTCAAAGATAAGAGCCTAACACATAAGCGGCTCGCTGTAAAGGGGCTTGCGCGCGCCCCGATTCCGCGATAGCGGCTCAACGCCTGCGTAGGAGCGGCGCCTCGCCGCGAACCGGGTGACCCTGCGACCAGGATGCGGTGCCCGCGTACGGTCCGTCGCGCCGGGGGCGGCGCTCCTACGAGTGCAATTCCATCGCGGAATTTGGGCCACGCTTCGGGGTTGCGGGTTCGGTGGCAGTTCCGCTATGCTGAAAGGCGAGACATTCGCGGGCGCTCATGGCACCGGGGCCACCGCCGCCGGGGCGGCGGTGGCGAGCTGAATCGGGGGCTTGCAGCCCCAGCGCCCGCACCGGCCAGCCTGGAAAGGCTGGGCCCGAAGGGGGAAAATGATATGACGAGCGCAGCCGAACAGGACCTGGAGAAGAAACTCAAAGAAAACCCCGTCCTACCCGTCCTTCCGTTGCGGAACACCCTGCTCTTCCCGGACATGATCATTCCCCTCGCGGTGGGGCGGGACAAGTCGCTCAAGGCGGTGGAGCAGGCCACGCGGGGAGAGGGTTACCTGCTCATCCTGAGCCAAAAGGACGGCGACGTGGAGGAGCCGGGGCAGGACGACCTCTACCGCGTAGGCGTCATCGCCAAGATTCTCAGGCTCATGCGGGTGGCCCCCAACAACCTGTCGGTGATCGTCCACGGCCAGGGAAAGGTCCGGGTGGAGTCCTTCACGCCGGAGGAGAGCTTCTTCGAGGCCCGCGTGGGCTTCCTGGAAAACCTCCCGGGCAGCCCCATCGAGGTGGAGGCCCTCCAGAAGAACATCCTGGGCCAATACGAGAAGCTGGCCAGCCTGGTCCCGTCCATCCCCCAGGAGATGGTGGCGCCGCTCCAGCGCTACGAAGACGCCAACCGCGTGGTGGACACCATCAGCTTCAACCTCAGCATCGCCCTGGCGGAAAAACAGGCCATCCTGGAGGAGATCGACACGATCCAGCGCCTCAAGATGCTCACGGGCATTCTGGCGCGGGAGCTCCAGGTGGTGGAACTGGGCTCGAAGATCCAGTCCGAGGTCATCGACAAGCTGAACAAGGCCCAGCGCGACTACTTCTTGAAGGAGCAGATGAAGGCCATTCAGAAGGAGCTGGGCGAGGGGGACGACCGCGGCAGGGAAGTGGATGAGCTGAAGGCGAGGGTGGCCAAGGCCAAGATGCCCAAGGAGGCGGAAGAGGTGGCGCTCAAGGAGGTGGACCGGCTCGCCATGATGCACCCCTCGGCCGCCGAGTACACCGTCTCCCGCACCTACCTCGACTGGCTCGTCGAGCTGCCCTGGAGCAAGAGCACCAAGGACCGCCTCGACATCGAGCGGGCCCAGAGGTTCCTGGACGAGGATCACTACGGCCTGGAGAAGGTCAAGGACCGAATCATCGAGTACCTCGCGGTGCAGCAGCTCAAGAAGGATCTCAAGGGCCCCATCTTGTGCCTGGTGGGGCCTCCCGGCGTGGGCAAGACGAGCCTCGGGCGCTCCGTCGCCCGCTCGCTCGGGCGGAAGTTCGTGCGCATGAGTCTGGGCGGCATCCGCGACGAGGCCGAGATCCGGGGCCACCGCCGCACCTACGTGGGCGCCCTGCCCGGCCGCATCATCCAGGGCATGAGGAAGGCGGGCAGCCACAACCCGGTCATGATGCTCGACGAACTGGACAAGGTCGGGATGGATTTCCGGGGCGATCCCACTTCGGCCCTCCTGGAGGTCCTGGACCCCGAACAGAACTTCTCCTTTTCGGACCACTATCTCGAGGTCGCCTTCGACCTCTCCAAGACCATGTTCATCGCCACGGCCAACATTCTGGACACCATCCCGCAACCGCTCCTCGACCGGATGGAGGTCTTGAGGCTCCCGGGCTACACGGAGGAGGAGAAGCTCCACATCGCCAAGGAGCACCTCCTGCCGCGCGTCCTGCAGAACCACGGCCTCAAGCGGAGCCAGGTCCAGTTTTCGGACGAAGGGCTCCGGGCCATCATCTCCGACTACACGCGCGAGGCCGGCGTCCGGAACCTGGAGCGGGAGATGTCCGCCGTCTGCCGGAAGGTGGCCAAGGCCCGGATCGGTGGACGAAAGGCCAAGGTGACGCTGA
>JAJYLT010000049.1 GCA_021787565.1 Acidobacteriota bacterium
CGATAGCGGCTCAACGCCTGCGTAGGAGCGGCGCCTCGCCGCGAACCGGGTGACCCTGCGACCAGGATGCGGTGCCCGCGTACGGTCCGTCGCGCCGGGGGCGGCGCTCCTACGAGTGCGATTCCATTGCGGAATTTGGGTCCCCTTCCCTCCTTGGAGGGCCGGGAGTGTGCATGCTATCCTCGGCGCATGAAGGAGGTTCCATGCGCGACGGCGCGAAGATCGAGCGGGAGGTTCTGCCCAACGGCCTGACCCTGGTGGTGGAGCGGATGGCCCACTTCCCCTCCGTCACCGCCGGCGTGTGGGTCAAGCGGGGATCCCGCCAGGAGCCGGCCTCGGCCAACGGGGTGAACCATTTCATCGAACACCTCGTGTTCAAGGGAACCCCCACCCGCTCCTACCAGGAGATCTACAAGACCTTCGACCGCATGGGCGGCGTTCTGGACGCCTTCACCTCCCGCGAGATCATGGGCTTCTACTTCCGGGTCCAGAAGGCCCACTTCCCCGAGGCCTTCGAGGTCCTCTCCGACATGCTGGCTCATCCGACCATTCCCGACGAAGAACTGGAGCGGGAAAGGGGCGTGATCCTGGAAGAGATCAAGATGGTGAACGACAGCCCCTCGGACCTGGTGGCCGACCTCTACCTTGAGCGCGCCTACCCGAACCACTCCCTGGGCAGGCCGATCCAGGGGACGGCCGAGTCGGTGGGGGCCATGAGCCGGCGGCAGGTGCTCTCCCACTACCACGCCATCATGAGGCCCGAACACCTGGTGGTCACCGCCACGGGGGACACCACCCTCGCCGAGCTTCGGCGCCACGTTGAGCCGGTGCTGGCCAAGCTTAGACCGGGCCCCATCCGGGGGGAGAAGCAGCCCGTGTTCAGACCGGGCGTCACCGTCTTCCAGCGCAACCACCTCGAACAGGCGCAGATCGTGATCGGCTTTGAGGGAGAGCGGGCCTCGGGGAGGAACCGGTTCGCCCTGATGGTGCTCGCCAACCTCCTGGGAGGGACCATGTCCTCCCGGCTCTTCACCGAGATCCGCGAAAGGCGCGGGCTGGTCTACTCCATTTCCGCCGAGCACATGTCCTTCATGGACGCGGGGATCTTCGTGGTCCAGGCCGCCACCAGCCATGACAAGGCCGCCCGGACCCTGCGCGAGACCCTGACGGTGCTGGCCGATCTCGCGAAGGACGGGGTCGGCGAGGAGGAGCTGACGGTGGCCAAGGAGAACCTCCTGGGCGGTCTCATCCTCTCGCTGGAGTCGCCCTCCTCGCGCATGGGCCGGCTGGCCCGAAACGAGCTCTACTTCTCCCGCCAGCGGCCCGTCACCGAGATGATCCGCGGAGTTGAGCGGACGGACGAACGGATCCTCCACAAGCTGGCCCGGCGGATCTTCCGGCCGGAGCGGGCCCTGATCGGCGTGCTCGGACGGGAGAGCGCGGTGAAGGGAGCCCCCCTCTCGATCCTGGACGGAAAACCATGACCACCGTCCTGCTCAGGCGCCTGCCCCACGGCGAGGGACTGCCCTTGCCGGCCCGAGCCACGCCCGGAGCGGCGGGTCTGGACCTCTGCGCGGCGGTGGCGCGACCCCTCTCCCTCGCACCCGGAGAGCGAGCCCTCGTTCCCACCGGATTCGTCTGGGAGATCCCGGAGGGCTATGAGGGACAGGTGAGGCCGCGCTCGGGCCTGGCCCTGAAGCACGGGCTCACCCTGCTGAACGCTCCCGGAACGGTGGATTCGGACTACCGCGGGGAGGTCTGCGTGATCCTGTGCAACCTGGGGAGTGAGCCCTTCGCGGTGGAGCGCGGCGCGCGGATCGCCCAGATGGTGGTAGCGCCGGTAGCGGCGGCCGAGCCCGTGGAGACGGCGGCCCTGTCCGAAACGGACAGGGGAGCGGGCGGCTTCGGCCACACGGGCCGGTAGAGGAACGCAATCCATGCCCTATAGAAAAGAAAGAACACACCACCAAGACACGGAGACACCAAGGGGCTGGGGGGCCTGGAATTCGGAATCGGGATTGGGGGATTCGAGAGATCGGACCACCGACCGCCGACCACGGAGGACGGCCTCCACGCTCCACCCTCCTTGCTCAATCGGCCCCTGCTTCTCATCCCTTCTTACTTCTTACTTTTCACTTTTCACTTTTCACTTTTCACTCCCTCACTCCTCACTCCTCACTTCCCACTCTTTCAACGGGTCCCGCCCATGAGCCTGCGCGTGCACGTTCTCGCCTCCGGTTCTTCGGGGAACGCCACCCTCTACAGCACGGGGGGGACCCACGTGCTGGTCGACTGCGGCCTTTCGGCGCGGGTGGTCACGGCGCTGCTCCGGCTTGCGGGAGTAAAGCCCGAGGAGATCTCGGCGGTGTTCGTCACCCACGAGCACACGGACCACATCAAGGGGCTGCCCGTCTTCCTGAGGCGCCGCCGGATACCGCTCTTCATCGCTCCCGAGTGCCTGGAATCGCCCGCCCTGGCTGGCTGCTCCTTCTGGGGCGTGGAGCCGCTGGAGGAGGGGCGCGGGATCAGGCTGGGACGGCTGGCCGTGAGCCCCTTCCCGGTTCCCCACGATGCCGCGCGCTGCTACGGCTTCGCCTTCGAGGCCGACGGGGTGCGGGTGGTCCAGGCGACGGACCTCGGCCAGCCCACTCCCGCCGTGCGCCGGGAGTTGAAGGGGGCGCACTGTGTGCTCCTGGAGTTCAACCACGACGTGGACCGGCTGATGGAAGGGCCCTATCCCATGCACATCAAGCTTCGCGTCCGCAGCGCCCTGGGCCACCTCTCCAACGAACAGGCGGCCGGGCTCCTGGCGGAGACGTCGAACGGCTCCACCCAGGCCCTCTATCTGATGCACCTCTCCCGGGAGAACAACCTCCCGGCGCTGGCGCACCTGGCGGCCCAGGAGGCGCTTGGAGGGAGGCAGGTCCGAGTCGAGGTGACCAGGCACCTGCAGCCGGCGTCGCCGTGGGAAGGCTAGGGAGGCGATGAAATGGGGGGCATGGGGGATGAATCCTAGAACGGGAGAGGTGAGATGATTCCACGATACACGCGGCCCGGAATGGTCGCCCACTGGTCGGACGAGAACCGCTACGCCACCTGGCTCAAGGTGGAGCTGGCCGTGGTGCAGGCCCAGGCGGAACTGGGCATCGTCCCGGCGGAGGCGGCGGGGGAGATCGTCCGAAGGGCCCGCTTCGACGTCCAGCGCATCGAGGCGGTGGAGGAGGAGGTCAAGCACGACGTGATCGCCTTCACGACCTCCGTGGCCGATTCCATCGGAGAACTCTCGCGCTACTTCCACTACGGGCTCACCTCCTCGGACGTGGTGGACACGGCCCTGGCGCTGCTCACGCGCAACGCGCTCGACCTGATTCTCGAGGACGTGGACAACTTCCGCGAGATCCTGAAGCGGCAGGCCTTCGCCTACAAGGGGCAGGTCATGGTGGGCCGCACCCACGGCATCCACGCGGAGCCCACCACCTTCGGCCTGAAGTTCGCCCTCTGGTACGCGGAGATGGGGAGGAACCGGAAGCGGCTTCGGGCCGCCCGCGAGTCCATCGGCGTGGGCAAATTGTCCGGTGCCGTGGGCACCTTCGCGCACCTGCCGCCGGCCCTCGAGGAGCTGGTGTGCCGCAGGCTGGGCCTCAAGCCGGACCCCATTTCCACGCAGGTGATCCAGCGAGACCGGCACGCCGAAGTGATCGCCGCCCTGGCGCTGACGGGGACGACGCTGGAGAAGATCGCCACGGAGATCCGCCACCTGCAGAAGACCGAGCTTCGTGAGGTGGAAGAGCCCTTCTCCAAGGGTCAGAAGGGCAGCTCCGCCATGCCCCACAAGCGCAACCCCGTGGGCTGCGAGAACATCACGGGGCTGGCCCGCCTGCTCCGCTCCTACCTGGTGCCGGCCTACGAAAACGTGGCCCTCTGGCACGAACGGGACATCTCCCACTCGTCCGCCGAACGGGTCATCCTTCCCGACGCCACGACGCTCCTGGACTACATGCTGAACCGCCTCGGAGGCATCCTCGACGGGCTGCTGGTCTACCCCGAGGCCATGAGGGCCAGCCTGAACAAGACCCGCGGCCTCATCTTCAGCCAGCAGGCCCTGCTGGCGCTCACGCGCTCGGGCCTGAGCCGCGAGCGCGCTTACGCCCTGGTGCAAGAGCAGGCCATGCGGTGCTGGTCCGGTGAGGGGGATTTCCTGGACCTCCTGCTGGCCCAGCCCGAGGTGTCCGAGAGGATCTCGCAGCAGGAACTGCGCAAGGCCTGCGATCCCGGCGCCTACCTCACCCACGTGGACGAGATCTTCGACCGCGTCTTCGAATAGAGCTCGCATCAAGAATTCGTGCACGGCTTCCGACGGCGCGCCCTCCGGCCGGCCTCTCCCGCGGGGCGGGGGCATCCCCGCCCAGCGGGCTCCTCCAATCCCGGCTGCTGCCTGTCCCAAATTCCGCGATGGAATTTGGCGCGTAGGAGCGCCGCCCCCGGCGCGATGGGCCGTTCACGGGAACCGCATCGCCTCAGCGGGTTCCCGCGGATCGCGGCGAGGCGCCGCTCCTACAGAGGGGTTGCGCCGCTATCGCGGAATTTGGGCCTGTCCTTCCTGTGGCAAAGGTCTCCCCGCTCTGCTACCATGACTCCTCCACCCGCGGTGGTGCTCGCTGCGGGATTCTTTTTTTCGGAAGGAGACCCTGCATGAAGGCCCGGATTCACGTGTTTCTCAAGGAGGGGGTGTTGGATCCGCAGGGCAAGGCGGTCATGAACGCCCTGAGGACCCTGGGCTTCGGCGAGGTCCAATCGGTCCGCCAGGGGAAGTTCTTCGACGTGGAGACGGACCCCCTCGCGCCGGGCGAGTCCGAAGCGCGCCTGCGCGAATACTGCCAGAAGCTGCTCGCCAACCCCGTCATCGAGAACTACCGCGTGGAGGTCCTGGAGCCATGAAGGTCGCGGTGGTCCGGTTCTGGGGCAGCAACTGCGACCACGACGCCATCGAATGGGCGCCGCGGGTCCTGGGCCTGGCGAGCGAGGTGATCTGGTACGAGGAGCGGGAGCTGAGGGGGGCCGATTTGGTGGTGCTCCCGGGGGGCTTCTCCTACGGCGACTACCTGAGGCCGGGCGCCATGGCGGCGAGGACTCCCGTCATGGAGGCGGTCATCGCCCACGCCCGCCGCGGGGGACTCGTGATCGGCATCTGCAACGGCTTCCAGGTGCTGTGCGAAGTCGGCCTCCTGCCGGGTGCCCTCCTTCGCAACCAGACCCTCACCTTCCTTCACCAGGAGGTCGTCCTGCGCTGCGAGACGGCCGGGTCGCCCTTTACCGCCGGCATCGGGAAGGGGCGGCTGCTGCGGATGCCCATCGCCCACGGGGACGGGAACTACTTCGCCGACGCGGCGACCCTGAGCCGCCTCAAGGATGAGGATCGGGTGGCCTTCCGTTATGTGGACGCGGAGGGAGGCCTCGATCCGGCCCATAACCCCAACGGCTCCCTCGACGCCATCGCGGGCATCCTCTCCGAGGGCCGCAACGTGCTCGGGATGATGCCCCACCCCGAACGGGCCAGCGAGGCTCTCCTCGGCTCCTCGGATGGAGCGGAGATCCTGCAATCCGTCCTGGGCTCTTTTCAGCGCGCGTAAGGGGGAGCCGGGGGCCTGGAAGAAGTTGGAGCCGGGGACGCTGGGCAGGACGGGGACGGGAGCAGGGACGGGTCCGACTCATTGAAGGAGCGAACGGCCATGGCAGGCCCTTATCGTCATTCTCTCGCTTTTCGCGTTTCACCGTTCACTTCGGAGGCCTCCCGTGGCTGATCCCAAGGTGACCCGAGCGCTCGCCCTCCAGCACGGCCTGACCGATGAGGAGTGGGAGAAGGCCCTCTCCATTCTGGGGCGGACCCCGAGCTATCCCGAGCTGGGGATCTTCTCCGTCATGTGGAGCGAGCACTGCTCCTACAAGTCCTCGCGGGTCCACCTGCGGCGCTTCCCCACCAAGGGGCCGCGCGTCCTGCAGGGACCGGGCGAGAACGCCGGAGTGGTGGACATCGGGGACGGCTGGGCCGTGTGCTTCAAGATGGAGTCGCACAACCACCCGAGCTACATCGAGCCCTACCAGGGCGCGGCCACCGGCGTGGGAGGGATCCTCCGCGACGTCTTCACGATGGGCGCCCGCCCCATCGCCAACCTGAACGGACTCTTCTTCGGCCGGCCGGACCATCCCAAGACCGCCCACCTCATGAAGGGCGTGGTGGCGGGCATCGGAGACTACGGCAACTGCATCGGCGTGCCCACCGTCGGCGGTCAGGTGACATTCAATCCCTGCTACGACGGTAACATCCTGGTGAACGCCTTCACCCTCGGGCTCCTGCGGGCCGACAAGATCTTCCGGGGTTATGCCTCCGGGGTGGGCAACCCGGTCCTCTACGTCGGCTCGAAGACGGGCCGCGACGGCATCCACGGGGCCACCATGGCCAGCGCCGAATTCTCGGAGGCGACCGAGGAGAAGCGGCCCACCGTGCAGGTGGGAGACCCCTTCACGGAGAAGCTCCTGCTGGAGGCCTGTCTGGAGCTCATGGCCGAGGACGTGATCGTGGGCATCCAGGACATGGGCGCGGCGGGTCTGACTTCCTCGAGCTTCGAGATGGCGGGCCGCGCCGGCTCCGGCATACGGCTGGATCTGGACCGCGTGCCGATGCGGGAATCGGGCATGACGCCCTACGAGATCCTCCTCTCCGAGTCCCAGGAGCGCATGCTCATCGTGGCCGAGCAAGGGCGCGAGGCGCGTGTGCGGGAGATCTTCCACCGGTGGGGGCTGGATGCCGTCGCCATCGGCGAGGTGACGGACACCGGCCGGGCGGAGATCTTCTGGCACGGGGAGCGCGTCGTGGACATGCCCGTGGGGCCGGTGAGCGATCAGGCGCCGGCTTACGAGCGGCCCATGCGGGAACCCGCGGGGCTGCAGTCCCGCACGGCGCTGGACGTCGCCTCCCTGCCGCCCGTGGCCCCGGCCGCGGCCCTGCTGGCCCTGATGGGCCATCCCGACCTATGCTCCCGCCGATGGGTCACCACCCAGTATGACCAGACCGTCCGAACCAACACGGTCCTGGGCCCGGGGGCGGACGCCGCCCTGGTCCGCATCAAGGGGACCACGAAGGCCGTGGCCATGAGCCTGGACGTGAACCCCCGCTACTGCAAGCTCGACCCCTTCGAGGGCGGCCGCCTGGCCGTGGCCGAGTCCGCCCGCAACGTGGCCTGCGTGGGGGCCAAGCCGCTGGCGCTCACGGACTGCCTCAACTTCGGGAACCCGGAAAAGCCCGAGGTGATGTGGGAGTTCGCCCGTAGCGTGGACGGCATCAGCGAGGCGGCGGCGGCCATGGAAACGCCCGTCGTGTCGGGCAACGTCTCCTTCTACAACGAGACCAACGGCGTGGGCATCCATCCCACCCCGACGATCGGCATGGTGGGGCTGCTGGAAGAGGTGGACGCCCGCCTGGACCCGGCCTTCAAGGAGCCCGGGGACGCGATCGTTCTCCTGGGTGAGACCTTCGGACACCTGGGAGGATCGGCCGCGCTCTGGGTGCTTTTCGGGCTGGAGGCCGGTTCCCCGCCGTCCCTGGATCTGTCCGCGGAGCTGCGCCTCATCGCCCTGCTCCAGGAGCTGGCGGCCCACGGGCTGGCGCGCTCCGCCCACGACTGCTCGGAAGGCGGGCTCCTCGTCACCGTGGCGGAATGCGGCCTAGCGTCCGGGAGCACCCTGGGCGCCGATCTCTCCCTCGCGACGCGGGGATTGAGCCCCCTGGCCCGCCTCTTCGGTGAGGATGCTTCGCGGGCGGTGGTGACCGCGCCCCGCGGCGGCGAGCAAGGAGTCCTTGAAACCGCGGCCCGACTGAACGTTCCCGCGGCGGTGATCGGGACGGTGCGAAGGGAGCGGCTCGTCGTGCGGCTGGACGGAAATCCCGCCGCGGATCTCTCCATGGCGCAACTGAGAGCCGCGTGGGAAAATGGGCTGAGGCCCATCGTGGGGTGACGGCCGAGATGCCGGCGTGCGGGGATGGCGGGTACGGACCGCATCTCCTCGTCCCGGCCTCCCGATGAGCTGATTCTCGGATCGCGCCGCCCCGGCCCTCGCTGGCGTCTTCGGAGGTCTCCATGTGCGGGATTTTTGGAATCTACCGGCATTCGGAGGCGGCCAACCTTGCCGTGCACGGCCTGTACGCCCTCCAGCACCGGGGCCAGGAGTCCGCGGGGGTGGCGACCTGCGATGGCAGTCACCTCCATCTCGTCAAGGGCATGGGGCTGGTCTCGGAGGTGTTTGGAAACCGGGACCTCTCGGACCTGCCGGGCGACTCCTCCATCGGCCACGTTCGCTACTCCACCTCGGGAAGCTCCCACGTCCGGAACGCGGGCCCGATCCTGGCGACCACCCAGCACGGGGAGATGGCCCTGGCCCACAACGGGAACCTGGTGAACGGGCTGGGGCTCCACGAGGAGCTGGAGAAGCAGGGAGCCATCTTCGCCACCACCACCGACTCCGAGGTGATCCTCCACCTCTTCGCCCGATCGAGCCAGGCCGATCCGGTGGATGCCCTGGTCGACAGCCTCCTGCGCCTCAAAGGGGCCTTCAGCCTGGTCATGCTCATGGGCAACAGCTTGGTTGCCGTGCGGGATCCGTGGGGTTTCCGGCCGCTGGTCCTGGGCGACCTGGCGGGTTCGCCCGTGCTGGCCTCCGAGACCTGCGCGCTGGACCTGCTCAAGGCCGATTACGTGCGGGAGATCCGCCCCGGCGAGGTGCTGATCATCTCCGAGAACGGTGTGCGCTCCCTCTTCCCCTTCCCCAAGATCGCCCAGGTGCCCTGCATCTTCGAGTACGTCTACTTCGCCCGTCCCGATTCGGATCTGTTCGGGCGCGTGGTCTTTCCGGTTCGCGTCGCCATGGGGCGGAAGCTCGCCCGAGAGAGGCCGGTGGAGGCGGACGCCGTGGTGCCCGTGCCGGACTCGGGGGTCCCGGCGGCGATCGGTTACTCGGAAGAAAGCGGCATTCCGCTGCTGTGGGGGCTCATACGCAACCACTACGTGGGCCGGACCTTCATCGCGCCGCGCCAGTCGGTGCGGGACATGTCGGCGAGGCTGAAGCTCAATCCCGTCCGCTATCTCCTGCAGGGCAAGCGCGTGGTCCTCGTGGACGACTCCCTGGTTCGCGGCACCACCTCCCGCAAGATCGTCCGCCTGGTCCGGGAGGCCGGGGCCTCCGAGGTGCACCTTCGCCTCTCGAGCCCGCCCATCGTGAATCCGTGCGTCTACGGGATCGACACACCGGAGCGCTCCGAGCTCGTGGCCGCAAACATGGACCTGGCTTCGATCTGCGCCTTCGTGGAGGCGGACTCCATCGGCTACCTGAGTCCCGAGGGGATGCACGAGGCCGCCGGACTGCGGATGGGCCAAGCCTGCCACGCCTGCATGGGAGGGGAATACCCGGTCCGCTGGACCGAGCCGAAGGGCGCCCAGCGGCTGCTCTTCGAAAAGACCCACCGGTAGGCAAGGACCGAGCGCTCAATGCCGAGCGCCGAGCGGGAAGCCCCGGGGCTCCATCGGCCTCCACCCGAATGGTCTCGTCCCCCTCCCCAATTCCGCGATAGCGGCTCAACGCCTGCGTAGGAGCGGCGCCTCGCCGCGAACCGGGTGACCCTGCGACCAGGATGCGGTGCCCGCGTACGGTCCGTCGCGCCGGGGGCGGCGCTCCTACGAGTGCAATTCCATCGCGGAATTTGGGCCCCTACCCTTTTCTTGCGCCCCGCGGGGAAGCCGACTTACAATGGGCGCAGTCCAAGGTCGGGGACGATCACCCGTGAGGGAGGGAGAGCCGATGCCCTGGCTCAAGTTCAAGACGAAGAAATTTCTCTACGATCTGGTGCCCGTTCTCTTTGCCCTAACCGTGGCCATTCTCTATTTCCTGTCCGTCGTGCCCAACACGCGGCCCGTCTGGCAGAAGTACCTGTTGGCCGCCTTGGGCCTTCTCGTTCTCGACCGCGTCATCATCACCTGGTACGCGCGGTCCAAGATCATGCCCCCCATCGTGGCCTACAAGCGGGGCCGCCGCGCGGGCAGGGTCTTCTCCCGGGCCGAGCTGGAGGAATTCTACCGGGCCTTCGCGGCCCACGTACCCAAGTCGCAGCTCATGGGAGCCGTGGGCTGGGCGCTTGCGACCACGGCCCTGGCCACCATCAGCTACCTCTGGATCCAGCGAAGCTGGATCGTCTTTTTCGGCATCCTTTTCACGGGCATCATCGCGGCTGCCATCTCGCTGGGCTTCGCCTACTTTCTCCTCAAGAGCCAGATCCGCCCCCTGATCGAGGAGGTGGCGGCTTCGCTGGATCGCCTGCCCGACGTGTCGGACGCGAGGCTCAGCTTCATCCTCAAGATCGGGGGCTCCGTCATCGGGATCGCCCTGGTGGCCTTCCTCTCCTTCGGCGTCATGATCTACTCCCGGTTGAGCATGGAGCTGGACCGATTCGCCCTCCAGTCGGGGGCGAAGGCGGCGCAGGAGCTGGCGCAGAGGCTTGAGCGGAGCCCCGAGGAGCGGTGGGGGGGCATACTGAAGGCCAGCGCCAACCCGCTCTGGGTCGTCGTGCCGGTGGATGCCAGCGGGCGCGTGCTCGAAGCCCAAGCCAGCGGCTCATACTCCAGGCGGGCCGTGGAGAGCGCCATCCAGCAGGTCAACGGGGCGCCCGCGGACCACGAATTCCTCACCACCTACGGCCGGGTCCGCCTGATGCCGGCGGGTTCCCAGCGGTATCTGGCGCTGCTGGCCAACGAGGGCTACCTCAGCGACGTGGTCCGAAATCTCAGCCTCGTGGGAATCATCTTCCTCATCGCGACCCTGGTGGTCTTCAGCGGCTACATCCTCTGGCTGGGCAGGGACACGGCCCGGACCCTGAACCAGACGGCCGCCTTTAACAAGCGGCTGGCCGCGGGCGACTTGACCCGCATTCCCGCCATCTGGTCAGACGATGAACTCGGAGTCATGGCCGACGACCTGCGCTCCACTTTCCAGGGACTGGGCAAGCTGGTCCGGGAGGTGGCTGGCGCTTCGGCGGCCGTGGACGCCGAGGTGGTCCAGACCCTCGGTGTGACCGAGGGGCTCCGCCATCACGTGACGAGCCAGACCGCCTCGGCGGAGCGGACCACGCAATCCATGAAGGTCATGGAGGAGGGGATGCAGCGCGTCTCCACGGCCATGACCCAGGTGGCCAACTCCACCCAGGAGGTCTCCTCGGCCATCCTCCAGATGCGGGCGAGCGTGGAGGAGATCGCCCGGAACGCCGACGTGCTGATCCATTCGGTGGAGAAGACCGCCGCCTCGTCCAACGAGATCCTGGCCACGGCCGAGGAGGTGAAGGGCGGCACGGACCGGCTCTACACCGGAAGCCAGGAGGCGGTCTCTTTCCTGAACGAGCTGGACGCCTCGCTGGAGGAGACCCGCCGGAATGCAGGTTCCCTCTCCGAGACGGCGGGGCGCGTTACCCGCGACGCGGAGGCCGGCTTTGCGGCGGTGGCCGCGGTGGAGGAGCAGATCCTAAGGACGCGGAAGGCCAGCGAGCAGAGCCGGTCCACCCTGGAGGAACTGCTGGATTCCATCGAGAGGATCGGGCGCATCGTCGACTTGATCCAGGACGTGACGGAGCAGACCAATCTGCTCTCGCTCAACGCCTCCATCATCGCCGCCGGCGCCGGCGAGTACGGGAAGCCCTTCGCCGTGGTGGCCACGCAGATCCGGGAGCTGTCGGCCCGGACGGCGGGCAACGCCAAAGAGATCCGGACGGTGATTCGGTCCCTCACGGAGAGCGGAGGAGAGATGGTGGGCTCCATGGATCGGACCTTCCAAGTGGTGGAGGGCAGCGCCGAGCTCTCCCGGATGGCCGGCAAGGCCCTGAGGACCATCCTCGAATCCGCCTCCTCCCAGGAGGAGAACTCCCTGCGCATCGCCTCCGCCACGGATGAGCTGGCGCACGGGGGCCAGTCGGCCAACCGGGCCATGCACCAGATTTTCGAGATGATTCAGGGAATCGCCCGGGCGACCCAGGAACAGGCGCAGTCCACGCGCTACCTGAACGAGGAGGCCGAAAAGGTCCGAGAGGTGGCGCGCCAGTTGAGGAATGCCACGGACGAGCAGGCCAAGGGAAGCCGGGTGATCAGCGAGGCCGTGACCCGCATCATGGACGACAGCCGGCAGACCAATCAGGCCGTCCAGCTCCAGACCCAGGAGGTCTCGGGCATCTACGACGCCATGACGCAGGTGGCCGACACGGCCCAGGCCATAGAGCAGGCCTTCAGCAAACTCATGGAGGCCTTCTCCCGCCTCCAGAAGAGCTCGGCGCTCCTGCGGCAGGAGGTCCAGAGCTTCAAGGTGGTCTAGGGCCAACTGGAGGGTATGCCCGGACGCCCGCGGTGGCGGGCGCCTTCGCCGCAGAAACCCAAGGAACGTGGAGCGAAGGTACCATGGAAGATAAGCGAGAACTCACCTACAAGAACAGCGGCGTGGACATCGACGCCCAGGACCGGGCGCTGGCGAGGGTGAAGGCCATCGCGCGCTCCACCTTCACTCCGGGCGTCCTCTCGGAGATCGGCCTCTTCGGCGGGCTCTTCGCCCTGGAGCCGGACCGGGAGGATGGCCCCGTCCTGGTGGCCTCCGCGGACGGCGTGGGGACCAAGCTCAAGGTGGCTCAGATGGCGGGCCGCTTCGACACCGTGGGGCAGGACCTGGTCAACCACTGCGTCAACGACATCCTGGTGCAGGGGGCGAGGCCGCTCTTCTTTCTGGACTACTTCGCCGCCGGCAAGCTTGTCCCCGAGCGCCTGACCTCCGTCGTCGAGGGGCTGGGAAAGGCCTGCCGGGAGAACGGCTGCGCGCTCATCGGCGGGGAGACCGCCGAGATGCCGGGCCTGTACGACGGAGAGGACTTCGATCTTGCCGGCTTCATCGTGGGCGTGGTCGAGAGGCGCGAGCTTCTCCCGCGCGACGTCCGGTCGGGCAACCTCCTTCTGGGACTGACCTCCACGGGGCTGCACACCAACGGCTACTCCCTGGCGCGCAGGCTCTTCTTCGAGCGGCAGGGGATGAGGGCGGATTCGCGGGTCGAGGAGCTGGACTCCACGGTGGGGGAGGCCCTGCTCGCCGTGCACCGCTCTTACCTGCGGGCGCTGTCGGGACTGCTGGTGAGAGGCCGAGGCGTGACGGCCCTGGCCCACATCACGGGCGGAGGAATCCCCGACAACCTGCCCCGGGTGCTCCCCGAGGGAGTCCAGGCCCTGATCCAACCGGGGGCATGGGAGGAGCCGCCCCTCTTCCGGTACATCCGCCGCGAGGGGGCGGTGCCGGAGGAGGAGATGCGCCGGACCTTCAACCTGGGCGTGGGAATGGTGCTCTGCGTGGAGGCCGGATCGGCGGGAAGCCTGAAGGCCGAGCTGGAGTCCCGCGGGGAGGAGGTCTGCACCATCGGCGAGCTGAAGGAGGGGCCGCGCGGCGTGGTGTTTGCTTGAACGCGGACGGCCACGCCGCCTTCCTCACCCTCCGGGCGATTCAGGATCTCATCCGGCCTGGCGCCCGCCGTCTTGGAAGTAGGCCTCCAGGTCGTTGCGGATCTTGGCCCTGGCCCTGTGCAGGCGCATCTTCACCACGTCCTTGCTGAGCGAGAGCGCCGCCGCCGCCTCCTGGGTATCCAGCCCTTCCAGATCCCGAAGGACCAGCACCGAGCGGTAGGCGTCCGGCAGGTTGAGAATCGCCTCCCGGATCTTCCCCTTCACCTCCCCGCCCAGCACCACCTCGTCGGGAAGCCTCTGCCAGGGGGTGTCGGCCCGGGCCGGGCCGGGCAGGGCCTCGTCCAGGGTGATCTCCTCCTTGAGGAACTTGGATTGCCGGCGGCGCATGAGGCAGGCGTTGGTGGCGATGCGGTAGAGCCAGCCCTTGAAGGCGCCGCGGTGTTTGAGGTCGCCGATGGATTCGAAGGTCTTCAGGAGCGTCTCCTGCAGGACCTCCCGGGCGTCCTCGGTGTCGCCGCACATGCGGAAGCCGAAGCGGAGCAGTTGCTTGCCGTAGAGGGACAGGAACTCCTCGTAGGCTGCGGGGTCCTTCCTCTTCAGCCGATCGATGAGCTCCTCGGGGACTTGCACCGCTTCACCTCCAGGGAGACGCAGTATAGAACGCGCGGCCGAGGGGGAACAAGGCGAACTGGTGGAGAGCGGAGGGTGGAGACTTGGCGGTGATCGGGCGGGGAGGCGTGGGCCGGGGCGGTGCTACTCCTCGGGATCATGCTGGAAGAATTCCAGCCAGGCGTCCACGTCCACGGCGGTCGCCGTGGGCTTCTCGCCGCCCTCGGCGCGGCTGGGCCTCATCGAGGCGAAGAATCGGGCGGGAGCGACGACCTGGGCCTGCCGGTCGCGGCAACGAAGAGCCAACTCTCGATCGGCCGTCACCACCCGGTCGCCGGGGCGCACCCTCGCCAGGATGGCGGAATCCGCCGTGACCTTTCCCGCGTAGAGGACCGAAGCCTTGCCGCGCCGGAGCTTGGACGCGGCGGCCTCGGGTGGGGGAGGGCCGTCAAAGACCACGACCGCGGGGGAGGGGACTCCCCTTTCCAGCAACCATTCCAGGAAGGACTCCCGGCTACCCTTTCCCGCGTTGCGCCGGAGGAATCCCATGAGGTTGTTGCCGTCGAGGAACCAGGTCACGGCGGCCTACCGTGAGCCCTTGGCCTGATCCCACGGGGCCACCCGTGGAGAGGAGGCCTGGAGGAAGAAGGGCGGCATGGCCTTCAGGGCCGCATCCGCCGACTCTCGGTCGGCGTAATGGCCCCAAATCACCTGGTAGCACGAGCGTCCGTGCAAGTCGTAGGGCAGGATGCGATAGTCGTCGTTGGAGCCGGCCGCCGCCAACCCCTTCTGGATCGTCTCGGGCTGACAGGCCACCTCGACCTGGATCGTGTAGCCGCCCTGAACGGGGCCCAGCGCCATTCGAAAGGCCTGGGCCGCCTCGGGAAACCGCCCTTCCTCCAGCAGCTTCCGGGCTTGCTCCAGGCTGGCCGGAGAGGAGATCTGCGGGGCGGTCTTTTCGGCCGGGGGACTCGGCTTGGGGATCGCCGGCCGAATCGCCGGCGCCACGGGAGCCGGTCTCGGCCTTTCGGCCTGTGAGGCCTCGCCGGTTGTCTTGGGGGTGATGGGGGCTGGGATAGGCTGCTCGACAGGCGCCGCAACCGGAGTCTCCACGCTGGTTGCCCCGGAGCTCTGCTCGGGCGCCGGAACCGCTGGCCGGCTAGGGGGTGGAGTCTGGGAAGTCGGACGCTGGGGCCTTGGTGTCTTGGTGGGGGGCACCTCGGGCTGCATAGCCACGTAGTGGCCGCGGTCCGAAAAGAAGTAGTACCAAGCGGATGCGCCGGCCAGGACGATCACCGCCGCAGCCGCCGCGATCCAGAGCCATCGCCTGGATTTTCGCCGCCCGGGAGCGGCGGCGAAGATGAGGGAGTCCATGGCCGGCGGGGTGTGGGCGGTCCCAGCGGACTGAAGCGGGGAAACGGCCCAGTTCATGGCGGTCTGGGGTTCCGTTTCCGCCGGGGGCGCCGGCACGGCGAATGGCTCCTCCTGCGGGCGGCCCGGTCTGGCAGAAGGGCCCGAAGGTTCAAAGGGGAGCGGCTGGGAAGGAGGTGCCTTCTCTTCCGCCGGTGGGGCGGGCGGCTGGACGGGCTCTTGGTCGGGAACCCTTGGCGGCTCGACCGCGGCCCCTTCATCCATGGACTCTAGGAACGAGAGGTCCATCGTCTCCACCGGTGATTTGCCCTTCGGCGTGGGCGCCATGGCTTGCTGGATGTGCACAAGACCCAGGCAGGCGAGACCCATGAGGAAGCGGGCGCCGGTGAAGAGGTCCACGTTGGCCGCGTCGCACACCGCGCGGGCACTGCGCCTGCCGTCCACCTGCTCCAGGATGTGGACCTCGGCGGGTGTGGGAAGGATCACCGCCGTGGCCTCTCTCTCCGCCGGGCTCATCTGGAGCGTGGCCGACAGTTGCCCGAGTCCCTGGGAGACCCATTCGCGGCTCGGAATCGACAGGGCCGTGTCCACGATGAAGCGGGGGGTCGAAACCGGAAGCCTGGCGAGATTCGGTGGGAGCACCCCCGGCTTGAAGGCCGACGTGCCGCTCTCCCAGGCGGCCGCGGAGGAGGCTACGCGGCGCATCTGCTCGACGAGGGCGTCCAGGAGATCCTCGGAGGCCAGGAACCCGAGCTCCACCAGCGTCCTGCCGATGGTCCGGCCCTCCTTCTTTTCGGTGGCGAGTTCGAGCTGCTCCTCGGAGAGTCTGCCCTTGTCGATGAGGATCTGGGTGAACTTGTCCTCCGGAGCATTGGAGGCGGCGAAGATGATCTGCCCGTCCTGGGCATACAGAAACTTGCTGACCTCATCCCTCTGGAGCACGAGGGTCCCCGTCTCCTTGCCCTGATAAATCTCCCCCAGAATCGCCAGCAGCTCGCCGACTTTGAGCGATCTCGCAGCCTGGATCATTCGGACCTCCCGCACCGGCTATTATTTTGGCGGAAGCTCTCTGCTGTCAAGGAAAAGAGGCCGTGCTATCCTTAACGGCTATGGTGGTGGAACGGGGATCCCGTCTGCTCGTGATCCGGCTCTCCTCCCTCGGCGACGTGGCCAGGCTGTTGCCGTGCCTCCATTCCCTGAGGGCCAGCGGACATCTGGCGCGGCTGGACCTCGCCGTGGAGGATCGCTTCGCGCCGCTGCTGGATCTCTTCCCGGTGGTGGACCGGGTGGCCGCGTACCCGCGGAGCAACGGGGGACTTGGCTATAAGCCCCTGGCGTGGGCCCGCGCCATGGGCTCCTACCTCACGGATCTCAGGGCGGCCCGTTACGACTGGTCCGTGGACCTGCACGGCATCCTGCGGTCGGCCCTCCTGGGGCAGGTTTCAGGGGCTGCCCGCACGGCCGGCTATGCCCGCGGCTTCGGGAAAGAAGGAAGCCATCTCCTCTACGACGTGCCCCTGATCTGCGGCGCGACGCCCCGCATCTCCCGGTACACACGCTACGCTGGAGCCTTGGCGGCCCTGGGCCTTCCAGGGCCGGCGGAGGGTTATCTCTCGCCCCAGGTGCGGGAGGGCGACCGGGTGGAGGTCGAGCGGTTTCTGGAAGGACGGGGACTGGAGCCCCAAAGGTTTCTATTCGCCTTCATCGGGGCGAGCCGAGCCCAAGCCTACAAGCGCTGGCCGCTGGAGCGATTTCTGGATCTGGCCTCCCTGGTCTGGGAGGGCGTGCACCTTCCGACCGTCGTGGGATGGGGCCCGGATGAGGCGCGGGAGGTGGCGGCGCTGCCTTCGCGGGGGCACCTGCACGCCATCCCCGACTGGCCTCTGCCGCGGCTGCTGAAGTGCATCAAGAGCGCGGCCGCGTTCGTGGGGGCGGACACGGGCGCCATGCACCTGGCGGCGCTCATGGGAGTGCCCACGGTGGCTCTCCTGGGGCCCACGGACCCGGTACTCAACGAACCGTGGGGCCGGAGGGCGAGGGTCGTCTACCGCCCCGGGATCGGCAAAGCCTGTTCGGGCCAGGGCTGTGATCATCGCTCGTGCATGGGAGCCATCGGGGCCCAAGAAGTTTTCGGCGAATTGAAAGCGGTCCTGGCCAGGGAGGGCCAAGCCGCCGTCGATTCGGGCAATTGACCTAAGGGAGATGGGCATGACGGACCAAGAGCCCGCCTTCTGGACCGATTCCCACTGCCACCTCGCCATGGAGGAGTTCGACGCGGATCGGAGCGCGGTGCTGGAGCGCGCCGAGGAGGCCCGCGTCCGGCGGATGCTGGCGGTGGGCACCACGCCCGAGGACTGGCCGGCCTGCGCGGCCCTGGCCGACGGGAAAAGGCTCTGGGCCACGGCCGGCCTCCATCCCCACGAGGCTTCGCGGTGGAGTCCAGCGGTCGCGAAGGCCCTCGGCGAGGCCCTGAACCGGCGGTGGGTGGTGGCGGTGGGGGAGATCGGGCTGGATTACCACTACGACCTTTCGCCCCGCGCCGTCCAGCGCGCGGCCTTCGAGGCCCAGGTGGCCAGGGCGGTGGATGGAGGCCTGCCGGTGGTGGTCCACTCCCGCAAGGCCTTCGAGGACACGGTGGCGGTCCTCAGGGGAGCGGGCGCGGCGCTGGCCGGGGTCATCCACTGCTTCACCTACGGCCCGAGAGAGGCGGAGATCCTTCTGGGCCTGGGCTTGCACCTCTCCTTCTCGGGCATCGCCACCTTCCCCAAGGCGCCCGAGATACGGGAGGCGGCCGCCCTGACCCCCTCCGACAGGATGCTCGTGGAAACCGATGCCCCCTACCTGGCGCCCGTTCCGTACCGAGGCAAGCGCTGCGAGCCGGCCCACGTGGCCGATGTGGGGCGCCACCTGGCGGGACACCTGGGAGTGGACGCCTCGGAGTTCGCCCGCCTCAGTTCGGACAATGCCGCCCGCCTGTTCGGTTGGGGGTCTTGCGGGGAAGCGTAAGGAGTGGGAAGTGGGAAGTGAGGAGTGAAAAAGACGGCCGAGCGGAGCTGGAGGCCTAGAAAAAGAGATGGACGGCCGGAATGGGGGGGTATTCCGGGCCGTCCAACGAATACTCGGCAGTACGTTGAGAGAGCCGCCGAGCATCTTGAATATAGCACCTTTTGCCTAAAAAATCACCCCTCGCGCTCAAACCCTGTCGTGACTCTTTGATAATGTCCCCTCTTGGGCTCGATAGAAATGTCCCCTCAAACTGGTGGTGGAAGGAGCCACCGTGGAGGAGACACTACGGATGAGCACGAGAGAGCGAAGTTGGTTGGT
>JAJYLT010000015.1 GCA_021787565.1 Acidobacteriota bacterium
CTGGCTTTCGCAACGGGCAAGGCCCTCATGCCCCGATTATGGCCACTCACTCGCTAGATCCCTGACAACTTCCAACCACCACACCTCGCCAACGCATCACAAAAGCACCATTACAGGATGGACACTATCTATGGGTGAAACCCGGAGTAGCCGCAAACTTGGTGGCCAACGGGGATCAGGGGCTTCTCTGGCAGGCGGACTTCCGGCACCTGAAGCCTAGCTCGTGGTGCACCTACGACACTTCACAAATCTACTGCAATTACCGATGGTGGGAAGGGGCACAGGGGTATAACCCACCATGCGACATTGGAAAGGAGACTTTCACCTGGAACCCGACGCAGGCGGGGAATACTGATGGCTGCACAGTAAACAACTACTTCACCGCCCCTCAAGATGTCGCTCCATGGCGCACGAATCCAAGCGATACGAGTACACCCATAAACTACACGATCAAGTTTGTGCCGTGGATTCCCTACGACATACTGTATAGTTTCAACCCAACTGAAATGTACGAACCCACCGCCCTAGAGCAGGCCACTGTATCTCTCATTCCCTCACATCACACAAACGTGGCGGTGATAAAGCACACGGCTTCCTACAAGATGCAGAAAGAAGATCAGAACGGTGTCGTGCAATCTGGTCTTTGGGATGAGGTCATGCTCGAGGACCAGAAATTTTACGGGTCAGCTGCCCTTCACCGCGCGTACGTCTATGATCCTAACGTAGCCAACGATTGCTACGGTATGAAAGACATCACGTCCACCCTTTGCACCGCACTTGATTCCACTTGCCAAAGCGGTTTCGGTTGGCGCAGCGCAATGGGTGAGGCCAAATGGGCACCCTATGTGTTGCTTTCCGATGACAACCATACAACGTGGGTTCTCATATACAACACTCAAAACAGCCCGGAACAAGTACAGGCGCGACGACGGGTTATAACAAGTGCCGGGGGTCAGGCACCAGGGCCAACAGTGGGCTTCTACACGATTTTTTATGACGTCAATGGACAACACGCCTTTACAACCGATTCGTGGTCTATCCCGCTCACGACCTACGTCATTGTGGGGAGTTCCTATGGCAATGTTATGGATGAGCTCAACATGGTCTCGAATGGGCTCTATCCCAAGCGCTACAGTTCATCATGTTCATCTTGCACTTCGTTTCCCTGTTCTCCCTAAGAATGACTTTGATCGGCAGTAGAGAAGAAGAGCCGAGGCCCAGGATTGATCAGGGCCCCGGCTCTTCTCCGCGGCGGATTCTCAGGCTCACTTGCTCCAGGTGCATCGTACCTCCTCGCCGCGGCCGTCCGCACGGGGATGAGGCTTGCTGGGATGTTGGGGCCTTGGCGGGAGGTGAGTAATGGCGAGGTCCCGAAAGAGATAACATAGGGATGCGCGAGGGGTTCTGCGTGGAGGCTTGCGGGCGGGGGCGGAAAGTGCGTGGTGCGAGGGCCCGGCCCGGAGTACCGGCGGGTGGAGGTGGGTGTGGCGGCGGGCTTCCGGGAGGTGCATAAAGGACTGATTTGTGGACTTTCGTCCACTTATCCAAACCTACTCTTCGCCTGACGGTGAGGGGCTTCCGCCATCCCCGAGGGAGACACTAACGGTATAAGGTTTAACGCTTTCTTAACAAAGCCGCATCTTGGTCGCCATTCATTCCCTGCACCTCATAGTCCATCAGATCAAAATAACTTCTCCAATGACTCTCGATATACTGGCGGCTGTGATACGTGATCTGGTAAAAGTCCGGCAAGCCATCGGCCTTGAACGCGCCGGTTTGACCGATGTCGCTCAGAATGCCAGCTTGCCCGAGCAACCCAGCCTTCTTAATATTTAACCTATTCACGAACTTTTCTCCGTGCACCGTAGCCAACAATAGCCCCCCAGGCTTTAGAACCCGCATCAATTCTTGAAGCCACGCATCTTGATACTTCTCATCAAGATGCGTGAAAACCGACAAGGCGAATGCGAAATCAAAAAAGCTATCCGGATATTGCAAGGGCGGCAAGGGGCCGTTTGCCCTCCACTCCGCATAGGGGAGATGCTTCTGCGACCACAGTATGGCTTCCTTATCGATGTCGGTCCCGTGAAACGTGCAAGCCCCAGTAGGTGGATTCATAAACCTCAGGACCCTGCCGCACCCGCAACCAAAGTCTAGAACCCTGCTCAGAGTTGCGAAGTCAGTCCCATTCTTCTTCAGAATACGCTTGATATCCTCCGAGCAGGCACGTCCTACCCGCAAGAAACCGTCTGGTCTTATCGAACCGTGAACCCTGTACCTCAGCGGGGCAGGAGGAAGTGGCTGCCCGTCAAATTGCGTTTTGTCCAGAGCCTCCACCCCCGCGAAGACTGCCACGCGATATTTTGCGTATAGGTAGTAGCTGTAAACCCAGTTAAACACATGCCGGGCCAATTCGTTAGACATAGTGTCCCTCGCATCAAAGCAGTACCGCCGTCGCCCCTGCGTTCGCCCCTGCGTTCGCAGGGCACTCCACTAAGTTAAGCATATCACCCTTATGCGCGAATGGGCTACTTCAGAAACGATTCTACGGCAACCCATCATGGAATATGATTCGCGCCTCGTTCACCTCGAAATCGAATCGAACGCATCCAGAAACCATTCCTTGCCTCGTACGAGCCTGTCCTTGAGGACCGGTACGTCGTCCTTCTGACTCACTGCAATCCCCCATGGATCTCTCGGCTGAGCCTGGGAAAGCGATGGCGGGGCCCGATCCCATCCATCGTGCCAACCGCCGGCTGGCGCCAACCGCGATCAGTGTGGGAGGTCCAACATGAGGTGAAGATGAAGTATCGAGGCTTGCGCCGCAGAGTCCTGCCCGCCCCCAAGAACGCTGTCACCCTGAAGGCACCCAGCGAAGGGCTCCCCGTGAAGGGTCTCGGAGGTGGAACGGGACCGGGCGGCGGGCGGGGTGCCGCGGGCGCCGTGGGTGCTCGTGCGGTTGAAATCCTTCAGGGGCACGGCTTCGAAGACGCCTTCAGGATGACCGGCAATGAAGGGCCGCTGGTGGAGCCCGGGAGAACGCCCTCCACCGATCGCGCTCTGGAGAGCGCTCCTACGATGGGCCTCCGGCGATTTGGGCACGGTGCCGCTTCGAGGTTTGCGCCGCAGAGTCCTGCCCACTCCCAAGAACGCTGTCACCCTGAAGGCGCCCCGCGAAGGGCTCCCCGTGAAGGGTCTCGGAGGTGGAACGGGACCGGGCGGACAGAGGGACGGCGCGGAGGCCGGGCCTGCTCGTGCGGCTGAGATCCTTCAGGGGCACGGCTTCGAAGGCGCCTTCAGAGGATGACCAGAGCAACGAGGGGAGTCGGCGGTGAAGACCGGGAGGTGCGCACTCCGCGCGTCGCGATCGGGGAATCGCTCCCACGCAAGCAGGGAGAAGTCCCTGGCGTGGCTCCTCCCCTCGCGCTCGGGAGGGCGCCCCTACGACGGTCCCGGTCGGCCTTCACCGCCCGGCTGGGTAACAGCCGAGGAAGCGGAAGGAGGTGGCGCGCTCCTGGAGCGCGGCCAGCACGTCCCGCACGGCGGGGTCCCGGTCGGTGCCCTCGAAGTCGAGGAAGAAGCGGTAGTTGCCGGGGTCGGAGCGGCAGGGCATGGAGGCGATGCGCGTCAGGTTCAGCCCGGCGCCGGCGAAGAGCTCCAGCGCCTTCAGGAGCTGGCCGCTCTCGTGCCGCACCGTGAAGACCGCGGAGCACTTGTCCCCCTCCTCCGAGGGCGAGCGGGACAGCAGCAGAAAGCGCGTGGTGTTGGACTCCTCGTCCTCGATGCCCTCCTGGATCACCTCCAGCCCGTAGAGGCGGGCCGCCAGGGCGCTGGCCACGGCGGCGGCGCCCCTCGGCTTCTCCCGCGCCAGCATCCTCGCCGCGCCGGCCGTGTCGTAGAAGGGCCTCGGCTCCAGCTTGTGCCTCGCGAGGAAGCCGCGGCACTGGCCGAGGGCCATGGGGTGGGAATAGGCCACGCGCAGGTCGCGGTAGTCGCTCCCCGGCCAGGCCATCAGGCAGTGCTTCACGGGGACCGAGGCCTCGCCCCGGATCCAGAGGCCGGACTCGGGCAGCAGCGCGCTGACCTGGCTGACGGGCCCCTCCAGCGAATTCTCCACGGGCACCACGCCGAGCTCGAAGCGCCCCTGCTGAACGCCCAGGAACACGTCGCCGAACTCCACGCACGGCACCGTTGCGGCCCCCGGCACGAGCGAGCGCGCGGCGATCTCGCTGTGGGCGCCGTGCTCCCCCTGGAAGGCCACGATCGTGTGCCGCTCCCCTTGCAGGCGACGGCTCTCGGCCATGATGGAGGAGAAGACCTCCTGTGCGAATCCTTCGCCCACGAGCGCCAGGCTGTTCTGCTTGGCCCGCGCCAGCACCGACAGCTCGCGCGCCGCGTCCAACGGGCCGCTCTTGAGCGCCCGCGTGCGCAGCCCCAGCTCCATGCGCTCTTCGAGCAGGGTCAGCAGCTCCATGTCCACCTCGTCGATCCGCCGCCGGAGCGACTCCAGCTCCCGCTTCGCTTCATGGGCTTCCATCGTCACCGGCCTCCTTCCCGCTCCGCCGCGCCCGCACCCATGAAGGCCGCCAGGCCCCGCACCCTTTCCATCAGCGTCCCGAACTGCTCGGGCGTGAGCGCCTGCTCCGCGTCCGAAAGGGCCTCCGCGGGCCGCCGGTGGACCTCGATCATGAGTCCGTGGGCGCCCGCGGCAACCGCCGCCAGGCTCATGGGGAGCACCAGGCTCGCCCGCCCCGTGCCGTGCGTCGGGTCCACGATCACCGGCAGGTGGGAGCGCTCCAGCACGGCCGCCGCGGCGCTCAGGTCGAGGGTGTTGCGCGTGTAGCGCTCGAAGGTCCGGATGCCCCGCTCGCAGAGGATCACGTTGGGGTTCCCCTCGGCCAGGATGTACTCGGCGCACAGGAGCCACTCGTCCAGCGTGGCCTGCATGCCGCGCTTGAGGAGCACGGGGCGCGGGCACCGCCCCACCTCCTTGAGGAGGGTGAAGTTCTGCATGTTCCGGGCGCCGATCTGGAGGAGGTCCGCGTGCTCGGCCACCCAGCTCACGTCCCGCGGGTCCATCACCTCCGTCACCACGGGGAGGCCCGTCTCGCGCCCCGCCGCGGCGAGGAGCCTGAGGCCCTCCAGCCCCAGCCCCTGGAAGTCGTAGGGAGAGGTGCGCGGCTTGAAGGCTCCCCCGCGCAGCATGTCCGCGCCCGCTCGCTTCACCGCGCGGGCCGTTTCGAGCACCTGCTCCTCGCTCTCCACGCTGCACGGCCCCGCGATCACGCAGAGGCCAGCCCCGACGGTGGCGCTCCCCACCTTGACCAGCGTCCGCGGCCGCGCCTCCCTGTCCACCAGGCGCGCCCGGCTCTTGGCATGCACCGGCGGGGCTTCGGCCGATCCGACTGCGGCGACTGTCTCCCTGGGCTCCATGGGACCTCCTTCTGGCCATAAAAAAACCCCGCACCGTGGGGTGCGGGGCCGGTTTCTCGAAGCGCGATCGCTCAGGCCGGTGGGCCGCACCCGCGGATGGAGGGGCTAAAGCAGTCATAGTAGCTCGCGGTGGCGGAGGCGGAACCCATCATCCTCATGGCATCACTCTACGCCGGTCCGCCGGCGCCGTCAATCCCCTCTTGCCCTTCAAATTTCGAGATGGCTTGCCCGCCGTAGGAACGGAGCCCCGCCTAGTGTTGTGTCCCCGGCCTGTGTTTGCAGGGGCCTTTTCACGGGGAACAACACTTTCCAAGGGGCTCCGCCCCTCGGGCGCCCGCCCGCGGCGGGCTGTTGCCCCGAAAGAGCGGGGAGGCTTCCTCCCCGCACCCCTCCGTGTGCTGTCTGTCACCTGCTACCATGGTGAACCCATCACTGGGACAGCACACTAGAGGGGGCCGGATAGGGCGAAGCCCGGCGAATGGTTCCGCCGGGCTTCGCGCGCTACGCCAACAGACGCACCTGGTTCATCCCACCGGCGGCGGCGTCGTGCAGATAGGGGGATCATCCTGCGTGTAGTGGTCATTCAGCGACGAGCTGACTCCCGCAGCACCATCCGAGAAGGTCGCTGACGCACCGTGGAGGTAATAGTAGGTCAGCTTGACGTTCGCGACGCTGCCGGGCGGCGAGTTGATCCGGAAGTAGCCGTTCCCACTCTCCAGAATGCCCGTTCCCGTGAAGGTAGCCCCGGCGTCGGGACCTTTGAGAATGGTGTACGACCAGGCTCCGGTGTGGCTGTTGGCGCACATCTCCGACTTCTCCAGGTCGTCTAGGATAGATGTGTTGTACAGCGAGATGAAGACATTCACGCTGAGAGACCCCGAGCAGCCGTAAGCGTCCGTGGCCACCACGGAGAAGACGTAAGTGCCCGCCGCCGTGGGTATGCCGGAGAGCGTTGCTGTTCCGCTGCCGTTGTCCGTGAGAGTCAGCCCCGGTGGAAGGGTGCCCGAGGAGGAGAATCGGTAGGTCGCGCTGCTGCCCGTCGCGCTGAAGGTCACCGGCCCGTACGCGTCGCCCACCGCCCCGGAGGCCGGCACCGGCGTAGGGGAGGAGGTGACCGTGATCGTCGGGCAGACCACGTTCAGCGTGTAGCTCTGGCTCCCCGTGCAATTGTCGGAATCCGTGGCCGTCACGGTGATGGGGAAGGAGCCGGTCTGCGTGGGCGTGCCGGACAGCATCCCGGCTGTGAAGCTCATGCCCGTGGGCAGGGTTCCGCTCTCACTCCAGGTAATGGTCCCGATACCCCCCGTCTGCGTGAAGGTCTGGGAATACGCCACCCCCGTCGTGCCGGAGGAAAGAGATGCTGGGCTCACCGTGATCGTGGGGCAGACAATGATCAGCGTGTAGCTCTGGCTCCCCGTGCACCCGTACTTGTCCGTGGCCGTCACGGTGATGGGGAAGGAGCCGGTCTGCCCGGGGGTGCCCGAGAGCGTCGCCGTGGAAGCGTTGAAGGTCAGGCCGGCGGGAAGGGTGCCGCTCTCGGACCAGGTGATCGCCCCCTGTCCGTTCGTCTGCGTGAAGGTCTGGGAATACGCCACCCCCGCCGTGCCGGAGGAAAGAGATGCTGGGCTCACCGTGATCGTGGGGCAGCTCGTGACCACGACGGAGTAGGCGGTGGCCCCGGCGCAGCCGTTGGCGTCGGTGGCCGTGATCGTGAACGTGAAGGACCCCGCGCCCGTCAAATTGCCGGTCAGGGCGCCGGTAGTGCTGTCGAGACTGAGGCCAGTCGGAAGAGAACCCGCGGACACCGCGAAGCCATAGGGCGTCGCGCCTCCGCTTGCGGTGACCGTCTGGCTGTACGGCTCGCCGACAACGCCGTTTGGCAGGCTCGCGGGACCGACTGTGATGGTCGGGCAAGCATAGGTGAACTGGTCGGCCTGGGACACTGCGCTGGCTCCGAAGATGCACGTCACGGTGATGTCCACGGTCCCGGCGGCGCGTGGGGGGCTGACTGCTGTGATCTGTGTGTCCGAAACCACGCTGAAAGAGACGGCCGCGGTGCCGCCGAAACTGACGGCGAGGGCACCCGTGAAGCCGGAGCCGGTGATCGTGATGCTCGTCCCGCCGGTCGTCGGGCCGCTCGTGGGGGCGATCCCGGTAACCGTGGGTCCGACGACCTGCGTCATGGTGAAGACGCCCGCCTCCGTGCCAGCGAGAAGGTGGGTCCGGTTGGTGGGATCCACCATGATGGCGTGGACCATGGTGTTGCTCAGCCCCGAGTTGATGGCGGTCCAGGAGGTCCCGCCATCGAGGCTCTTGTAGACGCCCGTGGGGTAGTAGGAGCACCCGCCGACTCCAATGTAAACCATCCCGGGCGTCACGGGGTCGAGGGCCACCGCGTAGACGCCCATGCAGGACAAGCCTGAATTCACGGCGGTCCAGGTCGCGCCGCCGTCGGTGGACTTCACGACCCCGTTGGTATTGCCATAGCTGGCCGCATAGACCGTGTTCGAGTCGTAGGGTGCCACGGCGATGTTGTAGATTCCGTAATCGGGGCCGCTGTACACCGAGGTCCAGGTTGTCCCCCCGTCCGTCGTTTTGTAGATTACATCACTGAATTGGAGGCCGACGTAGACGGTGCCGCTGTGGTTCGGGTCGAAGGCCAGGCAGCAGTAGTTTGAGCCGGAGGGTAGGCCTCCGGTGCCGCCGGCGACGTTTGTCCAGGAGCTTCCGCCGTTGGTAGACTTGAAGAGGCCGTCGCCGCTGGTGCCGGCATAGAGAATCGGGGGGTTGGCCGGATCTTGCCCCACGCAGAGGATGTTGGCCAGGAGCGCCCCGTTGTTGATGTTCGTCCAGGTGGTGCCGCCGTCGGTGCTCACGTCGACGCCCGGGCCCCAAACCGCGGTGTAAAGCCGGGTCGGCGACACGCTCGCGTCGGCGATCACCGAGTTCACGGTGCTTCCGGCGAAGGCGACCTTGCTCCAGGTGGCGCCCGAGTCTGTACTTTTGTACAGGCCGTCGCCGCTGCCCGCGTACAAGGTCGAGGGGCTGGCGGGATCCACGGCCTGCGAATAAACGGTCAGGTGGGAGCCCAGGCCGAGGTTCTGAGCCGTCCAGGTGGTTCCGCCGTTCGTGGTTCCATAGATACCGCCGCTCGTGGTGCCGACGTGCAGTGCGCCGCTCGCCGCCGGGCTGGGTGCGATGGCGTTGACCTCGTTGCCCCCCAGGCCGGAGTTGATGAGGGTCCATATGCTCCCGCCGTTCGTGCCTACCCAGAGGTTCCCCGAATAGTCTGCTGCATAGAGGTCACCGAAGGCGTCCGCCACCAGCGGAGTAGCACTCTGTCCCGCGAGCCCGGCCTGAGTCCAGCTCGTGCCCCCGTTCACGCTCGTATAGACACCGCCGCCCCATGTACCGGCATAGAGGGTTCCGGTCCCGCTATCGATGGCCAGACCCCGGACGTTGAGGTTACCCAGCCCCGTGTTAACGGCGGTCCAGGTCCCGGCACCGTCGGTGCTCTTGAAAACGCCGCCGCCGTCCGTAGCCGCAAACAGGGTCTGGGGGGAACCCGGGGCCATCACCAGAACCGTGACCTGGTTGTTAGTGAGGCCGGTAGTCGCCGTGTTCCAGGTACTGCCTCCGTCGGTGCTCTTGTAGATCCCGTACCCGCGGCCGCCGCCGTACAGCGTTGAGGAGTTCGTGGGGTCGATCACGATGGTGTTGATGTAGGCGGCGGGATTGTTGAAGCCGGACCAGTTCGCCCCGCCGTTGGTGCTCTTGGCCACGCCGTACCAGGCGGCGTAGACCACGCTGGAGTTGGTGGGGTCCACGGCGATCGCGCCCACGGAATTCCAGGCAGGAACGGAGAGCGAAAGCTGGCTCCAGTTAGCCCCGCCGTCCGTCGTCTTGTAGAGCGGGCCGTACAGGATGCTCGCATAGAGCGTGTTGGCGTTGCCCGGATCCGCGGCCATGGACACGATCGTGTTGCCGCCCACGGGTCCGCCCGTGGTCCAGGTGTTTGTCCCGGCGGAAACGGCAACCGCCCAAAGGAGCGTGAGGCCCAAAACCGCCAACATGGCCCACCGGCTTGCTTTTCGACCGAACCCAGCTCGACCTTCCATCTCTTTTCTCCTTTGCTGGTCTCTTGATCCTTTGCCGGCGTTTCTGCGCAATGCAGGCCCACCTTGCCACTTTCACCGTGGCCAGCTACAATGAGTGTACAGGTGGAGCGTGGCGGAATCGTGCTCCCATCGTTGCAACAGGTCATCGTCACATTGGGAGGGGGTAAGCCATGGGCCAAGGGCGGCGAGCGCGCGAGGGACTAAGGCTCTTTCTGTTCGGCCCGTTTGAGGCGACGCTGAACGGCGCCCCCATCACATCCTTCCGGTCCAACCAAGCGCGGGCCTTCCTCTCTTATCTCGCGATGGAACCGAACGTGCCCCACTCGCGCGAGGCCCTGGCCGAACTTTTTTGGCCGGAGAGACCGCACCCCCTTGGACGCAACAACGTCCGCTTCACCCTTTCCAACATTCGCCAAGCCCTGGGCGACCGAGGAGCACGCTCGCCTTTTCTCCTCGTGACCCGGAACACGGTGAGATTCCAGTGCGATAGAAACGCCTGGGTCGACGCGGCGGCGTTCGAGGCCGCGTGCCAGTGCCCCGACTTGGCTCAGGCTGAAACGGCCCTAAGACTCTGGCGCGGCGGCTTCTTGGAGGGCGCCGTCGCAAACGTGAGCCCGCCCTTTGAGGAATGGGTTCGCCTCCAGCAAGGACGGATGGAACGGGCCCTCGCCACCCTCCTTCAACGGCTGGGAAGACGCTACGAAAACCTCGGCGATCCTCACCGCGCCTGTTCCATGGCGGTGCGGCGCGCGGAGCTGGATCCTTGGGACGAAGAGGCGCACCGGGACGTGATGCGGCTCCTTGCCGCCGACGGCCGGCGGCACCAAGCGGCGGCCCACTACGAGGCCTACCGGACAGCTTTGGCTCACGGTGCGGATCTCAAGCCCGCCAAGGAGACCACGGCGCTCCTGGAGTCCATCCGAAAGGGTGCCGTAGTCGCTTCGGCGCCCGTGGCCGACACGCCGCCGAACCGCATCCCCGGCATGCAACCTGCCCTCTGGAAACAACTCTCCCTCACGCCCGCGTCCCCGTGCGTCGGCCGGAATGAAGAACTCCATACCCTCCACGGCTGGCTCGGCGAAGCGGCCCGTGGCCACGGCCGCGTCGCCTTCATTACGGGCGAGGCCGGCGCCGGCAAAACCGTCCTGGCCGGCGCCTTTGTGTGCCGCGCCCTGGACCGGCACCCCGAGATCATCGTTTCCTTCGGCGGATGCGACGGTCTGGGCGGGGCAGGCATTCCCTACCAGCCCTTCGGTGAGGCTCTTCGGCTGCTGGCAGGCGACGCGGCCGCCCGACGCGCCGACGGGCTCATGGTGAGGGAGGCCGCGAGGCAATTGGCCCAGACTGCCTCCACCATGCTGGACATTCTGCGCATGGAGGGGCCCACTCTCCTGGGCACACTCGTCCCCGAGCCCTCCGGCGCGGGTGGCAGCGCTCAGGGTCCCGCGAGGAACCGCATATCCCCTGAGCCCCACTCCGGGCCTGGGCGCGGGGAGAACGGAACCAAGCTCCCGCCGGCCAACCCCGGCAGTCCGCAGATCGTTCCTCAGGTGCTCGCCGTACTGAAGGCTCTGTGTCGTCACCAGCCGGTCCTTCTGGTGCTCGACGATCTCCAATGGACCGACGCCAAATCTCTCTCACTGCTCTTTCACATCAGCCGGCAGTTGCGCGACTCAAGGCTTCTTCTCCTCGGGCTCTTCCGGCCCGTGGATGAATCGCAGCATGGCCTAACCGGCGGCCCTTCTCTTCCCTCCGTCGTCAACGAATGCCAGCGCCTCTTCGGAGACGTCGTCCTGGACCTTGGCAAAGCCCAGCACGAGCGCTTCATGGAAGCAGTGGTAGACCTGGAACCCAACCGGTTGGGCCCGGCCTTCAGACAGAAGCTCTTCCGGCAGACTGGGGGAAACGCTCTTTTTACCGTGGAACTCTTGAAGGACCTCAAGGAGTGTGGAGGCCTCACGAGAAACGATGAGAGTCTCTGGATCGAAGGCCCGACACTGCACTTGGCGAGATTGCCGGCTCGCATCGAAGGAGTCTTCGCGGAGAGGGTCGCCAAGCTGCCCGCTCTGGGTCAGCGCCTCTTGGAAGGGGCGAGCGTCCTGGGCGAGCGCTTCACCGCGGAGGATGCGGCCTCCCTTGCGGGCTGCAGCCTGGAGGAAGGCCTTCAAATACTGAAGACCCTCGTGGAGGACGGCCAACCCATGGTGCAAGCGGAAGGGCTGGTGTGGACCCTGTCCCGTCCGAAGGTGTCCTTTCGCTTCAGGCATGTTCTCTTCCAGCGTTACCTCCACGATCGCATCAACCCCATTGCCCGATCGCTCCTGCACGCCCGTGCCGCTGACGCGCTCCTGTCTTCCGGCGGCCATGGGACCGATGCCATGGAGGCCCTTGCCCCCGCCTTGTCTCGCCACTATGAGGCTTCCGGGCGGCTGCGCGAGGCCGCCGCGTGCCGCGCCGTCCTGGGGCGGCGCGCCCTAGCGCTTTCCGCTCACGAAGAAGCCCTCGCTCATTTTGAACGCGGTCTGGCCATGCTGGCCGGGCTTCGCCCTTCCGCCGAGCGAGACCGAGAGGAGTTGAACCTGCTGTTCGGCTCGAGCCTTGCCCACCTGGGGCGGGGATGGATCAGCCCAGAGAGGGTCGGCATCTGCGGGCGAGCACACGATCTCGCGCTCCGGCTCGGAGCACACCGCCAGGCCTTCCAGGCGGCCCTCCACCTGACAGACATCCACCGGGCCGCCGGCCATAAGGAGGAGGCCATGGCGTGGTGCGGCCGCGCTCGGGACTTGGCGCTGCAAGCAGGGGGCGGAATCCTGGCAGCCATGGCGGATTCCTCGGCAGGCATCACCTACGCCCTGTTCGGAGATCTCGGGGAGGCTCGACGTCACCTCGAACAGGTTCCCTCGCCCCTCGCGCCTGAGGACGGCCTCCTCGCCGTTGAAATGACCGGCCTTATCGCCAACGTTTCGGCGCAGGCCTGGCTGGCCTCCGTCCTGGCCCTGCTGGGCGAGTTCGGTGAAGCCAGCCACCGAATTGGCGAGGCCCTCTCGCAGGCCTCCTCCTCGAATCATCCGTTCTCCGAAGGCCAGGCTCTTTTAGCGGCAGGGTTGCAGGCCCGCTGGATACTGCGGGACGAACAGGGTGTTCGCACGGCAGCCGCGGCCCTCCACCGGCTTGCCAGCAGACACCATCTCGATCTGTTCTCCTCCTGGGCCCGTCTTTTCGGGGGATGGTGCGATGCCCTCAATGGAGGCGGTCCCAAAAGCATTTCTCAGATGGAGCGAGCCGTCGGCAGCTGGCGTGAATCGGGCGCGCACACCGGGCTGCCGCAGCAGTTGCTCGTGCTCGCGCAGGCCCAGGAGGCCCAGGGAGAGTACCTCCGCGCCTTGCCGATCCTTGAAGAGGCCATGGCCATCGTCGAAGAGACGGACCTTCGCTCCATGAGTCCGGAGATCTTGCGGATGCAAGGCGTCTGTCGTTGGGCTCTGGCCAGAACCTGGACGGAAAGGGGCAAGGAGGAGGAGGAGGCCGAAGCGCTCTTCATGCGGAGTTTGGCCGAGGCCGACCGCATGGGCACCCGTGCGTGGTCCTTGCGCACGAGCGCGAGCCTTGCCCGCCTCCTCGAAGAGACAGGGCGCCCCCGCGAGGGACGGCGGATCCTTCAGGAAGTGCTCGCGGGGTTCCCGCCCAACCTGGCGACCCCCGATCTTGATGCCGCCAGGGGCATCCTGAATGCCTTCTGCGTGGCCTGATCAGGGCCGAATCAGAGGATCTCTCGTCGTGTCGTAGATGGCCCGGCATCTTCCAGGACGGCTTCCATGAGGGTATGTCCGCTAGGCAACCCAGCCTCTCACCAGTCAACTACAACAGTGCCGAGCAAGTGGAGGGTCCATACGCGCGAAGGGTACGGCGCGCGTACCGTACCGGTGGGAGTTCATGAAGGAGGGATAGGGATCGTGGGCTGTCCTCGCTCACCGCTCCAGTCTCGCATCTTTGCCCTAGTGCACGGAGCAGGAGATGCAGGGGTCGTAGGCGCGGATGAGCATGGAGCAGAGTCGCTCCATGCGGGCGTCGTCGGCGCCGTCGGCGGCGAGGTCGAGGGCGAGGCGCTTCAGGTCGTGCTGGATGTTCAGGTTGTTCTGCGTCGTGGGGATGATGCAGTTGGCGCGCACGACGCGCCCCTCGCCGTCGTAGTCGTAGTGGTGGTAGAGGATGCCCCGGGGCACCTCCACCGCGCCGACGCCCTCCCCCTCGCGGGGCGACACCTCGGCCATGGTCTGGACCGACTCGGGCTCGGCGAGCAGATCCTCGATCAGGGCGATCGACTCGTGCACCACGTGGATGCTCTCCACGAGCTGGGCGAGGTTGTTCTTGAAGGGGTTGTGGCAGTCGGGCCCGAGCCCCAGCTCTTCGGCGGCCGCGCGCGCCGCCGGGTGGAGGAAGCGGTGGTTGTTGTTCCAGCGGGCGAGGGCGCCCACGGCGAAGGACTCCCGGGACAGGCGGCAGAGCTTCGAGGTGTTGCGCTCGTCCACGAACTCGTTGGTCATCCGGAGGTAGTCGCCCTCGGCGCGCTCGACGCCGTCGGACGAGAGGAGGGCGCCCCCGATCCACGGGTAGCTCCCCTCCCCCTTCAGGGAGACGAACTCCGTCTCCCTAGAGAAGGCCGGCATCTCGAACCCCTTGAACAGCTCGGCCACGGCGGCCAGGTCCTTCACGGCCCCCGCCAGCTCCGCCTTGAGGGAGGCCAGCTCGCGCCTGTCGGGGAAGACGGCCATGCCGCCCACCTGGATGGAGACGGGGTGCGTCGCCCGGCCGGCCACGACCTCGCACAAACGGTTGGCGACGCCCTTGAGGCGGGCCGCGAGGGTCACCGTGGAGGGGGAGCTCTCGAGGAGCGGCAGGACGCTCGGCAGGCCGAGGAAGTCGGGCGCGGCCAGGAAGAGCAGGTGCAGGACGTGGCTCTGGAGCGTCTCGCCGTGCTTGGCCAGGAGCCGAAGCTTCGCGGCGGTCTCGGGGATCTCCACGCCGAAGGCCCGCTCCGTGGCCCTCACGCTCGCAAGCGCGTGGCCGATGGAGCAGATGCCGCAGATGCGCGCCGTCAGGATGGCCGCCGAGGTGTAGTGCTTGCCCTTGAGCATGACCTCGAAGAATCGGGGCGTCTCGACCACGTCCCAGTGCACCTCCTGGAGCTGCCCGTTCACCACGCGCACCAGGAGGTCGCCGTGGCCCTCCACGCGCGTGAGGGGATGGATGCGGATGTTCAGATCGACGTTCATCGGGTCCCTCCCACCACGACGCCCTCGAATCCCCCGAAGAAGGCCATGCGCTCGTTGATCTCCTGGTCCGTGAAGCCGCGCTCCCTCGCCAGCGCGAAGAACTCCTCCAGGTTCGGCGCCTCCGCCGGCCCACGGCAGCCCCAGCAGCCGAGGCCTCCCGCGGGGCAGGGCGCCTCGCATCCGGCGCGGACGATGGGGCCGAGGCAGAGCTGGCCCTTCTCCATCAGGCAGGTGGTGAAGCGCTGCTTGCACTCCACGCACACGGGGTAGGCGTGGAAGGCGAAGGGCACGTCCAGCACGAGGTGCCGCACGATGCGCTCCACCTCGTCCTTGGAGACGGGGCAGCCGGGGATCTCCAGGTCTACGGGCACCACCTCCTTGACGGACCGCACGGGCAGTGTCTCCTTGGGGGTCCGGCCGTAGATTTCGGCGTTGGCCGCGCCGAGGTCGTAGGCGTTCTTCATCCGGTTGACGCCGCCGAAGCAGGCGCAGCTACCCAATGCGACGAGGAGGCGGGCCTTCCCGCGGATCGCCTTCAGGCGCTCCACCTCGTCGCTCCGGCTGATGGCCCCCTCCACGAAGGCGATCTCGTAGTCCTCCCCTGCCCCCGTGGCGATCTCCCGGAAGTTGACGATCTCCACGGCGTTCAGGAAAGGGACGAGGGTCTCCTCCTTGTTGGCGAGCTGGAGCTCACAGCCTTCGCAGTCGGTGAAGTCGAAGACCGCGATCCGGGGACGGGGGGAATCGATGTGCAGGTATCGCATCAGATCGCCTCTTTCAGGTTGATGGCCGTCCAGTAGTCGAAGACGGGCCCGTCCTTGCACGTGAAGGTGGAGCCGATGTTGCAGCGGCAGCACTTGCCCATGCCGCAGTGCATGCGCCGTTCGAGGGAGACGAACATGCGCCGCATGGGGATGCCCAGTTCGCCCAGCTTGTTGCAGACGAACTTGAACATGACGGGCGGGCCGCAGACGATGGCGTAGGTCCGGTCCGGCTCGATGGGGATCCGGTCCAGGAGCCTGGTGACCAGCCCCACCTCGCCCGTCCAGCCGTCGCCGCCCTCCTCCACGATGATGGAGAGGTTCACCCCGTCCACGCGCCGCCACTGCTCGTACTGGTAGTCGAAGAGGAGCTGGTCCGGGCTCTTGGTGCCGTAGAGGATGTGGACGTTCCGGAAATCCGAACGGTTCTCCGTCACGTGGAGGATGGCCGAGCGCAGCGGTGCGAGCCCCAGGCCGCCGGCGATGAGCAGCACGTGGTGGTCCTTCATCATGGCCACGGGGAAGGAGGTGCCGAAGGGGCCGCGCAGCCCCACCCGGGCGCCCGCCTTGGCGCGGTGCAGGACGCTCGTGACCATCCCCGCCCGACGGATGCAGAGCTCGATGAAGCCTCGGTTCGACGCCGAGCCCGCGATGGAGATGGGCACTTCGCCGTAGCCCGGCACCTCCACCATCACGAACTGCCCCGGCAGGAAGGTGAAGCGCTGCCGCTCGGCGGGGTCCAGGATGCGGATGTGGAAGAGCTTCTCCTTCTCGGTGAGCTGGGTGATGGAGCTGATCTCGGCCTTGAAGACGCGGTGGGTGTTCATGAGCCGGCTGCGCCGGTTGAAGTCCAGCGGCTCGGCCATCTCAGCTTCCTTCGTGACCTCGTAGGGCAAGAGCAGGTTCTTCACGGCGCGACCTCCTCCTGAAGCTCGCGGATCACGTCCACGGGGGCGATGCCGGCCAGGCAGGCGCGGCCGCAGCGGTTGCACCCCACGCACTTGGGCTCCTCGTGCTGTTCCACGAAGCCGCGGTGCTGGTGGTAGTAGCGGTACTTCAGGCGGCTCTCGGGCGTGGGCCGGAAGTTGTGCCCTCCCGCCACCACGGCGAAATCCACGAGCGTGCAGGCGTGGAGCTGCCGGATCTTGGCCCCCTCCTGGAAGTCCATGGAGATCCGCTCGTAGACGCCGTGGCAGTAGCAGGTGGGGCAGACCATGGCGCAGGTCCCGCAGCTCAGGCACTTGGCGCCCCACTTCTCCCAGATGGGCGACTTGAACTCGATGTCCAGGAGGTTGGGGAGGTTGTTGAGGTTGAGGTCGTTCTGCATGAGGGCGGCGATCCTCTTGCGCTCGGCGACGTAGCGGTGGGAGTCCTCGTCGGTGATGGGCCGGGCGCCGAAGCGGTCGATGAGCGACAGCCCCCGGTCCGAGCCCACGGCCGCGAAGTAGCTCTCGCCGATGTCCGTCAGGAAGAGGTCGAAGCCGTGCGTGACCGTGTCCGTGCCGAGCGAGCGGCAGAAGGCCCCCTCGCAGGGGTCGTGGTCGATGCCCAGGATGAAGGTGTTACGCCGCCGGGAAAGGTAGTAGGGGCTCGGGTACCAGTCCCTGGCGAAGACCTTGTCGAGCTTCAGCAGCGCGTGGATGTCGCAGGAGTGCAGGCCGATGAGGGCCCGCGGCTCCGCCCGGTAGCGGGTCTCCTGCTCCCAGTCGCCGTCGCTGAATCGGTAGGTGGAGAGCCGCTCGCGGAACGGCAGGAAGTAGGTCTTGGCCGAGAATTCCGTGGTGTCGTAGGAGAAGTCGATGTCCTCGAAGCGCTCCACCGGCAGGAACTGGTGGATGGGCTTTCCGTGCCGGTCCGTCCCCACGCGCCTGGGCTCCACCCCTTCGCTCCCGGCGAGGATGGCCTCGACGACGGACCGGAAGGCCTCCTTCCTCAGAGTCTTGTAGAGCGTGAACCCCTCTCCCCGGGGCCGGCGAGGCGGCCTGCCGCGTGTCGCGGTCCCGCAGGCCATAACATAGGGCCCCGCCCGGACCTTGTCCCAAATGGATACGCTTTCATCGAATCTGGTAGGCGATTTGACCCAATTCGGCATTCTGGATGGCCGACGGCCAAGGCGGATCCCGAAGGCAAGCCCTCCCGGCTTGACCTGTGCGGCGGGCGGGTGCACGCTGTGCGGAACGCTCCGCTCTTCAAGGGAGGTGCGCGTGGCGGAGGCCGCTCCCATTCCGACGGTCCCTGCCGCCGTTTCGGAGAAGCGCTACCGGCGGCGGGTCTTTGCCTGGTCATGGTACGACTGGGCGAACCACGCCTACGTCACGACCACCGCCTCGACCTTCTTTCCCCCGTACTTCATCGCCATCGCCGCCCCGGCTTTCCTCGCGGCGGGCAAGGCGGCGGGAGATCGGACGGCCGCGGCGGCGTCTCGCGACGCGGCCTCCAACGTCTTCGCCTTCACCGTCTCCCTGGCGCTGTTCGCGGCCGCCCTCCTGGCTCCGCTCATCGGCACCTACGCCGACATCACCGGCCGCCGGAAGCGCATCCTCATCCTGGTGACGGGTGCCGGCGGGGTCCTCGCCTCCATGATGTTCACCCTCACCACGGGGCGGTGGGTCCTCGGGCTCGTGCTCTACTTCCTCACGCAGGTGTGCATCAACATCGCGCTCGGTCTCAACAGCAGCCTCCTGCCGCACGTGGCCAGGCCGGACGACCTGGACCGCGCCTCCAGCCTGGGATACGCCATGGGCTACGTGGGCGGCGGCCTCCTGCTGGCCTTCAACGCCGCGCTCTACTTCTTTTCAGGCCGGCTGGGCCTCCCGCCCGGCCTGGCGCCGCGCATCGCCTTCCTCACCGTGGGCCTCTGGTGGATCGCCTTCACGGCGCCCCTCCTCTTCGCCGTTCCGGAGCCCCCGGCGACCCCGCTGGAAGGGGGCGGCGGCAAGCCTCTGCGGGACGCGGTGGTGAGGCTCCGCCGCACCCTCGGGGACCTCCGCCGGTACCGGGAGCTCTTCACGATGCTGGTGGCCTACTGGTTCTACATGGAGGGGGTGGGGGCCATCATCCTGCTGGCCACCGCCTACGGGGCAGCCCTCGGCCTGGACACGGGCGTCCTCATCGGGATGCTCCTGCTGACCCAGTTCGTGGCCTTCCCCTACGCCCTGATCTACGGGCACATACCCGACGCTTCCCACCGTTGGCGGGGCGCGTACGTCGCGATGGTGCTCTGGACCGGTGCCACCCTGCCGTTGCTCGGCTGGTACGCCCACGCCCGGCCCGGCCTGGGACTCGCCCGGGCCTTCGCGCTCATCGGGGCCGACCAGGCGCTGGGCGTTCTGTTCGCGATGACCCTCGGAAGGCGCCTCTTCGCGCCCCTCGCCGCCAAACTGGACGCCAAGAGGGCGGTCATCATGGGACTGATCATCTACACCGTGGTTCCCCTGTGGGGATTCGTGCTCCGCACGCCCGCGGAGTTCTTCATGCTCGGTTGGATGGTGGGCGCCGTACAGGGCGGCACCCAGGCCCTCAGCCGCTCCATCTACGCCGAACTCTCTCCCCGCGCGAAATCCGGAGAGTTCTTCGGCATCTACGGCCTCTTCGAGAAGTTCTCGGGCATCCTAGGCCCCCTCCTTTACGGCCTCGTGGGAGAACTCACGGGCAACCCCCGGGACAGCGTGGTCTCCATCGCCGTCTTCTTCGTCGCGGGCATCTGGGTCCTCTCGCGCGTCGACGTGCCGCGCGGAGCCCGCGCGGCCAGGGAGGAGGAGACCCACATCGAGGCCGCCCCGGAGGCTGATTGACGCGCCCCGGCGAGGGCCGTACGGCCCCAGCACGCCAGCCGTCGCAAACCTCGGGTCAGGCCCCGGCACATGGCGGTCGCGGTTTCCGTTCCGCCGGGAGCAGGTGTGAGCTGGGCGGTATAATGCATGGAGCTGATCTTGCGAGAAGAGCATGCTGTACCTCGGCCATTTCAACTTAATCTACGAAGCGAAGGTGGGCAGGAAGCAGTCCCAAGTCCTCGACGGCAGCTTTACGAGCGTCGCGGAGGCGGAGAGCGCGGAGGAGGCGGCTGTCGGGCCTGCTTGGGCCCGGAGGGCGTGCGATGCGCTTCTATGACCGGGGCATGAACACCGACCGCGCGGTGAGCGGCTCTTTCCTCAAGATGCTGGGCATTCCAGCGCTCCTGCTGCTGGGCCTGGCGCTCGCGCTCTTCTTTTACTGCGACGGGCGGGTGGACCGCACCGTCTACGAGAGGGCCCTCGACCGCGCCAGCGGAGCGATCACCGTACGGGAGCTGGAGATGCAGCTCCTCCCGGTCTTTCAGAAGAGCCAGCGGGCTCCCCACGAGATCGTTTACGTCGCACGCCCGACCGGCAAAGGGATCTGCGGCTGCGCCCCGGCCATGACGGAGGTGGTGGTGGTGACCTGCGACGATTCGGGCGAGATCGTCCGGCTCGACGCCCACGAACGGCTCGGGCTCACCGCTCGGGCGCGGTAGGGGCACAGATGAGCCCCCTCTGAATCCGCGGTGCCAGTCGAAGAGGTGCGGGGAAACGGGGAGGTTTCCCCGCTCAGAGGGCCACCCCCCCCGCAAGGGCAGGGAAGAGCAGCTCCCCTGGCGTACGCCAGGGGAGCGCCGAGGAGGGGCGGCCGAGCCCCTCCTTGGGGAGCGCCCCCGCGCGACGCGCCGGGACGCGCCTTCCTCCGCTTCGCTCCGGAAGGCAACCCCCACACATGCGAGTTGAAATTGTCTTGGACGGCCATGATGGCGTAAAAAACACTTCGGGAGCGTGAAAAACACTTTGGGGAGGGTCGCCCCTCCCCAAGGTTTCCCAGGTTTGGTGCCGAAGGGGGGACTCGAACCCCCACGCCCGTGAGAGCACTGGACCCTGAACCCAGCGCGTCTACCAATTCCGCCACTTCGGCGCGGAAAAAAATGATAGCCCGAACCTAGGGCCCTGTCAAGGCGGCCCGTAGGCCTTAACACTCTCCGCGAAGGCTTGCGTATGGGGTAATAGGGAGCCTGGAAGAGCCCGATCGGCACCCCCGTGGCGCGGCATCGGGGGAGGAGGCTATATTTCATCTCGCATAGGGGTGGGGACATGGTCGGAATGCCCCGTGGATGCAGGCCTGTAACCGGCATGGGGTGGCTGGTGGCGGCCCTGGCGGCCACGGTGCTGGGATGCGCCCCAAAGGTGGCCGGCCCCCCGCCCCTGACCGTGGACCAGATCGTGGCCCGGGGAGACCAGCAGGGGCTGAGGCTGGAGAACCCCTTCGCCCTGAACGACGCGATCAAGGCCAAGGTCGAAAGGGAGATCGGGTTCACGGGCACTCCGCTGGACCGCATTCGCCGCATCATCCGGTACCTGAACGACAACAACTACATCCACTTTCAGTACTCCGTCAACCTCTCCCTCACGGCCAACGAGGCCTTCGAGGCGCGGAAGGGCGACTGCCTGGCCTACACGAACCTCTTCCTGGCCATCGCGAGGCACCTGAAGATACCCATGTATTTCGTCCACGTCAGCGAGGCCGGGAACCTCTACGAGCGGGATGGCGTCTTCTTCATCTCGTCGCACATGGCCCTCGGCTATGGCGGAAGGATCCAGCCCGAGGAGGTCAATCCCTACACCGTGATCGTGGACTTCACCGAGGAGTCGGTGGACTACAAATTGGCGATGTTCGAGGCGGTGGATGACGGCACGGCCCTGTGCCTCTATTACAACAACGTCGCGGTGGACCGCATGATCGAGGGCGATTCCGCCTACGCCCAGAGGCTTCTCCAGTACCTCATCCGCGTCAGGCCCCTGGTCAAGGAGATGTACAACAACATGGGCGTCCTGCTCATGAGGGAGGGGGACTACGCGGGTGCCCTGGCCTTTCTCCAATCCAGCATCCAGCGCTTCCCGCGCTACGAACCTCTCTACACCAACGCCATCCAGGCGGCGCGCGGCAGCGGACAGCCGGAACTGGCCCGAACCCTGGAATCGAAGGTGGTGAGCATGGCGAGGGACGATCCCTTCCTCCTCTTCAACCAGGGCCTCCACTACTTTCACCAGGGCCAGTTTGAAAAGGCGGCCGAACGCTTCAAGAAGGCCACCAACCAGCAGCCGTATAATACCTTTCTTTACGCTTGGCTGGCCCGCGCCTACCTCCGGTACGGCCGGACGGAGGAGGGCATCCGCGCCTTCGAAAAGGCGCAGGAGTATGCGCCCAACCACCGGATGCTCGCCCTCCTCCGCGCCGAGTTCCCCGTGCTGGATTCCGTGCCCCGCCCCCATCTGCCCCCGGCTCAGCCCCAGTAGGAGGCCTTCCAGAGGCCGATGCGCCGTGGCAGTGAGGGCTCCCGCGGGGGCGCTCTGGAGCGCTCCTACAACCGCCATGGGGACAAGGGTCAGGAGGCAGGCGACAAGGGAAGAAGCCAAATCCCTTCGTGTCGGTGACTTGGTGGTGGGTCATTTTTCCCGCATTCCGAATTCCGATACTTCTCCCCCGTCCTTGACCCCGCAACCGTGGGCGGCTACACTACGGTGGGCCAGAAGCCCCGTACCGGAAAGGAATTCGCCGATGCTCAGAAGATTTCCATGCGCTGCCCTCGCCGCTTCCCTCGCCCTGCTCCTTCTGACCCCCCTAGGGGCGGCCGCCCAAAGCCAGCAACTGACGGTGGAGGGGTACTCCGTCCTGGGGAACGTGGTCGCCACTCCCATTCGGGCTACCGTCCCCCTGACCGCCCCCTACCGGGCCGTGGCGGCGGGCCCCTTCCTCCAAATCGTCGATGAAAGCAACCCGGCCGCCTTGACGGTGGTGGGCCAGGTGAGCCTTCCGCAACCGATTCAGAGCCTGGCCGCTTCGGGGAACTACGTCTACGTCGCGGACGGCCGCGCCGGAATGGTCATCATCAACGCGAGCAACCCCACCGCCCCTTACGTGGCGGGCTCCTACGCCACTGCGAACGCGCTCTCCATCGCCCTGGACCAGAAGGGGGAGTTCGCCTACGTGGCGAACGGGGACCAGCAGATCCTGGTCCTGAACGTGAAGGACCCGACGATCCCGAAACACGGGGTAGCCAGATTCTTCAGTAATGCCAACTTCTATGACCTCGTGGTCACGGGGCGGACCCTCCTGGCGGCCGCCGGGGGAAAGGGGATCTTCGTTTACTCCCTCCAAAACCCTAGGAAACCGTTGCGGGCGAAGCGCGTGAGCAGCTTGAAGGCCTGCACGAGCCTGGCGGTCCAAGGCCAGCTCGTGGCCGCGCTGGACGGCGATCTCGGCCTCGTTCTGGTCTCCTTCCCGGCCTGGAACACCCCCACCGTCGAGGGCACCTTGACCCTGCCCAACCAGGGGCTGGCCTGCGCCTTCCTCCCGCAGGACCCCACTAAGCTCCTTGTCGCCGAGGGGGAGGGCGGCTTCCAGATCATCGACGTGTCGAATCCGGCGGCCCCCGCTGTCTTGACCTCACTCGCGACCCCCTCACCCTGCGTCGGGACCTCGCTGTCGAATACGAATTCCTATCTGATCTGCGGCGACAACGGCCTCTGGGCGCTCAACGTGAGCAACCCGGCCCAACCGACCACCCAGCAGGCGCTCGAAGGAGAGCCGGGCAAGACGGCCGTGGTCTCCGCGGGCAGCACGGCGTTCGTCGGCTCCAATTCTCACCTGGAGGTCTGGGACTGCTCCAACCCGGCCCAGCCGGTCAAGGTGACGACCGTTCCCGTGGCCCAATCCATCGTGGACATGACCCTGTCCGGGCACCTCCTGTTCGCCGCCTGCCAGACGGCCGGCGTGGCGGTCTTCGACGTCACCGCCCCCCTCGCGCCCGTCCTGCTCTCCACCATTCCCGTCACGGGATCGGCGGTCCAGGTGGCCGTCCAGGGGAACCTCATGGCGGTGGCCGCCGGCACCCAGGGGCTGTTGCTCGCCGATGTCAGCAACCCCGCCAGCCCCGTCGCCCTTTCCACCTGGCAGTACGGCATGAAGGCCACTCCCGGCTTCGTCTCCGGGGCGGCCTTCTCGGGGGCTACGACGGTCTGGGCCAACCACAACATCTATGGCGCTACCGCGCTGAATGTCTCTGCTCCCGCCACCCCGACGATCATCGGGAAGGAGTCTTCCCCCAGCCTATACGGCAAGGTCTACGCCTATTCAAATGTCCTCTACGTCTGCTCCGAGACGGGCGGGCTGGCGCTGGTCGACATCTCGAATCCCGCCAAGCCCGTCAAAAAGACCATCGTCACCACCACTTACGCCAGCAGTCTTCTTCTCGACGGCGACCGGGCGCTCCTTTGCGACGGCTTCGGAGGGCTCAAGGAATTCGACCTGACCGACCCCCTCATCCCCGCCCAGGTGACCCTATTCTCTCTCCCCGGCTTTGCTTACGGCGTCACCGTGCTGGCGGACGGGACGCGCCTGCTGGCGAGCCCGGAGGGCGGGCTGTGGAGTCTGGCTCCCTCCCCCTGTGATGGCACGACTCTTATCGAGCCTTGCGACGGACAGGCGCTGTCGCAGCTCACTTACCCCAGCTTCATGTGGAAAGGCGTGTCGGGGGCCAAGTACGAGGTCGAGCTCTCCACGGACGCAAGCTTCCCCAAAGGGAAGAACAGGTTCCTCGGAACGGTGAGCGGGGCCAGCTTCAAGACCCCCTACTGGGTGCCCAAGGGTCGTGCCTGGAAGTGGATTCAGAAGCACGGCCGCAACGGCGTCACCCTATACTGGCGCGTGAAAACCATCCAGGCCAAGAATACCATCACCAGTGAATCGAGGGGCTTCACGCTCCAGTAGGGTTTACGGGGTCGCCATCGGTGGCCCGGCAGAATGAAGGGACGCGCGGGCCGACGGCCTGCGCGTCTCCGTTTTCGGGAACTTCCGACCCTAAGAAACCCGAAAATCCCGGCACCGACTCCCTGAGCGGGACTCGCCCGAACGAGGCCGCTCACCTCCGCCAGGGGGCCGGCGGGCGACCGCTTCACCCGCTAGGTCTGTTCGTCATCTCCTTGTCGGGCAGGCGTGACCGCCCTTTTGGCGCGCCGTTTCGACATCACAATGTCATTATGACAGATCGAAATGTGCCGATTCCCTTCCCTTTTGGCCACGCTCCCTGGGTCATCCGCCCCCTATTGGCCCTAACCCCATGCGAGCGGCGATCTTAGCTCCGCAGCCCCCAATTAGGCATGCCTCTTGCTTTTCTCGTAAGGGGTTTTCTTGTGTCGGGAGCCTTGGAGAGATGCCGGTCCCAGAAGGGGGCCGGTCGTGTTTTCAATCCATTGTGATGCTCCAGGCCAATCGTTGGGGAATGAAAAAGAGGAGTGGCCCGATTCGGGGGCCACGGTGAGGACGGGAGTCTGGAACAAACGAGAGGAGTACTTTCTTCAGAGGGCTGTGGTTCCCGTGTGCGTCGTGTCATTGTCATCGGATACCAAGGGAACGAGAAAGGAGGCTTGGCATGAAGGGAAGGTTCGTGAGAAGCGCGCTGATGGCCGCGGCACTCTTGGTTGCGGCCGTGATGACGTGGGCCCAGGCCAATACGGGCCAGATTTCGGGGAAGGTCTTGGACGACAAGGGCCAGCCCATTCCCGGGGCCAGCGTGACGGTCAACTCGAAGGCCCTCCAGGGTGACCGGGGCACGGCGACCGACCTCGACGGCGCCTTCCTGGTGCCCTTTCTGCCTCCCGCCTCTGACTACCAGGTCAAGGTGGAGGCGGTCGGTTTCAACAAGGTCGTCCAATCCAATATCGGCGTTCAACTGGGTTCGACTACGACGCTGAACGTCGCGCTCACGAGCGGGAGCCTGACGGTCACCGTGACGGCGAGGCCTCCCATGGTCTCCCTCAAGAACACCCAGATCTCGGACAACATCTCCCAGGAGCAGCTCGACATGTTGCCCCTGGGCCGCGGCTATCAGGATGCCCTCTTCCTGGCGCCCACGGCGGTGGATGCTGGTGCGGGCGGCAACCCCGGCATCGCCGGTGCGTCGGCCGACGAGAACCTCTACCAGATCAATGGCCTGAACACCACGGACCCCGTCACCGGAACCTTCGGCACTAACCTCAACTACAACTTCGTCCGTGAGATCGACGTCGAGACGGGCGGCCTGCCGGCCGAGTACAGCGGCTCCACGGGCGGCCTCTTCAACGTGCTGACCAAGAGCGGCTCCAACGAGTTCCACGGCGAGCTCTTCGGCTACTACACCAACCAGAACACCAGCGCCAAGGGACAGCCCGTCTATGGAGGCGGACTCACCGCGAACTCCTTCGAACGCTACGACTACGGCTTCGACGTGGGCGGCCCCATCGTGAAGGACCGCCTCTGGTACTTCGTGGCCTACAACCCCACCGTCAGCAGCACTCACTACCAGGGCGTCTTCAACGAGACGAGCTACGTGAACCCAGCCGGAAGCCCCTTCCACACCCTCAACCTGCCCTACAACTACACCGACAGCCGCAAGAGCTGGCTGTGGTCCGTCAAGCTGAACTACCGCCTCAACGAGAGGAACAACTTCGAGTTGACGGCCTACGGCGATCCTTACAAGGCCCACATCCCCTCGGACGGCCTGTACCCGACGATCAACCCCCTCTCCGACGAGACGACGCGCAACCAGGGCGGCTACAATTGGATCGCCCGCTGGTACGCCACCTGGACCTCCAACTTCTATTCGGAGACCTCCGTCGGCCGCACGAAGCACATCCTGCAGGTCATCCCCTCCTCCAGCGCCGGTTGGGGCTACCCCACGGAGGTGAGCTACGACTGGTCCCCCGGACTATCGGTGGGGCCCGGCATGGGCGTCATTGATTCGGACACCCGAAACTCGACCCAGCTCACGAACAAAGAGACCTGGATCGTGGGCAATCACGAGATCAAGTTCGGAGGAGAGGCGAGCTGGACCCACTTCTACGGTTTCCTGGGCTACCCAGGAAACGCCTACAACCTCTTGATCGGAGGTCCCGCTGGCTATCCGAGCAGCGACACGACCCAGTACTACTACGACATCCGCTACTCCCTGCAGAACCCGCTGAGCGACAGTCAGAGCCGCTACTACGCCGCCTTCGTGCAGGACAAGTGGTCCATCACCAACTACCTCAACCTCTCGGCGGGCGTCCGCTGGGAGGAGAACCTGGAGAAGCCGACCCAGGCCTCCAACTTCAGCGTCCGCTCCACCTCGCCTCGCGTGGGACTGAGCTGGGACTTCGCCCACGACGGCAAGTCCAAGCTCTACGTCGACTACGGCGAGTACAGCGAGGTCATGCCGGTCCAGCTCGCTAACAACATGGCCCCCGGCCACGCCTCGTACATCGACTACTACAACTACGGCACGCAGGTGGCCCACTTCCTCCAGGGCGCGGTGCCCTTCAAAGTCTTCGGGAACCCGAAGGACCAGTACTCCCGCGAGTGGCTGGCCGGTTTTGAATATGAGATCGCCCCCAGCTTCACCGTGGGCGCCCGCATCCAGTACCGCGACCTGGCCCGCGCCATCGACACCATGGGCTACCTCGACAAGCAGGGCAACCTGGACTTCCTCATCGTCAACCCGGGTATCGGCACCTATCCCTCCGCCTACATGGCCAACTGGATGAATGCCAAGGATTACAACGGGAATGCCTTCAACCAGTTCAGCCCCTTCTCCAAGCCGATCCGCCTCTACCGCGCCTTCACCCTTACGGCCGACAAGCGCTTCTCCAACAACTGGTTCATGAATGCCAGCCTCACTTGGTCCCGCCTTGAGGGCAACTACAGCGGTGCGGCCTACGGTTACGGCACCACGTACAACGATTACGGCCCCAACGCGACGGGCACCTACCTGGCCCCCTTCAGCGCGCTGGAGCAGAACAGCTACGGCCTCCTTCCCCAGGACGTCCCCGTGGATTTCAAGCTCCAGGGCGCCTACCGCTTCAACTTCGGTCTCACCCTCGGCGCCAGCATCGAGCTGGCCTCAGGACGCCCTTACAACAAGTACGTCGCCTTCCCGTCCAACGAGATGGAGAGCGGGCAGAACATCTTCGTCGCTCCCCGCGGCTCCTCCCGGCTGCCGAGCTGGTACGAGGTGAACCTGCACGCCGAATACGCCTTCAAGCTCTGGCGTCTCAACGCCTCCGTGGTGGGTGACATCTTCAACCTCACCAACGTGCAGAAGCCGCTGAGCGTCTACGAGACCTACTACAGGCAGCCCAGCACGTGGGAGCAGTACGCCTCGGGAAACCTCACGCCAGACCCCAACTACGGAAAACCCACATTGCGCCAGGCGCCTCGCTCCGTGCAGGCGGGCCTCAAGTTCTCCTGGTAAGGCGGAGCGCCTTACCCGGCCTCAAAAGGGACCCCGGCGAACCGGGGTCCCTTTTAAGTGGGAAGTGAGGAGTGGGAAGTGAGGAGAAGAGAGGCTCGCATCGAGGATTTGCGCCAGGTTCTCAGGATGGTTGCGCGCTTGGACGGCCTGGCCGGGGGGTTGATGGGCACCGATTCGCGAGACGAGCCAGGGAAGAAACAGAAGCGAAACGAGATCGCAACATGGCCTTGATAGGGTAGAATTGGCTGGACAGGGAGAGAAACGCGATGATCGTGAGGCGAATGCGAGAACTGGCGCGGTGGATGGCCCCGCTGGTTCTCCTCGGTGCGGCCGTCCCGGTGGGGGCCCAGGCGCACCTGATGCTGCACGGCGGAGGGGCGACCTTCCCCTTCCCCCTCTACGCCCAGTGGTCCTACGAATACGCTCGCCTCACCGGGGAGCGCTTCAACTACCAGTCCATCGGGTCGGGGGCCGGCATCGAGCAGATGCGCCATCACATCTTCGACTTCGGCGCCTCCGAGGCGCCGCTCGACGCCGATGTCCTGAGCCGTTCCGGTCTGATCCAGTTCCCCATGGTGATCGGCGGCGTGGTGCCGGTGGTCAACCTCCCTGGCATCGCCTCGGCTGAGCTGAAGCTGACCGGCCCCATCCTGGCCGACGTCTTCCTCGGCCGCATCACCTCGTGGCGCGACCCGCGCATCATGGCCCTCAACCCGCACCTGCGCCTGCCGCCCCTGGAAATCTCCGTGGTGACGCGGGCCGACGGATCGGGGAGCACATGGCTGATCACTCGGTACCTCGGCGAGGTCTCGGCCGACTGGCGCCTAAAGGTCGGCAACGGTCCCTCCGTCCGATGGCCGGTGGGGATGGCCTCGAAGGGGAACGAGGGCGTCTCTTCCTACGTGAAACAGACCACGGGGAGCATCGGCTACGTGGAGTTCACCTACGCCCGGCAGAACGGCCTGGCGACGGTCCTCTTGCAGAACCGGGCCGGCGGCTTCCCCTCGCCGGGTAGGGCCTCCTTCCTCGCGGCGGCCGCCAAGGCGGAATGGTCGGGGCCCGACCGCACCCCCAGGGGTCTGACGGACCAGGCGGGGGAGGACTCCTGGCCCATCGTGGGTGCCTCGTTCATCCTCATCGCCCGCGACCAGCCCGATGGGAAACGTGCGGAAGCCTTGCTGAAGTACTTCGACTGGTGCTTCCGCGGCGGGAAGCGCATCGTGGACGAGCTCGATTACGTTCCCATTCCCGAGCCCATCGTCCGTCGGATTGAAGCGTCCTGGGCGGCCGAGATCCGCTCGGCGGGCAAGCCGGTCTGGCCTTTGGCCTACCCGGCGGCCAAGTCCGGCGGGTAGTGTGCCGTCCCGGTGATAGGTTGACCATGGAAGCAGGCGAGAGACAGCACACGGAGGGGTGCGGGGAGAAAGCCTCCCCGCTCTTTTGGGGTAACAGCCCGCCGCAGGCGGGCGCCCTAGGGGCGGAGCCCCTTGGGAAGTGTTGTGTCCCGGGAAAAGGCCATTGTAAACACAGGACGGGGACACAACACTAGCACCGCGGAGGGAACCGGATGCAACAGCCAGCAGAAGGGGCCGCCAAAACCGCCGTCCGCCAGGCGCCACCGCCGGGGCCGGCCGCGCCAGCGCGCCCGCAGGGCCGTTCGCACCCCGGCAACCTGCCGGACGTCCTATTCAGGGCCACGACCCTCTTTTTCGCCGGGCTCGTACTCCTGCTCATCCTGGCCATCGGGACGGTCCTCTTCGCCCAGGCCCATCTGGCCTTCTCGCACTTCGGGCTGAAATTTCTCTGGACCAAGGAGTGGGACCCGGTCAGGGAGTCCTTCGGCGCCCTGCCGTCCATTTTCGGCACGCTGGTCTCCTCCTTCCTGGCCATCCTCATCGCCGTGCCGGTCAGCCTGGGCATCGCGATCTTCCTGACGGAGATGGCGCCGCCGTGGCTTCAGAGGCCGGTGGGGCTGGCCGTGGAGATGCTCGCCGCCGTGCCGAGCATCATCTACGGCATGTGGGGGCTCTTCTCCTTCGCTCCGATCATGGCGCGGCACGTCGAGCCCTGGCTCAAGCACCACCTCGGGTTTCTGCCGCTCTTTCAGGGCCCGCCCATGGGCATCGGCATGATGACGGCCGCCATCATCCTCGCCGTCATGATCATCCCCTTCATCACCTCCATCACCCGCGACGTCTTCGCGCTGGTTCCCGCCATGGCCAAGGAGTCCGCCTACGGCCTGGGCGCCACAACCTGGGAAGTGGTCCGAAACGTGGTCATTCCCTATACCCGCACCGGCATCGTGGGCGCCATCTTCCTGGGCCTGGGGAGGGCCCTCGGCGAGACCATGGCGGTCACCTTCGTCATCGGGAACGCCCACGACATCTCCCTGTCGCTGCTGAGCCCCTCCAACACGATCTCCTCGACCCTGGCGAACGAGTTCACGGAGGCCACCTCCCACCTCTACGTCTCCAGCCTCATCGCCCTGGGTCTCATCCTCTTTCTGATCACGACCATCATCCTGTCGGTGGCCAAGCTCCTCCTGTGGCGCATCGAGCGGCAAGTCGTGGGGAGCGTGCGATGAGGCGCCACGGCGGGCTCCGGCACCGGCTTCGCAAGGCCGCGAACGCGATCATGATGGCCCTCTCCGGAGCCTCCGCGCTGTTCGGCCTCTTTTGGCTGTTCTGGATCCTGAAGGACCTCATCCACAAGGGCCTGCCTGCCTTCTCGCTGGCCTTTTTCACCAAGCTGCCCACCCCTCCCGGCATGGCCGGCGGCGGCCTGGTCAACGGCATCGTGGGCACCCTGCTGATCACCGCGATGGCCACCCTGATCGGCGTGCCGGTGGGCATCCTGGCCGGGACCTACCTGGCGGAGTACGGCCGCCAGAGCGCGCTGGCCCACGCCGTCCGGTTCGTGAGCGACATCCTCACCAGCGCCCCCTCCATCGTCATCGGCGTCTTCGTGTACGCCATCCTGGTCCAGCCCATGAAGGGCTTCTCGGGGCTCGCGGGGGCTTTGGCCCTGGCGATCATCATGATCCCCGTTGTTACGAGGACCACCGAGGAGATGCTGCGTCTCGTGCCCAACGCGCTCAGGGAGGCGGCCCTGGCCCTGGGGGCACCCTACTGGAAGGTCATCCTCAGGGTCTGCTACCGGCGGGTGCTGGGAGGCATGACCACCGGCGTCCTGCTGGCCATCGCCCGCGTGGCGGGCGAGACGGCTCCGCTCCTCTTCACCTCCCTGAACAATCCCTACTGGAACTTCAACCCGCTGGAACCGACGGGAACCCTCAACGTCACCATATTCAACTACGCCATGTCGCCCTATGACGACTGGCGGACCAAGGCATGGGGGGCGGCCCTCCTCATCACGCTCGGCGTCCTGGCGACCACCATCGTGGCCCGGATCGCCGTGAGCCGCACCCAGCGCCTGGGGAGCCAGCGATGAATCCGATGACCGCGGAAGTGCCCAACCCGCCTGCCGAGAGGGGACAGGGAGACGCCGAGCAGTCCGAGCGTCTCCACAAGCTCCGAATCCAGGTGAGGGATCTGAATTTCTACTACGGCGGCAACCAGGCGCTGAAGAACATCAGCCTGCCCGTCTACACCAACGAGGTGACGGCCTTCATCGGACCCTCGGGGTGCGGCAAGACCACCCTGCTCCGCGTCTTCAACCGGATGTACGACCTCTACCGCGGCCAGCGGGCCACGGGGGAGGTATTGCTGGACGGGCAGAACATCCTGGCCAAGGACCTGGACGTGACCCAGCTCCGGGCCCACGTGGGGATGGTCTTCCAGAAGCCGACCCCCTTCCCCATGTCCATCTACGAGAACATCGCCTTCGGCATACGGCTCTACGAGAAGCTGCCCAAATCGATCCTGCGCGAGCGGGTGGAGACCGCGCTGAGGGACGCGGCCCTCTGGGACGAGGTCAAGGACAAGCTCAACCACAACGGCATGAGCCTCTCCGGCGGCCAACAGCAGCGCCTGTGCATCGCGCGGGCGATCGCCGTGAAGCCCGAGGTGATCCTCATGGACGAGCCCGCCTCCGCCCTCGACCCCATCGCCACGGCCCGCATCGAGGAGCTGATCGACCAGCTCAAGGCCAACTACACCATCGTCATCGTCACCCACAACATGCAGCAGGCCGCGCGCATCTCGGCCTTCACGGCCTTCCTCTACCTGGGCGAGCTGATCGAGTTCGGGGAGACGGAGAAGATGTTCACCAACCCCAGGGAACCCAGGACGAGAGACTATCTGACCGGCCGGTTCGGCTGATACCATGGGACGAGGGTGGCGGCGATTCGGCCGTCCCCTTGGATGCCGGACCCGTTCGGCAGCGGAGCGAACAGATGAGCAGAGAGAGAGAAGAGATCCGGTCTCTCATGGAGAACATCGTGGCCATGGCGGACGAGGTGGGGCGCGTCCTGCGCGCCGCCGCCCAGGCCTTCACCAGTTGCGATCCCAACAGCGCGGCCGACCTCTACCAGCGGGACGAGGCCATCGACCGGATGGAGAACGCCAACGACGCCCGCTGCCTCCGGATCCTCGCGCTGTTTCAGCCCGCCGCGGACGACCTGCGCACCGTCTTCATGGCCCTCAAGATCAACAACGACCTGGAGCGCATCGGAGACCACGCCCTGAACATCGCGGAAAGGAGCGCCGACCTCTCGGCCTTCCCGACGTCGGCCCTCGCGGAGCACTTTGCCCACATGACCGAGTTGACCCTCGGCATGCTCAGCGACGCCATCACCGCCTTCGTGGCCCGCGACACGGCCCTGGCCAAGGCCGTCATCGCCAGGGACGACGAGGCGGACGACCTCCTCTCGGGCTCCATCCGGGAGGTCCTGACGCAGGACTGGCACGACCGCAGCCAGCGCGAATCGGCCGTGGCGGTGGTGTTCGCCGCGAAGGAGTTCGAGCGCATCGCCGACCTCTGCACCAACCTCGCCGAGGACGTGGTCTTCATGGCCGAGGGGACCCTCCTCAAGCACGAAGGGCAGATGTAGGGGAACACCGGTGGGAATTCACCACCAAGACACGAAGGCACCAAGAAGTTGGGATTCGTAATAGACCACGGGAGGTGATGAGGAGATGCCGAAGGGGGCCGGCGGCGCGTACTTGCGTCTCCCGTCTCGCGTCTCCTGCCCCCGTTCCCGTCATTCTGAGGGCTGCTTCGAGGGGGTTCTCCCGAAGAATCTCCATCGTCGGCCATGCAGGACCGCCGTCCGAGATCCTTCAGGGGAGAATCTTCGAAGAGGCCTTCAGGATGACGTGCGAGAGGCTTTGCGTCAGGCGTCTCGCCTCTACAGCAGCGCGTCCAGCCCCTGCTTGAGGTCGGCGAGCAGGTCCTCCCTGCCCTCGCAACCCACGGAGAGCCGCACGAGGCCGTCGGTGATCCCTGCGGCCAGCCGGTCCTCGTGCCGCATGGCGGCGTGCGTCATGGAGGCCGGGTGCTGGATGAGGGTCTCCACGCCGCCCAGGCTGACGGCGAGCGTGGCCAGCTTCAATCCCTCCAGCAGGCGCTTGCCGGCCGGCAACCCGCCCTTGAGCTCGAAGGAGATCAGCGAGCCGGGTCCCTCCATCTGGCGGGCCATGACCGCCGCCTGCGGATGGCCGGGAAGGCCGGGGTAGCGCACCTCGCCCACGGCCGGGTGCCCCGCAAGGAGCGCCGCGCAGGCCTGGGCGTTCTCCTGAGCCACGCGAACCCTCATGGCCAGGGTCTTGATCCCCCTGAGGACCAGCCACGCCTGGTGGGGGTCCATGGTTCCGCCCAGGTAGAAGAGGACGGGGCGAACCCTCTTCAGAAGAGCTTCGTCCCGAAAGACGAGAATGCCGCCCACCACGTCCGAGTGACCGTTGAGGAACTTGGTCACCGAGTGGAGCACGATGTCGGCGCCGAAGCGGAAGGGGCGCTGCAGGATGGGACTCATGAAGGTGTTGTCCACCACGAGCAGGGCGCCGGCGGCGTGGGCCATCTCGGCTACGGCGGACAGGTCCGTCACGGCCAGGGTGGGATTGGCCGGGGTCTCGATGAAGACCAGGCGGGTCCTCGGCGTGAAGGCCCGCTCCAGCTCCGCCAGGTCGCTGGTCTCCACGAAGGAGGCGCTCACCCCGAACCGGGCGAAATCCCGCTCCAGAATGACCCGGGAGGGCCCGTAGACCGAGGCGCCGCAGACCACGTGGTCGCCCTGAGAGAGCAGGGCGAAGAAGACGGTGGAGACGGCCGCCATGCCCGTGGCCGTAGCCAGGGCTCCCGCTCCGCCCTCCAGGGCCGCCACGTTCTCTTCGAGCATGTGAATGGTGGGATTTCCCATCCGCGTGTAGATGTAGCCCGGCTCCGTCCCGGCGAAGCGCGCTGCCCCCTGGTCCGTGGACTGGAAGGCGAAGGTGGAGGTCTGGAAGATGGGCGGCGCCACCGAGCCGAAGACGGGGTCGGGCGCCTGGCCGGCGTGGATGCAGAGAGTGTCGATGGAAGCCTTATCGTTCTTGCCGTGCGTGGTCATGGGTCCCCTCCGGATGCCGGGCTTCAGCCCGGTGCGGCAGTATGCCACCCCGCCCGGGCTCGGGCAAGATGGAAGCTGGTGAGATGGAAGCTGGTGAGCTGGAGAGCTGGGGAGAGAGGCCAACACTACGGCACCAAGGGGATGCGGGCTCGGACTCGTCACTCGTCGCTTCGTCACCCCATCACGGCACGCGGGGCATCCGCCGAATCCATCGTGACTGGGTGCCGTGGTGCCTCGGTGGTGAATCGTCTTCTGTTCCCAGCGGCTGCCCCCATGAAAGCGGGCCCCGGGTTGCCCCGGGGCCCTGAGGAATTCCTGAACTTCCTCCAGCTAGATTAGAAGGTCCAGCGGATGCTGAAGCGGACGAACCGCGGCGTCTGGCTGACCCAGGGCTTGCCGTAGAGGCTGGTTGCCGGGTTGAAGATCTGGATGGGCCCGCCTACTGACGCCTGGTGGCCGTAGTACTCGTTGACCACAACCGGCTTGTTTTCGTTGGTCACGTTGAAGACGTCGAGGCGCAGGCCCAGGTTGGTCTTCCAGAGCTTGAAGTTGTACTGCGCGGCCGCGTCGAGGGTCCAGGTGGTGGGGGTCCGGCCGTCGGAACCGCGCTGGTTGAAGAAGCCGGCGGCACCGCCGTACCAGTCCACGAGGATGTACTTGCTGATGGGCGTACCGCTCTGGATCTGGAAGTTGGCCGAGAGCACCAGGGGGATGTTGGTGAAGGTGTAGGAACCGTAGACCTTCCCCACGTTGGTACGGTCGAGGGGCAGGTAGCCGTCGCCGTTCACGAGGAACTGCGGCAGGTCGTAGGTGGCGTTGATGCCCGGGTCGAGCTGGCCCGTGAGGGTATCATTCTGAGACAAGCCCTCATAGTTGCCCCTGAGCCGGGACCAGACGTAGGAGGCCTGCAACTGCCAGTTGTTGCTGTAGCGCTTGTCGGCCGTGAGTTCGACCGCCGTGTAGCGGCGCGTCATGTGCGGGAAGTAGTAGGTCTTGCTGTGGTCGAGGGACCACCCGGGGCCCAGGCCCGGCACCGGGATGCCCGACCAGCTGCTGGGGTTGCCAATGATGTAGGTCCTGGCACCGTTGAAGGAGAAGTCCTCGATGCCCTGGTGCAGGTTGCGGTAGACGATGCGGCCGCCCACGCGGAAGCTGGGGGCGAGCTGGTACTCGTAGCCCAGGATGTACTCGTCGGTGGAGGGGGACTGGATGGGCGTTGAGATCGGCATGCCGGGAGTCTGGCCCTGGATATCCTCGCCGGAGAGCCCAAAGATCATGGAAGCGCCAGGGATGAACGAGGTCAGGTTCGGGTTGTAGAAGGCTTCGGAGCCGAGCACCTCGTTGTTGAGGCTGCGGACGGCCAGGTCCGTGGGCATGTTCTGCGTGTACCGCCCGTAGAAGCCGTAGAACTTGCTCTTTCCGTCGTGCGTCGTGTCCCAGGTGAAGCCGACGCGCGGGTCGAAGTTGCCCTTCAGGTTGATGCTTTCGGCGCCGGGGAGGCTGCCCGCGATGTACTGCTGGCTGTAGCGGACGCCGGCCTTCACGGTGAAGAACTGCGTCAGGCTCCAATTGTCGTTGATCCAGAGCGCCTCGGATCGTTCCTGGGAGGGGCGGTCCATGGGGGTGAAGTAGTCCTGGGCCACATAGACGTACTGCTGTCCCTGGGGGCCCGTGGGGAGGTCGTAGTAGGCGGCCGGGGCCCACTGGACGAAGAGGCCGCCGATGGCCGCCGTGTGGGTCTCGGGCGAGATGAAGTTGGTCGGACCGGTCAGACCGAAGACGGGGGTGTAGTACCGCTGATCGTACTGGGCGCCGTAGGAGAGCTCGTGCTGGCCGTGCCAGTTGAAGAGGTTGGTCAGCTTCACGTTGGCCTGCTCCGACTCGTCCTTGGCCACTCCGCCGTAGCCGCCGCCGCCCAGGGAGTTGACGTAGTTGTTGTTGAGCAGATCGGTGACGCCGGTGTTCTGGTCGAAGTTGTACTGGGAGGGGTCGATCTGGTTCGAGGGGTAGACGTGGAACCCGTTGTAGATCCCAGCGGTCAGGGCGTAGCTGTACTGCCAGTTGTTCTGAGCCGAGGCGTTGTTGAAGGTCTGCCACTGGTGCTCGTGGTGGTAGCTCACCACCGCCTCGCTGAAGAACTTGGGCGACCAGGTGGAGTTCCACTGGACGGAGAGGTTGTTCGGTTCGTCCTTCAGGGTCCAGGGGGACGAAGACGCTACCAAGGTATCGAGGGCCCCGTACCGCCCCTCCTTGTCCACGTTGCCGAAGGTGCTGACGGCCAGCTTCTGGTTCTGGCTGATGTTCCAGGTCACCTTAAAGGCGTACTGCTGGTTGATCTGGTTGATGTTGGTGATCTGCTGGCCGTTGAAGACCGACTCGGCGCCGCTGCCGTTGATCTGGAGGTAGGGGTCCTGGGTCGTCGGCAGGGCCGTGTACTCCTTGTAGCGGTTGTAGTCGTAGCCCAGGTAGAACCAGAGCTTGTCCTTGATGAAGTAGCCGCCCAGGTCGCCGCCCACGTCGTACTGCGTGTGGCCCGCGTTGCCCTGGAGCTGGTTGTTGTAGCTGTACGTGGTCTGCTTGGCCGAGTAGGTGGCGTTGGTGTAGTAGGCGTAGAGGGAGCCGTGATACTCGTTGCCGCCGCTCCGCGTGATGGCGTTCACCACGCCGCCCATCGCACCGCCGTACTCGGGGGGGATGCCGCCCGTGAGCACCTGCATGTCCTGGATGAAGTCGAAGTTGAGCATGGTGTCGTTGGTGTTGGGGCCGTTGCCGATCGACCCGTTCGAAGAGATGCCCAGGTCCGTGTTGGTGATGTTCATGCCGTTGATCATGTACTGGTTCTCGGCGCCCGTGGAGCCCCCGATGGAGGCGTTACCGGCCGTGGAGGAGCCCGAAAGGACAGCGCTCGGCGCCAGGAAGACGATCTGGTTGGAATCGCGGGGGATCGGGATAGCGTCCACCATCTCGCTGGAGAGCGTGACGCCGGTGGTGGTGCTCTTCAGGTTGATGATGGGGGCGCTGCTGGTGACGGTGATCTGCGTCTCGCCGGCGCTCAGCTCGAAGGGCAGTTGCACCGCCGAGCCCAGGGGGACGTCGATGTTCTTTCTCACCACCGAGTTGTATCCCTCGGCGTTGACCTTCACCTCGTAGCCGTGCCCCGCGGGAACGAAGGGGACGGTGTAGTTTCCATTCACGTCCGTGGCGGTACCCAGAAAGCCCTGGACCGCTGGACCCGATACGTGGACGACCGCCCCGATCACGGGCTGTCCCTTGGAATCCGTAACCCTTCCTTGAATGGTCCCGCTGGTGGTCTGGGCCCAGATGCCCAGGCCGCTTAGAACCAATGCCACAACGAGCACGGCACTCAACTTGAGCGCTTGCTTCATCTCATAGCCTCCTGTGATGCTCCCCTCGGGCTGAATCTCTCCCTTCTCGATGGACCATGGCTGAATGAATGAACTTCCTTATGTCCTCCGAGAGCTTCCCAGGTGGTACCCGCCTCGGCGGAGGCCGGCCGCGTGACAGCTCCTGGACGACCGAAACCCATTGTTGAGATTGTTGAGATCGATTGTGAATCGCGCGTCGAACGATCTGGATGGAATGGGCGCCCGGCCCCGGCGCGCATGCTCTGGAGTCAAACCACGGCGGAAAGGGCACGGAGATTCCCCGCTGGGTCCTGCCAGTCACTTTTCCAGGGCCACCAAAGGAATGCAACGCCTCGGGCTCCTCTCGGCATACGCTCGCCGCTTCACCGGGCGACACCAGACAGACGGGTAGAGAATAGTGCATTCTTGTCTTGCCTGCAACGGGGTCCGGCCAGCCTGACCACAACGCACATATCTCGTTATTTATCAGTATAATACAAATCGGTCAGGGGGACGTTTGTACGCGGACGGCCTTTTTGACGTTGTCAACATGGCATTGTCATTATGGCAGGCCATTACGTGCGCTACGGGCACGATTGAATCCCACAGGCCATCCCAAAAAGGATCACCGCCGGAATAGAGCCGGCGGGGATCCATAAGACACGGCCACAATGGCGCACCCTCATCGGCTGAATGCGAACGGTGCCGAGACTCCGTGGTCGTCCTCGTTGCGGATGGTGACCTGGACCACCGTGCCCTTGGGCAGCATGGCCTTCAGGGGACCGCCCTTTTTCGCGATCACCTGCCCGTTGTTCTTCCACTTCGTGGACGGAACCTGAGTCCCGTCGATGAGAACGGTGCAGCCCACATGGAAGTTGGTTCCGTACACCTTCAGCCGGAATGGGTTGCCAGCCTTCTGCACGTAAGTGATGATGGGCGGCAGGACGACCAGGATGGAGCCGAACTGCTGGCACGTCTGCCCCTCCCAGGAGACGGTCAACGCCCACGAATAGGTGCCGGGGGCGGTGTAGGCATGAATGGCGGCGGCCTCACTGGAGACCCCTCCGTCTCCGAAATCCCACTGATAGGAGGGCGCGCCCGTGCAGCTCCCCGTATCGGCGCTGGCCTGAAAGGAGACGCCGCTTGCGACCTGCCCCCAATTCGAAACCGACGCCGAACACGAGAGCGTGCACCCCTGCGCCTGATAGGTGTACCCCGCCGGGAGGAGGCCGCTCTGGTTGTCGGGGTTGGTGACGGCCACGTCCACGGCTCCGGCCGCGTGGGGAGGCGATACCGCGGTGATGGTGTTGGCGCTGCCCACCGCAACGCCCGAAGCCGGGGTTCCTCCGAAGGTAACCGAGGCGCCCGCCAAGAAATTGGTCCCCGATATGACGACCGCCGTCCCTCCGGCCGTTGGCCCCGAGGCCGGGTTCACGGAGGTCACCGTCGGAGGATTGCTGGGGGCCACGAAGGTGAAGCCGCCGGGCAGGGTCCCGCTCTGGGAATCCGGGTTCTGGACCACGACGTCCACGGCTCCGGCCGCGTGGGCCGGCGTGAGGCAGGTCAAGCTCGACGCGCTGAGGACCGAGACCTGGGTTGCGGCGAGGCCTCCGAAAGTCACCGTCGCGCCCGCCACGAAAGCGGTCCCGGTCACGGTGACGGCCGTGCCCCCTGCCGTGCTGCCCGAAGCCGGGTTTACCGCGGTCACGGTGGGCGCGGGAGAGGCCCCCGTGTAGGTGAAGCCGTTCGGCAGGGAACCGGCGGTGCTGTCGGGATTCGTCACGGTCACCGACACGGTTCCCGCGGGATGGGGAGCCGTCGTGGCCTCGATCAGGGTCGAGGAAGCCACCGTGACGCCGGTCGCGGCTGCCCCCCCCAGGTCGACCGTCGCACCGGATTCGAAACCGGAGCCGCCAATGCTCACCGTGGTTCCGCCGGCAGATGGACCGGTGTTGGGCGCGATGGAGGTCACTGTCACGGACGGGGCGTACGGGCTGGGACCCGAGCCCGGCGTGGCCCCGGAAGGGAAGGCCCAGAGCAACCCCCCAAGCGCAAGCAGAGTCAAGCCGCACACTCTTTTCATCCTACCTTCCATAGCCGCCTCCCTCTTCGTCCTTACCATCCGCGGCACCATTCCCCGCGCCGAACGCGGAGTTCTATTGAAGCCCATTATGTGCCTTCGAGCTTCTGAAGGCGAAGCCCGGCCGTCAGGAAGCTGATCACCAGAATGGCGAAACTGAAGGCCCCCACCTGGAGCGCCGAGGGCCAGTAATTCGCGGCGGGGCCTCGCCCCAGCAGGTGTTGGTAGTAGTGGAAGACGGGCCGGGCCGACAGGACCGTCACGAGCCCCACGTAGACGAGCGATACGAACATGTAGGTCAGCCCCCATGCGCTCATGACGGCCTTGGCGGGATTGCGGGCGTCGAAGACCGGGTCCAGCGTCCCCATGAAGAGGGCCAGCGCGGCCAGCGTGACCGACTGGGCCACGGCCAGGAAGAGCGTGTAACCGAGGGTCTCTCCCCGGATGCCGAGGAAGCGGTTGGAGCCATACAGGGTCAGGGCCGCCAGGGCCGACAGGGGGATGGCGGTGAAGAGGAACTTGGCCCACAGGTAGGACCAGATGTCGATGGGCAGCACCCTGGAGACGAAATAGGCCTTCCCCTCCGACCCCACGGCCGTGAAGGCGAATCGGCCCGCCACGGAAGCCACGATGAGCCCTAGCGTTGCGAGGTTCCAGAAGGAGACGGCCACCTTGAAGACCTCCAGGTCGGTGGGCATGAACCGAACGTTGAAGAGGTAGATCACCACCAGCGCGCCCAGGATGATCACCTGCCCCCACTGCGTGGGATCCCTGAAGAAGAGGAGGAGGTCCCGCCGCAGGAGCGCCCGGGACTTCCGGCCGGCCGGGGCGGCGGCCAGGGCCAGGGCCAGGAGCCCGCCGCCCAGCCGGCTCCTCCCCCGACTTGGAAGCATTCCAGCCTGCTCCTGCGCGCGGCCGTACCCCCGCCAGTGAAAGGCCCTCAGGAGGAGGGCCAGCAGGCCGACGGCGACCAGGGTGGTCAGGGCCAGGCGCAGAAGCGCGGGCCAGACCTCATCCCACTGCCGCTCGGCCCCCCGCACCACCACGTCCGCCAGCCAGGTGGAGGGCAGGAGCGTCTCCCTGGGCAGGCGAATGGAGCGAAGAACCGTCAGGGCCTGCAGGGAGGAGGCGGGATTCAGAAGGTTCTCGGGGCGGGCCAGGCGAAAGAGGACCACCAGGAGGCAGACCATGACCACCAGCAGGATCGTGAGGGCCTGGTGGAGACGGCGGGCCGGGAAGAACCGGGCCAGAAGCACCGTCAGGCCAACGCCGAGGGAGGTGGGGATAGCCAGATAGAAGAGGAGGCCAGCGAACCCCACCGCCAGCGCGAGGGGGTCCGCCGGAAAGAGGCTCAGGTAGGCGGCCACCACGGGAACCAGGAGCAGGGCCACCATGTACCCGGCGTTCACCCCCGCCTCCAGGCTGCGGTGGAGGCGGAGCGACCAGCGGCCCAGGGGCAAGGGCAGGAGGAGGGTGAGATCCTCGTCCAGGTAGAGGTAGGAGAGGGCGCTCACGGCCGCCGAGAAGAGCAGCAGCGTGAGGGTGGTCAGGAGGACGAGAGACATGAGCTTGGAGGCGACCGCCACCAGCAGAATCCTCGGGATCTCCTCGTTGGAGAGCAGGTTGCCGAAGATCCGGCGGAAAAAGGCGAAGTCGCCCGCGAGGAAGGCGGCCCCCATGAGCAGGAAGAGGGCGCCCAGCCCTCCCCTCAGGGCGTTTGGCGGCCAGAAGCGGTTCAGCGTGCACCTCGCCCGGACCCAGGTCAGGTTGCTACACCCTTCGCGACTCACGCTTCACCTTCGGGCGAAGCGACCCTGGAGGGGCACAAACACGCAGCGGTCGTAGGTCTCCTCCCGAAAGCCGTGGTCGGTCCGGGTCATGCGCAGGACCACCTGGCTGAAATCCTGGTCCACCGGCGCTACCAGCCGGCCGCCAAGAGCAAGCTGTTCCAGTAGCGGAGGAGGAATGGCCGGACAGGCGGCCGAGATCAGGATCCTGTCGAAGGGCGCCTCCTCGGGCCAGCCCAACCCGCCGTCCCCCACCCTCACGGGCGTAGGTCGAACCCCTGCCGACGCAAGGTTGGTGACGATCCTTTCGGCGAGGCGATGATGCCATTCCACGCCCCACGGCCTGGCCCCCATGGCCGAGAGCAACGCGAGGACGTAGCCGCTGCCCGCCCCCACCTCCAGCACCTTCATCCCCCGGTGAACGTCCAGAATCTGGAGCATCACCGCCGCCATGTAAGGTTGACTGATGGTCTGCCCCTCCCCGATGGAGACGGGATGGTCTTCGTACGCCGCCCCGCGGGCGGCCTCCGGCACGAAGGCCTCCCTCTCGACCCGGAGCATGGCGCCGAGCACCCGCCTGGATCGGAGACCCCTCGGCAGGAGCTGCTCCCGCACCATCTGGCGCCGCCGGAGATTCCCGGTCATGGACAACCCTCCCCTGCCATTCCCTCGCTGGCCCGTTCCCATCCAGAAGTTAGGCTTCGCCTCGCCAGGGTACAAGGCGGCGTCACTTCGACGAGCGGGCAGCCTATTCGCGCCCCAGATCGGGCCTCTCCCGGCGCCGGCCCAGACAGAAAGCGAAGAGGAGGCCGGCGCCCAGGGCTAGGGCCGCATCCGCTCCGAAGGCCGCGGTAGCACCCACGCGGTCCCACAGGATTCCGGTGAGCAGAGAGGCCGGCAGGAGCATGACCCCCTTCACGGCGTTATAGGCACCCATCCCCGACCCCATGAAGCCCGCGGGGATGAGCCTGGAGACGTAGGCCTTCTTGACCCCCTCCTCCACCGCCTGGAAGGGCCCGTAGAGCAGGAAGAGCACGACCACCGCCACGGGCCCTCCGGCGAGGGCGAAGCCCAGATAGACGGCGGCGTAGTAGGGAAAGGAGAGGAGCACCACGCGGCCCAGCCCCCACCGGTCGGCCATGGCCCCGATGGGGCCGGCCACCGCCGCGTAGAACAGGTTGAAGAGCAGGTAGACCCCCGCGACGGCTTCGACGGAGAAGCCCACCGACCGGGCCTTGAGGAGCAGGAAGGTGTCGGAGGAGTTCCCCAGGGTGAACAGGGCGGTCACCCAGAGAAAGTCCCGGAAGGCGCCCTTCTGCCCAAAGGCCGCCCCGACGGAGGGGGCGGGGCCGCCGGGCTGGGTCGGGACGCCCGTTTCCCGGATGAGGGTAATGAGGAGGAGGGCCACCAACCCGGGCAGGATGCTCCACCAGAACACCGTCCTCATGTCGAACGCCGCGGCCAGCATGAGCATGGCCAGGGCCGGGCCGAGCGCCGCGCCGGCCGTATCCATCCCGCGGTGGACGCCGAAGGCCTTTCCCCTCAGGGCCGGCGGCGCGCTGTCCGCGATGACCGCGTCCCTCGGCGCCGTGCGAATCCCCTTGCCCGCCCGGTCTACGAATCGCGCGCCCAGGACCGCCGGCCATGAGCCGGCGGCCGCGATGAAGGGCCTGGCCGCGAGGGAGAGGCCGTAGCCGAGGAACATGGGGAGCTTGCGGTTGTGGAACCGGTCCGAAAGGACGCCCGAGAAGACCTTGAGCAGGCTGGCGGTGGCTTCGGCGATCCCCTCCACGAGCCCCAACGAGGTTCGCGACGCCTTCAGCACCCCCGTCAGGAAGAGGGGGAGCAGAGGATAGACCATCTCCGAAGAGATGTCGTTGAAGAGGCTGACGAAGCCCGCCATCCAGACGTTCCGGTCGAGCTTTTCGCCCGCCCGCCCGCCTCCGGCGCCGATTCTTTTCACCCAACCTCCGCAGCCCCCCGAGGGCCGTTCGGCCCCATTGTGGTCCACCAGGCCGAACCCGGACAAGCCTTGGACTCGCCGCCCCCTTGCCGTCGGGACAGTTCAAAGATGATGACGGATGACGGATGACGGATGATGGATGATGGATGATGGATGAAAGATAGGAGAGCCGGCCCTTCACACCTCAGCACTCAACCCCAGGCCCTCAGCACTCAAATTCCGCGATGGCTCGACCATTGTAGGAGCACCGCCCCCGGCGCGACCGACCCTTCACGCGGATCGCGTCGTCCATGACCCCCGCTTCGGTCGCGGCGGAGCGCCGCTCCTGCACAGGGGAGGCGCGGTCATCGCGAAATTCGGGCCGGGCGGGGGCTTGGGTCTCCCTCCCCCTTTCTGGTACCCTTTGGGCCGGGGAGGTGAGCCGGGCATGTCTCTTCTGGACTCCATCCGGCACCGCGCGGCGGCGGACCGGCGGCGCATCGTCCTGCCTGAAACCTCGGACCCACGGACACTCCGGGCCGTCCCACTGGTCCAGGCGGCGGGGGCGGCGGAACTGCTGCTGGTGGGCCAGCCCGCCGAGGTGAGGCGGCGCGCCGAGACATCCGGAGTCTCCCTGGCGGGAGTGGAGTTCCTCGACCCGACCGAACCGCAATTCAACCGGGAGGCGGCCCGAGTCTTCCTCGAACGGATGCGCAGCCGGGGCGAGAACGAGGCCCAGGCCCGCCAGACGGCGGCCCACCCGCTCTACGCCGCCTGCCTGGCCGTGCGCATGGGCATGGCCGACGGAGTGGTCTCGGGGGCTACCCACACCACCGCCGATTCGGTGCGCGCCTACCTCCGCTGTTTCGGCCCCGCGCCGGGCATCCGCACCGTGAGCAGCTTCTTTCTCATGGTGACTCCCCGCACCGAATACGGTGAGCAGGGGGTCTTCGTCTATTCGGACTGCGGCATGGTCCCCTATCCGGACAGCGCCCAGCTGGCCGAGATCGCGCTGTGCGCCGCCGAATCCTTCCGGCTCCTCGTCGGGGCCGAGCCCAAGGTGGCCTTTCTCTCCTTCTCCACAAAAGGGTCCGCTCGCGATCCGAGCGTGGACAAGATCGTGCGGGCCCTTGAGACCTTCCGGGCCCGAGCCCCCCACGTCGCGGCCGACGGCGAGCTGCAGGGAGACGCGGCCCTGGTTCCGGCGGTGGGCGCGAGCAAGGCCCCGGGCAGCTCCGTGGCGGGCCAGGCCAACGTCCTGATCTTCCCCAACCTCGACGCGGGGAACATCGCCTACAAGCTCACCGAGCGCCTCGGCGGGGCCGTGGCCCTCGGCCCCATCCTCCAGGGGCTGGACGGCGCGGCCAACGATCTCAGCCGCGGCTGCACCGATCAGGACATCGCCGACGTGGTGGCCATCACCGCGCTCCAGGCCCAGGACCGCCGGCAGGCGGCGCGCTGACGGCATGTCGGACAGCCTTCCCACCCGGCCGCCAAAGGACACCCCCTCCCCACCCACCGTGGCGGTCCTCATCCCCGTCCACAACGGCGGACCCCTCCTGGAGGGGGTGCTCGACGGTCTGGCGGCCCTTCCCGTCGCCGTCTGGGTCGTGGACGACGGCTCCACGGATGACACGGTTTCCAGGGTCCGTTCCCGGCCGGTCCGCCTGCTCCGGCTTCCCGTCCGCTCTGGAAAGGGATCCGCCATACGGCACGGCTTGGCCCGCATCCTGGGCGACTCCTCCCCCGAGTGGGTGCTCTTCATGGACGCGGACGGCCAACACAGGCCGGAGGAGGTACCCAGGTTCCTGTCCGCCATGGAATGCGAGGTGGATTTCCTGATCGGGTCCCGCATGGGGGAGGCGGAGAACTTCCCGCTCCACCGCCTCCGCACCAACCGGGTGGGGAGCACCATCCTCAGGCTCATGAGCGGCCACGCCGTGCCGGATACCCAGTGCGGGTTTCGCGCGGTTCGCGCCGACTACCTCCGAGGGATGAGGCTGGAATCCAGGGGCTTCGAGGTGGAGACCGAGATCCTCCTCAAGGCGCTCAGGGCCGGGGCCCGATGGAAGCCCGTTCCCGTCAGCGCCGTCTACGACGGCCAGGGGAGCCATTTCAGGCCCGTGGCGGACACCTACCGGATCTGCATGGCCGCGCTACGCTATGTCGTCGAATAACCTCCACCGGAACTGGAACGTGAGCGGCTTCAACCAGGGCTGGGTCTTCCGCCTGGCAGAGCAGTGCTGCTGCCGGATCCCCTCGCGGATTCCCTACGCCTTGGCCGCCAACCTGATGGATTGGTACCAGGGGTTCCGGCCGCAGGTGTCGGCCGCGGTCCGGGCCAACCTGGCCGGTGCCTTCCCCCATCTTTCCCCTAGCCGCCTCGACGCCTTTACGGACTCGACATTCGCCAACTACGGACGGGGGCTGGTGGACTACCTCCGAGCCGGGGTAGACCCGCCGGAGGTCACCTCGCGGCCGGGCGCCGAGGAGAGCCTGACGGGCATCGGCGGGGGGCGGATCCTGGTCACGGCCCACATGGGAAACTGGGAGGTGGGAGGGCTGTACCTGGGCCGAATTCTCGGTCCCCACTGCATGGTGGGCCTCCCCGAGAGCGATCCCGGGGTGGACGCCTTCCGAGAGGCCAAGCGCAGCAGTGTTGGCCATCGGACCATCCGCGTCCGGCAGGACCTCTCCACGCCTTTCGAGCTGAGGCGCCTCCTGGAGGAGGGAAGAAGCATCGTGGTCCTTGCCGACCGATCGGTGGATCGGGACTGCGTTCGGGTCCGGTTCCGCGGACGGCCGGCCCTGTTCCTGCGGAGCCCTGCCCTGCTTTCGGCTCTCACTGGCGCCCCCGTCGTCCCCGTGGCCGTGGTGGCGGAGGGGGCAGGCCGCTATAGCGCCCACGTAGGCTCTCCCGCCGTGGCGGAGGGCTCTCTCTCGGCCGGAGAGCTGATGCAGGGCGTGGCGGATTTCTTCGGTGGAATCCTAGAGCAGTATCCGGATCAGTGGTACAATTTTTTCAGGTATTGGCGGGAGGAGACATGACGAACCTGGAAATCCGCTCCGAATCCAAGGGGGAGGCCTGGGTGATCCGCCTGAAGGGTTTCCTGGACGCCCACAACCACGGTCTCTTCCGGGAGGCCGTCCAAGAGCATCTTCAGAAGGGGAACCGGCGCCTCATCGTAGACTTCTCGGAACTCACCTACATCGGCTCCTCGGGGATCGAGGTGATCCTCTCCCACATCCAGCCCATCCGGGACGACGGCGGGGACATGATCCTGTGCTGCATGTCGCCGAAGATCTTCAAGGTCTTCGACCTGCTGGGCCTGCCGTCGTTGTTCACCATCTGCTCCACCGTGGAAGAGGCCTCCAAGGCCTTCCATGGCTGACCCGTGGAGCTTCTGGAGCCCTTCAGCACCCGCGCGGTCCGAGTTTCGGGAGCAATCCTCGCTCTTCATCGGCTGCCTATCGCCCGCCGCCTCGGAGGATGAGGCCGGGCTCTTTCTCCGGTCCCTCCGGCGCGAGTTTCACGATGCCACCCACCACTGCTGGGCCTACCGCCTAGGATGGACCGAGGGGCTTCGATCCCGGTGCAGCGACGACGGAGAGCCGAGCCGCACGGCGGGCGCGCCCATCCTGGCTGCCCTCGAAAGCCGCGACGTTTCCGATGCCTGCCTTGTGGTGGTACGCTACTTCGGAGGCGTCAAGCTGGGGACGGGGGGGTTGGCGCGGGCCTACCGGCGGGCCGCCGTGGCGGCGCTCGAAGCGGCGGACCTGGAGGCTAGAACCCTCTGGGAAGATTGGCTCGTCAGCCTGCCCTACGCCGCCCAGGGTGCCTTGCGCCGGGCCGCCGTGGCGGCGCGAGTGGAGCTCGGCGACGCGATTTACGATGAGCTTCTCACCTATACCGCCCGGGTCCCGCTAGGGAGCGCCGACCGCTTTTCGGCGGCCCTCCGGGAGCTGAGCGAGGCATGGAAAGGAGGCGTGGCGTGGAGATCGAAGTGAAGGTCCCGGTGGAAGACCTGCACGCCATCGTGCAGAAGGCCGAAGGGCTTGGGTACGAGCGGGTCAGGCCCAGGCACTTCGAGGCCAACACGCTCTTCGACTTTCGCGACCGGTCGCTCTCTTACGCGGGGTGCCTCCTGAGGGTCCGGGAGACCGCCGACGGGGCGCTGATCACCTTCAAGGGCAAGGTGGTGGACGACGAGCGCTTCAAGGTCAGGCCCGAGGTGGAGACCCGCTGCGAGAGCGGGCCCAGCATGAGGGCCATCCTGGAAAACATTGGCCTGAAGGCCTTCTTCCGCTACGAAAAGTACAGGGAGGAGTTCCAGGCGCCGGGGGCCCTGCTCTGCCTGGACGAGATGCCCTTCGGCAACTTCCTCGAACTGGAGGGATTCCCTCAGGGCATCGAGGACCTGGCGCAGAAGCTGGATCTTGCCCCCGAGACCTTCATCCGCCGGTCCTACGCGGACCTGTACGGCGAGCACTGCCGCAAACTGGGAGAGCCCTTCGGGGACATCCTCTTCCCGACCGACTATGCCCATTCGTGAAGCCGTCGTTCTCGCCGCGGGGCTTGGCCTGCGCATGCGGCCCCTCACCCTGGAGACACCCAAGCCGGCCCTCCCCTTCCTGAACCGGCCGCTGCTGCGGTGGATCCTCGATGGCCTGGAGGAGGCCGGGGTGCAGAGGGCATTCGTGAACCTCCACCACCTTCCGCAGGCCGTGCGTGACGCCGCGGGAAGGCCGGCCCGGCTCCAGCTCCGCTTCTCCCACGAGCCGCAGATCCTCGGAACGGCGGGGGTCTTCGGTCCCCTCCGCGGCCTCCTGAAGGGCCCCATCTTCCTGGTGGCCAACGGAGACACGTTCCAGGCCCCCGATTACGCCGCCCTGGAGACCGAACTCCTCCGATACCCGGACTGCCTGGCCGTTCTGGCCCTCCGTCCCGGCGGCCCTCGGTATACCGGCGTGCAGATGTCCCAGGAAGGGCGCATCACGGGCTTCGGGCGAGGCGACGTCATGTTCGCCGGCGCCTACGCCGCGCGGACGGAGCTGCTGCAACACCTGCCCGGAGAGGGCCCCCGCGACCTGGTCCCCGACCTGCTCAGGCCGCTTCTCCCGTCCGGCTCCATCCGGGGCCTCCTCACCAGCGGCCCGTGGGAGGACCTGGGCGAACCGAGGAGCTACCTGGAGGCCTCCCTCCGTTACGTGGAGGAGGCGGCCGCCGGCCGCTTCCCCGTGCCCGACGAATCCACCGTCGAGACGAGGGATGGATGGCCCGTCCTGCGCCATACCAGCTCCTGGCTCTCCAGGGACGCCACGGTGCTCGGCCCCCTCGTCCTCGGCCCGCGGGTTCGCGTGGAGGAACGGGCCCACCTAGGGAGGGTCCTCCTCCTGCCCGGCGCCGCGGTCGGACGCCAGGAACGCCTGGAGGGCGCCATCCGCACCTCCACGCTCACCGTGAGCCTTCCACCGCTCGATTCCTGAACGCCTCCCCGTTCCCCCTGGCGGTTTTCTTCGGGCTTCCACGCTCCCGGCGAGGAGGAGTCCGGGGGTGGCCGACTGCATTTGATTCGCCCGCCGCGATGGCGGATAATGGCGGCACCGGGACTTCGGTCCCGATGGACGGTCCGCCGCGGTGAATCCCGGGCCTGGGCGGGCAGGACAGAGGAACCGATGCCGCGAATTCCCGTGACCGCCATCATTCCGGCAGGCAACGAGGCCCACCAGATCGAAGAGGCCGTTGATTCGGTCCTGTGGGCGGACGAGATTCTGGTGATCGTGGATGCGGCCAGCACGGACGGGACGGCCGGACGGGCCGCGGCCGCCGATCCCAGGGTGATCGTGAAGGTGCACGAATACGGGTATTCGGCGGCCCAGAAGAATTGGGCCATCCCCCAGGCCAGCCACCCCTACGTCTTCCTCCTGGATGCCGACGAGAGGGTGCCCGATGATCTGCGGGAGGAGATTCTGGCCCTCCTTCGGGAGCCCCCCGAGCACGACGCTTACTGGATCTACCGCCGGAACCTCTTCATGGGGCGCCTGATGAGGCACGGCGGGTGGCAGACCGACAAGGTCATCCGCCTCTTCCGCCGGGAGTGCCGCTACCAGGACCGGCGCGTGCACGCCGAGATCACCGGCTACAGGAGCGCGGGGGTTCTGAAGGGCCATCTGCTCCACAACACCTTCGGGAGCTGGAACCAGTACCTCGCCAAGCTGCATCAATACACGACCTGGGCCGCGGAGCAGGACCTCCTGGAGGGGAAGCGGGCCGGTTTCGGGAAGGTGGTGCTCCGCCCCTGGGGCCGATTCATCAAGCAGTACTGCATCCGCCTCGGCTTCCTGGACGGCATTCCGGGGGCAGTCGCCGCCTTCCTCGGGACGTACGGCGTCTTCCTCAAATACGCCAAAGTGTGGGATCTGTTCCGGAGAAACCCCTCGGGGCCTGCCTCCAAAGCCTCCCCCCGATTCCGCGATAGCGGCTCAACGCTTGCGTAGGAGCGGCGCCTCGCCGCGAACCGGGTGACCCTGCGACCAGGATGCGGTACCCGCGTACGGTCCGTCGCGCCGGGGGCGGCGCTCCTACGAGTGCAATTCCATCGCGGAATTTGGGCCTCCCGCTCGCCTTGACACCCTCCCCGCCGGGAACGCATAATGAGACGGGTCTAGGAGCTTGAATGCGCAAGCCTTTCTTTGGGATTTGCCTCGTTCTGGCGGTCCTTGCGGGGGCCTCCGCCCGGGGGCAGGGCGTGTTCCGCATCCAGATGGACCAGCCCATACAGCCCATCGTTCAGGAGTACGTCGTGAACGCCATCCGCGAGGCCAACGACAAGGGAGCCAGCCTGATCCTGCTGGAGATCGACACCCCCGGCGGCTACGTGAGCTCCGTGGAGCAGATCCAGAAGGCGATCCTCTCCTCCAGGGCACCCGTGGTGGCCTACGTCGCACCGGCGGGAGCCCGGGCGGCCTCCGGCGGGGCCTACGTGGCCATGGCCTGCGATCTCATTGCCATGGCCCCCGGGACCAACATCGGGGCGGCCCACCCCGTAAGCGGGGTTCCCATTCCCGTCCCCACTCCACCGCAGACCCCTACGCCCCAGTCTCCCGAGAGGGGACCCCAGCCCGCCTCGCCCTCCCAGGAGGGGGGAGTGGAAATGCAGAAGGTGGTGAACGATCTGGCCGCTCGCATGCGGAGCCTCGCCGAGAATCGCCACCGCAACGTGGCCATCGCCGAACAGATGGTGAGGGAGAGCATTTCCCTGAGCGAGCAGGAGGCCCTCAAGGATGGACTCATCGAGTTGATCGCCCAGAACGAGGGGGACATCTTCGCCTATGTCAGGGAACACCCCATCCGCCGCTTCAACGGGGTGGAGCAGAAGGTAGACCTGCCCCCCTCCCCCGTCGTGACGCCCATCGACATGACGGCGCGCGAGCGGTTCCTCTCGGCCCTGGCCAACCCCTCGCTCGCCTATCTCCTTCTCCTGCTGGGCATCCTCGGCCTCTTCGTGGAATTCAAGAGCCCCGGCCTCATTTTTCCCGGGGTCATGGGGGGCATCTTCATCCTGCTCTACGTCATGTCCATTCCGCTCCTGCCCATCAACGTGGTGGGCCTGCTCCTCATCATCCTGGGCTTCGTCTTCTTTATCCTGGAGATCAAGGTGGTATCCTATGGAATGTTGGCTGTCGGAGGAGTGATCGCCTTGTTCATCGGAAGCATGCTGCTCTATAGCGGGGGCCCCATTCCGGAGCTGAGGCTCTCCTGGACCCTCATCGTGCCCGTGGTCCTGGCCTTCTCCGCCATCGTGGTTTTCCTCTTGGTCCTTGTGGCCAGGGCCTTCCGAAACCCCGTAGTGACGGGCGAAGAGGGGCTGCTGGGGCAGGAGGGAGAGGTGCGGGAGCCCATCCATCCGCCGAAGCCCGGAAAGGTCTTCGTCTTCGGAGAATATTGGAACGCCGTCAGCGACCGACCGCTGGAGGCGGGCGCTGCGGTGAAGGTGGTAGGGCGTGACGGGATGACCCTGCGCGTGGCGCCCCTTTCCGGAGGAGGTAAGGATGACCGAGCTTAGCTTTCCCATACTGGCCTTCCTGGTCATTTTCTTCGGCTGGCTCTTTTCCTGCATCAACGTTCTGAAGGAGTACGAACGGGGGGTGATCTTCCGACTGGGACGGGTGCTGCCAGAGCCCAAGGGGCCCGGGCTCATTTTCGTCTTCAAACCGTTCGATTCCATCGTCAGGGTCCACCTGCGGACCATCGTCCTGGACGTCCCGCCGCAGGACATCATCACCAAGGACAACGTCTCCGTGAAGGTCAACGCGGTGGTCTACTTCCGGGTGTTCAACCCGCTCAACGCCATTCTCCAGGTGGAGAACTACATCTACGCCACCTCCCAGCTCGCCCAGACGACCCTCCGGTCCATCCTGGGCCAGGTGCAGCTCGACGAGCTGCTCTCCGAACGAGAGAAGCTGAACAAGGACCTCCAGGGCATCTTGGACCTGCACACCGACCCTTGGGGGATCAAGGTGGCATTGGTGGAGATCAAGGGCGTGGACCTGCCCCAGGACATGCAGCGCGCCATAGCCTTGCAGGCCCAGGCCGAGCGTGAGAAGAGGGCCAAGATCATCAACGCCGACGGCGAGTTCCAGGCCTCCCAGACCCTCTCCAACGCCGCGGCCGTGCTCGCTCAGAACCCCCTGACCATCCAGCTGCGATACCTCCAGACGCTGACCCAGATCGGCGCGGAGAACAGCAGCACGATCATCTTCCCCGTCCCCATCGAGTTCCTGAGGGCCTTCATGCCGAAGGCGGGCGAAGAGAAGAAGGAATAAGTGGTCGCGGGGAGAACGGTGCGCCCCAAGACGTAGCTAGGCTCCGGGATAGAAAAGGGGAGGCGCGGCGTGGTGGAGACCCGACAGGGGCGCGGAAGTTCGGAAGCATCTGGCTCCAGGCGGCTGCCCGCGGCCTTCGAGCTCACGCTCTATAAGGATTTGTCGCGCACCTTCCGCTCATTCGACCTCAACACCGTGGCCGAGGAGATCTTGAAGTCTCTCAAGCGCTCCCTCCGGGCCGATTACGCCACGCTGCTCATCCTGACGGACCAAGGGCAGTTCGTGGAGCGGGTGTTCAGGGTGGGCTTCGCCCCGGAGAAGCACTCGGCCGATCGTTTCGGGCTGACCAAGACGGAAATCGAGGGGCTGATCCGCGACATGATCCCCAAGATGAAGGAGTTCGGGGGGCCCGCCTCGTCGGCCCCCGGACCGGTGGTGGAGGGAGAGAGCGTGGCGAGGCTGGCCATGTTTCCCCTGCAGCTGGTCTACGACTACTCCGGCTTGATCCTGGTCGCCGTCACGGCCGCCAAGAGCGACGTCAGCCTTCTCAACGCCCCGGCCTTCGCGGCCCTCGAGACGGTCCTCACGGACATCGGCTTCGCCCTGAAGAACGCCCTGACGGTCCGCCGGATGAACGACCTCATCACCAAGGACGACCTGACCCTCTCCTACAACCGGCGCTTCTTCGAAGAGTACCTGGTGGAGGAGTTGGAGCGGGCCCGGCGCTATAACAACCCCGTCTCGCTCATCTTCCTCGACCTGGACGGCCTCCGAGAGGTCAACAGCCGGTTCGGCCACGCCATGGGCAGCCGGACCCTCCAGGAGGCGGCCGCCCGCATCATGAACGCCGTGAGGACCATGGACAAGGTGGTCCGCTACGGCGGGGATGAATTCTGCATCATCCTTCCGGAGACCCACTGGAAGGGGGCCCTAGAGGTGGCCGAGAGGATCCGCCAGCGGATCGCCGCGACTCCGTTCCTCCTGGAGGAGACGGGGGGCATCGAGATCACGGGGTCCTTCGGAGTGGCCTCCTACCCCACCCACGCCATCACCAAAGAGGAGCTCATCAAGAAGGCCGATGAAGCCATGTATCGCATCAAGAGCCAGACCAAGAACGACATCCAGGTCGCGCAGCCGCTGAAGCGGTTTCCCTGAGCGCCGCGCGGCCCGCACCGCTGAACGCACGTGTCCTGGGCGGCCAGAACGTGCCGGGGGGGAGATGCACCCATGAACGATCAGATCCTGCTGAGCGGCAAGATTTCGGAAATCCGCCTTCCGACCTTGCTCATGTCGCTCTACCGGGACCGTGAGACGGGGATCCTGACCCTGACCGACGGACTCTATGGGAAGTCGCTGTTCATCGAGGAAGGCAAGGTGGTATACGCCTCCTCTGAGGATCCCGACGAGGGGCTCGGCGAATGCATGCTGCGGCGGGGGGCCATCTCCCTCGATCACTTCTTTGAGGCCACGGCCCAGGCTCCCGCCGGACAGCGCCTGGGGGAGTTGCTGGTCACCATGGGCGCGCTGACCTCGGAGGATCTGCTGGAGGGCGTCAGCCAGCGGCTGCACGACATCATCTTTTCCCTGTTCGAGATCAGAACGGGCAGCTATAGCCTGGAGCTGGCTCCCTTTTCGACGATGGAGATGACCACCCTGGCCGTGGACCTGCCTCTGGTAGTCATCCGGGGCATGGAGCGCCTCCATTCCTGGAGCCAGATCAGGGCGGCCGTGGGCGAGCCCTCCACCAGGGTGCGGATGGCCGCCCGCATGCCTCCCTTCGTGGGCGACCTGGACCTGTCCCGGGAACAGGAACACCTCCTCAGCCTCAGCCGGGCGGGAATGGCCGTCTCTTTCCTCGTTGAAGCCAGCTACCTCCCTCCCTTCCAGACCTACAAGGCGCTCTGGATCTTCCTGACCCTCGGTCTGATGGAGAAGGAGGCGGCGCGGGGGAAGAACGAGGCCGCGCCTTTGGACCTGGAGTCCGCTCTGGAGCGCTACAACGATCTCTACGCCTTCGCGCACCTGAAGCTCGGGAGCCTCCCCGATGCCGAAGGGCAAATCCGCCGCATCCTGCACGGCCTGGGCGATGCCTATCCCGACTTGGTTCAGGGGCAGGCGGGGCTGGCCCAGTACGGCCGCCTCGATCCTGATCAGGCCCTCTGGGCCCTCCGGTCACAATCCGAGGACCGGCGCGCGGCCCGGCTGCAGGCCTTTCTGGAAGAGGTTCTCTACGCGATCGCGCACCTGGTGGACAGCGGACTGTCCGCCGAAGACGCCAAGGCCTTCCGGTCGTACATGGCGCAGCAACGCAGCCATCACGGTTTGGAGGAGCCCCATGAGTGACGGGGATGGGTTCCGGCCAGGACTTCGGGAAATTCTCTGGGTGGCCGCCGGCGTAGTGTGCCTCTCCTTTCTCGTGGCTGCGGCATCCTGGCTCTTCTCGCCCCGCTCCTCGGGCCCAGGCGGGAGCGCTTCCGAGCGGCCGGCCATTCAGGAGGAGACCGTTCAGCCGGGGCGGTTTCAGCGGGAAGTCGTCCCGCCAGGGGGCGCGGTTCCCCGGGTGACCTCCTCTCAGGAAGGACCCGCAGCGCCAGACCAGTCTCAAACGGCGCCCTCGCTCCCGGGCGGGGTGGAGAAGGCCGCCGCTCCCGCCGCTCCGGCCCCTCACGCGCCCGAGTCTATCCCTTCGACCGAGACCGTTCCACGCCCAGGGCAGGAAGAGCATCCCCTCCCGGCCTCGATCTCCCCTCCCCAGTCGGCGCCCTCCCCTGAGCCCGAGCGTGGGCGGCAAGAGGCCACATCGCCACCGAAGCTCTCCGGCTTCGGCGTCCAGGTCGGCGCCTTCTCTTCGCGGGCCAACGCCAGGGGCACGGTGGGCGCCTTGAGGGTGAGCGGCTACACGGCCCAAGTGCTGGAGCGCGAGGGACGGTTCAAGGTCGTGGTCATTGGGTACGCGAACAGAGAGACCGCGGAGGAGGCACGCCGGTCTCTGATGAAAAAGGGGTTTCCCAACGCCTTCGTCGTCTCACTGGAGTCGCCATGAAAAAGACCGTCAAAGGGGGCTTTGAAAGCCAACTCCAGGAACTCGAGGAGATCGTGAAGAGGCTGGAGGATGGCTCCACGCCCCTGGAGGAGAGCCTCCAGCTCTTCGAGCGGGGGGTGCGCCTGAGCAGGGACCTTCAGAAGAGTCTCCAGGAGGCCACGCTGCGCGTCACGCGCCTGCTGGAGGCCGAGGACAGGGAGGTTCCGTTCGAGGAGGACGCCTCACCCGAGGAGAACGGCACGTCATGATGCCCTCGGCGCTGGAACGGTGGGGCCCCGCCGTCGAGAAGGCCCTGGGGGCCATCCTTCCTCCCGAGGAGCAAGAGCCGGTGGAACTTCACCGCGCCATGCGCTACAGCGTCCTGGCGGGAGGCAAGCGCCTGAGGCCCATCCTGGCCCTCTGCGCCTACCGGGCATGCGGGGGGGATGACCTCGAGTCGGTCCTGCCCGCCGCCGCGTCGTTGGAACTCTTCCACACCTACAGCCTCATCCACGACGACCTGCCGTCCATGGATGACGACGATCTCCGGCGGGGGCGCCCCTCCAGCCACGTCGTCTTCGGCGAGGCCGTGGCCATCCTGGCGGGGGACGCTCTGCAGAGCCTGGCCTTCCAGGTCCTCGCCTCGCACCCGGCGGGCGCACGCCTGTCTGCGCGGCGGGCCCGGGTCTGTCGCGAAATGGCGCTCGCGCTGGGCTCCACCGGCATGGCCGGTGGACAGGTTCTCGACCTCCGCCTGACGGGAAACGGCGGCGGAGTCTCGGCCGACGACCTCCTCCGCGTGCACCGGCTCAAGACCGGCCGTTTTCTGGAGGCTGCCCTCCAGTCGGGGGCCTTCTGGGCTGGGGCCAGGGGCCAAGAACGAAGGGCACTTCTCTCCTATGGGCGTGCCATGGGACTGGCTTTCCAGATCGTGGACGACATCCTGGACGTCACGGCCACCTCGGAAGCGCTGGGAAAGACCGCAGGAAAGGACGCGGCTCAGGGCAAAGCGACCTTTCCAGCCCTGTGGGGCATCGAGGAGTCCGAACAAGAGGCCCAGCGGCTCCTTTCCGAGGCGTTGCGGGCGCTGGCTCCCCTGGGACCCGACAGCCAGGAGCTGAGAGAGCTGGCCCATTTCATCGTGAATCGCGGCCGATGAAAGTCAGGGCGGACCGGCTTTGCGTGAAGCGCGGACTGGCCGAGACCAGGGAGCGGGCCCGGGCCCTCATCATGGCCGGGGCCATCTACAGCGGCGAGGCGCGAATCGATAAGGCCGGCCAGTTGCTGAATGAGGAGGCGCCCCTGACGCGGCGGAGCAATCCCTGCCCTTACGTCAGCCGCGGTGGGCTCAAGATGGAAGCGGCCTTGCGGCACTTCTCGCCGCCCGTGGAGGGCGCCGTCTGCGCCGACATCGGCGCCTCCACGGGAGGCTTCACCGACTGCCTCCTTCGCTGGGGCGCGGCTAGGATCTACGCGGTGGACGTGGGGCACGGGCAGCTCCACTACTCTCTTCGCAATGACCCGCGGGTGGTCGTCAGGGAGGGAGTGAACGCCCGCTTCTTGCCGGAGGATTTCTTTCCCGAACCCATCCGGCTCGTGGTCGTGGACGCCTCCTTCATCTCCCTGCGCCTGCTCCTCCCGGCGATCCTCCGAAGCGCCCCCTCCGCCGAGATCCTGGCTCTCGTGAAGCCCCAGTTTGAGGCGGGACGCGGCAGCGTGGGCAAGGGAGGGGTCGTCCGAGACCCCGAGGTCCGCGCTCGCGCCGTGCAATCCATTTGCGCCGCGGCCGAAGAGTTGGGCTATACTGCGGTGGGTAGCCTGGAGAGCCCCGTCAAGGGCCCCAAAGGCAACGTGGAGTTTTTCGTTTTCCTGCGTCCGGCCCATCGCCCGGGGGAACCGTGAACCCGAATCCCTCCCTGGTCGTCGGTATCGCAGCCAAGCCTCTGCCCCAGCAGGTCCTTCCCCTGCTGAACGAATTGCAGGACTGGCTGGCGAAGCGGCGTATCTCCTTCCTGTTGGACCACGAGGCGGCGCGGATGACCCCAAAGGCGCAGGCTCCGCCTTCCCTCTCCAGGGAGGAATTGGCGCGTCAGGCGGATCTTCTGGTGGTTCTGGGGGGCGACGGCACTCTGCTCTCGGTGGCCCGGCACGCCAATCGCCGCGAGGTACCCATCCTCGGCGTCAACCTCGGCTCCCTGGGATTTCTCACGGAACTCGGGACGGAAGAGATGTTCACCGCGCTCGAAGCCTACTTCGACGGCAGGACGAGCGTCCAGAAGCGCATGTTGCTCAGCGTGCGCCTTCTTCGCGGGGACCGGATTCTCGCGAAGTACCAGTGCCTCAACGATGTGGTCGTGACGAAGACGGCGCTCGCCCGCATCATCCATCTTCGGGTTGGGGTGGGCGGCACATGGCTCACCGACATGCGCTCCGATGGCCTGATCGTGGCCACTCCCACGGGGTCAACGGCCTACAACCTGTCGGCGGGTGGCCCCATCCTCGTTCCTGGAATGAACGGCATCATCCTGACGCCCCTGTGCCCACACACGCTGACCATGCGCCCGCTGATCGTGGACGGCAAGGCGGAAATCGAGGTGACCCTCCTTCAGGAATCGGAGCAGGTGTACATGACCGGCGACGGCCAAGTCGGCAGTCCCATGCAGGCGGGGGATCGGGTTGTCATTCGAAGCGCCCGCCACCACGTAAACCTCATCCTGAGCCCCAGGCGCCAATTTTTCGGCCTTCTCCGGGAGAAGTTGGGTTGGGGATCCGGCTATCAGGGATAGGGTGCGCCGCCCCTCCCTCCCGCTCACTCCCTCCCGCTCAATCTTGACCTGGTTAACCATTGGTTGTACACTTCGACGCGATTAGATTGGAGGTTCTGACATGAGGCATTTTAGGTTGCTCCGACCCGCCGCGGTTCTCGCTGTTTCGCTAGCGCTCCTCATCACAGGAATGGCCGTGGCCCAGACCCCTCAGCCCGGTGTCAAGGTTGTCCCGGTCGCCAAGCCGGCCACACCGGCCGCGGCTCCCAAAGCCGAAGCCAAGGCCGCGCCGGCGGCCTCCCCTGAAGCCGTCCTCAAAGAGATGAATTTTGACGCCGGCTCGGTGAGCCGGGGCGACATCATCAAGCACGACTTCCCGGTGGAGAACAAGGGCAAGGGGGTACTCGAGATCACCCACGTCCAGCCCTCCTGCGGGTGCACGGTGACGCAGTGGGACCACACCATCCAGCCTGGCAAGTCGGGGGTCATCACGGCCTCGGTCAACACCGCCGCCTTCACGGGCCCTATTTACAAGACCATCTCCGTGGCCACGAACGACCCCAAGATGAGCAACTTCCAGCTCACCATCAAGGCCGACGTGAAGACCGTCCTCCAGGTGAGCCCCAGCGAGAACGCCCAGTTCGGGCTGGTCTTTACCGGACAGAAGGAGGAGAAGGATTTCACCATCACCTCCAACGATGGCGAGCCGTTCTCGATCACCTCGGTGCAATCTCAGGATCCCAATCTGCAGTACCGCCTGGAGTCCGCGAAGGACCACAAGTCGGCCGCCTTCAAGGTGATGCTGCCCTCCGACCATCCCGCGGGTCCCATCATGGGCCGATTCACCCTCACGACGACCCATCCCAAGGTGCCCGTCCTGAACATCAACGTGTTCGGGACCATCCGCGAGCCCATGATGGTGATCCCGCAGGAGGTGGTCTACTACGGCCTCAGCAAGAGCTATGTGGACGAGCACCCCGATGACGCCTCACTCAACAAGGTCATCACCATCGCGTACGACCAGAATCCCGACCTCGAGATCACCAAGGTGACCTCGTCCCTGCCCAATCTGGAGACTTCGGTCGAGACCCTGCAACCGAAACAGCGTTACAGCATCAAGCTCCACCTCAAGCCGCCCGTCAAACTGGGCGACTTTCAGGGGACCGTGACGATCGTAACCAACAAGAAGACCATCACGGTGCCGGTGCGGGGCAAGATATTCTAGGGCTTGATCGAACGCTCAGATGAAGAAGGGCCGGAGGCTGCGCCTCCGGCCCTTTGTTCTTGTTTTCTCTGTCAGTCGTAGGACCGTCGATTACCCTCGTTCGCGATATTGGCCGGACCTCGTATCCACGACGATCTTGTCTCCGACGTTCAGGTGAAACGGGACACTCACGACGGCGCCGGTGTCGCACTTGGCCGGCTTGCCCCCCGAAACGGTGTCCCCCTTGAACCCCGGGTCCGTGTCCACGATGGTCAGCGTGACGAAATTCGGAAGTTCCACGCCCAAAGGCACGCCGTCGTGCAGGAGGACGCTCACCTCCGTGTTCTCCGTGAGGTAATTGACCGCCTCCCCGACCACATCCTCCCCGATCGTGACCTGCTCGTAGGTTTGTTGGTCCATGAAGTAGAAGACGGACTCCTCGCGGTACAGAAACTGCATCTTCGATTCCTGGGTCTCGGCCGTTTCTACCTTGTCCCCCGCCTTGTAGGTCTTCTCGATGACCTGCCCGGTGCGCAGATTCCGGACGCGGGCCCGCGCGAAGGCCGATCCCTTCCCGGGCTTGACGTGGTCCACGTCCACGACGACATAGGCCACCCCGTCGATGAGCAGCTTGACCCCCTTGCGGACCTGGTTGCTGACGATGAATCCCATGCGACTTCCTCCGGTATTGTTACTATGCGAGAACGGCGGTGAACTGGTGAAGGAGACGCTGGACCTCGAACCTCACCCGCCCGGTCAGTTCGAAGGGCTCCGTCACCACGAGCAGAAAGACCCCCCCCGCCAAGTCGTACAGCATGACGTTATGGACTTGGGTCCGGATGCAGACTTCGGTCGGCTTGCCGAGCTCGCTCTCCTTCTGGAGGCGCTCCATCGTGCGGAGGATTCCGTTCATCTCCGCCCCCAGGACATCCATGGGGAAGCTGGCTTGAGGCGCGTGGCTCTCCACCTCGATGCCGTCCTCACCCACCACGCTCACGGACCTCAAGCCGGGAATGGTCTGCTCCAGGCGAGTAAAGAGATGTTCAAACATATCCCTCCTCCCTAACCCGGCGCAGCCAGTTCTCAAGTGCCAGCACGCGCTTGCGCCGAAGAGCCCTCTGGACGTCCTCCTGGTGGACTGGCGGGCTTTCCTCCGGCTGTGCGCCGGCCATCCGCTGCATCAGCGTGCGGATCCTCTCTCGGACCTCCTGGTTCTCTGGGTCTTTGATCAGGATGCGCTGGTAGACCTCTATCGCCTTCTCGGGAAAACCCTGCGCCTCGTAGAGGGCCGCGAGGGTGACGGTGTTGAACCCGCCCTCTCCCTGCCCAGCGGGCTCCTCGATCACTTCTTGGGGCGCCTCGGTCTCCAAGCCGGTCGTGGCCGGCGGCTCTGGGCCCGCTTCCAAGCCGGCATCGTCCTCGACGGCCTCGGCGGGCGCGGACTGCAGGACTTCCCGTTCGAATGAGGCCGTGGCTACGTCCCAGTCGTCCTGCGTTCCCGAATCCCCATCCCAGAGCTGTTCCTTCTGCTCGCCTTTCTCGGGAGGCGAGCCCCGCTTCTCCTCCAGGGAACGCGTTGCCGCTCTCTCCGGCGCGTCCGTCCCTTCGCTTCCCGGGGCCTTCTCCGGGGCCGGAGCATTTCCGCCAGCGGTGGCGTCTACCTCGGGTTCGACCGCCGGCTTCTCGGCACCACCGACCCTCCTTGGCGGCTCGGCTCCCTTCGTCGCGTCGGCTGCCTGCGAGCCACTCTCAGCCTCCTCACCGACCTCCCGGGAGGGAATCGGCTCCCCTGCTGCGGGCTGCGCGTGCTCCCCGGCGTTGGCGGCCGGCTCGGGTTCGGGCTCGCTCGCGAGCTGCGCCAGTTTCTCGGCCACGTCCGGCCGCCCTGGTTCAAAGAGGTCGACAATTTGGAAGTGGCGCCGCGCCCTGTCCTTATCGCCTTCCAGCAGATAGATGTCCGCCGCTAGGTGGTTCGCGGGCACGTTGTCGGGAAGGGCCAGCAGGACCCGCTCGACCATCTCCCGGGCCTGGGCCACCTCGCCCTTCGCCAGATAGGCCTGGGCCAGGAGGATCCTGGCGGGCCAGCGCGTCGGATGGATGGCCAGGCCCTTCTCGCAAAGGGCCTGCGCCTCGTCGATACGGCCCACCTTTTGATACTCCCTGGCCAGCTCAAAGAAAAGCCGGATCCTCGGATCCCGGCTGACCTCCTTTTCCAAATCAGCCAGGGACATCGCCATTAGTAGTTCCCGATATTGAAGATGTAGCGGCCCTTGATCGTTTGGGGGTAGCCGTCCTTGTTGCGGTGGGTCCTGAAGACCACCTGCGCCTTGATGCTGGCCGTATCGGAAGTTCCTAGGAACCCCATGGCGTTTTCCCTGAGGTAGGTATCGGTGACCAGGGTGACCGGTATCCGAGCGTTCACCCCGGGCGTCACTTTCGTGCCCATGTGCTTCGTATCCGGATCCGGCAGCGCGATGAGATGGTGGCCCGGGTCGCTCAAGAGAGTGTAGGAGATCTCATAGCTGTCTATCGTCCATGCATCCGAGGGAATCATGGACAGGCCCTGGTCGGTCAGCTTGATGTAGAAGACGAAGTAGGCTAGGTGAGAGGTGGGCGGGTTGACGGAGACGTTTGTGGTCGGTGGACTCGCACCCTCCAGCAAGAGTTCGGCCTGGGGCTGTAAATGCTTATTCTGGCCACACCCCAGAAGTGTGGCCAGAATGAGCGAACTCAGGAATCCGATCCAGAGCGATCTTTTTTTTTTCATCCGGCTCCTACCTGACGATCTTGGGAGTGAGGAAGATCAGGAGTTCGTCGTTCGTGCGGGTCTTCGTCCGGTTCTTAAAGAGCCAGCCCAGGACCGGAATCCTCGAAAGGAAGGGAAGTCCGCTCTGCGAGATGCCCTCGTTGGTCACGAAGATGCCACCGATGACCGCCGTGTGGCCATCCTGGACCTTGAGCGTGGTCTTCGCCTCCTTCTTCAGGATGGGCGGGGGCTGACCGGGAGTCTGGTTTGCGAAATCCACCGAGTCGTTGGTGATGTCCACAGTCATGTTCACATTCCCATCCGCGCTGATCTGAGGCGTCACGTCCAGCTTCAGGGTAGCGTTCACGAACACCACCGACATGGCGGTCGTCGTCGCGATTTGGATCGGGATCTGCCGCCCCGATTCAATCGTGGCCTTCTCGTTATCCTGGGTCATGATCCTCGGCGTCGAAAGGATCCGGCCCCGTCCAGCATTTTCCATCGCGGCCAGCCGCACGTCAAGGAAGAAGGAACCGGTGGTGTTGCCCAGCACGAGGTCGATAAACCCGTTGGAAGCCGAGGGAGGCAGGGTAACGGCGAAATCGCCCGTGCCCGTGTACTGGCTGTTTCCCAGGGTCACGGGATTCGCCGTGTTCGAACCGGTCGGGCTTGAACCCCTGTTGGTCGTGATGTACTGCCCGTTCGCGTTCCGGCTCGTGTACCAGTTGCCGCTCCATGTGATCCCGAAGGACTGGGACCAGGTCACGTTGGTCTCCACGATCCTGGCCTCGATGAGCACCTGCGGCGTGGCCGTATCCAGCGAGTCGATGAGCTTGATCAGGCTGTCCTTGCGGGAGGGCACCTCGCGGATGATCATGGTGTTCGTCCGCGGATCCACGATGATGCTGCCCCTCTCGCTCAGGAACTTGCTCACGATGGCCTCCATGTTGCCGGCCTTCGCGTAGGAAAGGCGCTTGGTGAAGGTCACGGGATCTTCAGCGAGAAGCTTCTCCTTCTGAATTCGTTGCTGTTCGGCGAACTTCCGCGCGATCTCGGAGGCGGGCGCCACCCAGATGACGTTGTTTTCGTAAATGTAGTCCAGGCCGTCGTTCTTGAGGATGATGTCCATGGCCTGGTCCCAAGGAACATTGGTCAGGTCCACGGTCACCTTCCCTTGGACCGCCGGACTCACCACGATGTTCATCTTGGAGAGGTCGTGGAAGACCCTCAGCACGTCCTTGATGTCGGCATCCTTCAGGCTGAGCGAGATGGGTTCGCCCGTGTACTTCACGCCACCCGAAGAGATGGTCTTCTCCTGGAAGCTCAGGGGAACTCCTCCCGCGACGAGCGTCTTTCCCTCGGTGGCTTTCTCCGTCGTGTCCTGGGCCAGGAACAGATCTTGATAGCCCTTGTACTCCTTGCTGGCGTTGGGCGTAATGGGAGAGAGGTCCACCTTGATCTTGTCCAGGCTTTCCGGGGACACCCGCTGTACCGCGTCCTTGGGCACGGTGTTCACGGGTGCGGCCAGCGATTCCTTAGAGGCGGGGCTGGACGTGGAATGGATGCCCTCGGGCGCGGGGCTTTCGGCCGCCGCCCGCGCGGCGGCCTCTTTCGAGGCGGGAGCAGACGGCTGAACGGAGGGAGAATTCGTCGCCGGAGATCCCCATTGAGGCGGGGTCCCCTGGGAAGCCATCTCCTTGGGCTGAATCTGCCCGAGGCGGACCACGACGACCTGCTCTCCCTCGCCCGATACATCCCACGGGTCCACGAGCCGCTTCAGGTCGAGGACCACCCGGGTCACCGGGGGCTGGGCCGTCAGGAGTCCGACTCTCACGCGCTCGATAACGCCCGCACCGGAGATCTGACGGGGGACGCTTCCGTGCGTCACGCCCAGCATGTCCACGACGATACGGTCCGGATTCTTCATGCTGAAGAACTTGTACCGCGCCGCCCCGTCGGTCTGGATGTCCACGCTCGCACCATCCGAGGCAACGGAGACGCCCAGCAGCTTGCTGGCATCCGGTAGAGGATCCGCCGTCTTCGGAGGCTCCGCAGGAGCGGGGGCTTTTGCGCGCTCCGGCGCGGCCGCAACCACGGCGGGCGCCTGCGGGATGGCCTTCGGTCCAACGTCGGCTGGGGCGGGAAGAGACGCGGAGGTTTGCGCGGGGGCCGGGGAGGGCTCGGGCGCCTGCGCATCGTCCACCACTCTGACCAGGAGCTGGTTTCCTTCCGTCGAGACGATGCACTTGGCCAGGTAGGCCTTGTGAATCTCGAGCTTCGCGAGGGCCCGGCCCCGACCCCTGCTGATAGCCTCCACCTTCGCGCTCTCCACGCCGCCCGCGTTCACCTGGAGGACCTTGGGGAGCTGGGACACGTCCACATCGGCCATGTCCACCACAAAGGTTTCGGGATCGTAGTCGTAGTAGGTGTAGTCAATGATCGGGTAGGCCCCCGTCACACCCACTACCACAGCCCCGCCCTGCTTCTTGCTGAAAAAATCGTGAAGCACGTTGAGCGAGGCGGGGGAAGTCTCGACCGCCAGGACGGTCCATCCGGCCAGGAAGCCGAGAACCGTCATCCAAAGGGCAACTCGCTTACTCATTGTCCCTCCCCTTCTTGGCTCCGGATCTTGAGGACCAGGTTACGGAAAGGCTTGATGGCGGTCGGATCGTTGAGTTCCTGCTGAATGGTGATCTCACCCGACGCATAGGAGATGTCCAGCACGACGCCGTCCGCAAAATGTTCGCCGACGGTGGCCTTGTAGGGCTTGCCGTCGGGACCCTGGAACCAGGCTACCGTACCCTGGGGGGCCTTGATGATCGCTTCCAGGTTGCAGGCCTCGACGGTGAAGCGAGCCAGACCCGCCTGCCCCGGCTTCACCTTCACATCCGATCCTTGGGCTCCCGTGCCCCTCACCAGGGGGGTGAAGGGGTCCCGGTCGTTCATGTGCCGGTACAGGCTCTCTCCTCCGAGGAGATAGTTGTCGGCTATCCCCTGCTCTGAGGGGGTCTTGGGGGCTCCGGCGGGGCTGGAAGCCTGGGCCGGCGCAACCGTGGCATGGACCTTGTTGAGGGTCTTCACCACGTCCTGGGCAGCCAGCTCGGAGAATGCGCCCACGGCCAGCAGCGCACACCCGGCCAGAATCAGCAGCCGTCTCATGGCTTCTTCTCCAACGCGCTAAAAGCTTCAGGATTCTGCATATACACCAAGGAATTGAACTGCGCCGAAATGGTCTCGCCCGGCTTGGAGGAGGCGGACATGGCCAGATTGGTGATGTTCACGATCCGTCTCATGTGGGCGATCTTGTCGAAGAACATGGCCAGATCGTGGTACCCGCCGCCCACCTGCATCCCGTACGCCTGCTCGGAGTAAAGATCCTTCTTCTGAATAGGCTGTGGGCTGATCCGGTAGATGTCCAGGTTCTGCTCCCTGGCGAAGGTCTGGAAGACGCGAAGGAGCTGGCCCGTCTCCGGGTCCGTCGGGATGATGGACTTCAGGACTTCCAGGTCCCTTCGGATCAGGTCGATCTGGCGGTTCAGTTCGTCCACCCGCTTCTGCGCCTCCCGCCCCTGCCGGATCTTCGCATCCAGTTCATCGACCTGGCGAAGGCGGCTCTGCATGGAGTCCCGCTGCCCGGACAGAAACCCGTACCACGCGGCGCCGACTATCAGTGCGCAGACGAGGAGGACCACCACGAACTGACCCCATTTGGGTAACCTGGTAAATTGATCCATGGCCCCCTCCTACTCCATTCCAGACGCTGAGGACCGGCCGGGTTTCCTTCGCGGTGGGGGTGGTGGCGCGGCGGCCGGCGCAACCGGCTTCGGCGCCGAAGCCGCGTAGGTGCAGGAAATGCGGAAGCTGTACACGTCTTCACTGCTGCTTCCCACCTGGGCCACGTCTCCAAGCTGGACACCGGTGAAGTCCGCGGCGGCCACCAGATTATCGTACAGCATGGAAATGGTCTTAATCCCCTTGGCGCGCCCGTCGATGGAGATCTGACCGCTCGGCCCCTGCGTGACCGACACGTACCAGGCACCGTCCGGCAGGACCTCGACCAGCTTGTTCATGAGCCTGACGGGAACGCTCTGCTGGTCCTTCAGTTGCTTGATCTGGTCCACCTTGGCGGTATATTCCTGCTTCTTCTTCTCCAGCTCCGCCACCTTCTCTCGGGCGCCCTCGTACTTCTTCAGCTCCTCCTGTTGCTGGCTGATCTGAAGCGCAAGGCTCCGATTCTTGGTGACCAGCCAAGCCCCATACCCTAGAGTGACCACCACGGTGAGAAGAACAAGGGTCACCCAGATACCCCAGGGAGGCCCACCCTCCGCCGGCGCGGCGGGGCCGGTCACCACTCTCGGCCCGCCTCCCGCTGCCCGCTTGCCGCCCCGCCCTTCCCTGAGCAGATTGATCCGGATCATCTAGTCCCCCATCCTGCGTAAGGCGAGCCCCACAGCTACGGCAAAATGCGGGGCCAGCCGATTGATGGTATCTAGAGGAAGATTCCGCTCATCCACCGTGACGTTCTGGAAAGGGTTCATGATCTCCACGGGCACACCAAAGAACTGGCTGATGTACCGGTCGAGATTGGTCACCTGGCTGCCCCCGCCCGAGAGCATGATCTTGTGGATGGCGTTCTCGTTCGTGGTCACCCGGAAGAAGTCCAGCGTCTTCTTGAGTTCGGCTCCGAACTCTTCGGTCACGGCGTTCAGGATGGGGGCGGCCTGCTCCTGCCGCACTCCGTCCACCGCCGTTCCCCGCTTGATGGACTCGGCCTGCTCGTAGGTGAGGTTCATCTCGCGCTGGAGGGAGTCGGTGTAGTTGTTTCCAGCGGCCTGGATATCACGCCAGAAAAGGGGGCTACCCCCCTTGAGAACGCAGATGTTCGTGGTGCCCGCACCGATGTTGACCAGCGCGGTGATCTCCCCCGAGGAGATGGGATAGTTGATCTCGTACGCATTCTGAGCACAGAAAACGTCCAGGTCCAAGGCCGAGACGTTGAGGCCTGCCTGCCCCAGCAAGGAGGCGTACTCGGTCAGCAGGTCCCGCTTCACCGCCACCAGGAGCACCGTAATATTTCCTCCGGCACCCTCGCTTTCGAGGATCTGGTGGTCGATCTTGACCTCTTCGATGTCGAAGGGGATGTACTGCCCGGCCTCCCACTGAATGGCCTCCGCCAGCTCGGCTTCGCTCATCGGCATCATGGAGATCCGCTTGATGATGACGGAGTTGCCGTCCACAGCCGTGGCCACGTTGGTGTTCTTGATGTTGTTCTCTCGGATCAGCTTCGTGATGGCGTCGATCACCGCCCCACTGTCCATGATGGTGCCGCCCACGATGGCCTCGGCCGGGAGGGGCTCGATTCCGAAGGAGAGGAGCTGGTACCCTTTGCCTTTGCCCAGATCTTTGAGCTCGACCATCTTCACGGCGGAGGAGCCAATATCCAGACCCAATAGGTTTTTGCTCTTTCCGAAGAACACCTTCGATTCCCCTTCTCAAAGCGTCTTAACGGCCCCAAACTTAATGCTCCACTTTAACATATCGAATGTGAAGCTGAAAGTCAAGTGCAAAAACGGGGGTGCCCCTGCCCCTTTCTCCCCAGACACGGCGCAATTGTAATCGCAGGGCGGAAGCGATGCAAATACCCTGCGGCCGGAATGCGCGGGCCGGGGGTAGCCCCGGACCACCCCGCCCCCGCCAAGTGCCCTACGCACTAACGCAACGGAGGCGAAAGCCCTCGTCTCGTGCGGTGACCTCGCCGCGATCCGACCGGCCCCGAAGGCCGGAGGTGGAGCTCACTCCGGAGTCGGCTCCGTTGGGGGGCAGGACCCAGCCCGGAAACGGAGCCTCCTCGGAGCGCTTGTCAAGGCGTGGCGGGGGTGGTAGTGTACAAGGCTGTTCCGCACTATTGCGGTTCCCCGGGAGACCTGCGTTGGCCCAAGAACCCGCTGGCCGAGAATCCGGCACCCATACCCGCATCGATGAAATCCTGAGCCAGCAGAGCCTGCCGGCCAACCTGGAAGCCGAAAAGGCGCTCCTGGGCGCTATTCTCATGAACAACGACCTCTTCGAGGAGGTCCACGAGGAGCTGTCGGCCTCTGATTTCGCCTTCCCACCCCACCGTCGCATCTACGGCTCCTTCATGGACTTGCGCGATCAGAACCAACCCCTGGACCTGGTGACGGTCACGGAGTGGCTTCACCGCCGGGGCGAGCTTGAAGCCGTCGGAGGAGCGGAGTTCGTGGCGGAGCTCCTATCGGGAATTCCCAAGCTCACGTCGGCCCTCAGCTACGCGAAGATCCTCAAGGACCGATCCCTGCTTCGGCAACTCATCCAGCGCTCCAGCAAGATCATCATGGAGGCCTACTCCTCCTCCGACGAACCCGAAAACATCCTCGCCCAGGCCGAGCAGTCCATCTTGGAGGTGGGCGACCAGACCCTGCGATCCACCCTTCGAAGCATGAAAGAACTGAATCCCATCGCCGCGGAGATGTTGGAAAGGCTCATGCAGCGGGGGGAGCACGTCACGGGGGTGCCCACCAACTTCCGAAACCTGGACGCCATGACCTCGGGCCTGCAGAACTCGGATTTCATCATTCTCGCCGCCCGGCCCTCCGTCGGGAAGACCGCCTTCGCCCTCCAGCTGGCCCTGAGCGCCGCCAAGCAGGGCCGTTCGGTGGCGGTCTTCAGCCTCGAAATGAGCGCCGAGCAGCTCTTCTTCCGCCTCCTGTCCATGGAAAGCAGGGTCGACCTCCAACAAATCCGAACGGGCCGGATTCCCCGCCCAAGGAGGGCCGACGTGGTCATGAAGATGGACTACCTGGCCACCCTCCCCATTTTCATCGATGACAGTCCCCTCTTGACCTCCCTCGACATCGCCGCCAAACTCCGCAGGCTCAAGACGAAGAGCCCCCTGGACCTGGTCATCATCGACTACCTACAGCTCATGCGGACCGTGGGTCGATTCGAGAACCGCAACCAGGAGGTGGCCTCCATCTCGCGGAACATGAAGGCCCTGGCCAAGGATATGCGGGTTCCCGTTCTGGCGCTGTCCCAGCTCTCCCGGGCTTCCGAGAAGCGGGGCGAGGGCAAGGAGCCGCTGCTCTCGGATCTCCGCGATTCGGGCTCCCTCGAGCAGGACGCGGACCTGGTGCTCTTCCTCCACCGCAACACGGCGGCCCGGGAGGGCGACCCGGAGGCCCGCGCCCGCGCCAAGCTCATCATCGCCAAGCAGCGGAACGGCCCCACCGGCATCGTGGACCTTACCTTTCTCGAACACATTGCCGGCTTCGGCGACTCCTACCTGGGCGGCGCGGAAGGTGAACCCCCCCAGTGATGGAACCCCACCTGTCAGGATCGGCCGCCGCGCCCTCCTTAGCGAAAACCGGAAGCCCGAGATCATTCGGCAGACCCCGCACCTAGGAAACCCACCCGACCATGGAGCTATCGAACCCATGAGAAAACCCGGCCGCCCCGAAGCAGCCTTCTCGCTCCGCCCCACCCTCCTGACGGTGGACCTGGATGCGGTCGTTGGGAATGCCCGCCTCCTTGCCGCGAGGGCCCAGGGGCGCCCCCTGTTGGCCGTGGTAAAGGCCAACGCCTACGGAATGGGTGCCCTGCCGGTGGCCCGCGCCCTCACCGAAGCCGGACTGGCACCGTGGCTCGGAGTGGCCCTGGTGGAAGAGGCCATCCAGCTGAGGCGTCACGAGATATCCGCGCCGATCCTCCTGCTCGGCCCGGCGGGCTTGGAGCAGGTGCCCGCCATTCTGGAGCACGGCATCACGCCGGCGCTCTATTCCCTCGGCTTCCTGAAGGCCCTGCAAGCCGATGCCCAAAGCCGGGGCGTCCGCGCCGAGGCGCACCTCAAGGTGGACTCAGGCATGGGCCGCCTCGGCTTCAGGCCCGAGGAACTTCCGGCGCTGCTCGCCGCCCTGGCATCGTGCCCGAACGTCGTCATCACCGGACTTTTCTCCAACCTCGCCAGCGCCGATGACCCCGAGGCCCAGCAGAACCGGTGGCAGCTCGATCGCTTCCTGCAGATCCTCGACCAGCTGCGAGGAGCGGGCATCGACCCTCAGTGGGTGGATCTGGCCAACTCCTCGGCCATCCTCGCCCATCCCGCCACCCACCTCTCCCTCTGCCGGCCCGGCCTCAGCCTTTACGGGATGAGGCCCTCGTCGGCACTGCCCGATATCGGCCTGCGCCCCGCCGTCGCCTTCAGGACCGTCCTGGCCCAGATCAAGAGGATGCCCGCCGGCGCTCCCGTCGGTTACGGCGCCACCTATCTGTGCCGGGAGGGACAGCGGATCGGCATCCTACCCGTGGGCTATGCGGACGGCCTCCCGCGCTGCCTCCAGGGTGAGGGCTACGCCTTGGCGAACGGGGCCCGCTGCCCCATCGTGGGACGGGTCAGCATGGACCTGACGGCGGTGGACCTGGACCCGGCCGGCGACTTGAGCGAGGGGACAGAGGTCACTCTCTGGGGCCAAGAGGGCGCCGAGAGCCTCGGCCCGTGGGACTGGGCCCGCTGGGCCAAGACCATTCCCTACGAGATCATGACGGGAATCGGGTGCCGGGTGGCTCGTCGGTATCGGTTCCGAGGTCAGGCTTGGACCGAGGAGCCGCTTCCCGCATAGCCCTTTCGATGCCCGCGCCGAGCTCCTTCAGGCCCTCCTCGCCCCGACTCCTGGAGCCATTCTGGTCCCCCTCATTCGAGGCGCCGGCCCCGAAGCCGCGCAGCCCCGCCGAGAGGAGAACAAGGCCCAATCCTCCGGCCACCGCCAGAAGCAGAGCGGAGGGCGCTCGCGCCGACGCACCCGCGGTTTCATCCAACACCCAGAGAATGGCCGCGTTGTGCAGCGCGTGACAGCCCACGGCCACCCAGAGGTTGCCTGTGCGCCACACCACCGCCGCGAGGACCGTTCCGAGAAGGGCCACGGGCGCGAAGCGCAGGATCGACCCATGAAAGAACCCGAACAGGAGCCCCGATGCCAGGCACGCCGGAAGCGCCCCCCACGAGCGCAGGGCCGACAGGAGGGCGCCCCGGAAGAGCACCTCCTCGCTCAGCGCGGGGAGCAGGGCGAACAGCAGCAACTGGGCGGCCGGAGGAAAGCCCCCCAGCAGCCCCCGGAGGGCCGCATCCTCTCCCTTCGCTCCCGGAAGGGCCGAGAGCGCCCCCGCCAGGGCCAGCGCCGTCAGGGATCCGCCCGCGGCGAGGATCAGGGTCTGAGCCAGCCCGCGCGCCGTCACGTGCCGCGCGGGGAAAAAGCTCTGGAGCTGTCCTCGAAGCCACCCCCAGGTCAGGACGGGGACCACGAAGCTCAGGAGCGGAAGAAACGCCACCAGAAAGAGGAGAGGCCCCCCTCGCGCCGCCACTGCCCCCCCCCAGAAGAGGGTCCCGGCGACGACCAGCATGAAGAATCCTTCCCACGGCTTCGGGGCCGGATGCAAGCCGCCGGGGCCGATATCCGCCGGGTCAGCGCCGACGGGGACGGTTCCGCGCTCTTCGAAGGACGGCAGATCGGGACGATCGGAAGGGGTCAACGGGATTGCCGCGTCCGGAGATCGGCCTGGAAGGCTTCCAGACAGGCCTTCAGGAGGCGTTCGCTCTCTTGTGCCGGGATTTCCGGCTGTTCCGCCAGGTGGCGCAGGGCATTCCGGGTGGCCTCGAGGGATTGGAGGTAGAGGCGGCAAGGTTCACAGTTCTCCATGTGCCGGGCCAGCTCCTCGCAGGACAATCCATCCAGCTCCCCATCCAGGTAGCTCGACAGGCGGTTGAACATCTCGATGCACCGCTGGTGGTCGTGGTCCTGCACCCAGGCACCTCCAACGCGAACATGAACCAGCGGCCGCATTCTGTCAAGACTGGCCCGCTTCCCCGCCGGCTTTCCTTGGCCGGCGGCCCGTTGTTAGAATGATCTCCTTGGAGGTGAAACGATGAGCGAGGCGCATCCCCTGGTGGCGGTGCTCATGGGCAGCGCGTCGGATCTCCCGGTCATCGATGCGTGCCTGAAAACGCTGGAAAGTTACGCCATCCCCTTCGAGTGCAGGGTCCTCTCCGCCCACAGGACTCCTCACGAGACGGCCTCCTACGTCGAAGGGGCCGAGCAGCGGGGCATCGAAGTCATCATCGCCGCCGCGGGCATGGCGGCCCACCTGGCGGGAGTGGCGGCGGCCCATACCACGCTGCCGGTGATCGGCATCCCCGTGGCTTCCGGGCCCTTGAACGGGCAAGACGCCCTGCTCTCCACGGTCATGATGCCCCCTGGAATGCCCGTGGCCACGGTAGCCATCAACGGTTCGGCGAACGCCGCCCACCTGGCGGCCCAGATTCTCTCCCTTTCCAGACCGGATCTCCGCGCCGCCGTCAAGAAGTCCCGCGAGGCCAAGCGGGAGGAGATCCTGGCGAAGGACCGAAGCGCCGCGAATCGGTGAGGCCTCGGCGGCTCACGGGGATAAGAGGAGCGGAAGCGATGGCGGGGAGAACGAGCCCTGCGGGAACCCGCTCAACGGCTGGGGGCCCGCTCTTGTGAGGTCGGCCGTGCGGACCATAGGGACCCGGGGCGAGGGCTGGATCGAGGAGGCCTGGAGACACCTGAAGGCGGGCGGGGTGCTGGCCCTTCCCACGGAAACGGTCTACGGCCTGGCCGCCTGTTTGGACGGCCCTGCGGGTGCGGACCAGATCTTCGAACTCAAGGGCAGGCCGCAGGAGAAGCTCCTCCCCCTCCAAATGGACAGCCTGGCCCGAGCCCGAGCCTGGGGCTTCCCCTTTTCCCCGGGGGCCGAGCGGTTGGGCCGCGCCTTCTGGCCCGGCCCGCTCACCCTCGTGCTTCCGCGGCCGCCCACGTGCCCGCCCTGGTTCGCCCCCGGAGCCGCCACGCTGGCCGTGAGGGTCCCGGACCATCCCGTGGCCCTGCGGTTGCTCGCCCTGGCCGGGGCACCCCTGGCGGTGACCAGCGCCAACCTGAGCGGAGAGCCGCCCTGTCTCGATGCGGAGGCGGTGGCTCGCGCCTTTCCGGGGGCTCCTCTCCTCGTGCTGGACGGCGGAAGGGCGCCGGGAGGACTGCCCTCGACGGTGGTCGCGGCCACAGGCGAGGAACCGGTGGTCCTCCGGGAGGGACCCATCGGCTCCGCGCGAATCCGGGAGGTGTGGCGTGGCTGGCCCTGAAGGGAGACGACTGGCCGTTCTGACCGGCGCCGGCATCTCAGCCGAGAGCGGGTTGGGGACGTTTCTGGGAACGGGCGGCCTCTGGGAGAACGAGCCCGTGCAGGCCGTGGCCAACGCCCAGCCCATCCATGGGCACTCCCCTTGCCATTGCGTGCATCCACGGATCGTCCCCAATTCCGCGATAGCGGCTCAACGCCTGCGTAGGAGCGGCGCCTCGCCGCGAACCGGGTGACCCTGCGACCAGGATGCGGTGCCCGCGTACGGTCCGTCGCGCCGGGGGCGGCGCTCCTACGAGTGCGATTCCATCGCGGAATCTGGGATCGTGGAGCGCTTTGACTACCGAGACGTCGGTTGGTACACTTTCTTTCCCGCGCGCAAGCGCCCTTCAACCCCAAGAGGAGGCATAAGATGGCCAAGAAACCGACGATCTATAAAAATTACATCAACGGGGAGTGGGTGACCTCGGCCACCCGGAAGACCTTCGCCAACGTCAACCCCGCCGATACCGACGATGTCCTCGGGCACTTTCAGGACAGCGACGAACGCGATGTGAACGCCGCGGTGGCGGCTGCCAAAGCGGCCTTCCGGCGGTGGCGGCTGGTGCCCGCGCCCAAGCGCGCCGAACTGGTGATGAAACTCGGCCTCTGGCTCATGGAGAACAAGGAGCGGTTGGCCCACGACGCCACCCGGGAAATGGGCAAGATCCTCACCGAAACGCGCGGCGACGTGCAGGAGGGCATCGACATGGCCCTCTTCATGGCGGGCGAGGGGCGACGCATGTACGGCGAGACGACGCCGAGCGAGCTGCCCAACAAGTTCGCCATGGCGGTCCGCCAGCCCATCGGCGTCTGCGCCCTCATCACACCGTGGAACTTCCCCATGGCCATCCCGACCTGGAAGATGATGCCGGCGCTGGTGTGCGGCAATACGGTCGTGATCAAGCCCGCCACCCTCACGCCGCTGACCGTCTGGAACCTCATCAGGGGCGCCGAGGAGGTGGGCTTCCCCAAGGGCGTGGTCAACTACGTGACCGGATCGGGGCGCAGGGTGGGCAACCCCCTCTGCGAGCACCCCGACGTGGCCCTCGTCTCCTTCACCGGCTCCACCGACGTGGGACGCCAGATCAATCTGGCCTGCGCCAAGGACTTCAAGCGCGTGGGCTTGGAGATGGGCGGGAAGAACGCCGTCATCGTCATGGACGACGCCGAACTGGATCTGGCCGTGGACGGGGTGCTCTGGGGCGCCTTCGGCACCACCGGACAGCGCTGCACGGCCACGAGCCGCTGCCTGGTTCAGAAGGGGATCTATAAGAAATTCCTCGACGCGCTGGTCAAGCGCGCCAAAGCCCTCAAGGTCGGCAACGGCCTGGACGAGAGCGTGGAGATGGGCCCGGCGGTGGACGAGAGCCAGCTCAAAACCGATCTGGAGTACATCGCCATCGGGAAGAAGGAGGGCGCCAAGCTCCTCTGCGGTGGGAAGCGGCTCGCCGGCAAGTCTTACGGCAAGGGCTTCTTCCTGGAGCCGACCATCTTCGCCGATGTGAAGCCGTCCATGCGCATCTTCAAGGAAGAGATCTTTGGTCCGATCCTCTCGGTGGTGCCCTTCAAGACCTTCGAGGAGGGCATCGCGCTTCAGAACGACTGCGCCTACGGCCTCTCGGGCTCCATCTACACCCAGGACGTGAACAAGGCCTTCGCGGCCATGCGGGACGTACAGACCGGCCTCTTCTACGTCAACGCCCCCACCATCGGCGCCGAGAACCACCTGCCCTTTGGCGGCGTGAAGCAGACCGGCAACGGCCACCGAGAAGGCGGCAAGGAGGCCCTGGACCTCTTCTCCGAGTGGAAGGCCGTCTACGTGGACTTTTCCGGAAGCCTCCAGCGCGCCCAGATCGACACGGATTCCATCGTGAAGGTGGAGTAGGGGCAGATGATGGATGATGGATGAGGAGCAGCCGGCGGTGATCTCCGCGGTTCCTTTTTTCTCACTCCTCACTCCTCACTCCTCACTCCTCACTTCGCCCAAGCGAGAGGAGAACATCCCCTTGCGCCTCGGCGCGGCGGCCGTCCGCGACCAGCCTGTTACCTTTTGGGGGAAACTGTATCTCTGTTAGCTGCATCGGGGGCCCGGTTACCGGGAAAGGAGGCTCGCCATCGGACCCGCCCCGAAGTGGACCTGTACCGCGACGAACTGAGCACGGTTGGTTGAGCCGGACTCGGGGGCCCGGTTACCGGAGAGGAGGGTTGATTCCAGGACCCGCCCCGCAGTCGTTACCCCGTACAGACGAAACTTTGGGACAAGGAGTCCGACATGTTCAAGCCTCGAATGGACCGGCGGCGCCTCGTGGCCGCCGGCGTAGTGGTTTTGTTGCTCATCGGCCTCACGGCCGGCCTGGCCGTATACTCCGACGGACGAAGCGGAACATCGAGCAGCTATACCGTGCTGGCCTGGAACGACCTGGGCATGCACTGCATCAGCCCCCGTTTCGCCGAGATGGCCATCTTGCCACCCTACAACAACCTGATGGTCCAGGTCATCAAGCGCGGCGACGAACCTCGGCTCGTCGCCTCGGGCATTACCGTCTCCTACAGTTTTCCGCAGAACACGACCACGGCCGGCAAGACCGACTTCTGGACCTACGCCCAGGCGCTCTTCGGAGTCGCCCTTCCTCCGGGTAAGGGACTCACGGGCAACGGGCTGTCGGGCGAGATGGTCTTCGCATCCAGCCCCTTTCCGCACTACGCTGCCACCGGCATTCCACTCCTTCCCTACAACGACGACATGACCTGGAACCCCTACCAGACGGCGGTGATCACGGTGAGATCCAGCTCCACGGGCAAGATCCTCTCGCAGGTCCAGGCCACGGCGCCCGTCTCGGACGAGATGAACTGCCAGAAGTGCCACGCGGACGGCGGGGTGGGTACGGGCGGATTCGCCAGCGGCACCCCCGAGGGCAACATCCTCATGCTCCACGACGCCACCTACGGAACGAACCTCTACGACCACCGGCCGGTGCTATGCGCCAGTTGCCACAGCGACAACGCCCTCGGCACGCCGGGCACTGTGGGCGTGCCCTCGCTCTCCCTGGCCATGCACCTCAAGCACGGTTCCCTCCCCCAGGCCAACCAGCCGGCCTGCTACGACTGCCATCCGGGCGCCAAGACCCAGTGCAACCGGAGCGCCATCGAGGAGATGGGCCCCAACAGCCCCACCGATCCCAACTGCCAGCACTGCCACGGCACCCTGGCCAACGTGGCGGCCACCATTCAACAGGGCCGCCGGCCCTGGCTGGACGAGCCCAACTGCGGCAACTGCCACGACGGTTCGCTGATGAACACGGGCACGGTCCTCTACCGTAACAGCGTGGGCCACCACGGCGTGGCTTGCGCGGCCTGCCACAACAGCCCGCACGCCTGGTACCCCTCCATGAGGGCCGCGGACAACTGGCAGCCCATCAGTTACCAGGGCAGTTCTGGGCCCATCGGCCAGAAGTGCGGCGCCTGCCACACCAACTCCCCCGATTCCTCCGAAGGTCCGCACGGCGAAAGCGGCGGAGGAGGGGACGACTGAACCCCATCGCTCCTCTCGTCCTCAATGCCGGGGCCCGGTTCGTCCGGGCCCCGGCCCCGTCTGCCATGGAACCCCCCCGCGCTTCCAGCGAGAGTGACCGTGCCGTTCGATACCTTCTCTCCCCCCACTCCGCGCCTTGGTCACCTGACCCACACCCCAGACCCGCTGATCCCCCGCCTGACGCTAAGACCATTTTCTGGTAGAATGCCTCGCACGGGTTCCTCGGCCGCCGAGAACCTGTCGGCAGAGCGCTGGGAGGACATCATGAGCGGAGAGTTAGACCGGGAACGCTGGCTTCAGCTCGCCAGGGCGAACGCCGAGGTCATCCGGACGGAGATTATCAAGCTCAGGGGGTTCGTCGAGGGCGATTCAGCCGCTCAGTACGTCGACTTCTGGGCGCAGGCCAGGGAGATCACCTCCCAGTTCAAGTCCTTCAAGCCCCTCGAACCGGAGGAGCGGGAACAGCTCTGGAAGGACTTCCACGACCTCTGCAAGCAGACGCGCTCCCGTCAGGATGGCGAGAGGGCCAAGCTTCGAGAGGAGTCCCAGCTCAAGCGCGCCGCCATCGAGGCCCTCACCGAAGAGGCGCTGGCCCTCAACGACCAGGCCTCCACGCTTGAGGAGTTGGAGCGGGCCCAATCCGCCCTGAATCAGGCCCTGGCGCTCATGAAGAACCAGGATCCCCTGTCCGTGTCCTCCGCCGCAGCCGAAGAGGTTTCCGCCGAGGATGAGAAGACCGAGGGTGATTCGGGCTCACCCCATCTCTCGGGCGCCGATCCCCTCGTCGCGGCCCGGCTGCTGAAAGAGGATCGCGAATCGTGCTGGATTCGCTGGCTTGAGGTCCGGGAGGCCATCCGGAAGCACCGCGGTGAATTTCGTCAGAAGCTGTTCGGCGCGCTGGAGGAGCGTGCCGCCGCCCTGCTCGCCGCATCCGAGAGCGAGGAGCCGCACGGTGTCCAGGGGCAGATTCGGGACTTCCAATTGGAGCTGAAGGGCTCACCCATGCCCCCTCCCAAGACCGAGAAGATTCGCGAAACCCTCAGAAACGCTTGGAAGCGGTGCTCCGAACGCATCGAAGAGGGCCGCCAGCAGCGCCGGCGCCAGCACGACGAATGGGTCGAGCGCATGCGCGAGCACCTCCAGCGGTGGGAGATCACCCTCCTCAAGAACCAGTTCTATCAGGAGCGTCTTGCCGCGGAGATTACGGATCTGGACACCAGAATCGCCTCGGCCACCGAGCCTGGCCTGTCCGAGCGCATGACGAGGTGGGCCGAGGAGAAGCGTGGCCGCATGGAGAAGGTCAAGGAGACGGCCACCGAGCTCCAGGAAAAGGTCCGTTCGGTGCGATCGCGGCTCGGCAAGGATGCGCCGCCGCCCCTCAAAGTGGAAGACCTGCCTCCAGGCACGCTTGAGGCCCCGGCACCCCGTGAGCCCAGGGCGGAAGACGCGCCCAGGCGTGAGCGGCCGGCGCCGAGGGCGGCCAGGCGCTCAGAGGAGCGCCCCGTGAAAATGAAGGAGACGCCGCCACCAGGGCTGAACCTCGGCGAACTGCTGGCCGAGAAGCTGGGCTTGGTGGTGGCCGGTTCCAACTCCGACGGCAATCACTGAGGCTCTCTCAGGCTTTTCAGGAATGCAAACGGCCGCCCGCACGGACGGCCGTTCCGGCTCGGGGATCCGTCGGGCCAACGGGGAAGCCGTTCCATGGCCGGCCTCCCACCACCCGGCGGCCCGTTTCACCCTTTGGGATTGCAGGTGAGCCCGCCGGGCTCGCCCACGAGGGCGGGCTCGAAGCGTTTTCCCATGGGGCTCCACTCGCCCGCCTTCCTCTGCATGAGCTTCACTCTGCCCACGGCGGTCCAGGAGGCGTTGCTGTCGTAGTCCCACCCGAGCGTCCTGCTGTCGCCCGCCCCCAGCGTCGTGATGAGGAAACGGTTGGCCAGGCCCCCGAAGTAGTCCGCCTGCTCCGCGGGCACCGGCGAGTCTCCGCCCGAGGGGTCCACGGGGAACCATCCGTAATTGGGCAGGTACACCTCCACCCACCGGTGGAACACGTCGTCCCTGGAGGCGTC
>JAJYLT010000016.1 GCA_021787565.1 Acidobacteriota bacterium
GAGGTGGGGGCCGACGACTACCTGCCCAAGCCCTTCGACTCCAAGGAGCTCATGGCCAGGGCCCGGAACCTCATCCGGATCCGGCAGCAGGAGCGCATGCTCAAGAGCTTCAACGAGGAGCTGGAGAAGAAGGTCCGCGAGCAGCTCGTCCAGATCGCCAAGGACCGGCGGCTGACGAAGTACTTCCCGCAAAAGCTCGTGGAGAAGGTCCTCCTCTCGGAGGAGGACGTGGAGCTGGGGAGCGAGCGCCGGCTGGTGACCGTCTTCTTCACGGATCTGGCCGGCTTCACGGCCCTCACCGAGCGCACCGAGCCCGAGGAGATCACGGCCCTCCTGAACCGTTACCTGACCGAGATGGTGGAGGCCATCCGGCTCCACGGCGGCACCCTCGCCCGCTTCATGGGCGACGGCATCCTGGGCTTCTTCGGCGCCTTCGAGGAGATGGAGCCCGCGGAGCAGGCGCTCCGGGCCGTGCGGATGGCGCTGGCCATGCAGGAGCGTACCACCGACCTCGGAAAGCTCTGGCAGGAGAGGGGAATGGGCGCCTCCCTGGCGCTGCGCGTCGGCATCCATCAGGACTACCTGACGGTGGGGAATTTCGGCGCGCCCGAGCACATGGAGTACACCGCCGTCGGACGGGGGATCAACCTGGCCAAGCGGCTGGAGACGGCCTGCACGCCCGGCCGCATCCTCGTCTCCGACCGGATACGCTCCCTCACGCACCAAGAGTTTCCATACGGCCCCCTGGAGGAGCGAAGCTTCAAGGGCGTCTCGACCCCCGTGGCCGTCAGCGAGCTCGATCCGGCCTCCGTGAAGTCCTAGGCGGCCTGGTCGCAGGGGCGGCGCTCCTGCGCGCGAAATCCCGTGCCAGAATGCCGGGAGGAAGCCTCATTTACTTCACTTCTCCCTTGTCCCCATTGCGAATTGCGAATTGAAAAAGTACCACCAGGATGCGAGGGCACGATGTGGGTGATGTGGGAGCCGTCGCCTGACGGCGACTTCGCGATCTGGCGATCGCTTCCACAACCTGCCGGCCGCCCCCCAGTGACCGTCTCCTCCATACGAACGAGAGAGCCCCCGCCGGAATATGGCGGCGGGCCCGGACTGGACCCGCGGAACCGGGCACGGCATAATCCCATGGTATGAAGACGTTTCCAACAAGGTCGGACGAGGGCCCACGGGGGATGGCACGGAAAGGATAGGCATGGAAGACGGACGTCAGCGCGTGGTGATCACGGCCGTGGCCCCGGAGCTGGACGGAGGACGCTTTCCCGTCAAGCGCACCCCGGGCGAGAGCGTGCGCGTGGAGGCGGACATCTTCTCCGACGGGCACGACCTGCTGGCCTGCAGGCTCCTCTATCGGCGGAAGGGGCGGCGCCGCTGGCGCGAGCTTCCCATGGACCACCTCGGGAACGACCGGTGGGCCGCCGAGTTCACCGTGGAGGAGGAGGCGCCCTACGAGTTCACCCTCGCCGCGTGGGTGGACCGCTACGTCACCTGGCGCGAGGCCACCGCCAAGAAGCTCCAGGCGGGCCAGAGCGTGGAGCTGGACCTGCGGGAAGGGGCAGCCCTGATCGAGGAGGCCGCCGAGCACGCCCCGCCCGCCGAGGCCCGGCGCCTGCGCGCCGCCGCCGCCGCGGCCGAGGGCCAGGGGGAGGAGAGCGCCCGTTTCGCCGCGGCCGCCTCCCCGGAGATGGCGGACCTCATGGCGCTAAACGCTCCCCGGCCTTTCGCCGTGAGCTATCCGCTGGTTCTTCCCGTCGCCGTGGATCGGGAGCGGGCCCGGTACGGGGCCTGGTACGAGATGTTCCCCCGCTCCGCCTCGCCCGTGCCGGGCAGGCACGGCACCTTCAGGGACCTGATCGCCCTGCTCCCCTACGTCGCCGGCATGGGCTTCGACGTCCTCTACCTGCCGCCCATCCACCCCATCGGCACGACGCACCGCAAGGGCGCCAACAACGCCCTGCTCTGCGGCCCCGGCGACCCGGGCAGCCCGTGGGCGATCGGCTCCGAGGAGGGGGGGCACAAGTCCATCCACCCCGAGCTCGGCACCTTCGAGGACTTCCGGGAGCTGGTGGCTCAGGCCCAACGGCACGAGCTGGAAGTGGCTCTGGACGTGGCCTTCCAGTGTTCCCCCGACCATCCCTACGTGAGGGAGCACCCGCAGTGGTTCCGCCACCGGGCTGACGGCACGATCCGGTACGCCGAGAACCCGCCCAAGCGCTACGAGGACATCGTCCCCTTCGACTTCGAGTGCGACGACTGGCTCTCGCTCTGGCGAGAGCTCAGAAGCGTCTTCGAATTCTGGATCGGGCAGGGGGTCTCCATCTTCCGCGTGGACAACCCCCACACCAAGCCCTTCGCCTTCTGGGAGTGGTGCCTTTCTTCGCTCAAGCGCAGCCACCCGGAGACGATCTACCTCTCGGAGGCCTTCACGCGCCCCAAGGTGATGGCCCGGCTGGCCAAGGCGGGCTTCAGCCAGTCCTACACCTACTTCACCTGGCGCACCGGCTCCTGGGAACTTGGGGAGTATTTCCGGGAGCTGACGAGCCCCCCGCTGAAGGAATTCCTCCGGCCCAACCTCTTCGCCAACACGCCGGACATCCTGCACGCCTACCTTCAGGAGGGCGGCCGGCCCGCCTTCGCGATCCGGCTCGTCCTCGCCGCCACCCTGGGGGCGAGCTACGGCATCTACGGCCCGCCCTTCGAGCTCTGCGTGAAGGAGCCCAGGGAGCCCGGCAGCGAGGAGTACCTCCACTCGGAGAAGTTCGAGCTTCGCCTCTGGGACCGGGAGAGCCCCGAGAGCCTGAGCGGGCTCATCGCCAGGGTGAACTCCATCCGCCGCGCCAACGCGGCCCTGCGCTTCACGGACCCGCTGACCTTCCACGAGACCGACAATCCGAACCTCCTGGCCTACAGCAAGCGGCGGGGGGAGAACGTCCTCCTGATGGTGGTGAACCTGGATCCCCGCCACCGCCAGTCCGCCTGGACCGGCCTCCGGCTGCCCGCACTGGGGCTTCCCGAGGCGGGGAGCTACCGGGTCGAGGACCTGCTGGGAGGCGAGACCTACACCTGGAACGGCCCCAGGAATTTCGTGGAACTGGACCCCCAGCGGCTGCCGGCCCACATCCTGAGAGTGCGCCCGGCGCGCGGCACGGGCGGCGGACCTTGAGGAGAGACCAGGCCATGACCGACCCAGCGAGCCCATCCGGGCTGTCCTCCCCCGATCTCCAGTGGTACAAGGACGCCATCATCTACGAGGTGCACGCCCGGGCCTTCTGCGACAGCGACGCCGACGGCTTCGGGGACTTCCGCGGCCTCGCCTCCAAGCTGGACTACCTCATCGACCTCGGCGTCAGTGCCCTCTGGCTGCTCCCCTTCTACCCATCCCCCCTCAAGGACGGCGGCTACGACATCGCCGACTACTACGGCGTCCACCCCCAGTACGGCACCCTGAGAGACTTCAAGGCCTTCCTGGAGGAGGCCCACCGCCGCGGCCTCCGCGTCATCACCGAGCTGGTGATCAACCACACCTCCGACCAGCACCCGTGGTTCCAGCGGGCGCGCCGCGCCTCCCCGGGTAGCCGCTGGCGCGACTTCTACGTCTGGAGCGACACCCCGGACCGGTACGCCGAGGCCCGGATCATCTTCCAGGACTTCGAGGCCTCGAACTGGAGCTGGGACCCCGTGGCCAAGGCCTACTACTGGCACCGCTTCTACGCCCACCAGCCGGACCTCAACTTCGACAACCCGGAGGTGCGCCGGGAGATCCTCAAGGTGATGGATTTCTGGTTGGGGCTGGGGGTGGACGGCCTGCGCCTGGACGCCGTGCCCTACCTCTACGAGCGCGAGGGGACCAACTGCGAGAACCTGCCCGAGACGCACGCCTTCCTGAAGGAGCTCCGCCGCCACGTGGACGCCCGCTTCCCGGGCCGGATGCTCCTGGCGGAGGCGAACCAGTGGCCCGAGGACGCCGTGGCCTACTTCGGCGAGGGTGACGAGTGCCACATGGCCTTCCACTTCCCCCTGATGCCGCGCCTCTTCAAGGCCATCAGCAGCGAGGACCGCTTCCCCATGGAGGACATCCTGGCCCAGACGCCGGCCATCCCGTCCTCCTGCCAGTGGGGGCTCTTCCTCCGGAACCACGACGAACTCACGCTGGAGATGGTGACGGACGAGGACAGGGACTACATGGTGAGGACCTACGCGCTGGATCCGAACGCCCGCATCAACCTCGGCATCCGGAGGCGCCTGGCCCCCCTGCTCCAGAACGACCGCCGGAAGATCGAGCTCATGAACGTCCTGCTCTTCTCCTTCCCCGGAACGCCGGTCCTCTACTACGGCGACGAGCTGGGCATGGGCGACAACATCTACCTCGGGGACCGCGACGGCGTGCGCACGCCCATGCAGTGGAGCGCCGACCGCAACGCCGGCTTCTCCTCGGCGCCCGCCCAGCAGCTCTACCTGCCGCTCATCGTGGATCCGGCCTACCACTTCCTGGCCGTCAACGTGGAGGCCGCGCGAGCCAACTCCAGTTCCGTCTGGTGGTGGATGCGGCGGGCCATCGCCCTGCGCCGCGCCCACCCGGCGCTTTCGAGGGGCAGCCTGGAGTTCCTCCATCCCTCCAGCCAGCCGGTGCTCGCGCTCCTGCGCCGCGGCGAGGGCGAGACCATCCTCGTCGTAGCCAACCTCTCCCGCCACGCCCAGCAGGCCAGGCTGGAGCTTTCCGGCCTCGAGGGGTACGTGCCGCTGGAGATCTTCGGGCAGACGGCCATGGCACCCATCGGCGCCGAGCCCTACCAGGTAACCCTCGGCCCCTACGGCTACTTCTGGTTCGCGCTGGAGCCATCCTCCGACATGGCCCGCCTCACCGTGGCGCACGAGCAGGTTCCCCCTTCCGCCGTCGCCTGCCGGGAGGTGGAGGATTGGACGGAGCTGTTCGGGGAGGCCCACCGGCGCCGGGTCGAGGCGGCCCTCCCGCAGTTCCTCCGGCGGAGCCGCTGGTTCGCCGGCAAGGGCCGCACGTTGAGGGACGCCGTCATCCGGGACACCGCCCGCCTCGCGGGCCGCAGGAGCTGCGAACGGGCCATCCTCTGCTTCGTGGACGTCTTCTACGAGGAGAGTCCGCCCGAAACTTACTTCCTCCCCTTGGCTTTCGAAGAAGAAGAAGAAAGGGCCAGGGAGAGGCTGAAGGAGCACCCGGCGGCGGTCTTGTGCACCCTCACGCTGGGCCGCCGCGGCCGGAGGGGGATTCTGTACGACGCCATTTACGGCGCCTTCTTTCCGCCTTTGCTCTTCCGGCTGCTCCGCCAAGGCAGGGAGCTGGAGACGGAGCACGGCGCCCTTCACGTGGCAAAGGTTCCGGCCGTGGCCCAGGAGCTCCTGGCCCCCCTGCGGGAGCCCGCGGCCCGGGTCATGCAGGCCGAACAGTCCAACAGCTCCCTCGTCTTCGGAGAGAGCCTCATCCTCAAGCTCTACCGGAAAATCGAGGAGGGCGAGCACCCCGAAGTGGCGCTGGGAAGCCACCTGACGGAAAAGGCCCACTTCCCCTTCGCCCCCAGGATGGCCGCGAGCCTCTCCTACAACGACCGGAAGCGCAACGACTTCGCCCTGGGCATCCTGCACGAATTCGTCCCCAGCCAGGGCGACGGGTGGACCTACACGCAAGGCCCGCTCGGCCTCTTCTTCGAGCGGGTCCTGAGTCAGCCCGATTTCTCCCAGGGGCCGCCGGCCTCCGTCGTGGATGCCCGGAGCGTCTACCTTCGGAGCCAGGAGCCCACGCCCCTCCTCCTGCTGGATCTCGTGGGTCCCTACGCCGACCTGGCCCGCCTTCTGGGTGAGATCACGGCCGGGATGCACCGGGCCCTCGTGCGCTGGGAGGGAAACCCCTCCTTCGAGCCCCAGCCCTTCACCTCGCTCTACCAGCGGGGCATCTGCCAGGCCATCGTGACCCTTCTGCACGCCAACCTCGGGCTCCTCGCCAAGAAGCAGGCGGAGCTTTCCCAGCGGCCGGCCCAGCTCGCCCGCAGCGTGGCGCCCCTGCAGAGGGGCATCGAGGAGCGGCTGGCGCGCCTAACGCGCCGGAGGCTCTCGGCGTGGCGCACCCGCTACCACGGCGACTTCCACCTGGGACAGGTGCTCTACACCGGAAAGGCTTTCTCCATCGTGGACTTCGAGGGCGAGCCCGCGCGCAGTCTGGCCGACCGGCGCCTGCTGCGATCCCCGGTGCGGGACGTGGCGGGCATGATCCGCTCCTTCCAGTACGCCGCCTACTTCGCGATCAAGACCCAGCTCGCCCGGGGTATCCTGCAGGAGCGGCAGCGCGACATCGCCGAGGCGTGGGCCGACGTGTGGGTCCGCACCGCGGCCCAGGAGTACCTCCGGAGCTACTGGAGCGCCGTCCGCGAGAGCCCCTACCTCGCCTCGCCGCCGGAGGACTTCCGCGTGCTCCTCGAATCCTTCCTCCTGGAGAAGGCCATCTACGAAGTCGGATACGAGCTCTCCAACCGCCCCGAATGGGTGGATATCCCGCTGACAGGAATCCTCCGCATGATGCAGCACCCGGAGTAGCCGCCCATGGCCTTCGGAAGCGGTCCCCTCTCTTCGCTCGCCTCCCTACTCGGCATCCAGACCCGGTACCGGGCGCTGGACGGCCGGGTGCGCCGGGCCTCCACGGAAGCGGTGATGGCCGTGGCCCGGGCGCTGGGCGTTCCCATCGAGAGGCCGGAGGAGGCCCCCTCCCTGATGCGGGCGCTGGCCGAGAAGCATTCGACCGGACTCATTCCTCCCGTGACGGTTGCCACCGAGGGCACACCCTGTTTCATCGCCTTCTCCCTGCCCAAGGGGAGCTCGGCCGCCTCCTGTTCGGCCGCCGTGCGCCTGGAGAGCGGAGAGGAGCGCGGCGCCACGCTGGCCCTGCTCTCCGCCGAGGGGCCGGGCGATCTGCTGGCCCTTCGCTGTGCGAGGGCGCGCTGGCCCCAGCCGCTTCCCGCGGGGTGTCACCGTCTGGCCGTGAGGCTCGGGCGGCGCACCGCCGAGGGGCTGCTCCTGGTGGCCCCGCGCCGGGCCTGCGCCGCTCCGGCCGAGGAGCGGGGCCCGCGGTGGGGCCTCTTCGCGCCGCTGTACTCCCTGCGCGCCGGCGGGTCCATCCCCGCGGGCAGTTTCGGCCGGCTGGCGGGACTGGCTGACCTGGCGGCGGAGCGCGGGGGGAGCCTCGCGGCCACCCTGCCGCTGCACGCGGCCTTCCTCGACGAGCCCTTTGACCCGAGCCCGTACTCCCCGGTGAGCAGGCTCTTCCTCAACGAGTACTACGTGGACGTGGCCGCGCTCCCGGAGTGGGCGGCCTCCGAGGAGGCCCGCGCCCTCGCGGACTCCCCGGCCTTCCGGGAGGAGGCCGATCGGCTTCGCTCCGCGGGGAAGATCGACTACCGGTCGGGCTACGCCCTCAAGCGGCGCGTCCTCGAGGTGTGCGCCCGCGGGCTGATGACCGAGGCCGGCCCGCGCCGCGAGCGCTTCGAGCGCTTTCTCCGAGAGGAGCCCGAACTGTCCTCCTACGCGGCCTTTCGGGCGGTCGCGGAGCGCCGGCGCGAGGGATGGCCCGCCTGGGAGGAGCGCCTCCGCCGGGGGGAGTGGCGCAAGGAGGATTACGACCCGGACGCCTTGCTCGCCCACACCTACGGGCAGTTCGCCGCGCGGGAGCAGATGGAGGCGGCCCACGACGGCGCCAGGAGCCGAGGCGTCGGGCTCTACCTCGACTACCCGCTGGGGGTCCACCCGGAGGGCTTCGACACCTGGCGCCACCCGGGGCTCTTCGCCCGCGGCGTCTCGGCGGGCGCGCCGCCGGACCCCTTCTTCTCGGGCGGACAGGACTGGGGCTTCCCTCCCCTCCACCCCGAAGCGCTCCGGACGGGGGAGGGCGTGGAGTACCTACGCGCCTCCCTCTCGGCCGCCATGCGCCACGCGGAGATCCTGAGGATCGACCACGTCATGGGGCTGCACCGGCTCTTCTGGGTGCCGTCGGGCTTTCCGGCCCGCGAGGGCCTCTACGTCCGCTACCCCACCGACCTCCTCTACGCGCTGGTCTGTCTGGAGTCCCGCCGCCACGGCACGGAGATCGTGGGGGAGGACCTGGGCACCGTGCCGGCCGAGGTGCGCCGGGCCATGGCGGCCAGGGGCCTCAGGCACATGTGGGTCTTCCCCTTCGAGACCGACGCCTCTTCGCCGCCGCCCTCCGAGGCGGTGCCGCCGGGCGGCCTGGCCGCGCTCAACACCCACGACATGCCCCCCTTCGCCTCCTACTGGCGGGGCCTGGACGTGCAGGACCGCCGGGAGCTGGGCCTCCTGGACCCGGAGGGGGCTCGGCTGGAAGGCGAGGAGCGGAGCGCGATCCGCGAGAACGTGGCCCGGCAACTGGGCGTTTCCGCCGGAACGGACGCCGCTCAGACCCGCGCCGCCCTTCTCGCCCTGCTGGGCGAACTCGGCGGGAGCCGGGCCGGCTTCGTGGTCGTCTCCCTGGAGGACCTCTGGGGCGAGACCGTCCCGCAGAACTGGCCCGGAGTGACCGGAGAGCGGCCCAGCTGGAGCCGCTTCCTGCGTTACTCGCTGGAGGAGTCGGCGGCCCGGCCCGAGGTGGCCGAGGCTCTGGAGCTCCTGAAGGCCACCACATCGCGAGGGGAAAACATGACGGAGACCGCCCGGACCCAGCCGGAGGGAGAGGCCCTCCCGCCTGCCAACTCGCTACAGCTCACCGACGAGGACCGATTCCTCTTCAATGAGGGCTCCCACACGCGCCTCTATGACAAGCTCGGAGCCCACCCCTGCGAGCGAGAGGGGAAGGGCGGCGTCCACTTCGCCGTCTGGGCCCCCAACGCCGAGGCGGTGGGCGTCATCGGCGACTTCAACCGGTGGGCGCCCGGAAGCCACCCGCTCGCGCCCTCGGGCAGCTCGGGCATCTGGGAGGGGTTCGTGGAGGGGGCCCGGAAGGGGGACCGCTACAAGTTCCACATCGACTCACGGGTGGACGGCTACCGCGTGGACAAGGCCGACCCCTTCGCCTTCTGGGCCGAGACGCCCCCCAGGACCGCCTCCATCGTCTCGAACCTGGACTACCCCTGGGGCGACGGCGGGTGGATGGCCGAGCGCGCCTCGCGGCAGACGCTCGAAGCCCCCGTCTCCATCTACGAGGTCCACCTCGGTTCCTGGGCCCGCGTCCCGGAGGAGGGGGGGCGCTCCCTCAGTTACCGGGAGATCGCCCCCAAGCTGGCGGCCTACGTGAAGGAGGCGGGCTTCACCCACGTGGAGCTCATGCCGGTCATGGAACACCCCTTCTACGGCTCATGGGGCTACCAGTGCACCGGCTACTTCGCCCCCACGAGCCGCTACGGCACGCCGCAGGACCTCATGGCCCTCATCGACACGCTGCACCAGCAGGGCATCGGCGTGATCCTGGACTGGGTCCCCTCCCACTTCCCCACGGACGAGCACGGCCTGGGGTTCTTCGACGGCACCCACCTCTTCGAGCACGAGGACCCGCGCCGGGGCTTGCACCCTGACTGGGGCAGCGCCATCTTCAACTACGGCCGCCACGAGGTCCGCAGCTTCCTGCTCTCCAGCGCCTTCTTCTGGCTGGAGCGCTACCACGCCGACGGGCTCCGGCTGGACGCCGTGGCCTCCATGCTCTACCTGGACTACTCGCGCAAGGAGGGAGAGTGGGAGCCCAACGCCTTCGGCGGGCGCGAGAACCTCGACGCCATCGACTTTCTCAAGCGGCTCAACACGGAGATCTACGCCGGCTTCCCGGGCGTCCAGACCTGGGCCGAGGAGTCCACCGCCTGGCCCATGGTCTCCCGGCCCACCTACGCCGGCGGCCTGGGCTTCGGCCTGAAGTGGGACATGGGGTGGATGCACGACACCCTGGAGTACTTCCGCAGCGATCCCATCCACCGCCGCCACCACCACGGCGAGCTGACCTTCCGCGGCCTCTACGCCTTCACCGAGAACTTCGTGCTGCCCCTCTCCCACGACGAGGTGGTCCACGGCAAGGGCTCCCTGCTGGGCCGCATGCCGGGCGACGACTGGCAGCGCTTCGCCAACCTCCGCGCCCTCCTCGCCACCCAGTTCGCCCAGCCGGGCAAGAAGCTCCTCTTCATGGGGGGAGAGTTCGGCCAGTGGCGGGAGTGGTCCCACGACGGCTCCCTGGACTGGCACCTGCTGGAGTACGCACCCCACAAGGGCCTGCTGGCCATGGTCCGCGCCCTCAACGGGCTCTACCGGCGCGAGCCCGCCCTCCACGCCGGCGACTGCCGCCCCGAGGGCTTTTCGTGGGTGGACTGCAACGACGCCGAGAGCAGCGTTCTCCTCTTCGAGCGGAGCGCGGGCGACCCGAAAGAGACCATCCTCGTGGCGTGCAACTACACGCCCGTCCCACGGTACGGCTACCGCGTCGGCGTCGAGGTGCAGGGCCGCTGGGCCGAGCTCTTCAACTCGGACGCCGCCGAGTACGGCGGCAGCGGCCTGGGTAACGGCGGAGCCGCCGAGGCCCTGCCCGAGCCCGCCCACGGCCGCCCCTTCTCACTCGGCCTCACCCTCCCGCCCCTCGCGGTGCTCTTCCTCAAGCCGGAGAAGAAATGAACCCCAGAGGCACCAAGACACGGAGGAAGCGCCCCATGATCCTCACGGCAACGGTTCCGGCCTCTTTCGACTCCTCACTCCTCGCTCCTCACTCCTCACTCCAGCGGAGCGCCAGCGCATGAACCGCTACGTCTGTATCCACGGCCACTTCTACCAGCCCCCGCGGGAAAACCCCTGGCTGGAGCACGTGGAGCTCCAGGAGTCGGCGCACCCCTATCACGACTGGAACGAGCGCATCACGCACGAGTGCTACCAGCCCAACGCCACGGCCCGCATCCTCGACGGCGAGGGCCGCATCGCCGACATCGCCAACAACTACGAGCGCATGAGCTTCAACTTCGGCCCCACCCTCCTGAGCTGGCTGGAGCTGCACGCCTCCGCCCTCTACCACCGGATCATCGAGAGCGACGAGGCGAGCCGCGAGCGCTTCTCGGGGCACGGATCGGCCCTCGCCCAGGCCTACAACCACATGATCATGCCGCTCGCCAGCCCGCGCGACCGGGAGACGCAGGTGATCTGGGGCATCCGCGATTTCGAACGCCGCTTCGGCCGAAGGCCCGAGGGGATGTGGCTGCCCGAGACCGCCGTGAGCACGGAGACCCTCGAGGTGCTGGCCCGCCACGGCGTCGCCTTCACCGTCCTCGCCCCGCACCAGGCGGCCGCCGTGCGCGCCATCGGCGAGGAGGAGTGGCGGGAGCTGGACGGCGCCTCGGTGGACCCCACCCGCGCCTACCGCTGCCTCCTGCCCTCCGGCGCCTCCATCGCCCTCTTCTTCTACGACGGCCCCGTGGCGAGGGCCGTGGCCTTCGAGGGACTCCTGACCTCCGGCGAGGACCTGGCCGCCCGCCTCGTGGGGGCCTTTCCCCAGGACGGCGAGGAGTCCCGCCTGGTCCACATCGCCACCGACGGCGAGACCTTCGGCCACCACCACCGCTACGGCGACATGGCGCTGGCGTACGCCCTCCGGGTCATCGAGGAGCGGGGCCTCGCCCGCATCACCAACTACGGCGAATTCCTCGAGCGCTATCCGCCGCGCTTCGAGGCGCGCATCCGCGAGACCACCTCCTGGAGTTGCATCCACGGCGTGGAGCGCTGGCGCTCGGACTGCGGCTGCGCCACGGGCACGCGGCCCGGCTGGAACCAGGCGTGGCGCGCGCCGCTGCGCCAGGCGCTCGACTGGCTGAGGGACGAGGCGGCCGCGGCCTTCCAAGCCCCCGGCGACAACCCCTTCCCCGATCCGTGGGCCGCCCGGGACGCCTACATCGACGTGGTGCTCGACCGCTCGGAGGACGCGGTGGAGGCCTTCCTGGCTCGCCACGCCCTCCCGGGCGGCGACCAGGTCCGGGCCCTCAAGCTCATGGAGCTCCAGCGCCACGCCATGCTCATGTTCACGAGCTGCGGCTGGTTCTTCGACGACCTGGCGGGCATCGAGGGGATCCAGATCCTGCGCTACGCGGGCCGCGTGATCCAGCTCGCCAAGAGGCTCTGGGGCGTAGACCTGGAGGAGGGCTTCCTCTCCCGCCTCCAGGGCGCCCGCTCCAACCGCCCCGAGCTGGGCGACGGCCGGGCCCTCTACGAGCGCGAGGTGAAGCCCGCCGTGGTGGACCTCACGCGGGTGGGCGCCCACTACGCGGTCCGCTCCCTCTTCGAGCCCTTCGCCCGGAAGTCCCATATCTACTGCTACGAGGCCGACCAGGAGGAGTTCGAGACGGCCAGGTCGGGGAAGGTCCGGCTCGTCCTGGGCCGCGTGCGGATCGCCTCGCGGATCACCGGCGAGAGCCTCCCCCTCAGCTTCGGCGCCCTTCTCCTCACGGACCAGCTCATGCGCTGCGGCGTGCGGCCCACCGTCTCGGACGAGGCCTTCTCCGCCACGCGGACGGAGCTGCTGGAAGTCTTCGAGTCGGGCGACTATTCGGCGCTCCTCAGGCTGCTGGACCGACACTTCGGCGAGGCCACCTACTCCCTGCGCGAGCTCTTCCACGACCAGCAGCGCAGCATCGTCCACCGCATGCTCAACGAGAGCCTGGCGGAGATCGAGGAGGCCTACCGGCGGATCACCGAGAGCTACGCCTCCCTCATCCGCTTCCACGCCCAACTGGGCCTCCAGCCCCCCCGCGCCTTCAAAACCGCCGCCGAGTACATCCTCAACCTGGACCTCAAGCGGGAGCTCCAGAAGGACTCGCCCGACCTCGCCCGCGTCAAGGCCATGCTGCAGGAGGCCGCCGGCCTGCACCTGGCGTGGGAGGAGGCCACCCTCGCCTTCGCCCTTCGAACCTCCCTCGAGCGCCACATGCGCAGGCTCTGCGAGAGCCCGGCCGACCCGGGCCACCTCGCCGTCCTCGTCCACCTGCTGGACGTGGCCCGGGCCCTCCCCTTCCCCACCGACCTCTGGAACGTCCAGAACCTCTACCACGACCTCGCCTCAGGCGAGGCCCCCCTCCCCGACCCCGCCGCCTTCCGCGACCTCGGCCGGCGGCTGAACTTCAGGGTGGAGGAGGAGTGATGGGGAGGGAGAGACCACAGAAGCGCGGCCGGGCAACCACCGTCCGATGGTGCAACAAAGTGTTGTCGGGTTGCGTCGTTTGGGGAATTCACCACGCCGAAATGGTGCGCCCGAAGCCGGGGAGGGCTACACGGAGCGCTGCAGCGGCATGGGCCGGAATCGGCGCCGCGTGCTCAGGCGCCAAGCAGCTCCTTCAAGCCTTCCACGACCTGCTCAACTTCGGCAGGTGAGGCCGAGCAGAGCCGGCTTCTGATGCGCTCTGTTGAAAGGGTGCGGACCTGACTGATCTTCACCCAGGAGTGCTTGGGCAACTTGGTGCCGGTGAGTTCCAGCGTCAAAGGGAATCCCGCTTTCGGCGCCTGGCTGGTAATGGCCACCGCAATGACGGTGCCGGAATGCTCATTGAAGACGTCCTGGCTGAGGTCATACCAGCGCACAACGCAAGCTCTCTTGGCGCCTGACGCCCCGCGTTCAACGGCCGGCCAACCACCCGTGATCCCACACCGACCCCACCAGCCCGGACCACTGGCCGCCCCAGACGGCTGGGACCCAAATTCCGCGATGGAATTGCACTCGTAGGAGCGCCGCCCCCGGCGCGACGGACCGTACGCGGGCACCGCATCCTGGTCGCAGGGTCACCCGGTTCGCGGCGAGGCGCCGCTCCTACGCAGGCGTTGAGCCGCTATCGCGGAATTGGGCTGGGAAGGGGTTCTTTCCTTCCTCACTTCCTCACTTTGTCGCGCTCTGGAGAGCGCTCCTACGGTGGCAAACGGGCGCGCCCCCTTTCCTGTCCTCGAAGGCCTCCCCCCGTCCTACTCACCTATCCACCTCAAAACCGCTTCCCCATGGTGAGGGTGACCTGGTCGAAGCCGCCCTTGGCGTAGCTGTAGCCGAAGATGAGGGGTCCGAACTTGGTGCTGGTGGCGATTGCGAGGGTGCCGGAGTAGCGTAGCGTGCGGGCGGCGATGTCCGCGGTGGTGAGCCAGGCGTTGCCGGCGTCGGTGAAGGCCATGAGGTAGACGCCGCGGCCGACGACGATGGGCAGGTCGGCAAGGCGGTAGGTGTAGCCGAGGCGGGCGACGGCGTAGTAGGGGCCCAGGAGCTGGCCGCGCTGGTAGCCGGCGAAGGAGTCGAAGCCGCCGACCCAGAACCACTCGTAGATGGGCGGGTCGGAGCCCAGGGCCGTTCCCGCCGATAGGCCGGTGGAGAGGGTGTGGCGCCCGCGCGTGGCAAATCCGTGCCACGCCAGCTCGGCGCGGTTGTAGCTGGCCTGGGAGCCCATGTACCGGCGGGCGAAGTAGGCGTTCACTTCGAGGAGATAGCCGCGGGAGGGGAGATCGGGCGCGTCCAGGTGGTCCAGGATCGCCCTGAGGCTCCAGCCGCCCGTGGAGACGCTGAAATCCTGAAAGATGTCGCTCTGGCCGATCTCGGGCGAAAAGCGGTCGTGCCCCCAGCGGGGCCCCAGGCGCATCTCCCCGTAGTGGCCCAGGTTGAAGCCGAGGTCCAGCCCGACGTCCGCCCGGGTGGCGCGGTAGCGGGCCATGTCCTCGCCGAGGAAGACGTCGTCCAGGAGGCTCTGGTACTCGGCCACGGGTGCGACAAACCACCTCCCGCGGCGGTCGAGGGGCTGGTGCAGCTCGGTGTCGAGCCGCCGGTTGAGGCCCAGCTCGGCGTCCGTCTTCCACTCCAGCCCCAGGCCATTGAGCCTCGTCCACCTGAGTCCCGCCAGCACTCCCGCGTCGCTCTGGCGCTGGAAGTCCGTGGAGAACCGGAGGCCCAACCTGAGCTGGATGGGCCCCATCGGGCTCGGCTTGGCCTGGATGACCACGCCCTCCTTGCCCCCCTCCTGCGCCATGCGCAAGTCCAGGAGGTCGTAGCTCCCGGCGTTGTAAATGCGGGTCAGGTCGCGTTCGAGGACGGCCGTATCCAGGGGCCGTCCCGGGGCTGTCCGGATGTACTTGCGGATGGACGCCGCGTCGCGCGGGCTCGTCCCCTCCACGCTGACGAAGTCCACGGAGGGCGGCGGGGGGCGCCGCTCCAGCACCCGCCGGCGCCAGGCGGCGTAGGCCTCGGGCGAAAGGGCCAGCCGCTCCAGCTCGGGGGCCTTGGCCTCCACGGCCTTCTCGCCCACCGCCACCAGGGGCGCCGCGTGGCGGAAGTTCATGCTCGAGAAGCCCTTCAGGTCGGGCCGCAGCAGGATATCGGCCTGGGCGCTCGATGCCTCGACGTTCTTCCGCATCAGGATGGCGATCATCTGGGAGGAGACGGCCAGCGGCAAGGTGAGCTGGTCCCGCCTGAGCGGCGGGGTGCCGATGTCCACCGCGATGACCACGTCGGCGCCCATGGCCCGCGCCGCGTCCACGGGAAGGTTGTCCACGAGGCCGCCGTCCACCAGGAGCCGCCCGTCGCACTCCACGGGGGCGGCGAGGAGGCGGCGGGCGTTCTTGGGCATGGCGGTCCCCTATCGCGGTGTCGCGGTGCGGACGTTGTCATGGGATGGATGCGGTGCCGCCCGCTCCACGGTTTGGGGAAGATCATACACCATCGCGCCGCCCCTAAACGCCGAAGGCGGGGGGCTAGCCCCCGCCTTGGCGTGTGGCGAGAATGGATCAAGACCGAATCAGGCGCCGAAGGGGTCCCAGGGGGGGAGGATGTAGGGCTTCTGGCCCACGATCTTCTGGATGGCGGCCGGGACGAAGCGCTTGTCCACGATGATCTCGTAGACGTGCTTCTGGAACCAGCCCTGGTCGATGGTGAAGAAGCCCTCCTTGCCGGCCTTCTTGCCCCAGGAGTTCTCGACCTTCCACTTGTCGGGCTTGTCGTTCTGGATGTCCACGCCGACGAAGACCATGGCGTGGTCCGGGGCGCCGTCGAGGGTCTCCAGGGCGTCCTTCTTGTCCATCGTGAAGTTGAGGCCGAAGAGGTCGTCGTAATCCTCCGCGTCCTCGGCCCAGAGGCCGGCCTTGCGGTTGCCCTGGGCGCCGGCATCGGCCGCGAACCAGACGACCTGGTCGGCCAGGACGGAAGCCTTGGCCATGTCGGACATCTCCTCGGAGGTGATGTTGACGGCGCTCAGGTCAGGGTGGTCGGCCATGTCCCGGTCCCAGGCCCACTGGAGCCTTTCATGCATGGGCTTGCCGGGGTAGTTGACGAAGCACTCGTAGTTATGGAGGTCGCTGCCCACGAACTCGTTGTAGAAGCTCCGGGGCGTGTAGGTCTTGAAGGGCGAGACCTTGCCGTCTTTTCCCGTGTACCGCCACCGGAAGGTCTGCGGCGGCTCGCCCATGCAGAGGACGAGGATCTTGTAAACGTGGGTGAGGGTCCCCATTTTGATCTGCTGGAGCTTGGAGGCCGGCTCTCCCTTCCGGACGGCTTCACGCAGCGCGAGCACGCCCTTGCGGACCTCGGTGTTCAGGAGCTTGTTCATCTGGTCCGTGTGGGAGGCGCTGAAGGTGTCGGGCATGACCTCCTGGGGCACCACGCCGTACTTGTCCACGAGGCCGAGCACGTAATTCCAGTCGCCCCCGTCGTCCATGGGGCTCTTGAGCAGGTGCATGTTCTTGCGGCTGTCCAGTGGCTCCTTGGACAGCGCGACGGCCAGCTCCAGCGCCCGGTTGGCCCGCTCCACCTTGTCCCAGAAGTCCTCATAGGCCTGGGAGAGGGTGAAGTCCTTCATGTTGAACTTGTTCATGACTTGCGGGCGCAGGATGTTGAGGCCGGCGAAGAGCCAGCAGCGGCCGGAGCGCTCCTGGTCCGTGATGGAGCCCGGGTTCTTGATGACGTGGGTGAAGAGGTCGTCGTTGGCGAGAGCCTTCTCCCGGTTGATCGCCAAGTCGCTGATCATGTGATCGGCCAGCGCGTTCTGGGTGGCCTTCAGGGGCGGAGTCATGGTGAGGGAGGAGTGGATCTCCTGGATGTCCTTGGCGGAGAGGCCGGCGGCGGGGGTGGGCTCCTCGCCGGGGCCGGGCTTGTACTGGGCGAGGACAGGCAGGGCGGCGAGGGCCGCCAGCAGGGCGGCGGTCTTGAGGACGGTGTGGGTCATGCAGAACCTCCATGGATTGGCGTGCTGAAGTCGCGAAACAGGCAACTTCCCTGGTGGCCGGTTCCTGGCCGGCCAGGGGCTCATGCCAGTCAAACGCGCGAGAAGCATGATTCATTCGCTCGGTGGTGGCCTTCGGCCGAGGCGGGTCCGCTGAAGCGCCGTTGGTCAGGAACCGACGCCGTTTGCGTGAAGGCCGAGGGCGGCGACGTAGAACTGCTCCACGTATTTCCGGACCATGCGGCGGGTGCCGTAGAGAGGGGCAACGGTCCTGATGGACTCCTTCATGCGGCGCACCCACCCTTTCGGGATACCGCCGTTGTAGGCATAGTACAGGGGCACGACCTGTTCCTCCAGAAGCCGGAAGAGCGCCTCGGCGTCGGCGGAGAAGCGGTCCCCCTCGCCGGAGAACTCCTCGCCGAAGGCCCACCCGTTCTTTCCGTTGAAGCCCTCGATCCACCATCCATCCAGGATGGAGCAGTTGAGCGTGCCGTTCATGCCGGCCTTCATGCCGCTGGTGCCGCTGGCCTCCAGGGGCGGGACGGGGTTGTTGAGCCAGACGTCCACCCCCCGCACCAGGTAGGAGGCGAGGGCCTGGTCGTAGTCCTCCACGAAGGCCAGGCGCCCCGCGAATTCGGGATCCTGGCAGAGGCGGAAGATCTCCTGGACGAGGCGCTTGCCCTCCGTGTCGGCGGGGTGGGCCTTGCCGGCGAAGATGATCTGCACCGGCCGGAGCGGATCGGTGACGAGGCGCTTGAGCCGGTTCCGGTCCCTCAGCAGAAGGTCGGGCCGCTTGTAGGCGGTGAAGCGCCGGGCGAATCCCAGGGTCAGGACCTTGGCGTCGAGCAGGGCCCCGCCGGCGATGACGTTCTGCGCCGAGACCTGCCTCCGCTCCCAGCGGGGGCGGGCCCGCTTGTGGAGGTGGTCGATGAGCCGGACCTTCAGCTCCTGGTGGAGGCGCCACAGCTCCTCGTCGGGTATCTCCTCGACCTTGTCCCAGAGGCCGGGGTCGTCCTGCCGGTCCCTCCAGTCGGGCCCCAGCACGCGGTCAAAGAGGGGCTGGAGTCGGTGCGGGTCGATCCAGGTGGGCAGGTGCACACCGTTCGTCACGGAGGCGATGGGAACTTCCTCCCGTGCGAGCTCCGGCCAGAGGGGGGCCCAGATCTCGCGGGCCACCTCCCCGTGCCGCCGGCTCACGCCGTTGGCGAAGCGGCTCATCCGCAGGGCGAAGGCGGTCGTGTTGAAGCCCGCCTCGGGCCGCTGGGGATGCGCTCCGAGCCCCAGAAACTTCGTGTGATCGAGCCCCAGGTCCTCGCAGCAGTGGGCAAAGTACTTCTCCATCATGGCGAAGGGGAAGACGTCGGTGCCCGCCGAGACGGGTGTGTGGGTCGTGAAGACCGTGGTCCGCCGGACCTCCTCCAGCGCCTCCGTGAACCCCATCCCCTGCTCCATCAGCGGCCGGACGCGCTGGAGCAGCGCCAGCGCCGGATGGCCCTCGTTGATGTGGACGGCGCCCGGACTCAAACCCAGGGCCTCCAGGACCCGCATGCCGCCCATCCCGAGCACGATCTCCTGCCTCAACCGCTGTTCCGGCTGTATGGCATAGAGGTGGTGAGCTATGGCGCGGTCCCAGGGCTGGTTCGTCTCCAGGTCGGTGTCCATGAGGTAGAAGGGGACGCGGCCCACCTCCACCTTCCAGACCGCCACGTGGAGGGGCGGATCGAAGAGCGGCACCTGCACCCTCAGGGGGCGCCCCTCGCCGTCCAGCACGCGCCGGACGGGGTCATAGGTGCGGTCCAGCGTCTCGCGCAGGTCCTCGGGCGAGCCGTCCTCGCGGATGCGCTGGGTGACGTAGCCCCGCGAGTAGAGCAGGCCCACGGCCACCACGGGGATGGCCATGTCGCTGCACTCCTTGAGGTAGTCCCCCGCCAGGATGCCCAGCCCGCCGGCGTACATGGGGAGAGATACGTGCAGCCCATACTCGGCCGAGAAGTAGGCCAGGGGCGCCCGGGGCGAGCCGTAGCGGCGGGTGAACCAGCCCTCGCGCCCGGCCGTCTCCGCCTCGAATCGGGCCATGACCGCGTCGTACCGCCGCAGGAAGGCCGCCTCCTCCGAGGCCTCCCTCAACCGCTCGCCGGGCAGGATGGCCAGCATGCGGATGGGGTTATGGCCGCTCTCGCGCCAGACGGCCAGGTCCAGGGCCCAAAAGAGGGCCCGGGCATCGGGGTTCCAGCTCCACCAGAGGTTGTAGGCCAGCTTCTCGAGGCCTCCGATGCGCTGCGGGATGTCGGGAAATCGGGGGGTCCGGTCCATCGGTCCTCCAGGTGGCGGTCGCCGAGGGGCACCCCGCAAGAGCGGGCGCTGCCGGCGGAGCGGCTACTGTACCAGCTTGGGCCTCCCGGGTGAAGACCGGGGGGAGTAAGTGCGGGCCGCCGGGTCCTGCCGAAGGAGTAGCGAGGGGTTCATGCCTGTCCAAAACATGCCGCCCTGGCGGCTCCGACCCACCACGGGTGCGCCGGCGGCGACGGACCTCCTGCTTCGTCAGCCTTCGGCGTCCGCATCCTCAGCGTACAGGGAGTACGCTTGCGGTGCTGCCACCTCGGCTTCCTCCCATGAGGCCCATCGGCGCCGGGCCGCGCCTTCCTCCGCTTCGCTGCGGAAGGCAAACCCTCAAGTGCGTGCTGAAATAATCTTGGACAGCCATGAGGGGGGTTATACTGTCTCTCGCCTGCAGATTTTTGCGTCTTACGTCTCGCGCTTCGCGTCTTGCGTTTTTCGCCGCCCGCACCGCGCCTCTCATCCAGACCCTGCTTCACTCTCGGACCTCGGCCTGCCCTTCGCTCCCCACTTCCTGGCCCTGGGTCTCGGCCCTCTCCATCGTGCTTTCCGCTCTCTCGTCCAGCAGCATGCGGAGCAGGGCGCGGGCCTCCGCCGGCCCGCTGACGCGGTAGGCGGCCTTGCTGGGCCGGGACCCCACGTGCACGGTGATGCTCCCCGGCGGCAGCACGGCGAAGAGCTCTTCGTCGGTCCGGTGGTCACCCATGGCGAGGACCCCCATTCCATCGGCCGGCTCCAGGCCGATCCGCTCGGCGATGACCCCCTTGTGGGTCCCCGCCATGCGGACTTCCAGCACCTTGTTGCCGGGCACCAGATCCACGCCCAGCTCCTTGAGGTCGCGCAGGAGGCGGCGCGTGAGTTCCGCGGCCTGCCGCTCTCCGAACTCGGGGTCGGCCATGCCGTAATGCCAGGCCATGGCCGCCGTCTTCTCCTCCAGGAAGGACCCGGGCGTCGTCCTAAGGGCCTCGTTCAGGATGGATCCGACCTTCTCCTTCCAGCCGGGCGCCTCCGCGTGGAGGGGAAGCCACCATCCACCGGGGTAGAACCGCGACCAGAAGCCGTGCTCCGCGTGGAGGGTGATGGGAAGGGAGCCGAACCAGCGCTGGATCACTTCGGGCGGGCGGCCGCTGATGAGGTGGACCACCGTACGAGGATGGACCGCCAGGGCCTTCAGCAGATCCAGGAGCTCCGCGTCGGGGGCGGCCAACTGCGGCGAGGTGGCGTAGGGCACGAGGGTGCCGTCGTAGTCGAGCAATAACACGCGCCCCCACGCCCCCCGGAGCTGCTCGGCCACGCGGGCCAGGGTCTGGGGGGAGCTGACCCGGCCGGCTCGGGTCGCGGTTCGCGGGCGGGCCGCATCGAGGGCCGCCAGAAAACTCTCCGCCCAGCGGTAGGAGTCGTAGGTGGCCACCCGCCGCCTGAGGGCCTGCATGCGCGCGCGGCGTTCCTCCTCGGACATGGACAGCGCCGCCAGGATGGCGGTGGCCGTGGCCTCCGTGTCGTAGGGGTTCACCTGCAGCGCCTCGGCCAGCTCGGAGGCGGCGCCGGCGAACTCGCTCAGCACGAGCACTCCCGAGTCATCCGTCCGCGTGGCCACGAACTCCTTCGCCACCAGGTTCATTCCATCTCTCAGGGGGGTCACGAGCATGACATCCGCCGCCCGGTAGAAGGCCACGAGCTGCTCCTGGGAGATGGAGTGGTAGAGGTAGTGGATGAGCACCGACTGGATCGTGGCGTGGCGGGAGTTGACGCGACCCACGAGCCCATCCAGCTCCTGCCGGTAGTTCCTGTAGGACTCCACCTTGGTCCGCGAGGGAACGACCACCTGCACGAAGCGGATCTTTCCGCGGAGCGAGGGCTCCCGCTCGATGAGCCGGTCCACGGCCATGATCCGGTGGGGCAGCCCCTTCGTGTAGTCCAGCCGGTCGATGCCGAGGAGGAGCTTGCGTCCCCCGAGATCCTCGCGAATGGAGGCCACCTCATCTCGGACCGGCCCCGACTCGGCCATTCTCTCGAAGTGCTGGGCGTCGATGCCCATGGGGAAGACGCCGAAGCGAATCTCCCGATTCGAGTACTGAAGCCTGTTCCCCGTGACTTCCCGCCGCAGGATCAGGTTTATCGTTCGGCTGAAGTGGCGCAGGTAGGAGTAGGTGTGGAAGCCCACGAGGTCGGCCCCGAGGATTCCCTCCAGGATTTCCGTTCGCCAGGGCAGGACCCGGAAGACGTCGGAGGAGGGAAAGGGGATGTGCAGGAAGAAACCGATGCGGGCCTCGGGCAGGATCTGCCGCAAGAGTACCGGAACGAGGGCCAATTGATAATCGTGCACCCAGATCGCGTCGCCGCGGCGGTAGTGGGCCGCCACCGCCTCGGCGAAGCGCTGGTTGGCCTCCGTGTACGCGAGCCAGTTCTCGCCCGCGTCCGGCTGGACCTTGTCGATCAGGTAGTGAAAGAGGGGCCAGAGCACGCCGTTGGCGAATCCCTCGTAATAGCGGCGAACCTCGGCCTGGGTCAGGTAGACGGGCGCCGTGCCCACCGCCGCGAGGCGCTCTTCGAGAACGGCCCGCTCCTCCTTGCTCAGCCGGGGCAGGTCGCCCGGCCAGCCGATCCAGAGGGCCCCGGAGCGCTCGTGGGGCCCCTTGAGGCCCGTGGCCAGGCCTCCCACCGAGGGGCCGACGATGAAATCCCCCTCCTCGCGGGTGACGGTCACGGGGAGGCGGTTGGATACGATCAGCAATCGGCTCATGTCAGCACCTTAGAGCAACGGCCCGCTGCCCCTGAGCTGGGGCTCTTCGGAAGTGGATGCCGGGGAGTTCGGGCCGGTCGCGCACCCTCTCCCATGAGGCTGCCGCCTATCACAGTTACCATAGGTCCCAAGGAAGCCGTCCGCAAGCCGGCCCGCTGGGGCCCCTCACGGGCCGCGCCGCCGGAAGCGGACGATCCCCCAGAGCCCCCGGAGGACCCCCATCAGGAAGTAAGACCCCGAGCAGGACGGCCCGAGGAGGGGGTGGGCCAGGGTCCACGCGGGATCGGTCTGGGCCTTCAGTACGGCGGCGATGACGACCCCGCAGAAGCAGCAGGAGAGGAGGGCGGCTGATCACGGTGACGGGGTGCCCCCTCCGATCCTCCCGCGCACGCCTGCCTCCTCAGCGGTCCCTCCGCCTGCGGGGGGGCCTGTTGCTCGAAGGCCTCCGATCCGGAGCGGCGCTCGGCTGGGCGGCGGGACGAGCCTCCACGGGCGCCTCGGGGGCAACGTTGAGGGTGCGCTGGTAGTAGTCGTCCAGGAGCATGGCCACCACGGCCGCCTCGTCCTCCTCCTGCCCGAGGCTGCGGGCCAGTGCGGTGAAGCGGTTCATGCGTTCGAGCTGGAGGCCGTCGCGGGAGCGCAGGTCGGCCTCGAGCTTGGCCGTGACGCGCTGGCCCACCAGCGTCCCCACCTCCTCGTCGGTGGGCAGCGTCCGCTCCTGGAGCGGGATACCGTACTGCTCGCCCACCTGCCGCAGCTTGATCTCCTCCATGCCCGCAACCAACGTGATGGACTGTCCGGTGGCACCCGCGCGGCCCGTGCGGCCGGCCCTGTGGATGTAGGATTCGGGGTCCTCGCCGGGCTCGTACTGGATCACGTGGGAGAGCTCGGGGATGTCGATGCCCCGGGCCGCCACGTCCGTGGCCACCAGAAACCGCAGGTCGCCCTTCCGGAGCTTGGCCATCACCTTCTCGCGCGCCGCCTGCGAGAGATCGGCGCTCAGCTCGTCCGCGTCGTACCCGAAGCGCTGGAGGACCACGGAGACGTAGTGCACGTTCGCCTTGGTGTTGCAGAAGATGATGGCCGAGAGCGGGTTCTCCACCTCGATGATCTTGACGAGGCTCCGGTCCTTCTTCATGGGGGGCACGATGTAGAAGATGTGCTCCGTCTCCGCCACGTGGACGCGGTCGCGGCTCAGGCTGAGAAACTCGGGCTCCTTCAGGAACTCGCCCGCCAGGCGGAGCACGAAGGCCGGGTAGGTGGCGGAGAACATGTAGCCGTTGATGCGATGCTCCGGCACGAATTTCTGCAACCTCCGCATGTCGGGATAGAAACCCATGGAGAGCATCCGGTCGGCTTCATCGAAGACGAGGATCCGAAGGTCCTTCAGCGAGAGGGTCCGCTTGAGGAGGTGGTCCAGGATCCGGCCCGGGGTCCCCACCACGAGGTGTGCCCCCTTCTTGAAGCCCTCGATCTGGGGCCCGTAGGCGGCTCCGCCGTAGACCACGACGGAGCGCATCCCCGCCGAGCCGCAGAGGAGCTCGGCCTCGCGGGAGACCTGGAGGGCCAGCTCGCGGGTGGGCACGAGCACCAGCGCCTGGCAGGAGGCTCGGTCGAGGTCGATGCGGTCCAGGATGGGCAGGAGGTAGGCTCCCGTCTTCCCGCTTCCCGTGCGGGACTGGACCATGAGGTCCCGCTTGGCCAGGAAATAGGGGATCCCCTTGGCCTGAACGGGCATGAGGGAGGTCCACCCGGCACGGATGGCCGCCTCCCGAATTCTCGGGGAGAGTTGCTCCAAACTCGCTTCCGGTAGGGCGTCCGCCGGTTCCACTACATCCTCGGCGGGTCCGCCCGTTTTCACTTCCTGGTCCGTGGCGCCGGCTGCGGGCCAGGGACGATTCGGTTCCTCGTTCATCCAATTTCTCCGGTTGCACTCCATCGCTGGCGCGCGGGAAACACCGGCTGCCCGCCACGGGCGCCCGGCCTGACGGCCATTATACACCGACCGCCGGCCCGGCGGCGCCGTGGCGGCCGGACCCCGATTCCGCGATAGCGGCTCAACGCCTGCGTAGGAGCGGCGCCTCGCCGCGAACCGGGTGACCCTGCGACCAGGACGCGGTGCCCGCGCACGGTCCGTCGCGCCGGGGGCGGCGCTCCTACGAGTGCAATTCCATCGCGGAATTTGGGCCGGAGGGCGCTTCGGTGCCGCCTCAGTCCGGGTCCGGTCGCTCTCCCCGGCGCCGTTTCAGTTCGCCCCTCCGGTGCTTGCCGGAGAGCCGGCGCTCCCTGGAGGCCGTCGTCGGAGCCGTGGGCCTCCTGGCCTTGGGCGCCCGCGCGGCCGCGCGCAGCAGGGTCAGGAGCCGCTCCAGGGCGTCCTCGCGGTTGCGCTCGCGCGCCCTGAAGCGCCTGGCCTCGATGATCACCACCCCCTCCGAGGTGGCCCGCTTCCCCGCCAGGCGCAGCAGCCGGGCCCGCACCTCCTCGGGAAGCGAGGGAGACCGCGCGGCGTCGAATCGGAGCTGGACCGCCGTGGCCACCTTGTTCACGTTCTGCCCGCCGGGTCCGGGAGACCGGACGAAGGCCTCCTCCAGCTCCTCCTCCCGGATGGACAGCCACTCGTTCACCTCGATCACCCGCACCTCCTTTCGGGGCGGACCAAGCCCCCTCGGGCCCTCCCCCACCCGGCCCATACCGGCGTAAGTCCTGCCCCGCGGCGGTCTCGGCCCTCCCCCGTAGCATCCCGTCGCGAATGAGGCTATAAGTTTAAGTGTGCCGCACCGGAGAGGCGCGCGCCAGGGGTCGGCCCCGGATGGTCCCGGGGGCCTCGATGGCGAGGGTTTTCCGCGCCGGCCGGGGTGGCCGCCTGGAACCGCGGAGTTCCGGCGGGAGAGGAACGGGGAGAGGGAGCTTCGATGGCCCGTCAGGGTGCCCCTCATCAGGTATCCGCTTCCGATTTTGACGCCTTCCTGTTCGACTTGGACGGAGTGGTGACGCGTACCTCCAAGGTCCACGCGGCGGCCTGGAAGGAGCTCTTCGACGACTACCTTCGCCGGCGAGCCGTTCGGCTGGATGAGACCTTCCGTCCCTTCGATCCGTGCGCGGACTACAACCGCTACCTGGACGGGAAGACCCGCTACGAGGGGGTGGAGAGCTTCCTCGCCTCCCGGTCCATCGAGCTGCCCCCGGGGACGCCTCAGGACGGCCCGGACGCGGAGACCGTCTGCGGCCTGGGCAACCGCAAGAGCGAGATCTACCTGGAGCTCCTCCGCCGCCACGGCGTGGAGAGCATCGCCTCGGCCCTCGCCTTCATTCAGTGCCTTCGCGTCCTCGGCGTCAGGACCGGCGTCGTCTCCTCCAGCCGCAACGGGCGGAGCGTTCTTGGGCGAGCGGGCCTGAGTCACCTCTTCGATGCGGTGGTGGACGGCAACGACGTCGAGGGCCTGCATCTTGCCGGAATGCCCGATCCCGCCATCTTCCTGGAGGCGGTCCGGCGCCTGGGCGCCTCTCCGGCCCGCACGGCCGTGGTGGAGGACGCCCTGACGGGGGTCCAGGCCGGGCGAAAGGCGGGGTTCGGCCTCGTCATCGGCGTGGACCGGTCGGGACAGACGAGGGCCCTGGAGCTGGGGGGGGCGGACATCGTGGTTTCAGATCTCGCCCAGGTGCGCCTGGCGGAGAGCCCGGAGATCGGGGGTCACCTGACCTCCCACCTGCCCTCCGCCCTCGAACGGATCGAAGAGATCTCGGCCGCCGCCCGGGGCAAGCGCCTCGCGGTCTTTCTGGACTACGACGGAACCCTCACTCCCATCGTGGCGAGCCCGGAGCTGGCCGTCCTTTCCGACGAGATGAGGAGCGCGCTCGAAGAGCTGGCCCGGCGGTGCACGGTGGCGGTCGTCAGCGGGCGGGACCTGCGCGACGTCCAGCGGATGGTCGGCCTGGACGGACTCCTCTACGCCGGGAGCCACGGCTTCGAGATCCAGGGGCACGAGGGGCGCCGCATCGAATACGAGCAGGACGCGGCCTTTCTGCCGCTGGTGGACGAGGCGGAGCGGCTCCTCAGGGAGCGCCTGGGAGGCTTGCCCGGCGCCCTCGTCGAGCGCAAGCGATTCTCCGTGGCGGCCCACTACCGCAACGTGGCCGAAGGCCACCGGCCGGCGGTCGCCCGGGCTGTCGAGGAGGTGCTCTGCGCCCTCCCGGGGCTCCGCAGGGGCGACGGGAAGATGGTTTACGACCTCCAGCCCCGCGTGGACTGGAACAAGGGCAAGGCCCTGCTCTGGATGCTGGAGCAGCTGGGGCTGCGCGGCGCAGGCGTCCTGCCCGTCTACGTGGGGGACGACCTCACCGACGAAGACGCCTTTCGCGCCATCGAGGGCCTCGGCCTGGGCGTCGTGGTCCGCGACCTCAAGGATGAGAGGCCCACCGCGGCGCGCTACGCGCTCGCGGACACGGCCGAGGTCCTGGCCTTCCTGAAGGCGCTCTCCGGCCTGCATTCCTGAGGGAGCCCGGGCCTCGTCACACCACCCGCCTGAGAACAACCAAGGACAGGTCGTCGAAGGGATGGCCGTCCCCCGAGAAGGCCGCCTCCTCCTGGAGCATGCGTCGGCCCGCCTCCTCGGCGGTGAGGCCCGCGAGAGCCGGCAAGAGGGCCGTCAGGCGCTCCTCCCCGAAGAACTCGCCCCGCGGGCTCCGGGCCTCGGTGAGCCCGTCCGAATAGGCCACCAGCAGGTCGCCCTGGGCCAGCTCCATGCGCTGCTCCACGAATTCGGCATCGGCGAGGATGCCGAGGGGCTTGGCCACGGGCGGAAGGGTGTGGACCTGGCCCTCGTGAAGCACCAGCGGCGGCATGTGGCCCGCGTTCAGAAGCCTCACCGCACCGTCCCCGGGAACCACCCGCAGGTAAAGCAGGGTGGCGAACTTGCCGGGGACGCCGTCCCGGCAGAGGATCTGGTTGACGCGCCGGCCCAGCTCGGCGAGGCCTGCGCACTCGGGGGCCAGGGCGCGCAGGGTGGACTGGAGCTTGGCCATGAGGAGGGCGGCCGGGAGCCCCTTGCCCGAGACGTCCCCGAGGGTGAGCCCCAGTCCGTCGGCGGAGAGCGAGAGATAGTCCACGAGGTCGCCGCCTACGTCATTCGCGGGCCGGGTGAAGAGCCACGTCTCCCAGCCCGCCAGCACGGGGTTGTCCCGGGGGAGGAGGGCGAGCTGCACGGCGCGCCCGGCCTCCAGTTCGTCCCGCGCCAGGAGCTTGTCCTTGAGCTCGAGCATGAGGATCACCAGGACGATCGCGAAGCTGAAGATCGACATGCTGAGGGTGAGGTTCACGCGGCCGGTGTCGATCGAGACGTCGTTGAAAAAGAGGAGCAGGAAGGCCCCCAGGAGCAGGAGCCTCCGGGCCGGGGGCAGCCTCAGGATGAGGCTCCTCACGAGCCAGCCGGCGACCTTGATCCAGCGCCGGAGGCGGCCCATGTTCTTCAGCCGCTCGCGCGAGGCCTCATCCAGGTAGAAATCGTAGAGCTCCTCCATGTCCCGCCTGAGGGTCCGGCTCAGACCGCCCTTTTGCAGGTCTGTGAAGACGGCCCGGCCCAGGTTCTTGACGGTGGGGGCGCCGTTCCCCTTTGCTTCAGATCCGGTTCTCACCGACATGCGAGTCCTTCGAAAGAGGGGAGCGTGCCGGAGAGGGCCGGCCTCACAGGCTCCACGTCCACCCCCGCCGGTCTAGAGCGAGCGCGATGGCGCTCAACAACGAGATGACCGCCGCATCCTCCAGGGCCAGGAGCCAGCCTGGCGCCTGAGCGTAGAGGGCATCCCCCAGCAGGACGTAGAAGGGGCCCAGCATCCCGAACTGCAGGAGATAGAGGAAGAGCGGGTTCCGCCCCCAGGCGGCGAGCAGCCGAGGACCCTTCACGAGCAGCCGCTCGGCCCGGTGAAAGCCCCAGAAGACCAGGGCGGCCAGGCCGGTGGTGACGAGGACGTAGGTGGGTGAGACGCGCGCCTTGCTCACGGGCGAGAGGGGAGCCAGGATTGCCCCCGCGGCCACCAGGAGGAGGCCCGCCCAGGGGAGCCACCGGCGGTTCCGCTCGTCGGCGTAGAGATCGCCCAGCGCGGTGGCCAGCAGCAGCATGGCCGACCAGGCCATGGAGCCCTGGATGCCGCCGTGGGAGGCTGCCTTCACGATGGAGAGCCAGCTGTCGTAGAGGAGGAAGTGGTAGGCGAGGAGCAGGATCAGCCCCGCGAGCGCCCGCACCCAGGCCGGCAGCAGGATGAAGGGGATGGCCACGAGACCCGCCATTCCGATGGCCTGAAGGACGCCCCAGTACTGCCCGCCCTGGGGTATGCCCACCACGTGGCCCACCGCCGAGATGAGGTAGCCCAGGCCGAGGATGGCCGCGTAGCGCTCGAAGAGGTGCTGCATGGCCGCGTCGCGGCCCACCCTGGCGATGCGCCGCCTCACCGAGGGGCCGTAGGTGAGGCCGATGGCGAAGTAGAAGAAAGGCGCCACCAGATCCGTGAGCGTGAGCCCCACGTCGGGGCTGTGCTTCAGCATCGGCCACACGTGCACGGCGCCGTCCAGGAAGTTGAGGATGACCATGAGCAGGATGGTCAAGCCGCGGAAGTGGTCGATGGCGGCGATGCGCGCTTTGTTCTCCACCATGGGCAGGCTCCTTTACCGAGGAAGAGCTGGAGAGCGCCGCGTTCCTTCCGGCCCCATCCTCATCCCCTGAAGGGTAGACGCGCGGGAAGCTCGGAGGGCAGGAGCGCCAGGGCGCGCTCCACCGCCCGGACCCGCATCCGGCGCTTGGTTTCCGCGTAGGCGGCGGGATCCAGCAGGAGCAGTTCCCGCGCCGCCCCCGAGGCGGCCTCCTCGAGCGCCTGCGGAGTGGCCGGTGCCCCCGAGAAGAGACCCCATTGCGCCGCCTGTCCGGGCGAAGCGGCCCTGGCATGGAGGAGGAGTTCCGCGTGGCGCCGCGGGGGAATCGCCGTCTGGGCCACGAGGAGCGCCCAGGTGGGCAGGGCGAGCCCCGCGGCCACCTCGTTCATCTGCACCTTGAAGGGGCCATCGAGGATGAACCTCAGATCGCAGGCGAAGGCGAGCAGCGCCCCGCCCGCGATGGCGTGGCCCGTGCAGGCCGCCACGGTGGGGCACGGAAAGGTGAACACCCGCAGGATCGCGCGCGCGAAGGCCTCGACCAGTCCATCCAGCTCCTTCGGTCCCAGGGAGGGGAGCAGCTTCACGTTGAGGCCGGCGGAGAAGAAACCTTCCCGGCCCCGCACCACGAGCGCCCGCACCGCTTCCCCCTCGGCCCGGTCCAGGGCCTGGTTCAGATCGGCGAAGAAGCCCCGGTCCATGGCGTTCACCTTGCCGTCGTCCAGGAGAATCCGCCCGATTCCATCCGAGGTCCCGAATTGCACCCTGCCCATGCGCCACTCCTCCTCTTGCCTTCGCCGAAGCCTTACTCTAGGCCAGATGCCTCCCTCATGGAAGTGCCGCGAAGCTTGTTTGGGCCCCCACCTCGGGGTATGCTTGCCGTGCGAGCAACCGGCGGCGACCTTCTTCAGATGCGACGACGGGAGAACGAACTCATCCCGCGACGGCGGCCGCCGGAGGCAGGAGGAATGCCATGGCGAGTGACCGGAGCGTGTCCGTCCTGGATGCCGTCGAGAGTGCCCTGCACCAGACCCACCGCATCTGTTTCTCGCCTTTCGATTGGAAGAAGTGGTTCGTCCTCGGCTTCTGCGCCTTCCTGGCCGCTCTTGGCGAAGGGGGACCAAGCGGCGGCTTGGCCAACTTCCGGAGCAATCCCTTCCTGCGCCGAAGGGAACCCTTGCCCCCTTCCTTCGACCACTTCTCGTCCTGGGTGCTCGGCCACCTGCCTCTCATCGTCGCCATCGGAGCCGTCGTGCTGCTTCTCGGCGTCGCCCTCGGGGCCTTGTTGCAGTGGCTCGGCAGCCGCGGGCAGTTCATGTTCCTGGACGGCGTCCTGCACAACCGGGGCGCCGTGGTGGAGCCGTGGCACCGCTTCCGAAGGCTGGGCAACAGCCTCTTCCTCCTCCGTTTCCTGCTCGGGCTGATGGGGCTGGCGGCGGTCGCGGCCATCTCGGGCGCCTGCCTCTTCATCGCCTGGCCCTCCATCCGTGGTCGCCTCTTCGACGGGAGGGCCCTGCTCGCCGCGGTCCTCTTCATTCTCCTGGTCATCCCCTTGGCACTCCTCCTGCTGGCCATCAACCTCGTGCTCCACGATTTCGTGGTGCCCGTGATGGCCAAGCGCGAGATCACCGTGATGGCGGGCGTGCGCGTCTTCCGCGAAGAGCTGCTGCCCGGCCGGATCGGCGCCTTCCTGCTCTTCTACCTCCTGAAGCTCTTCCTGGTCATCGCCGCCGGCGTCATCATCACCCTCGGCACCTGCATCACCTGCTGCATCGCCGGCCTGCCCTACATCAGCTCGGTCGTCTTCCTTCCGATCTTCGTCTTCATGAGGGCCTACTCACTGGCCTTCCTGGAGCAGTTCGGCGACGATTGGCTCCTCTTCTCCGAGGCGCCCCCAGCGAGCGCCACGGGCGCCTCGCCCGATCAACCCCCGCCGCCGCCCTCCGGCTCCGCGCCCGCGGAACCGCCGCCGCACGACCTTTCGGAGGAGACCCAGCCGTCGCTCCAGGCGCCACCTCCAGGGGAATCGCAGCCCCCTCCCGAGGCCTGATCGGGGAGCAGGGCGAGCAAGCCGGACCAACCCTGCCAGGGGGCCCTCCAGTCCAGCTCCACCCTGGCGTCGCTCACGCCTGCGTCCACGGAGATGCGGGCCGAGTCCTTGCCCGAGGTGCCGGAGTCGAAGATGATCTTCTGCGCGTTCTCGGGGCAACCGTCATCCTCGCGGTCGCACAGCACCGTCATCGCGATCTTCGCCTCCGCCCCGTCGGCCCGGACGTCCACACCGCCCGCCGGATTCCTACAGTGGTTCTACGCACCGAACCCCGCCCGAGTTTGCCGCCGCTCGGGATGCTAAAATCGTCCTCTTTCGGTGGAGGGCGCCATGGAAGACGGACCCGTCTATCAGCGGATCAAGGCGCTCCTCGCCGATAGGGGGATCCCCTACCGCGAGATGCACCATCCGCCGACGCGGACCTCGGAGGAGTCGGCGCGGGCGCGGGGCGAGGAGATGGCCGTGGGAGGGAAGGCCCTCGTGCTGATGGTGAGGGGCGAGTTCCGCCTCTTCGTCCTGAGCGCCGCGCTCAAGCTGGACTCGCGGAAGATCAAGGACCGCTTCGGCACGCGCAAGCTCCGGTTCGCCACCCGCCCGGAACGACCGCATCGCCTTTAACGCCGGCTCGCTCACCGACTCCATCCTGCTCTCCGTGCCCGACTACCTCACCCTGGTAGAGCCCGAGATCTTCGAGTTTTCAGCCGTGACCGAGGAGTGACCTCGGGAGGAGCGCGGCGGATCGCCATCGGCTCGGCGTGGGATGAGAACAAAGTCTTGCCGGCAGGCGTATCAGGATGACGGAAAGGAGGAGTCCATGGCCCTTGCGATGATGTTTTCCTTCTTGATGATCCCCCATATGCCGCTCTTTCTCGCGCTGGGGGGCTGCTCGGCCATCTTTGTCATCATCCCCGTCTGGCGCATCAGCGAGAAGGCCGGCTTCAGCCCCGCCTGGAGCCTGCTCTTCTTCATTCCCCTGGCGGGCCTCATCTATCTGTGGGTCCTCGCCTTCTCCGATTGGCCCTCGCGCCGCGCCGGGGCCTGAGCATTCGCATCTCTTTGAACGAGAAGGGGGCGGAGCCCCGCTCCGCCCCCACGATTCCTACCCGCTCGAACCCTGTGCCGTCCGGCGCTTCTTGACTAGTACCTGCTTAAAGAGAAGAGAGTAACGTATTACGAGTAGGGCGTGAGCTTCCAACCCACCCCGATTGTGTTGAAGGCGGCTGAGCAGGAGGTCCTGGAATCCTGGACGCGAACGGCCTCGATCCAGCAGCGGTACTCCTTTAGGGCGCGGGTCATTCTGATGGCAGGCGACGGCATGGGGACGCACGAGATCGCACGGCGGCTTGAGGCGAGGCCGGCGAGGGTGACGAAGTGGCGGACCCGGTTTGCCCTCAAAGGGATGGACGGTCTCCGAGATGCGCCGCGCCCGGGCAAGAAGCGCTGCTACGGTCCCAAGGAGGAGCGCCGCGTGCTGGAGAAGTTGGACCAAGAGCCTCCATCCGGATACGCGCACTGGAACGGTCGCCTTCTGGGTGAGGCGCCGAAGCTTCCGCCGGACTAAAGGAGGCGAATGCGCTGGAGCAGGAGCGCAAGCCTTCTTTCTCGGATGGAGAAATATCCATAGGAGGTGCCCATGCGGCGGTTGGCTATCCTCGTTGGCGTCGTCCTGCTGTTCGGATTCCAATCTGCCCGAGCTGAAGCGCCCGCCGCGGAGCCCTCCGCGCCGAAGGTTGGCGCCGGCCTGTGGCCCGCGGGCAAGCCGGTCTACGACCACGTGGTGATCGTCATCGAGGAGAACAAGGACTACGACGAGATCGTCGGCAACCCCGAGTCGCCCTACATCAACGGGGTCCTCCTCCAGGAGGGGGCCAGCCTCACGCGGATGTACGCCGAGGAGCACAACAGCGAGGGCAACTACTTCTGGCTCTTCTCAGGCTCCAATCAGGGCGTGGGCTTCGAGGACGAGATCCCCTCCGCCAAGACAAACTCCCACTATCCTTTCACCGCACCGAACCTGGCCTCCCAGCTCCTGGCCGCGGGGCGGACCTTCAAAGGATACTCGGAGGGCCTGCCCGCCCCCGGCTCCACGGTGGCCCACGCCGGCCTCTACGCGCGCAAGCACGTCCCCTGGGTCAGCTTCGCCAACGTCCCGGACGGGCCCGGCGCCGCCGCCTCCTGCAGTCTCCCCTTCTCCGCCTTCCCAGCCGCCAGCCATTTCGACGAGTTGCCCACGGTGGCCTTCGTGATCCCGGACCTCGACCACGACATGCACAACTGCTACCCGCCCAACTGCCTCGCCTCCCCGCTGGCCTGCTGCGTCTCGAAAGGCGATGCCTGGCTGCGGAAGAACCTCGACCCCTACGTCCAGTGGGCCAAGACGCACAACAGCCTCCTGATCCTCACCTTCGACGAGAGCGACGACAGGAGCGGCTACGCCGGCCTCACCAACCCCGCCGTCGATCCTGGCTCGTTCGGGCCCTGCAAGAAGGGCGACTGCGGGCAGCTCTGCAAGGACCTTCAGAACCGCATCGTCACGATCTTCGCCGGCGCGCACATCAAGCCCGGGACCTACGCCGAGAGGAATGGCATCACCCACGTCAACGTTTTGCGGACCCTCGAAGCCATGTACGGCCTCCCCAGAGCCGGCGCCCAGCAGCCCAACGCCGCCGGCTGCGGCATCGGCGATGGCGCCATCATCACCGACGTCTTCCTGCCAACGCCCTGAGCCCGGTCCCTGCGCGGCGAGCCGTCCGCGCCGACGTGCAGAGAAAAGGCCGCCCCGCCGGGGAGAGCGGGGCGGCCGCGCTTCGGTCCAACGCGAGGTCAAGCCTCAACGGCCTTCACGCCGGGCGCGGCCTCACTTCGCGGCCTTCGGGGCGGGCGGCTCCCTCACGCCGAGGTTGTGGGCTAGAAAGGACCAGACGTCGGCGGCCTGGGCGATGAGCTTGTCGGTGGGCATGTAGCCGTGGCTCGTGTTGGTCTCCACGTGGACGAGGATGGGGTTCTTCGGGCAGCCCTGGGCCCACTGGAGGGCCGCCGTGAACTGGTAGGTGTGGCTCGGCACCACGCGGTCGTCGTGGTCGGCGGTGGTGAGGATGGTGGGGGGATAGCAGACCCCCTTCCGCACGTTCTGGAGGGGCGAATAGGCGATCAGCCACTTGAAGGCCTTCGGATCGTCGGAGGTGCCGTACTCGGGGGCCCACATGGCGCCGCCGGAGAACTTCTGGTAGCGCAGCATGTCCATCACCCCCGCGCCGGCGTAGGCCGCGCCGAAGAGCTCCGGGTGCTGGGTGATGCTGGCGCCGATGAGCAGGCCGCCGTTGGAGTAACCCTCGACGCCGAGCCGCTTGGGGTTCGTGTAGCCCTGGGCGATCAGGTACTTGGCCGCCCAGGCGAAGTCGTCGAAGACGTTCTGCTTGTTCCCCAGCATGCCGGCCTTGTGCCAGGCCTCGCCGTAGGCGGCGCCGCCGCGCAGGTTGGCCACGGCGTAGACGCCCCCCAGACCGAGCCAGACGGGCAGCGAGGGCGAGAAGTAGGGAGTAATGGTGATGTCGAACCCGCCGTAGCCATACAGAATGGTCGGGTTGTTCCCGTCGAGCTTCAGCCCCTTCCTGGCTACGATGAACATGGGCACCTTGGTGCCGTCCTTCGAGGTGTAGAAGACTTGCTTGGTCTCGTAGGGCGAGGGGTCGAAGTCCACCTTGGGGGCGAAGAGGGTCTCTGTCTTTCCGTCGCGGACGTCGTAGTGGTAGACGGTGGTCGGGTAGAGGAAGGAGGTGAAGAGGTAGTACACGTCCGGCGAATCGTTGCGGGACGAGAGGCCGCCCACCGTGCCGAGGGTCGGCATCCCCAGCGAGGCAAGCTCCTTGCCGTCGGTGCCGTAGAGGGCAAGGCGGCTGGTGGCGACGACCTGGGAGTCCACGAGGATCTTGCCGCCGGCCATGGCGGCTCCCGCGATCACCCCATCGCCCTCGGGCACCACCACGCGCCAGTGAGAGGGATCGGGCGTAGCCAGCGGCACGGCCACGATGCGCCCCATGGGCGCGTCGAGGTTGGTCTGGACGAAGAGGGTCTCGCCCTCGTGGCCGAAGACGACGTACTGGGCGTCGTTCTTGGTGAAGAGCGGCTTCAGGGGAGCTTTCACGTCGGGCTTCATGGGGTCGCCCAGGTCCGCCGCGTAGAGCTCGTTCTCGGGCGCCGTTCCGTTGTTCAGGTAGACGAAGAGATACCGGCCGTCCTCCGTCACGCTGCCCGAGATACTCCACTCGGGCAGATCGGGCCGGGCGTAGATGAGCTCGTCCTGAGACTGCGGCGTGCCGAGCCGGTGGTAGTAGAGCTTCTGGTCCCGCACGGCTTCGCTGATGGCCTTTCCCTTGGGCGGCTCGGGATAGCGCGAATAGTAGAAGCCCTTGTCGTCATTCGTCCACGAGACTCCCGAGAACTTCACCCAGCGCACCTCATCCGGCAGCACCTTGCCCGTGGCCACGTCGAGGAGGTGGATGGTCTCCCAGTCGGAGCCCCCCACCGACAGCTCGTAGGCCAGGTAACGGCCATCTTCCGTGGGCTGCCAGCCCGCCAGCGCGATGGAGCCGTCGGGCGAGATCACGTTGGGATCGAGGAGCACCTTGGGCGCGGCCGTGGGGCCGTCCTGCACGTAGACCACTGACTGGTTCTGCAGCCCCGAGTTCCGGTCGAAGAAGAGCTTGCCTCCCGCCTCCACGGGCGCGCTCTCCTTGGCGTAGTTCCAGAGCGCCGTGATGCGATTCTGAATCCAGCCCCGCAGGGGAAGCTTCGCGAGGTACGAATCGGTCACCCGATTCTCAGCGGCCACCCACCGCTTCACCGCGGGACTGTTGAGATCCTCCATCCACTGGTAGGGCGCGGGCACCTTCGTGCCGAAGTAGGTGTCCACGATGGCGTCGCGCTTCGCCTTGGGATAACGGAGGCGATCCGTCCCCGCCGCCGTTTTCGTCCCCTTCGCTTCGCGGGGCGCCTTGACGCCCAGAGCGGAAACGGGCCGTGGCCACAGAACGGGTGCGCTCACGACCAGCACCGCCGCCAGGACCGCGCAAAAGCCGGCACGGGACCGGCCCCTCCGGCTCCATTGGGGCGAGATTCCTTCGCCACGATCTCCATCGTGCACCTCACGCATGCTTAAACCTCCTTGGCCGCAAGCGCCCCTGCCACCGGAGCATCCTCTCCGCCGGTCCCGCCGCAGCACTCCCCTTTTCCACCTTCCCGGCCGTTCTGTCAAATGGGGGCACAACTCCACGATGCCCCGGGTATGACTGGCACCATCCGAGTGGCGCCTTGGCCTTTCGGACGAGGATGGCCTAGGCGGTTCCTACAGAACGGAGATACCTCGGAGGGGCTTTCCGGGCAAGAGCACTCATCGGTCCAAGGGAGAAGGTTGGCATGGGCATGGGGAGAGCTACCTGGTTCAGCGTCACGGCCTCGTCGGCCGTGACGGACCCTCCTTTTCGATGGGAAGCGGGCGGGGAGCCGCCGGGCGAAGGCCGGGCGGCTCCCCTTGGGAGGAAAGGGAGGAGGGGAGGAACGGTGGTGCTCAGTGCCCACCAGCTCGGGCGATGGCGATCTGGATAGGCACCGGAGGAGGAAAGAAGGCCGTGGGGTTCTTGTCCTTTCGGTGAATCTGGTCGTAGATCAGAAAGTCGAGGATCCTGGGGATGTCCTTGCTGGGGATCCCGGCGAGGCGGGTGTGAGCGCTGGTGGCGCAGGCCCTCCACTGCTCGGGAGTCATGGTCGTGTTGAGGGGCCGGGCCACGCTGTGGCACGCACCGCAGTCCTCCTGCAAGAGCTTGTAGCCCTGGCGGATGGCCGCAGGGTAGGAAGAAACATCCACCCGCTTCACGCCCTTGTCCTGAGGCCAAGGGCCCTGCCCAGCCGCCGCGGGCGCGAACACCACGAAGGCGAGGATCACCGCAACCGAGAAACCGATGGCCTCTTGCATCCTTGACATGGCATCTTCTCCTTACCAGCCGAACTTGAGGTCGAACTTGACCAGCTTGTCGGTGGCGAAACCATCGAAGGGACCGTCGGCGCGCTGGTCGCAGTAGGCGAGGCGTAGCGCGGTGTTCCCCTCGGCCGTGAGGCACTTCTGGCACCCCACGGACCAGGCGCGCAGGGTGGAGTTGTCGCCCCCCGCGGGATAACTCTCGGTGAGGCGGTCGTAGCGCGCCATGAGAGCGAAGCCCTGGGCGAGGTAGTAGTCGGCCTCGGCGTAGCCGGCATGCTGGGTGTAGCCGCCTGCGTTGATGCCTTCGGCCACCCGCCAGTCGTCCCGGCCCACGCCGTAACCCGCCAGCAGGTCAAGCTTGCGCGGCAGCACGAAGTAGTCGCCAAAGACGCCGTATCGCCGGAAGCTGGGCGAATAGGTGAATTCGGAGGGCAGGCCCGCGTTCTGGATCTGGTCCTTGCGCCCCTGGTAGTAGAAGACCGAGAGCCCTCCGCCGGCATTGATCCACCAGTCCCCGATCACGAAGACATCCTTCGAGTTCTTGGTGGCGCCGGAGGTGATGACGCTCCCGTCCGGGTTCAGCCCGTCGCTGACCTTGACGGTGAGGCCCAGTGACTCGTGGAAGTCGGGCGGCGCCCAGGTGTAGCCGAAGGTGAGGCCCACCGGCTGCTGGTCGAAGGAAACGTTGTTGGGATCACCGTAGGAGAAGAGAACGGGCGCAGCATCGAAGAGGCTGTACCCTGCCCCGCGCACGCCGTCGGTGCCGATCAGTTCGCCCCGCCCGAAGCTGACGAAGTAGCTGCTTGTGGCGCGCCCCCCGGTGTAGCTGACGAACGCCATGGGCGCGTCGCCGTCGCTCATGGAGTACTGGGTCAGGTAGGAAAAGCCGGAATCGGGCATAGTGCCGGCGAGGTAGATGGAGGCGTCATCGAGATTGAAGCTGGAGGCCGAAGCGGAGCTGCCGGGCGCGGAGGTCCTCTCCTGCGTGGCGCTGCCTTGGAAGGTGAGCGAGACCGTGTCGCCCAGCTTCCACGGCATGGACGAATCGAGGTCGCGGACCTGCGGAGCCTGCTGGCCCGCCCCGATTTGCGGGGGTATTCTGAAACCGAGCCTCTTGAAGAGGTAGCCGGTCAAAGTGAGGCGGGGATAGATGGTGTGGCACGTGAAGCAGCGGACGTGATACTTCCGCGAGAACGCCGGCACGGCTTCGGTCTTCTGGGGCCACAGCGCAAGGGTCAGTCCCGCGATGACCGCCAGCGTGGCGATGGCGATGGAATAAGTGCGTCCTTCTTTCATAAGCAAACCTCCTCTGGCTTGTGCTTTCCCAATAGGTTCCAAGCGGTGAGCCCGCACCCCAGCGGACCGGCGCCTGAACAGCAACGGGTGTGCCACGCGCCGGCCAGCGAGGGTATCTGTAGCCCAAAGCCAGGCCACGCCGTCGTGCGCCGGTACCGCGATGGGCGGCGGGCAGGCCGGCGATGGATGGGTGTGATGAAATGTGTTCAGAGAAGGTGAGGGACCCTGGACAGTTTTCGCTACGCGCCCTTGCCTGCTCCTCCCGACCGGCGACTTGGCGCCTGGTGGCCCGGGGATATGGTGTGGTATCGAGCTTTCAGCCGAGGAGGAGACGATCATGGAAGAGGCCGTGCGGGCCACGTTGCAGGCCCAGCTGTTGGACAGGCGGCAGAAACTGGGGTCGGCCATGGAGGAGAGCGGGGAGGCGGGCCAGCTCGTGCACTTGCTCACCGAGGTGGACGCGGCCCTCGAACGGCTCGGATCGGGCGAAAAGGACGGCGACCCTGCTTCTGGGCGCGTGCGTCGGCCTCGCGGCCTCGGGCGCCGCCTTCCCCACCCAGCCCGCCCCGGCGCCCCGCCCCCCGACCGGCACCTCCCCGGCTCCCGCCGGAGACCACCCCGTCTCCCAAAGGGAGGGGCCGGCCCAGGGCGGCGAAAAGGAAAACCTTGCCACGTCTTCTCCGGGGACGGATACCATCGCCGGGCGGCCGAGCGATGACGCCGGAAGCGAGGGGCCCCTCCTTGGCGCCTGGACGTGGTGTGAGCGCCAGCACTTCACAAGGAGGGTGCAAGGGTGCATATTGGCACTGGAAGTAGGGAGGAGAGGCAGAGAATAGGAGTGAGACCATGAAAGCCTCCCTGTCCGCCGCAGCCCTTCTCTCGGCCACGATCCTTCTCTCCGGCTGCGCATCCAGCATGTCCAACCGCAACTACTCGCTCAACGAAGCCTACCAGCCCATGAACGTCCAGTACGGCACGGTGGACAGTGTCCGGTCGGTCCTCATTCAGGGCGCCCAGACCGGCGTCGGCCCGATGGCGGGCGCCGTCATCGGGGGTGCCGCCGGCAACGCCGTGGGCGGAGGGAACGGCCAGATCATCACGACGGTGGCCGGGGCGCTCCTGGGCGGCCTGGCCGGCGCCGCCGCCGAAGCGGGCGCCTCGCGCCAGGAAGGTCAGCAGATCACCATCCGCATGGACGACGGCCGCCTCATCGCCGTGGTACAAAGCGGCAAAGTCGCCTTCACGTCGGGAGAGCGGGTGCAGGTGCTGACGGCGCCCGACGGGACCACCCGCGTCGAGGCGGCGCCCGTGGCGCCCAGATAATTCCGGTCCGCCCGGCCCAAACCACCACCTCCCCTTCTCCGTACACCTTCGGGAGGACCGCCTGTTGTACGCTGGAGTGCGTCCTCTGGGAGAGGAGGAGCCATGCGTCGGATGCGCGGATTGGGACCGGGTGGCCCAGCTCAAGGCGGAGCCCGAATCCGCCCGCGCCACGCGCTTCCTGGTCTGCCACTCGCCCGAGGACATGGCCATTCCCTCGGCCCTGAGCGACACGTCCGTGGCCTACCTCAAGGAGCAGAAGATTCCCGTCGAATCCTTCCCGTTACTCCGGCCGATGTGCGGGGACGATGATGCCCGTCGGCGCTGGGGGCGGCTTCATGCCCAGCAGGCGGCAGGTGTGCGCAAAATCCTCAGGGAGCGGCGCGGCGAGGGTCAGGGCGGGGGCGAGGTCTGTCGCGGGCAGGCTGAGGGCGAAGGCGTGGAGCAGGCAGCGGCCGGGCTGGAGGGCGCGCCTGCGCGCCGCGCTCACGCCCGGTGGCACGTCCCGCAGGCGGCCGTAGAGGTCGTCTCCCAGGAGGGGATGACCGGCGGCGGAGGCGTGGACGCGGATCTGGTGCGTGCGCCCGGTCTCCAGGCGGAATTCCAGGAGAGAGGCCTCCGCGCAGGCCTGGAGCGTTCGGTAGAGCGTGACGGCTCGCTTGCCGCCGGGGTCCACGGCCATGCGCCGCCGGTCGCCGCGGTCCGGCCCGAGGGGCCAATCCAGCCTCCCCTCCGGCGGATCGAAGCGGCCCCACGCGATGGCCAGATAGCTCTTCTGCGCCTCACCTCCGGAGAGGAGCCCGGAATAGAACCGCCGAGCTTCCAGGCCGCGGGCCAGGAGGACGACCCCCGAGGTGCTCACGTCCAGGCGGTGGAGCAGCCACGGCCCCCCGTCACCGCTCCGGGCCCTTCGCCGGTGGGCCGGGGGCAGGGCTTCCAGCAGGCGCCGGACGGCCGCTCCCTCTTCCCTGGCGGGCGTCGCCAGGCTGAGGCCGGCTGGTTTGGAGATGGCCAGGAGGTGATCGTCCTCGTACAGGATGGCGGCCCGCATGGCCCGAGTCTAGCAGGCCCGCGCGGGACTGTCGCGGGGGCAGGCGCGAAGGAGGCGCCGGACTCTCCGCACCGGCACCCGAAAGGAGAGGGGCCGGCGAACCGGCCCCTCTCCGACACGCATGAACCGCCTGGGCATTCCCCTATTCCGCGATAGCGGCTCAACGCCTGCGTAGGAGCGGCGCCTCGCCGCGAACCGGGTGACCCTGCGACCAGGATGCGGTGCCCGCGTACGGTTCGTCGCGCCGGGGGCGGCGCTCCTACGAGTGCAATCCCATCGCGGAATTTGGGGAGGAGAGCCAAAGCCTGGCTGCACCAGTTTGGCGCTATATTATGGAGACATCGATGCGAGGGAGGTCGCATGCGACTGGCCGCTTTCTCTCTGGCGCTTCTGCTGACGGCCCCCCCCGCTGCCCCTCCGCCCGTCGAGCCGGCAGCCTTGGGGGCACCCTTCCGCCTGGCGCAGGGGCAGGAGATCACGGTGGGCGGAGAGCTCCGGGTGCGCTTCGACGCCGTCACCGCCGACTCCCGCTGCCCCAAAGGGGTCCGATGCGTCTGGACGGGCAACGCCAGGGTGGTCCTGGTCCTCACGCTCCCGGGCCGTCCCTCGGCCTTGGTGACTCTGAACACGAACGTGGATCCCCGCGCCGCCTCCGCCCTGGGCTTCACGGTGGAGATGGAGGACTTGGAGCCCTCCCCCGAGCGGGGAAAGACCCTGCGTCAGAAAGACTACGTGGTCACGCTGGTGGTGAAGAGGGGCGAACCGCCCCCCGCCCAGCGCGGGCCAGCGTCTGCGGAGGTGCCCCATGCCCCTGTTGAATCTCCTGACGTCCGCCCCACTCGACGATGAGCACTCCGGGCCCCTCGCGGCCAAGCTGTCCAAGCTCGTCGCCTCGGCCATCGGCAAACCCGAACGCTACGTCATGGTGGCCCTGGGGAGCCTGGCCGTGGCCATGTCGGGGGGAATGGAGCCGTCCGCCTTCGCCGACGTCCGGAGCATCGGAGGCCTCACGGCCGATGTGAAGCGGAATCTCTCCGCGGGGATCTGCGCCCTTCTCCAGGAGAGCCTTCGCGTCCCCCCCGAGCGTGTGTATCTGAATTTCACCGATGTCCCACCCGAGGATTGGGGCTGGAACGGATCGACCTTCGCCTGATTTCGGTCCTGTCCGGCTCCTGAAATGCCGGGCCTTTGGGCCGCGGTCGTCGTTCAGCTCCTTGAAGCCGTCCAGGTCGAGGTAGGCCGGCACGCTGCCATGGATACGGCCGGATAGGTGTTACATTCATTGCCAGGATGGGAGGGGCCATCCGGGCCAGGAGGTGCCGGACATGCCAGATTCCCCGTGCTTCGCCCCCGGTTGGCCGGGCATTGCGCCCACCTGGACATCGAGCGCCAAGTGCGGCGTCGGCACCTCGGCGGGGCGCTCCAGCCCGCTCTGGTACACGCTGAGCCACGGCATCGTGAACGAGGTCTACTTCCCCCGGCTCGACACGGCCTGTATCCGGGACCTCCAGCTCATCGTCACCGACGGAGAATCCTTCTTCTCGGAGGAGAAGCGCCACACCGAGAGCACCATCACCCTCCCCGAGGAGGGCATCCCGCTCTACCGCCTTGAGAACGCCTGCCGAGAGGGCCGCTACCGGATCGAGAAGGAGATCCTCTCGGACCCGGCCCGCCCCGTGCTCCTCCAACGCATCCGCTTCCAGCCCCTGACCGGCCCCGCCGAGCGCTACCGGCTCCACGCCCTGCTCGCCCCCCATCTGCACAACCGCGGCTCCGGCAACACGGCTTGGTGTGGCGATTACAAGGGCGTGCCCATGCTCTTCGCGCGGCGGCACGGCTACGCCCTGGCGCTGGCCTCCTCGCTCCCGTGGCGGGGCCGTTCGGCGGGCTTCTCCGGCTCTTCCGACGGATGGCAGGACCTCGTCCGGCACTTCCGGATGACCTGGTTCTACGACCGGGCGGAGAACGGCAACGTCGCCCTCACCGGCGAGATCGCCCTGGACCCTTCGGCGGACGGATTCCTGCTGGCCCTCGGCTTTGGAGAGAACGAATGGGAAGCGGGCCAGCGCGCCAGGAGCAGCATCCTGGAAGGCTTCGATGCCGTCCGCTCGGCGTTTGTGGAAGAGTGGCGGAGGTGGCAGGAGGAGCTCGTGCCCCTGGAGCGCCGCCCGCACCGCGGCAGCCTCTTCCGCACCAGCGCCATGGTGCTCAAGAGCCACGAGTCCAAGGCCTTCCCGGGCGGCCTCATCGCCAGCCTGAGCGTGCCCTGGGGGCAGGCCAAGGGTGACGACGACCTGGGCGGGTACCACCTCCTGTGGCCCAGGGACCTGGTGGAAACGGCGGGAGGGCTGCTCGCGCTGGGCGCCCGCCGGGACGCCCGGCGCGTTCTTCGCTACCTCCAGACCACCCAGTGCGAGGACGGCCACTGGCCGCAGAACATGTGGCTCGACGGCAACCCGTACTGGCAAGGGGTCCAACTCGACGAGACGGCATTCCCGGTCCTGCTCTGCGACCTGGCCCTCAGAAACAAGGCCCTGGGGCCGGAGGAGGCCGCCCGGCTCTGGCCCATGGTCCGAAGCGCCGCCGCCTTCCTCGTCCAAAACGGCCCCGTGACGCAGCAGGACCGCTGGGAAGAGGATCCCGGCTATTCGCCCTTCACCCTGGCGGTAACGGTGGCCGCCCTGCTGGCCGCCGCCGAGTGGGCCGAGGGCGCCGGGGAGGGCGAGGCGGCCGCCTACCTGCGGGAGACGGCCGACGCGTGGAACGACTCCATCGAGCGCTGGACCTTCGCCACGGGGACGGAGCTGGCAGCCGAGCTGGGCGTTTCGGGCTATTACGTTCGCATCGCACCGTCGGACTCGGCCGACGCCTGCTCGCCCATGCAGGGCTTCGTGCCTATCAAAAACCGCCCCATCGGCCAGAGCGCCGCCCCCGCCGCCCAGATCCTCAGCCCGGACGCCCTGGCCCTCGTTCGTTTCGGCCTGCGCGCGCCTGACGACCCCCGCATCCTGGACACCCTCCGGGCGCTGGACGCCCGGCTGAGGATCGAGACGCCCGCCGGCCCCTGCTGGAAGCGTTACAGTGGCGACGGCTACGGAGAGCACGAGGACGGGAGCCCCTTCGACGGGACGGGTGTGGGCCGGCCCTGGCCCCTTCTCACGGGGGAGCGGGCCCACTACGAGCTCGCCGCCGGCCGGAGGGAGGAGGCGAGGCGGCTGCTACGCTCCATGGAGGCCCTGGCCGGCGCGGGCGGGATGCTGCCTGAGCAGGTCTGGGACGGGGCCGACCTCCCCCCCCGCGAGCTCTTCTTCGGCCGCCCCTCGGGCTCGGCCATGCCGCTCGTCTGGGCCCACGCCGAGTACCTGAAGCTCTTGCGCTCCCTGAAGGAGGGGCGGATCTTCGACCTTCCGCCGCAGACCGCGCAGCGCTATCTGCGTGACCCACCGGCTCCCCGCTTCTGGGTGTGGCGCTTCAGCCACAAGTCCCGCCGCATCGAGGGCCGCGGACTGGACCTGCGCATCGAGACCCTCGAGCGGGCCGTTGTCCACTGGAGTTCCGATGGCTGGGCCTCGGCGCGGGATACGGAAACCCGGTCCACCGGGCTGGGCATCCACGTGGCCGACCTGCCGGCGGCCGGGCTGCCGGCGGGGGCCTCGGTGCGGTTCACCTTCTACTGGCCCGATGCGGCGAGATGGGAAGGGGAGGATTTCGAGGTCGGGTCCGCCGGCGCCTCCACCGCGCCCGCCGAGACGGGGAAACGTCCGTGAGCGCTCAGGTGGAGATCTACTCGGCGCCGGGCTGCCCCTACTGCCGGCATGCCAAGAGGCTGCTCAGGGAGAAGGGGGTTCCCTTCGTGGAGCACCGCCTCTACATAGTCCTCCTCTGGCTCCTGCCGATTGGAACCTTCCGGGAGATGAAGGAGCGGAGCGGAGGGCGGGACACGGTTCCGCTTTGACTCCGAAGAAAGCCCCGGTCAGCGCGGCCGCCGCCACCGCGAACCAGAAGCCGACCGGGTGCCCCATGGCCATCAGGAGGCCCCCCGCTAAGGCCACCAGGCCCAGCAGCCCTCCCGAAATCAGGGAGGGCAGGCTCTTGGCCGCCACGAAACCGGCCACGCCTCCCCCCGCGATGAGGAGCCCGTACACGATCGTCGCCCCTGCCTGAAAGGTCATCCGCACTCTCCTTGGCGCCGCCGTGGCGCCGGTAAGTTCGGGCCGCCGGCCGTCAAAGGGTGGGGATTGTATATTTCCGAGAGCCGGCTTCACTCCTCCTCCCCTCCCCACCGGACGGCGTCCTCTCCGAAGCGCCGGCGGAGCTCATCCAGCGTCCTGTCGAGCTTGCGCTCGCGCGCCCGGTCTCCCACCGAGAAGAGATCCCCCTGCGCGGGACGCTGCCCCGCTGGCGAGAGATCGAAGGCGGCCATGCCCACCAGGCGCACGGGGATGGTGAGATCGAACTGGCCGAGGAGCATCTCCGCCGCCCTCTCCAGCTCCCGGTCCGAGTCGGTCGGACCGGCGAGCGCCATCTGCCGGCTCAGGATGCGGAAGCCGGAGGTCTTGAGCTTGACCCGCACGGCCCCGGCGAGCAGGCCTTCGGCGCGCAGGTGGCGCCCCACCTTGGCCGCGGCCTTGCGCAGGTGCGGACGGATCGGCCCCTCTCCGACCACGTCCTTCTCCAGGGTGGTCTCGGCGCCGACGCTCTTGGTCTCCCGTTCGGAGAGAACGGGGCGGTCGTCCACACCCCAGGCCAGCTCGTGAATCCGCCGACCCCACTCGCCGAGGCGCCGCTCCAGCCTCTCCGGCGGCGCGTGGGCCACGTCGCCGATGCTCCGAAGGCCCATTCCCTCGAGCTGCTCCCTCGTCTTGGGCCCGACGCCCCAGAGCCGAGAGACGTCGAGGGGCCAGAGGAAGGCCGTCACCTCCCCGGGCGGCACCACCACCAGCCCGTCCGGCTTCCTGAAATCGCTGGCCACCTTCGCGACGAACTTGCAGGGTGCCAGACCCACGGAGATGGTGAGCCCCCGCGTGGCCTCCGAAACCTCCCTCCTGATCCGGCGCCCCATCTCCTCGGGCGGCCCGAACAGGCCCTCGGCGCCGGTCATGTCCAGGAAGGCCTCGTCCAGACTGAGGGGCTCGACCAGCGGCGAGAAGCGGGCGAAGACCCCCATGACCACCTCGGACACGGCCTTGTATCGTTCGAAGTCGGGCGGCAGGACCGCGGCGTGCGGACAGAGGCGGCGGGCCTGGGCCATGGGCATGGCGCTTCGGCAGCCGAAGGGGCGCGCCTCGTAGCTGGCGGTGGAGACGACGCCCCGGTTGCCCGTGCCCCCCACGAGGAGGGGCTTCCCCCTCAGCTCGGGCCGGTCGCGCTGCTCCACGGCCGCGAAGAAGGCGTCCATGTCGGCATGGAGGATGACTCTCGGCCAGATTTCCTCTCCCTGCCGCTCCATCCGTCACCTTCCTTCCTGCCGGGGACGCCGCTCAGGCCTCGGCGGCCTCGCGGCGGCCGCCGAGGCTCCTCATGGAACCCACCATGGCCGCCGTGCAACACCCCAGGAGAAGACAGAGGCCCCACAGGGGGCGCGATCCGAGCCTCTCCAGAACCAGGGTCCCGAGCCACGGCCCGACCGTGAGACAGAGGCTGAAGGTCATGGCGTAGAGCCCCATGTACTCCCCCCTCCGGTCGGGGGGCGCCCAGTCCGCCACCGCCGCCGCGCTGCCCGGGAACAGGATCATCTCGCCGAAGGTCCAGATCACGACGGTCAGCCCGACGCTCCAGTAACCCCCGGCCAGCGCGAGCGCTCCGAACCCGGCTCCGGTCAGGAGCGCACCCAGGGCCAGCGAGCGCCGGTGGGACCATCGGGCCATGGCGGCATTGAGGGGGACCTCCAGGAAGATGATCAGCACCGTGTTCACCGTGAAGAAGAGGCCGTAGACCGCCTCCGGCATGTGGAGGTCCTTCACGAGGTGGAGCGGGAAGGCCGCGTCGATCTGCAAGAAGACGATGACCGTCGGGATGATGGCGGCCAGGAAGAACAGGAAGGGGCCATTGGCGAGGGCGCGCCCTGAAGGAGCACCGGCGCTCCCTCATCCTCCGGGGAGGCCGCGCCGCCGCCCGCGGCGGTCTCGTGTCGTGGCGTCATGAGCCACAGAAATCCGAAGGCAAGCAGCGAGGTGGCCCCGTCCACCCAGAAGAGCCACCGGAAGTCCACCATGGCCAGAAACCCGCCCAGGGCCGGTCCGACGCTCATGCCCAGGTTCACGGCCAGACGATTGAGGGCGAAGACGGCCTTCCGCTGGCCGGGGGCGGCGAGCCCCGCGAGAATGGCCATGGCGGCAGGACGGTAGGCCTCGTTCACCAACGCCCAGAGGAAGGTCGCCGCGAGAACCGGACCGAACCCCCGCACCAGCGGAAAGAGCAGGAGCGCGGCCCCCGACAGGAAGAGCGAGGCGGCCATAATCCAGAGGGCGCCCACCCGGTCGCAGAGCCTTCCCGCGAAGGGGCCCATCAGGAGCGCCCCCGCGCCGTACACGGTGAGCGCCGAGCCCGCCTGGGCGGGCGAGAGGTGGAGCCCCCTGCTCAGGTAAAGCACGAGGAAGGGCAGCACCATGGTGCCCATGCGGTTAATGAGGGTCGTGGCGCAGAGGACCCAGACCGCGCGGTCCAGGCCCCCGAGAGAGCGCCAGGGGTTCATGGGGGCCTCCTCCCGGCTCATCATAGGCGGCGCCCCTCCCCCTGTCCACGGCCGGGGTGCCGCTGTTTTCGGCGTCTCGTCCGAAGGGACCGCCCGCTCGCCGGGGGCGCCGGAAGGGCCCGTGGCCGGCGCGTGGCGAGGCACTCTCGCGCCGAAAGATGTCGTCCGACTTCAGGCTTCACCACCTCTCAAGAGCGGTTCTTTTCAGTGCTCACCTCCCCCATCATCCGCCACCCCAACAGACCATCCCCAAATTCCGCGATGGAATTGCACTCGTAGGAGCGCCGCCCCCGGCGCGACGGACCGTACGCGGGCACCGCATCCTGGTCGCAGGGTCACCCGGTTCGCGGCGAGGCGCCGCTCCTACGCAGGCGTTGAGCCGCTGTCGCGGAATCGGGGACCATCGACCCTTCTAGACTCTCGAGGCGACGCGCGAATAGAATGGCCCGTCCGCGCGCCGGACGATGCGCGGAGAGAGGGGGGAGCCGGTGGCCAGGCGAGATTGGATTCGCGGCGTCGCAGCCTTTTGCCTCCCCGGGGGGGCGCTCCTTCTCCTGCTGTCCCTGGCGGTCCGGGCGGGACTCCTCACGGCGTGGTGGCCGCGGGCCGCGCCCTACGTTTCGGGGACCGTCCTCATCGCCGCCATCCTGCTGGCCTGGCGGTTCCGCCGCAGCCGAGCCCTCTACGCCCTGATGGCCATCGCGCTGACGGAGGTCCTCCTGGAACGCTTGGGGATGCGAGCCTTCGGGGCGGCAGCCCTGCTCCTGCCCTTGAATCTGGCCGCCGCGGGGCTCCTCAGGGAGCGGGGGGTGATCAGCCGCGCCGGCCTCCTCCGGCTCGTCGCTCTCCTCCTCCAGCCCGCGCTGGCGGCCGCGGCCCTCCTGCTCCTTCCCGCCGCCAGCGCGACGTTCTTCCTCGGCCGATTCTCGTCCTCGGAGTGGATGGCGCGGTCGGGGCTGCCGCAACCCTCCCTGGCTGCCTTCGCGGTGGCCGCGGTGGCCCTCAGCGTCGGGTACGGCATTCGGAGGAGCGCTCAGGATTCGGCGCTCATCTGGGCCCTGGCCTCCGCCTTCCTGGCGCTGGACTCTCGCGGATCGGGGCCCCTCCCCGCCCTTTACCTGACGGCGGCGGCGCTGATCGTGGGCTTGTCGGTGGTGGAGACCTCTCACCGCCTGGCCTACCGCGACGAACTCACGGGACTGCCGGGGCGGCGGGCCCTGGAAGAGGCGCTGGCCTCGGCCGGCGGACAGACCACGGTGGCCATGGTGGACGTGGACCACTTCAAGCGGTTCAATGACCGGTACGGCCACGATGCCGGCGACGAGGTGCTGAAGATGGTGGCCGCGCGCCTCTCGGAAGCCGGAGGGGGCGGGCAGGCCTTTCGTTACGGCGGGGAGGAGTTCACCATTCTCTTCCCCGGCCGCCGGGCCGAACAGGCACTCCCCCACCTGGAGCGCGCGAGGCGGACGGTGGCGGCCCAGAGCTTTGCAATCCGAGCCAGCCAGCGGCCAAGGAAGAAGCCCGGCCGCCCCGAACCGAGCAGGACGAAGCCGAGGCGCGTTTTTGTCAGCGTGAGCATCGGAGTGGCCGAATCCTCTTCGTCTCAGGATATACTTTCCGCGATGAAGGGCGCGGACCGCGCCCTCTACAGGGCCAAGGGAGAGGGACGCAACCGGGTCGTCCTGGGGCGCTGAGGCCGGCCGGGAACAAATGCACGCTGCGGTTTCCCGTATGCTGGCAGGTGGAGGATGCACGTGACTCACCCCATCGACCGCCGCCTCTGTGTGGCACCGATGATGGAATGCACGGACCGCCACGAGCGGTTCTTCCTCCGCCTCATTACCGCGCGAACACTGCTCTACACGGAGATGGTCACTACGGGAGCGGTGCTCCACGGCGACCGCGAACGCCTCCTGGCTTTCGATCCCGTGGAGCACCCGGTCGCGCTCCAGGTAGGCGGGAGCTCGCCGATCGAGCTGGCCAAGTGCGCCCGCATCGCTCACGCCATGGGCTACGACGAGATCAACCTGAACGTCGGGTGCCCCAGCGACCGCGTCCAGTCGGGGCGCTTCGGCGCGTGCCTCATGGCCGAACCCGATCTCGTCGCCCGCTGCGTGGCCGCCATGGCCGACGCCTCCCCCCTGCCGGTGACCGTAAAGACCAGGATCGGCATCGATGAAAGCGACTCCTTCGAGGAGCTGCTCAACTTTGTGGACAAAGTGGCCTTGGCCGGCTGCCGCGTCTTCGTCATCCATGCCCGCAAGGCATGGCTGAGCGGCCTCAGCCCCAAGGAGAACCGGGAGGTGCCTCCCCTTCGGTACGACGTGGTCTACCGGTTGAAACGCGAGCGGCCGACGCTGAGCGTCGTGTTGAACGGCGGCGTGGGGAGCCTGGACGAAGCCCAAGACCACCTTCGCCAAGTGGACGGGGTCATGATCGGCAGGGCGGCCTACGAGACGCCCTACGTCCTCGCCGAAGCGGATCGGCGGTTATGGGGAGAGGAGCGGCCCATTCCCAGCCGAAGAGAACTGCTCGAGCGGTTCGTCCCTTACGCCGAAGAACAGGCTCGGCGGGGAGTGCCGTTGAACCTGATGGCCCGCCACCTGATGGGGATCTTTCACGGCGAGCAGGGGGCCAGACTCTGGCGTCGTCGGCTCGGCGAACTGTGCCGGAAGGATTCAGGGGGAGAAGAGCTTCGGGAGGTGATCGAAGCCTTCCTCACTTCCTGAGGCTCTTTCACGACGGCTTCCAGAGAGCTCATGGAGCGGCGGATGGGGCCGCCTCGGGGAGAGCGCCCGTCGATGCCGGCCCGCCGACGGGGCGGCACGGCTTCTGGTTCAGGAGGTTGCCGAGAGAGAGGCGGCGGATCGGGCCAGAATGTCCTCGATGAGGGAGTCCTTGTCCTGCCAGATCTCCCGGATCCAGTTCTGGAAACGCTCCCGCAGTTCGGGGTTCTCCAGGTATCCGCCCCTCATGAACTCCTCGGGGATGGAGAATTCGCGGACCCTCACCACCACGCGGCGGATGCGTCCCGTGAAAAGGTCCCAGAAGCCGGTGCGCTTCTCGGGGTAGACCACCGTCACATCCAGCAGGGATCGCAGCCTTCCGCCCATGGCCTCCAGGGCGAAGGCGACCCCTCCGGCCTTGGGGCGGAGCAGGTGGCGGTAAGGTGAATCCTGGTGGGAGTGTTTCTCGGGCGTGAATCGTGTGCCCTCAAGGAAGTTCAGAATTGTAACCGGCCTGCCCGCGAACTTGCGGCAGGCCTTCTTCGTGGTTTCCAGGTCCTTGCCCTTCTTCTCGGGGTGGGCTTCGAGGTAGCTCTTGGTATAGCGGCGCATGAACGGGAAATCGAGGGCCCACCAAGCGCCCCCAAGCACGGGGACCCAGGCCAACTGCCTCTTGAGGAAGAACTTGGGAAAGGGGATGCGCCTGTTGAAGACCTTATGGAGCACCACCACGTCCACCCAGGACTGATGGTTGCAGCTCACCAGGTAGCTGGAGGCCCTCTTCAGCCCCTCCGCCCCCTGGACGTCCCAATGGATGCGCTGGGTCATCCTCAGCCCCCAGTTGTTTCCGCAGGTCCAGGCCTCCGCTATCCGGGTCATGAGGGTCGTGCACCCGCTCTTCCACCGGCGGTGGGGCACGAGCACCTTGGCCGGAATCACCAGATAGAGGAGTGCCCCCCAGAACAGCGTATTGAGGCCGAACAGGAAGAAGACGAGAGGACCCAGAATGGGCGGTGGCAGGAACGATAACATTTCGGCGCTCTCCTCGACCCTCCCAGTCCCGTTGGAGAGCCTTGGATCATCGTATCAACAAGGCTCCGGCGATACAAGCGAGGGCTGGGAAAGGTGGAGGGTGGAGGGCGGGGCGGCAAGAGGGAAGGGGGGTGATGAGCCTTCAAGCGCCCGATCTCTATTGCATCCCTTTTGCCTGCCTGTTGGATCTTGTCTTCACTCAAGCGCCCATCTGCCATTGACTCGCGCCTGCCTTGCCCCTCCCCCGGCGGCCCCCAGCCGTGTCATTTTGGGAGGCCAGGCCTGCCTTGGATTGTCAATATGGCCTGCCGCCTGGGCAGGGCAACGATCCCGTGATCGAGAATTGGGGGATTTCGGGCGCACACAGCCTGGCACTGATATTGCTTAAGAAGGGGCGGAGATTATCTTGGGCGTGGGGTCCGACTCAACCCCTAGCTCCGGGAGGTCCGGAGGCCCGAAGAAGATAACCCTCCATACCTCCGAGGGCCCGCCTCCTCCAGGCGGGCCTTTACTTGTATGCAACCAACGCGCTCATTCGTCTTTTCGAAACAGTTGGACCCGCCTCTCAGCGGGTATACGAGAAGGGCGCCGAAGCGGTCCCGTCGACGTTCGTCACCATGATCTGCACGGCCGTTCCCTTCGGCACCAGGGCCTTCAGGCCCGACCCTTTGGCCACCACTTTGGTGCCGCTGGCCCAGCGAGTGGCGGGGGCCGGACTTCCGTTGACGGCCACCGAACACCCCGCCTTGAAGCCGCTCCCCGTGATGGTCAACCTGAAGGGGGGCTGAGCGGCCCTCACCGCTCCGATCACCACCGAATGGCCGACCGTCAGCGTCTGACTGGAGGTATCGTGGGCACCCGCCGCGTCCGTCACGTCCAGCGTGATGGTGTATACGCCGGGCGGAAAGGTCCTCGTGACCGTCTCCCCCTCGGCGGCCTGTCCTCCCAGATCCCACGTGAAGGTATAGGGAGGGGTCCCGTCGGCGCTGCCCACGAAGGTCACCGGCGTGGCATCCGTGGGCTGGACGGGAGTGTAGTTGAAATCGGCGGTAACCGGTGAAGGGGGTGCGGCGTCCTCCGCGGCGGTGCAGCCGGCCCCCTTGCACGAGGTCAGAGTGCCAAGGTAGGCGGAGGCGGCACTGAGGAAGTTCGGACTCGCCACTGCCGCCTCGTTGCTCATCTCATCGGGGTCGGGACCGAGGTAGTAGAGCTCCTTCTCCCCCGTGCTGTACTCCACGTACTTGTAGGCGCTGGTCCTGTACCCCTGGTGGCCCGGCCAGTCGCTGGTCCTGGCCAGGTCCTCAGGATCGGGCGGCTCGGCCTGCCGGTCCTGGGGAAGAAGACCGGCCTGCTGGGGATGGGGAGCGGGCCCTTTGATCTGTTCGATGAGAACGGACTGCCGCCACGGCGAGGGCGTCTCTCCCTTCAACAGCGGGACGAGGGACCGGCCGTCGGGCACGTCGTGCATGGTGACGCCGCCCAGCTCCGCGAAGGTCGGGGCCAGGTCCACCTCCTCGGCAAATTGGTTGATCTGGAGGCCCGCGGGCACGCCCGGACCCACCACCACCAGGGGCACGCGGATGTCCGTCTCGTACGGGGTGTACTTGCCGGCCAGGAAGCGGTGCTGGCCCATGTGGTAGCCGTTGTCCGAGGAGAAAAAGATGTAGGTATTGCCTAGCAGCCCGTCTGCCGTGAGTTCGTTCACGATGGCCCCCACCATGTCGTCCACCGCCTGGAGCGACTGGAGCCTGAGCCGGTACTCGGCGTCGATCTCCTGGATGTCCTGGTCCGTCAGCAGGGGCAGGGATTGCATGTAGGCCGGCTTGCCCGTCATGTCGGCCTCGTTGAAGGAAGGGGTGCGGGGCGCCTGGGCGCCGGGAAACAGGTTGGCGTCCCTCGGGGCCGGGGTGCTCGGCCGGTGGGGCGCGAAGGGGGTGAGGTGCATGAAAAAGGCCGGATGGCTGGGATCCTGGGCCATCTGGTGGACGAAGGCGACGGCCTTGGCCGACATGACGTCGGTCAGGTAGTCCGAAGGGGCGCTTCCGAAGCTCACCACGGTGCCGTTTTCGTTGAGCGAGTAGTTGTACTCGCCGTAGGGATCTCCGCTCACGGGGCTGTACCACTCGTCCCAGCCGGGCGGGATGTAGGTCTGGCTCGCGGTGGCGGGGTACCCGTTGAGGTACTTCCCGAAGAAGAAGGTCTTATAGCCGGCCCTCTGCAGGGCCGTGGCCACGGTGTGGCTCTCCAGGGAGTCGGCGTAGGCTTTCTGGAAACCACCATCCGGCGGATTGTTGGTCCAAATCTTGGTGTTGTGAGGGTACTGGCCACGCAAGATCGCCGTCCTCGATGGACAGCAGAGGGAGAGAGGCACGAAGTAATCGTCGAAGGTGGCCCCCTGGTCCTCCAGGAGCGCCTTCACGTTCTGCATGTACTCCATGGAGTGGAGCATGAGGTCCTGGTCGTCCGTCAGGATGAAGATGATGTTGGGCTTCTGCGGCTCGTGCCGCCCCGCCGTCTGGCATGGGGTGGTCTGCGCCGAGGCGGGAAGCGCCGCCGCGAGGAGGGTGGCGAGGATCAGGCCTGTGGTCTTCAGGTAGGGCAGGGCGTGGCGCGCCTTCAAGGGCATCTCCTAGAGCGCAGAATTTGCGGGGGGAACCGGGAACCGGGGGGATCCTCGTCTCTCCATCAAAATAGGGACGCGGCACGCGCCGCCTCCCACGTCGTCCCCCTCCCTCCTCACGGGATTTTACTTCCGGCCGGGTGGTCCGTCAAAGGAGCGGGGTGACCCAAATTCCGCGATGGAATCGCACTCGTAGCGCCGCCCCCGGCGCGACGGACCGTACGCGGGCACCGCATCCTGGTCGCAGGGTCACCCGGTTCGCGGCGAGGCGCCGCTCCTACGCAGGCGTTGAGCCGCTATCGCGGAATTGGGGGGTGAGTGCCCGGGCCCCTACGCCGCCCCCTCGGCGGTGGCCTCCTCTCGCACTGGCTTGGGCACGACGACGCCGCGGATGGCCCAGGCGCGGGAGACGGCGAGCGTGAGGCCGCCGCGGTCGTCCTCCGCCCTGCCCTCCACCACCAGCGGTCTGCCGGACGTGATGAGCTCGCCGAAAGCCTGGTAGGCGCGGGGGAAGAAGACCAGCTCCGTGAGGCCGGTGGGATCCTCGAGAGTGGCGAAGGCCATGCCCTCCTTCGTCTTGCGGGTGGAGATGCGCTTGTAGGTGATGACTTGGCCCCACACGCGCGCCGTCTCCCCCGCCTTCACGGCCAGGCTCATCGCGTGCGTGTAGCCCCGCCCCGCCGCCCACTCCAGCAGAGGCGTCAGCGGATGCGCGGTCGTCGCGTAACCGAGAGTGCGCACTTCACCGGCAAGGGTCTCGGCTAGGGAGAGGGATGTTGAGTCGGCGTGAATCAGAGAGCCATGGAAACCCAGGGAAGAAACTCTTCTCTCGCCGCGTCTCTGGCTCTCTGGTTCCCTGTTTCTCATCGTGCTGACGCCAGCCTCACCAGACCGCAACAGGCCCAACAATACGCCTCGATCGAACCCGAAGTCATCGCACGCTCCCGCGCGGACGAGGACCTCCACTTCCGCGAGGGTGAAGCGGCGGCGCAGGCGGGAGCAGAGGTCGGCGAAGGAGCGGTAGGGCCCCTCGCCGCGTTCCTCGAAGAGCGCGTCCAGGGCCGAGGGCCGAAGGCCGCGCAGGGTGAAGAAGCCGCAGCGCAGCAGTCTCCCCTTCCCCGCGAAGTCGCTGCCTGAGGCGTTCACGTCGGGCGGCAGGATCTCCATTCCCCAGCGCCGCGCCTCCTCCACGTAGGCCGCCGTGCCGTAGAAGCCGCCCTGGTTGTTCACGAGCGCCGCGAAGAACTCGGCGGGGTGGTGGGCCTTGAGGTAGGCCACCTGGTAGGAGAGCTGGGCGAAGGAGGCGCTGTGGGCCTTGCAGAAGGCGTAGCCCGCGAAGGACTTGATCTGCGCCCAGAGCTGGGCCAGCACGAGAGCGCCGATGCCCCGCTCGCGGCCCTTCTCGAAGAAGGAGCCCGTGAGCGACTCCATCTCGGCGTGACTCCGGTACTTGCCGCTCATGGTCCGGCGCAGCGAGTCCGCCTCGGCCAGGGAGAGCCCCACGAACTCGTGGGCCACGCGGATCACGTCCTCCTGGTAGACCATGACGCCGAAGGTTTCCCTGAGGATGGGTTCCAGTTCCGGCGCGGCGTACTGTGCGCTCTCTTCGCCCAGCCGGCGCTTCACGTAGGCCTCCATCATGCCCGACTCAGAAACGCCGGGCCGGATGATGGAGGAGACCGCCGTCAGGTCCGGGAAGGTGCGCGTCTTGAGGCGCTGGAGCAGCAGGCGCATGCCCGGCGACTCGATGTAGAAGCAGCCCATGCTGCGGCCCTGTGAGATGACGGCGTTGGTCTCCGGATCATCGTAGGTCCGCTCCGGCGGGAAGATGGGCGGCGCCTGGCCCGTGCGGTCCTTCACCGCCGCCACCGCGTCCACGAGGACGCCGAGAGACCGGTTGCCCAGTAGGTCGATCTTCACCAGGCCCAGCTCCTCCACGTCAACCATGTCGCACTGCGTGATGGCCACGCCCTTGGCGGCGCGTTCCAGGGACAGCCGGCGCGTGAGCGGGACCGGCGAGACCACCACGCCGCCGCAGTGCACCGAGAGGTGGCGCGGGAAGCCGTCGATCCAGCGCGCCACCTCCAGCAGGTCCTGCCACGGCCGCTCCTTGAGGGGCGCCCGGCGTGACTCGGGCCTCGCCGCCAGAGCCTCTGTGAAGTGCTCGAAGGAGGTGTGCGGGATGGCGCGGGCGATGACGCCGATCTCCTCCTCGGGCACGCTCAGGGCCTTGCCCACCTCCCTAAAGCCCGAGCGCGCGGAGAAGGTGTTGTGCGTGGCGATCATGCAGACGTTCTCGTCGCCGTAGGTGTCGTAGACGTGCCGGATGACGTGGTCGCGCTCGCGCCAGGAGAAGTCCAGGTCGATGTCGGGCGGGTTCCTGCGGCCGGGGTTCAGGAAGCGCTCGAAGTAGAGGCCCTCGGCCACCGGGTCCACGTGGGTCATGAAGAGGCAGTAGGAGACGAGGCTCGAGGCGCCCGAGCCGCGGCCGATATTGGGGATGCCCTGGTCGCGGGCGAAGCGGGCGATGTCCTCCACCACCAGGAAGTAGCCCGCGAAGCCCAGGCGCACGATGACCTCCAGCTCCCGCTCCAGCCGTTCGATGTACGCCATGGAGACGTTGCGCACCCGCCGAGCCAGGCCCGCGTAGGCCAGGGCGCGCAGCTTGCCCGCCTCGGTCTCGCCCGCGGGGATGGGCGGATGGGGCAGGAGCCAGTCGCCCAGCGGCAGTGTAAGGTCACAGGAGGCCGCCAGCTCCCCCGCCGCGTCCAGCGCCGTGGCGCGGGCGCCCCCGCCCGCGAACCGCCGCTCCGCCTCCTCCGGTGGAAGCAGGTACTCCCCCGGCCCCGCCTCGGGCCGCAGGTGTTTCGCCGCCCGCAGGACCCGGTGGATGGCGTACCCCGAGGGACCCGGGAAGAAGGCCGGCGGCGCGGCGATGCAGGGCAGCTTGAGCCAATCCGCCACGGCACGGGCGTCCGCGTCGGCTTTGGAGTCACCCGAGAGGCGCGCGAAGAGGCCCCCTTCCCCACCGCCCGCTCCCGGAGGACTTCTCGCTCCCGCCTTCTTGAGCGCGTAGAGCAGGGGCACGTCTGACGCCACGAGCGCTACGTGGCCTCCTTCCGTGGCCGCCGCGCACTCCCTCACCCGGTCGAAGCGGTCCGGATCGAGGTTGCGGCGCGTGATGAGGCGGCAGAGACGGGAGTAGCCCTCGCTGTCCCGTGCAAAGGCAAAAAGAGAGGCCCTTGCGCGGGGAGCTGGAGAGCTGGAGATCTGGAGATCTGAAGAAGAAGGAAGATGCCTTGAAGGAGCAAGTTCCCCTGATTGCTCCCTTTTGCCAGATGGGCCGTTCCACGGCTCTTTTCTCCCCAGTTCGCCAGTTCGCCAGCTCTCCAGCTCGCTCTTTTCCGCCCCCGCGGCTCGCCAGCTCCTCAGCTCCCCAGCTCGCTCTCTATAACCGCCTCCCGTGATCTCCGCCCCCAGAACCGGCTTAATACCCGCCGCCCTAGCCGCCTTATAGAACCGCACCGCGGCGTAGAGCCCGTCGCGGTCGCAGAGGCCCGCGGCGGGATAGCCCAACTCGGCGCACGCCGCCGCCAGCGTCTCGGGTAGCATGGCCCCGGAGTAGAACGTGAAAGCGGTCCGGTTGACGAGCGGCACGAACGGCATGGCGAACCCGAAGGAGGCGGAGACCAGCGACTACTATCCGCACCCATATTATAGTCATACATGACTATACATTCAAGAGAAAAAGAGGCGGGAGAAATCCACTCCCCCGCCTATAAGGGGTTAGGGCTTCTTCACGGCCGAAGCCGGCTTTTATGGGTCAAAGCGGCCGCAGGCCGCTCGTCGCGGCCTTCGCCATAGGGCGACCATGGGGATAGAACCACCATGCCCCCCGCCGGACGGGCACGAAACCTTTACCACGTGAGCACCACGTCGTTGCCGCTCCTGGCCACGCGGAGCGTGTCTCCGGCTCCGTCAACGTTGTAAAAGAAGAGATCCGGGCCAGAAGCCGCGCCGGCATCCGTGTAGGTGTTGCCCAGGGCGGCACCAAGCGGCGGGAGGCTTGAAGCCACCGTGCCCCGGCGGATCAGATTGGCGAAGAAGGCTAGAGAGCTGTCCAGGGTGAGCTTGCCGTAGCCCCAGAAATCGTTCGGCGTGGTCCCCGTGAAACCGTCCGAGCGAGCCCCCGCCTGAAGATCCCCTCGGATCTGGCCAAGCGTGAGCGCGGGGTCGGCGCCGAGAAGAATGGCCGCCGCCCCAGAGACCTGGGCGCAGGAGAAGCTCGTCCCCGATTCGGCGATGTGCTGCCTGCTCGGGGTCTCCTGGACGATGTACTGGCTCTGCGGGGAGCCGGTGTACCAGCCGGCGCCGAGTTGGCTGGAGAGCGAGGTCACGACCACCTCCCCGGGCGCGGTGAGGTTGGGCTTCTGGTCGTTCACCACGGCGTTGCCCTCCGAAATCCCTCGCAGAGGCCCGTGCGAAGAATAGGAGGCCAGGGCGCCGAGCGTTTCGCTGGAGGACTGTGGCGTTCCGTTTTGATCCACCCACGACGTCTTGGTGACGTGGGCGCCCACGGCGATGACGTCGTGGGCTGCCGCCGGGCCGTTGATCATCTTCGCGTCGTCCCCGCCGAGGTAGCGGTTCGTGCAGTCCTCCGTGGCGGTAGCGAAGTAGCCGTAGGTCCAATTCGTCATGTAGCCGTCCACGTGGGCCCCCGAAGCCGTACCGCCGTTTTGCCGAAACTGAACGATGATGGGCATGGGGCCGGACCAGCCCGGCGGCACGTAGTAGAGGTCTCCGCCATAGGCGGACTCCGCGGTCGTCGCGTAGTCGTAGGCCACGAAAGCATACTGTAGATTGCCGTTGTGGTAATCGGTCATGGGGTTTTCGAGGCCGAGGTAGACTCCGAAAGTGCTGGATGAACCAGCCGTCGTGGGATCGCCGACGAAGGAGTCCCGCCAAGACTTCCGGGAAATCGAGTAGTAGCCGCTGTTGGCCGAGGAGATGGCCACCCATCCCGTACTGAAATAGGTCCAGCTAGCGTAGTAGTCCACCGGGATCCAAGCCCGGAGCTCGATGTTCGCCGATGTGGGGAAGTAGAACTCCATGTTCATGGGCTGGCCCGCGTAGCCGTTGCCGTTCCAGTCGTAGGAGTAGGCGGTGATATTCGTCGCGTCGGTCTGGTTGCTACCGGACGGTGTCGTCATGGCGCAGATGTTTCCATCCGCGTGCATGAGGTTGCCCGTGGCGTTGCCCGCGGCGGCCGAGAGCGCGATCCCGGCGCTCGAATCGGAAACCCCAAGGTTGTTATCGATCCAGTAGGAGAGGTCGTCCCCGCCATCGTGCGGCCCCCAGTCCGAGCCGAAGCTCATGTTGATGGAGACGGGCTTCCCCAGGCTGGCGGCCTTGTCCTTGATGTAGCGAAGGCCGTCCTCGATGTGGGCATCGGAGAGGTCCGATTTGACCAGGATGATGTCCGCTTGATCGGCCTGCCCGTCGTAGGTTCCACCCGTTGAACTGCCGTTACCCGCCGCCACCCCCGTCGTGGAGGTGCCGTGTCCCCACGTGGAGGCGTCGTTGTCCTGTTCCGTGCACGCCCCGGCGTTGATCTGGCCAGCCGTCCATTCGGCTCCATACGTGTAGCCGGCGGGAGGCGTTCCCGTCGCCGTCTGGTCCCAGATGAAGAGGATGCGCGTCGTACCGTCGGGGTTCTTGAAATCTTGGTGGCTCCAGTCGATGCCCGTGTCGATGGAGGCGTAGATCGCCCCGCTTCCATGGAGCTTCCAGTCGTTGTGCACGGCTGTCGTATGCGTGTCCGGCAGGGCTTGATCCATGTAAGGCTGGTAGAGTACCGGGGCGCGGACCCTGGTCACGCTCGGATTCTCGATCAGGGAGCGGATCTGCGAAATGGGCACCACGAGAAGGGCTGAATGCTCGGGGAACCACTGGCCTTCGAAGCGGGCGCCCAGCCGGCCAGCCACCTCCGGCAGTAAGGCCGGCGTGTCCGATTCCACCTGGACGGCGATGGCCGGAGTGCCCTGAACCTCCTCGAAGCGAAACAGGCGATTGAGCCCCTTGTAACCGGATTGGGGGGAGCCTTCCCCGGTTTCGCTCCGGGGGCCCATCTTGGCCAAACGGCGCGCGTCCAGGGCCAGCGTTGCCTTGGGCAGGCTCGCCGGGACGGACATCTGGGCATCCTGCTTCGGATCCGCGGCCTGCAGCGGCACGGTCTTCGGGGCGAGGAGCATCTGGAGCCGCGCGTCCAGTTTCTCCTGCTCATTGGCCTTCAAAGGCCGGCTGGCCACTGAGTTCCTCAGGGCCGCCAAGGCCTCGGCCGTTTCCTGAAAGGAGGGGATGGTCCGCGGGGGCTCGGCCCACAGCACCACTCCTATCAAGAAGAGCGTTCCCGCCCATCCCGCCAACCGGGCCACCGAGCCGGCTCGGCTCGTTCTGCTTCGCGGCGTGTTCACTGGCTTGGTCATGTTCGTCTCCCCAACCTAAAATGAGTGGCATGCCAGCGTGTGTATGCTCGTCCCCACGCTCTCGGTTCCGCTCTAGCAAGAAATTTGCCAGGGATGAGGGCCGGCCGGCCCATGGCGAAGTGCTGACCTGCATGGTTTTTTCTTGGGGATGTGCGCTGACCGCCCTCAATGGAGCCTCCGGATTGATTCGGCCAGGTAACATCCGTGGTTCGCCACGGTGACATCAACCGGCGCCGGCGAACAGGCTCCGCTGAAACACCGTGTCGCTTACGGTCTCTAGGTGCGGGTAGAGAGCGATCAGCTCCTGAGGGATGTGCTGCTTTTGGCCCGTGAGGGCAAACTGGACCTGGAATGCGTTGGCCACGGCCTTGCCTCGAAAATGGTTATTGAAGATGAGGATCACCTCCTTGGCCACGGTGGAGGCCTCCCGGACGGCGTTCACCCACGGGGCCAATTCGGCGGCGCTGTAGAGGTAGTTGTACCGCTCGTCCCGGCCCGCCCCCTCGGTGAACCAGGCGGCGGCGTTTCGGCCGTGGAAGCGGAAGTAGGCGAGATCCGAGGTTACGGCGCAGGTGGGTCCGAGGCAGTGGGCCAGGGCCGGCTGATCGATGTTGCAGAAGGCCACGCCGCACTCCCGCAGCATCCGCAGCACATCCTTGGAACCCCACGAGGCGTGGCGCAGCTCCACCGCCAGCGGATAGGCGGAGAAGCGGCTGGCGAGGGCCAGCAGGGTTTTCCGGTTCTCTTCCGTGTTCTTGAAGGACCAGGGCCACTGGATGAGCACGGCGGACAGACGGTGGAAACGCACCAGGGGTTCCACCGCCCGGTGGAAGGCCCGCTCATCTACCAGAGAGGCTTTGCGCGTATGGGTGAACCCCTGGAAGAGCTTCACCGTGAAGCGGAAATCGGGGAAGTCAGACGCCTTCCGCACCCACTCGCCCGTGGCGATGGGATCGGGGATCCGGTAGAAGGTGCTGTCCACCTCCACCACGCCGAGGAGCCCCGCGAGGAAGGCCAGGGGGACGAAGTCGCGGCCGACCCTCGGCGGGTACACCACCCCTTTCCAGTCGGGGTATGTCCAGCCGGCTACGCCGATGCGGAGGGAGGTTTGTTCCTTCACGGCAGTACCTCAATCACCATCCCACCCCTATAAGATAGGGACAGATTTCTATCTTTCCCTCACCCACACGATCTTGTAGGCGAAACGGACATCCTGCGGCTCGACGACCACCGGCGGATAGAGGGGGTTCACCGATTCGAGGATGATCCGCCCGCCCGCCTCCCGGTAGCGCTTCACGTACTTCTCGCCGGTCATGAGGCCTATCACGGCGTAGTCGCCGCTGACGGGCCTCTTGCGCGTGTCCACCATGACCACCTGGCCGTCCTCGTACTTGGGCACCATGCTGTCCCCCGCCACCTCCACGCCGAAGCCGTTGGGGTCCGTGAACTGCGGCGGGCGGGGCAGGAAGTACATGCCGCCGCCCGCGGGGTAGCCCTGGTCGGTGAACTCCACCGCCTCCCCCGCGGAGGCGAAGGCCACTACCGGCACCTCCTCGGCCAGGGAGTTCTCCTGGGTGATCATGGAGAGGGGCACCTCCATGGCTTCGGCGATGGCTTCCAGGGAGCGGAGCGAGGGGGTGATGCGCCCCTTCTCGATGCGCGCGTAGTTCGGGGGGCTCCATCCCAGGCGCCGCGCCACCTCCGCCTGGGTCAACCCGAGAGACTTCCGGACCGATACGAGCTTCTTCGCAAAATCCATGACCAGCCTCCGCACCATAATAATAGTCAGGCATGACCATAAAGTCAAGTGAAAGCCCCACGACCGGTGCGGATTGGCTCCCGGCAGCCCCGATCGGATCTGCGTCTACGAGATCAGCTGGAGAGGGCCGGCGCTGAGCGCCGGTCCTCCTGAGGGCTCCACCGAAGGCCCGCTCACGAAGGATCTTAGGTTGCGAAGCCCCGACGCCGCTGTACGTAGCGCAGCCGTTCCGGCCCTCGTTCCATCTCCCGTCAGTGCAGAGCGGCCAGAACATCCACGAGGACGGGCATCTTGCGGCCGCCGGAGGTGAGGTAGGCGCCGGCGGCGAACTCCTTCAGGCCTCGCAGGAGTTCCTGCGCGAGCTCCACGCCGAGGGCCATCTGGTCCTCCCTCCTATCGAGGCGCTCGAACCGATCCATGACGGTCCTGGGGACGGTCATCCCGGGCACCTCGTTGGCTAGGTACAGGGCCTGTTTCAGGCTGGCGATGGGCAGCACGCCCGGCAGGATCACCACGGGCAGGCCCTTCAGCCGGTCAAGAAACCGGCGGACGGGCTCCAGGTCGAAGACGGGCTGGCTCATGGCAAAGACCGCGCCGGCATCCAGCCGCTCCCTGAGCTTGGCGATCTCCTTCTCGGGGTCCTGGGCCGTGAGATTCACCCCCACACCCACGGCGAATTGGGTGGGGGTACCCGTGGGGTGGTCCGAGAAATCCAGCCCCCGGTTCAACGAGGCGATGATCTTCACGAGGCCCACCACGTTGACGTCGTTCACCGAGGTGGCCAAGGGGAAGTCGCCGTGGGCCGTCGGATCGCCGGAGAGGGCCAGGATCCCCTCCACGCCCAGGAGCGAGGCGCCCAGGAGTTCGGATTGCAGGGCCAGCAGGTTCCTGTCCCGGCAGGTCATGTGCAGGATGGTGGGCAGGCCGGTCTCCTGCTGGACGAAATGGGCCAGCGCCATGGAGGAGACGCGCACCCGGGCCATGGGGTTGTCCGCGATATCCACCGCGGACGACCCGGCCTGCTTGAGCAGGCGGGCCACCTCCACCGCCTCGCGCGCGTCGGGCCCCTTGGGTGGATTGATCTCGCAGGTCACCGCGAAGCCGTTCCGCAGACGGGCGAAGAAGCCTCCGCCCTGCGGCGGTGCCGGCGCGACGGCCGGCGCGTCCTCGATCAGGAGCCATCCCTCCGGGCTGCCCTGGCGCTTCACGGGCGGCCTCTTCCGGATGATCTGCGCCACCGCCCGGATGGTCTCCGGCGTCGTGCCGCAGCAACCGCCCACGATGTTCACGCCGAGATCCACGTATCGCTTGATGTAGTTCGCCACGTACTCGGGGCTGGAGAGGTAGTGGATCTGGCCGTCCACCTCGGCGGGATAGCCGGCGTTGGGCATGACCACCAGCGGGTGGTCCACGCTCTGGCAGATCTCCTCCACCAGGGGAAGCGTGTCGGCGGGGCCCACCGAACAGTTGATGCCCACCACGTCGGCGCCCTGCTTGGCCAAACGCCTGCACCCTTCGATGGGCGTGTCGCCGAAGAAGGTCCTCCCCTCCCGGTTGAAGGTGAGCGAGGCCAGGATGGGGATTTCGGGCGCCACCTCCCTGCACGCGTCGATGAAGAAGCAGGTCTCCAGCGCCGACTGCTGGGTCTCCAGGATGAAGAGGTCGGGTTCGGCCGAGGCCAGGGCCGTCACCTGCTCCCGGCAGATCTCGCGCGCCGCCTCCTCTTCCATGTCTCCGTAAGGCTTCAGCATCACCTTGAGGGGGCCGATGGAAGCGCCCACCCACACGGGAGCTCCGTGGGCCGCTCGCCTGGCGATCTCCACGCCGCGGGCATTGATCTCCTCCAGCCGCCCCTCCAGGTCGTAGACACGCAGGCCCAGGCGGTTGGCCTTGAAGGTGTTGGTGGTCAGGATCTGGGCCCCGGCGTGGACATACTCCCGGTGGAGGGCGAAGACGAGGTCCGCCTGGCTGAGGTTGGCCTCCTCCAGACAGCGGTTCCTCGGGATGCCGCGGAGGTGCAGGACGGTGCCCATGGCGCCGTCGGCCAGGATCACCGATTCCTTCATCCAGCTCGCCAGCGATTCGCGTTTGGTCACCTTGCGCCTCCGTGTCGGAGCCGGTAAGCCGCCTCTTTCCGGTCTCTCCTCATCATCTCCTCATCTCCTCATCTCGGCACCCCATCCCTCACACGCCAAAGTACTTCGCCTGCGGGTGGTGCACCACCACCGCGGAGACCGAGGCTTCCGGCTCCATCATGAAGCCCTCCGTGAGCTCCACCCCAATCCTCTCGGGCCCGAGCAACTCGAACAGGCGCGCCTGGAGCGAGAGGTCCGGGCAGGCGGGATAACCGAAGCTGTACCGCTTCCCCCGGTAGCGCGCCTGGAAGCGGTCCATCATGGTCATCTCCGGCGGATCGGGGAAACCCCACCGCTCGCGGATCTTGCCATGGAGCCACTCGGCCGTCGCCTCCGCCAGCTCCAGCGCCAGCGCCTGGAGGGCGTGGCACCTCAGGAAGCTTCCCTCCCGCTTGAGCCCCTCCACCCGATCGCGGATGCCCTCCCCGGCCGTCGTGACGAAGAGGGCCACCGAGTCGCCTCCGCCCTCCGAAACCGGCCGGATGAAGTCGGCGATGCACTCCCGCTCGCCGCCGCGCTGCCGGGGGAAGGCGAAGGACGCCGGGGGACGGCCCCGCGCGAAGAGGCGGAGGTCGTTTCCGTCGGATTCGGCGGCGAAGAAGCGATAGATCGCCCTCAGCCTGATCCAGCCGGAGTCCCGGAGCCCCTCCATCAGCGATGCCAGCTCGACGGCCCGGGGATCGCCCTCTTCCCTGAGCCTGGCGAAGCTGCCGCGGAGGCCGAGGTGCTTGCCGTAGAGCATCTGGGGATTGAGGTAGGGCCACACTTCCGCGACGGAAGGCTCCAGAATGTGCTCCGACTCATCCGGAGGAGGCAGAGCCGGAAGGAGTTCGATCCGTGGGCTCCTCACGGCGGGGACATCCCACTCCTCGGGCACGGCCCGCGGGGGCACCTGGCCCGCCGTGCGGCGCCTCTCCTCGATCTCGGCCCGCGCCGCGTCGGCCCGCTCCGGGTCGGTCAGGCGGTTCAGCAGATCCAGCCCGGTCATGGCGTCCTTGGCGTAGGCCACGAATCCTCCATAGGCGGGAGCGATCTTCAGGTCGGTGAACTTCTCCGTCAGGGCAGCCCCGCCCACGAGCAGCAACGGGGCGACCCCGGCCGCCGTAAGGTCCTCGGCCGTGGTCACCATCTGAAACGCGCTCCTGACGAGGAGGCCCGAGAGGCCGATGGCATCGGGCTCGTGCTCGCGAAAGGCCCGGACGAGCGTCTCCGGCAGCACCTTGATCCCCAGGTTCACCACACGGTAGCCGTTGTTGCTGAAGATGATGTCCACGAGATTCTTTCCGATGTCGTGGACGTCGCCCTTCACGGTGGCCAGGAGGACGGTGCCCCGCAGGGCGTCGGCGCGCCGCTCCATCTTCGCCTCCAGCCTGGAGACGGCGGCCTTCATCACCTCCGCCGACTGGAGCACCTCGGCCACGATGAGCTGGTTGGCGGCGAAGAGCCGGCCCACCTCGGCCATGCCCGCCATGAGGGGGCCGTTGATGATCGCAAGAGGCTGCATCCCTTGCGCGAGCAGTTCGTCCAGGTCCTCCGCCAAGCCCTGCTTGGTGCCCTCGATGATGCACCGAGGAAGCCGCTCCGCCGCCGTTCCCGCTCTCTTCCGAGAGGGGGCCGTGGTTCCGCCCCGCCCCTTGAAGTAGGCCGAGAAGGCTCCCACCGGATCCCCTCCGCGGCGGAAAAGAAGGTTCTCCGCCAGGGCGCGCTCCTCCTCCGGAATGGTGGGATAGCGACGGATCTTCTCGCTGTTCACGATGGCCAGATCGAGGCCGGCCAGCGTGCAGTGGTAGAGGAAGACCGAGTTCAAGACCTCCCTCCCTACGGGCGGCAGACCGAAGCTGACGTTCGAGATGCCGAGGATGGACTTGCTGTCGGGGAACTCCGCCTTGATGAGCCGGAGCCCCTCGATGGTCTCCACGGCGCTCCCCGCGTAGGCCTCGTCGCCTGTGCCGCAGGGGAAGACCAGGGGGTCGAAGAAGAGATCCTCGGGCGGCATGCCGTATTTTTCCGTGAGCAGGGAAAAGGCCCGGCGGGCGATGGAGAGCTTTCGCACTCTCGTCACGGCCATGCCCGCCGAAGGGTCCTCGTCGATGGTCCCGACGACGAGGGCCGCCCCGAAGGATCGGGCCAGGGGGACGACCTTGCGGAAACGCTCCTCCCCGTCCTCGAGATTCACCGAGTTGATCACCGCCTTGCCCTGGCATAGCGACAGGGCCCGCTCGACCACCCCGGCGTCGGTGGAGTCGATCATGAGCGGGGCCCGCACCATCCGGGAGGCCTTCTCCAGAAAGCCAGTCAGGTCCGAGAGTTCGTCCCGGTCGGGGTCCTGGAGGCAGACGTCCAGGATCTGGGCGCCGGCCCGCACCTGCTCCCTCGCCAGCTCCGCGGCCCCCTCCGCATCGCCCGCCGCGATGAGGCTCTTGAATCGCCGGCTGCCCAGTACGTTGGTACGCTCGCCCACCAGGACCGGCCGGTTCTCCTCCTCCACCTCCAGAAAGTCGATGCCCGACAGGAAGGTCCGGTGGTGCTCGGGCACACGGCGCGGACGAAGGCCCGCCACGGAGTCGGCGAGGGCCCGGATGTGCTCCGCCGTGGTCCCGCAGCAGCCACCCGCCAGGTTGATCCAGCCCGATTCCGCGAAGCGCGCCAGATGGGCCGCGAACTCGGCCGGAGTGGTGCCGTAGCGGCCGTTCTCGTCGGGCAGGCCGGCGTTGGGGTAGCAGGAGACCCTCGTCTTCGCGATGGCCGAGAGGCTCCGCAGGTGGCTCGTCATCAATTCCGGCCCCGTGGCGCAGTTGAGGCCCACGGCCAGGAGGGGGGCGTGCATGACGGAGGCGTAGAGCGCCTCGATGGTCTGTCCGGCCAGCATGGTGCCGGAGGGCTCGATGGTGACCGAGACCATCACGGGCACCTCCAGCCCGGTCTCCTCCATGGCACTCCGGAGACCGAAGAGGCCCGCCTTCAGGTTGCGCGTGTCCTGGACGGTCTCCAGCACCAGCAGGTCCGCGCCCCCTTCGAGGAGGCCGAAGGCCTGGATCCGGTAGTGCTCTCGCATCTGTTCGAAGCTCACGCCGCCCGTCACCGTGATGGAACGGGTCGTTGGGCCCATGGAACCGGCCACGAAGCGGGGCTTGGAGGGGGTGGAAAAGGCCGCGCAGGCGGCGCGGGCGATCTGGGCCGCGCGACGGTTGATCTCCATCGCCTTCCCCGCCAGTCCGTACTCGGCCAGGACGAGCGGGGTGCCGCCGAAGGTGTCGGTCTCCACGATTTGGGCCCCCGCCCCCAGATAGCTCTCGTGGACGGCCCGAACCACGTCGGGGCGCGAGAAGACGAGGTGCTCGTTGCACCCCTCCAACTCGGACCCGCCGAAGTCCTTCGCGGTGAGCCCGAAGGCCTGCAGGGCGGTGCCCGTGGCCCCGTCCATCACGACGACGGCCTCTTGCAGGAGATCCAGGAGTTGCTCGCCCCGGTCGTTCATGGGCTCAACCTCCGCGCGCGGACCCTAAACCATGGCTATAGTACCTCTGGCGAGGGGCGGATGACACGGGGGAGGATGCGAGGAGCGACGAAGGGCCGCGGAAATTCCGGGGCCTCCCTTGTCCCCTGTCCCTCCCTGCTCCATCCCTTCAGGCGCCCAATTCCGCGATAGCAGCTCAACGCCTGCGTAGGAGCGGCGCCTCGCCGCGAACCGGGTGACCCTGCGACCAGAATGCGGTGCCCGCGTCCGGTCCGTCGCGCCGGGGGCGGCGCTCCTACGAGTGCAATTCCATCGCGGAATTTGGGCAGGCGCCGGCACTTGCAAGAATCTGCGGGATTTGGTATAAATGCTTCTTCGCGAAGGAGCACCACCATGGCAAGAGTGTGCGAGATCTGCGGGAAGAAACCGAGCGTGGGAAACAACGTCAGCCACGCCCACAACCTGACCAAGCGCCGGTGGCTTCCCAACCTACAGACCGTCCGGGCCAGCGTCAACGGACAGACCAAGACCGTCCGCGTGTGCACCAAGTGCCTCAAGGCCGGCAAGATCCAGAAGGCTGGCTGAGCCTCCCTTCCCTTTGACTCCGCATCCCAACGGGTCCGGCCGGATCACGCTCCGCCGGACCCTCGTCCGTCCGACGTCCAACCGGTGGCCCGGCTACTCCGACGCTCCGGCGCTTCCAGGAAGGCCATGATCTCACGGGCCGCTCTCTGGTAGCCGTTCCCCTCTCCAAGCCGCGCTCTGATTTCCCGAGACATCACCTCGGCCCGTGTCCGGCTCACCTCGGGCTCGTCCAGAAACCCGCCGAGCACGTCCGCCACGCGCTCACCCGTGAAGTCGGACTGGATCAATTCGGGGATGACGCGTTTTCCGAGGACGATGTTGGGAAGCCCCACGTTTTCCAGCTTGACCAGGCGCGACCCGATGGCGTAGCTGGCCCTCCTCAGGCGGTAGACGATGACCTCCGGGACGCCCAGGAGCGCCCCCTCCAGCGTGGCCGTGCCCGAGGCCACGGCCGCCGCGTGGGCGTGTCCGAGCACGTCCCTGTACTCTCCCTCCACCCAGCGGACGTCCAGGTCGCGGTAAGGCCTCCGGAGCGAATCGGGCAACCCCTTCGCCCACGGGACGAGCACGCAGACCTCCGGCCGAGCCGCCAGGAGCCGGCGGGCGGCATCCATCAGGGGCGGGAGGTTCCTCTGGACCTCCGAGGCTCTGCTGCCGGGAAGAAGGGCGACGCGTCTCCGCTCGGGCCCGAGCCCCTGGCGGTCGAGAAAGGTCTGCAGGGACGTGTCGGTAGCTACCGTGCCGACAAAGGGGTGTCCCACGAATCGGGCGCGAACCCCGCGGGCCGCCAGAAAGGGCTCCTCGAAGGGGAAGATGACCAGGCAGAGGTCCACGTTCCGTCTCAGGAACTCGGTGCGTCCCTGCCGCCACGCCCAGACCTGGGGAGTGATGTAGTACAGCACCGGCAACCCGAGCTGGTGGGCGAACCGGGCCAGGCGAAAGTTAAAATCCGGGAAATCCACGAGAACCAGGGCATCCGGTCGACGCTGCCTGAGCATTCGCTTGAGCGTTCCCATGGAGCGCCACAGGCTGGGCAGGTGGGCCACCACTTCGGCGATGCCCACCACGGCGAGCCTCTCCATGGGCACCGCGATCTCCACGCCGGCGGAGGCCATGGCGGGGCCGCCCGCGCCAAACCACCGGCTCCCCGGGGCCAGGCGGTCGAAGGCCTCCACCAGTTTCCCCGCGTGACCGTCCCCCGAGGGTTCGCCGGCCACCACCGCCACGCTGAAGGGCCTGCCCATGGTGCCTCCCGGCGCATTGTATCTGAAACGTCCCGGTGCAGGAAGAATGCGGGGATCGGGAAACCGCGGGCCGGGGTCTCGTCCGTCGGCCCTTTGCCGTCGGCCCTTTGCACCTTGTCGGAGCGGCCAAAATCCTGTATCATGAAGCTCCTTGCGAGTGGAGGAAGCGCCTCATGAACGTCTTGAAACGCATGCGCAACATGGGATTCCTGAAGTTTCTGCTGTGGATCATCGTCATCTCCTTCGTCATGGCGATCTTCACCCTCTGGGGCGGGGGCCTCGAGTACGAGAAGCGGGGCAGTTCCCTCTTCGGGGGCGACTACGCCGTGAAGGTGGATGGCGACAGCCTTCCTCCCGCCGTGTTCCGCCTCAAGTACCGCTTTTACGTGGACAGGATCAAGTCCATGCTGGGGGACAACTTCCGGGACAGCTTCCTCCAGGGCGCGCCGCAGAACATCGCCAACCAGATGGTCGACGAGCTCATCCTCACCAGGATGGCCAAGTCCTACGGGCTTTCGGTGAGCAATGAGGATCTGGCCGCCACGATCCAGCGGCTCTACAATTTTACCGATCCCAAGTCCCAGTATCCGCAGCTCCTCGGCAGCCTGGGCGTCTCCGCCCAGGACTACCAGACCTTCCTGCGGACGGAGCTGCTGATGGAGAAGCTGCACGACCTCCTGACGAGCTCGGTCTATCTCTCGGACGCCGACCTCAGGCGGCTCTACGCCGAACAGAACGACAAGTTCAAGGCGACCCTCGTCCAGGTTCCCGCCAGCCGGTTCGACCAGCAGGTGGGGGCCATCACGGACGCGGACCTCAAAGCCCGGTACGACCAGGAGAAGGCCAGCCTCAAGATCCCCGAGAAGCGCGCCATTCAGTACGTCATGCTCTCCAAAAACTACTTCGAGAGCCGGGTCAAGCTCTCGGACGCCCAGCTCCAGGCGTACTACAACGCCCATCAGGCCGATTTCTCGATCCCGGCCACCGATCGCAGGGCCAGCCACATCCTCATCCGGGTGGCGCAGGACGCCAAGCCCGCTGAAGTCGAGGCCGCCAGGAAGAAGGCCCAGGAAATCTACGACAAGATCAAGGCCGGCGCGGATTTCGCGACCATGGCCAAGGCCTACTCCCAGGACAGTACGGCGCAGCGGGGCGGGGACCTGGGGTGGTTCTCGCGGACCGCCATGGTAAAGCCCTTTGCGGATGCGGTGTTCGATCAGTGCAAGGCGGTGGGCGACGTGGTGGGGCCCATCAGGACGCAGTTCGGCTTCCACATCATCAAGCTCACGGGCATAGGCCCCCAGACCAAGCCGTTCCGAGAGGTCCAGTACCAGGTCAAGCAGGCCATGCTGCTCAAGGACCCCGCCATTCAGAGCGAGGTCCAGAAACAGTACGACCATGCGCAGAAGATGCTCTCCTCCCTGAAGGGCGACGAAGACCTGAAGGCCCTCGATAAGGGCTACGGTATCAAGCCGGCCGACGTCGCGGCCCCCTTCGGGGAGAACCAGGCCATCGGCCCGCTGGGCTTCGATCCGGAGCTGTCCAAGGCGATTTTCGCCACCGCCCAGGGGGCGTGGTCGAAGGTCCTTCCCTACCGCGACGGCGGCGTGATCCGCTTCAAGGTAACCACCATCCAGCCCGCCCACACGGCCAGCTTCGACGAGGCCAAGAACCAGCTCCGGCAGGAGATCCAGAACGATCGGGCTTCCGCCTTCGCCAAGACGGCCGCCTCCGTTCTGCTGGCGGGGGCGAAGGATGCCACCTCCCTCGAAGCCGACGCCAAGAAGGACAGCTACACCCCGCAGCAGGTGGGTCCGCTCACCGCCACCGACACCATCCCGAACGTGGGCAAGGATCCGGAGGTCAACAAGGCCTTCCTCGCCGCCAAGGCCGGCGACAAGGTGGGGCCGATCTCCACCAAGACTGGCTGGGTCGTGGGCATCGTGACCGATCGCACCAACGCCGACATGAAGAAATTCGAAGAGGACAAGGACCAGTTCGCCCAGACCCAGGCCGGCAAGGTTGCGGAACAGTGGATGAACGATTACGTGGAGCGCCAGCGACAGGCTCTCGACGCGAAGAAGGCCATCCGGTTCAACGAGTCCCTCATCAAGGAGATGGAGCCCGCTTCCGCCAAACAGGCCGGCTAGGACTCACTTCTGGAGTCGCCATGATCAGGGTCGGCAGGATCGCAAGCTTCTTGGCCGCAGGACTCATGCTGACGGGGCTCACCTCTCACGGGGGTCAGCCCGTTCAGGTTCAGCCCATCCCCCTCGACATTGCGGCGGATTTCGGCCCCCTCCTCTGCGGCGGCCGCCTCTACGTGTTCAGCTCCAGCGGCCGCAACCAGATCATGAGTCCGGGGGATACGGCGCCCGACTGCGACCCCGTCCAGATCATGCCCCTCATGCAGCCCCGCTGCGGGCCGACGGGCCCGCTACTGGCGGACCGCGACGGGAACCTCTGGCAGATGGGCAAGGGCATGCCCGTGGAGGTGGGGCGCCTGCAAGGCCCGCCCTCCCAGCTCGTGGCGCTTCTGCCGAGCCAAGACGGAGCCGTGGAAGTCTACGCGGACCGAATCGTTTTCCCCGAAACCCAGACCCAAACCCTTCCGCTTAAGGCCACATCGGCCATGCGGTTGGCCGATGGCGGTTTCTGGGTTTGGAACGCCCGATCGGCGGCCCGTCTGAATCCGCGGGGACGGACGCTCTGGACCTGGACGCCGAAGGGGGAGGGACCGGCCCCGGCGGTGCTGGCGGACGGACTCCTGCTGGCGGGCACCAGCAGCGGCTCCCTCGTGGCCCTTTCGGACGCCGAAGGCAAGCAGCGCTACCGCTACCGTGGCGGCGGGCAGGTGGTGAACCCGCCGTGGGTAACCGGCAAGCTCGTCGTATACGCCTCCCTTGACCACCTCGTGAGGGCGCTGAGGATACGCTCCGGCCAGCTCGCCTGGCAGTTCCGCACCGACGGCAGGCCCTCCTTCGGCCCATACCCCGTGCAGGCCGGCCTGCTCTTCGCCGAGGACCCGGGCCGGCGGCTGTTCATCCTCGATCCGATGTCCGGCAGGGAGATCTGGAGCTGGCGCGTACCGGAGGGCGCCATTCTGAAGGCGCCGGCCGTCGCCGGGGACCAGGCGGCGGTGCTGGCCTGGAGCGACACGCCCGAGCCCACCCTCTACCGCGTCACCCTTCCCCCGAAGCCTTCGCCCCCCAAGGCCAAGGCCCCGCATCCATCGAAGGCTTCGCCTTCCAGGACGAAGACGCTCCATCCATGACCCCGAACCCCATCTGGATCACCCTCGACGATTTCGTGCCGGATGCGCGCCTGACAGAGTTCCTGGCGCGCTCCATCCCATACGGGGTGATCTTGTTCGCCCGCCATCTCAAGAGCGGGCAGCAGGTGGCCGAGCTCTGCCAGGCCATCCACGGCTCCGCCATGGGGTTCTCCCCCCTGATCGCCCTGGACCAGGAGGGGGGCAGGGTCAGCCGGCTTGCCGCCCTTGGATATGACCTGCCGGGCGCGGAGTCTTGCTCGGCGGACCCGGACAGAGCGAGGGCCGCCGGGACGGAGGCCGGGGAGATCCTGCACAGCCTGGGGTTCGACGTCGACTTCGCCCCCGTGGCGGACCTCGGCCCGGCCTGTCCGGGCACGGGACTCGAGGGAAGACTCTACGGCGACGATCCTCGCACGGTCAGCTCCTGCTGCAGGGCCTTCATCGAGGGCCTTCACGGCGCCGGCGTCGAGGGCTGCCTGAAGCATTTCCCGGGGCTGGGGGGCACTCGCTTGGACAGCCACCGCGCCCTACCCCTCGTAGAGGGCAGCCTGATGGACCGCCAGGACCACCTCGCCCCTTACCGGGAGCTGGCCGATCTCGTGCCGTACGTCATGGTGGGCCATGCCGCCTGCGGCTTCCTGGACGGGCGGACCCCGGCCACGCTTCACCGTGGAACGTACGGACTGCTGGCCTCCCTGGGCTTCCACGGGCTCAGCGTGACGGACGACCTCTGCATGGGCGCCGTGTCCGCCTTGGATGATCTTTCGGGCCTGGCCCTCCGGAGCCTCTCGGCCGGTGCCTCTCTGGCCCTGTGGGTCTCCTCCCAGGAGGCGACCCTGCGCGCCCTGGATTCCGTTGGATCCGAGACCGCCTGGCTTGCAAGACAGGCCGCCGTGGCGCATTGTAAGATGGAGAGCGGGATACCTTGAGCCAGAATGGGAAGCTGAGAATCCTGATCGTGGAAGACTCCCGGTCCGTCAGGGAGGAGATCCGCCAAGTCCTCCAGGAGGCGGGCGTCGAAGCGGCCTTCTACGAGGCGGAAAACGGCCTGGACGGATTCAAGAGCATGATGGAGCATCCCCTGGATCTGGTGTTCTGCGACCTCGTCATGCCCCAGATGGACGGGCTCAAGTTTCTGCAGATGCGATCCTCCCGGGAAGAGCTGCAGGAGGTCCCCGTCGTCATGCTTACCGCCGTGGGCGACGTGGATCAGAAGGTCAAGGTGCTCTCGGCGGGGGCGAACGACTATATCACCAAGCCGTTCCACCCCGGCGAGCTGGTCGCGCGGGCCAAGGTCCACCTCAAGGTCAAACAGCTCCAGGACGAACTCCGCCAGAAGAACGCGCTGCTCATGGAGATCTCCACCACCGACAGCCTGACCAAGATATGCAACCGGCGGCACTTCCTGGATCTCGCCCGCAGGGAGATGGAGCGCAGCGAACGCCTCGGCCTCCAGGCCGCGCTCATGATCTTCGACGTGGACCACTTCAAGGGGATCAACGACCGCTTCGGACACCAGCTCGGAGACTTGGTCCTAGTGGAGATCTGCAACACAGTCGGCGGCTGCCTCAGGGACTACGACATCTTCGGCCGTTACGGGGGCGACGAGTTCACCCTCCTGTTCCCTCAAACCTCCATTACCAGGGCCTTGAAAACGGGTGAGCGCATCGAGGAGGCCGTGCAGGAGCTCGTCTTGAAGGAGCTTCCGAGAGAGTGCTTCACCATCAGCGGGGGAATAGTATCCAACTCGACCCCCGGCGAAGACCTGGAAAGCCTCCTCCGCCGGGCCGACCAGGCGCTCTATCTGGCCAAGAGCGAGGGCCGGGCCAGGGTCGTTTGCCTCGAACGCTGAAAGGGACCGCGGGTTGAGGGCTGAGTGCAGGGGCCTCGCACGCTCGAGTTGTTTTCTCCATCTGCATGTGGGGACAAGGGACGGGAAGAGAGCTGAGAGCAGTGGGCAGCCCGGTCCCCGGTATTTGTCCTAATCCGTAATCTCGAGTCTTGTCACTCGGGGGTGGAGCGCCGCCGCACCCCGTAACATTCCCTTCCCTTCGGGGAGAGGAAGGCCACGAAGGCGGCGATGTCCAGGGCATAGATCACCGCCGAGGCGATGCCGAATACCTGCAGCCCGAACAGATAATGAGGCGGGACCTGCCTCACGAGTGAAAACAACGCCTCCACCGGCTCCTGGGAAAACCCGAGGCTCGTCTTTACCACGATGAGCACCGACAGGTAGGCCATGCCGAGCCACCACCCCACCGGCAGCCTCAGCCGGACCAGGGAGCCCAGGGTGACCAGGAGCACCCCCGGTGCGGCGAAAAGCAAGAGGCAGAAGGCGAACAGGCGGAGGGTGGAAACCTCCCCCATTTCATGGGTTTCCAGCGTGGCCAGGAAAAGCAGCAGCCCCTCCCCCACCCAGAGGATGCCCTTGAATCGGAAGTAGTTTCCCAGACTCCTCGAGCGGGCCGTGGAGTGGGCGGACATGGGTCACACGACCTTGGCTCTGAGAGCGGCCTTGATGAAACCATCCAGATCGCCGTCCAGGACGGCATCCGCGTTGCCGACCTCGACCTCGGTCCGGTGGTCCTTCACGAGGCGGTAGGGATGAAGGACGTAGGAGCGGATCTGGCTGCCCCAGGCGATCTCTTTCTTGCTGTCCTCCAGGACCTGCCGCTCCTTGTTCCGCCGCTCGATTTCGAGCTGATAGAGGCGGGACTTGAGGATCTTCCAGGCGGTCTCTCGGTTCTGGAGCTGACTGCGCTCGTTCTGGCAGGTCACCACGAGGCCCGAGGGGAAGTGGGTGATCCTCACCGCCGTGGAGACCTTGTTGACGTTCTGGCCGCCATGGCCACCCGCCCGGTAGATGTCCACGCGGATGTCTTTCTCGTTGATTTCGATCTCGATCTCGTCGTTGACCTCGGGGGATACGAAGACCGAGGTGAAGGAGGTGTGCCGCCGGGCGGCCGCATCGAAGGGCGAGATCCGGACGAGGCGGTGCACGCCGCTCTCGCTCTTGAGGTAACCGTAGGCGTAGGCTCCCTTGACCATGATCGTGGCCGACTTGATGCCCGCCGTATCGCCGTCCTGGTAGTCCAGCAGCTCCACCTCGTAGCCGTGGCGCTCGGCCCACCGGACGTACATGCGGTAGAGCATGAGGGCCCAGTCCTGGCTCTCGGTACCCCCGGCGCCCGGGTGGATGGTGAGGATGGCGTTGTTGGGGTCGAGCTCCCCCGAGAGGAGAACCCGGACCTCCAGGTCCGACAAGAAGGGGCGGAACGCCTCCATGGTTCGGCCGAATTCCTCCGAAACCTCGTCCTCCTCGAACTCCAGGAGGGTGTCCATGTCCCCCACGAAGCGATCCAGGCGGCGGATCGTCTCGACCCGGGTCTTGAGGATCTGCTGCTCTTTCAGGAGGGTCTTGGCGCGCTGCGGGTCGTTCCAGAATCCCTCGGAGCCGGAGGCCTGCTCCAGCTCTTGGAGCCGCTGCTGAGCGCCGGCTTCGTCAAAGACAGCCCCGAAGTTCGGCGGCCTTGTTCTTGAGGGAACGGTACTCCTGCTTACTCTCTTCCGTAATCATCGTTTTGCGTCCTTGTCTCGGCTATCTGGTGGTTCTCTTTCAATTCCCCATTCCCTCTGTGTCTCCCATCTCTGTGGTTTGCTATTTTCCGATGCGCCATTCACCGTTTCCTAGAACTCTTCCTTCATGTAGTTGGGGGCTTCCTTGGTGATGACCACATCGTGAGCGTGGCTCTCCTTGAGCCCCGCGTTGGTCACGCGGACGAAGCGCGCGTTCTTTCTCAATTCCGCGATGGTGGCGCAACCCGTCAGACCCATGCCGGAGCGGAGGCCGCCGACCAGCTGGGTGACCACGCTCTCGAGGCTTCCCTTGAAGGCGACCATCCCCTCGATCCCCTCGGGGACCAGCTTGGAGAGGGAGACCTCGCCCGTCTGGAAGTAGCGGTCGGCGGAGCCGGCCTTCATGGCGCTGAGGGAGCCCATGCCCCGGTAAGCCTTGAAGGTCCGCCCCTGGTAGAGGATGGTTTCGCCGGGCGCCTCCTCGGTTCCGGCGAAGAGGCTTCCCACCATCACGGAACTCGCGCCCGCCGCCAGGGCCTTCACGATCTCGCCCGAATAGCGGATCCCTCCGTCCGCGATGATCGGGATCCCCCTCTCCTCGGCCGCCAGGGCGCACTGCGAGATGGCCGTGAGCTGGGGTACGCCGGCGCCCGTGACCATGCGGGTGGTGCAGATGGACCCGGGGCCGATGCCCACCTTCACCGCGTCCGCGCCACGGTCGATGAGAGCCTGCGTGCCCTCGGTGGTGGCCACGTTGCCCACGATCAACTGGATCTCCGGGTAGGTCTCCTTGAGGCGGGCCGCCGCCTCCATGACGCCCTGCGAATGGCCGTGCGAGGAATCCAGCACCAGCACGTCCACGTGGACCTCGGCGAGCGCCCTGGCCCGGTCCAGCAGCTCCGCTCCCACGCCCACGGCCGCCCCAACCCGGAGGCGTCCCATCTCGTCCTTGCAGGCGTTGGGGAACTTGATCTTCTTCTGGATGTCCTTGACGGTGATGAGGCCCTTGAGGTGGAAGCGGTCGTCCACCACCGGGAGCTTCTCGATCTTGTACTTCTGGAGGAGGGCCTTGGCCTCCTCGAGGGTCGTCCCGACCGCCACGGTCTTCAGGTTTTCGCGGGTCATGAGCTCGCTGACCGGCATGTCGGTCCTGTCTTCGAAGCGCAGGTCCCGGTTGGTGAGGATCCCCAGGAGCCTCCCGTCGGGAGCCGTCACCGGCACCCCCGATATTCTGTACTTCTCCATCATCACCAGCGCATCGGCCACCTTCTGATCGGGAGAGATGGTGATGGGGTTGGTGATCATCCCGGCCTCGGACCGTTTGACGCGGTCCACCTCCTCCGCCTGCCGATCGATGCCCATGTTCTTGTG
>JAJYLT010000017.1 GCA_021787565.1 Acidobacteriota bacterium
GTAAGGTCCCGGTGAACCAATTCCAGCACCCCGGGAACTTCGTCCAGCAGCTCGGAGATCACTGCAAGTTCTCTCCCGGCTCGGCTCTTCGGGAAAACCTCCTGGAAGCTTCGCTGTTTGATACTTTCTTTCTGAAGCCCAAAGGCTACGAGAACCAGGTAAGAGAATCACCATATGAAATGAGTCCATGGCTTATAGCCGTTCGCTTGCGGGCGATGACGCTTGATCATCTGGCCCCCAAGGCCGGTTTTGAAAGGGAGAACGGGCGATGGCGCTATGTGGGGGGGCGGATGGGAGCAGGCGAGGAGGCTCAGGTGATTTCGGGCGCAGGATGGACCGGGCTATTCGGTTGTGCCTACTCGGGGCGCTACCTTAAAGGCAGTGGGTACGCTGGCCTTGGCGAGGAGCCAGATTGCACGGCCCTAATTACCGCGGGCACCAGGGCAGCATACATTGAATTTGACCGATCTGATGATGATGGCAGGGCATACGAACCGGCCTATATATGGATTTTCTTAGCATCGTTCAAGTTCATACCTTGCGACGGCGGATAATGCGTTGCAGCGGAACGAGTCCTGCGGGACTCAGTCCACAGGACGCAATGCAAGCTCGATGGATGTTACCGCCCCGCCGAACGGGGCGTTGGCATTCGATCCACCTCAGGAGGCGCGGATGTCGAAGGCACTGGTGCTGATCGATCTTCAGAGGGATTACTTTGCCGGCGGGCGGATGGAGCTGGTGGGTGCTGAGGAGGCGGTGGAGCGCGCGGCGGCTCTGCTGAAGGCCTTCCGGGACGGGGCGCTGCCGGTGGTGCACGTCCAGCACATCGCGGCGCGTGCGGGGGCCACCTTCTTTCTTCCTGGCACGGAGGGGGCGGAGATCCACCCGGCGGTGCGGCCGCTGGCCGGGGAGCGGGTCGTCGTCAAGCACTTCCCCAATGCGTTCCGCGAGACGGACCTGCGGGCCGGCCTCGGCGCGCTGGGGGCCTCGGAGCTGGTCTTCGCGGGGATGATGACGCACATGTGCGTGGACACCACCGTGCGGGCCGCGGCGGACCTCGGCTTCGCGTGCTCCTTGGCTCACGACGCGTGCGCCACGCGCGATCTCGCCTTCGGGGCGAGCAAGGTGGCCGCCAGGGACGTGCAGACCGCCTACCTGGCGGCGCTCAGCGGCTCCTTCGCCGCCGTCCGGTCGGCCGCGGAGATCATTGCGGGGCTGTAAAGCCCGGGGGGCGCGTGGGGTTTTTCTCCTCGGAGTGGAGCATGAGGCCGATCCGTTCCATCACCGCCATGACCTTCAGCCCGACCGGGACCACGAGGCGCATCGTCTCCCGCATCGCAAAGGTGCTGTGCGAGAAGGCCTGCCGCGGCCGGGTGCCGGCGCACCGCGACTTCACGCTGCCGGGCGCGCGGAGCGAGGGGGCCTCCTTTCGAGAGGGAGAGGTGGTCGTCTTCGGCGTCCCCGTCTACGCGGGCCGCGTCCCCAAGGTCCTGTCGGAGTACATGAAGACGGTGCGCGGCAACGGCGCGCTGGCCGTCGCGGTGGTGGTCTACGGCAACCGCGACTACGACGACGCCCTGCTCGAGCTCACCGACCTCCTCGACTCGCAGGGCTTCCTCGTCGCGGCGGCCGCCGCCTTCATCGGCGAACACTCCTACTCCAGGCTCATCGCCGAAGGCCGGCCGGACGAGGAGGACATGGCCCTGGCGGCGGAGTTCTCGGCCGGGGTGGCGAGGAAGATGGGGGGCGCCGTCCCGATGGCGAAGGCCGTCGCGAAGGGACACAGACCCTACCGGGAGCTGCCCGTGTCGAGGAACGAAAAGGGGGAGGCGATCGACCTCAGCGGCGCCAGGCCGCAAACGTCGCCGGCCTGCCGGGAGTGCGGGCAGTGCGTCGAGGTCTGCCCCATGGGCTCCATCGATCGCGAGGACGTGTCGGCCATCGTCGGGGAGTGCATTCGGTGCAACGCCTGCGTCAAGACCTGCCCCTCGGGGGCCAAGTACTTCGCCGACGGCGACTATCTCACCGTGAAGCGCTGGCTGGAGACCCACTGCGCCCAGAGGCGGACGCCGGAGTTCTTCCTGTGAACGCGCGCCTTCGCCCCTCGGCGCTGACCCGTCGGGATGGCCCCGGCGCGGGGAGGGGACCAAGGCTCCGGCGGTAGCCTCCCGGCGCACCGGCGCCCATGCGAGGGGCCGCCCATCGCCCCCCGGAGAGCGCGCTGGAGATTCACTCCTGCCCAGCGGTGGGCGTCACATGAATGATGCCCCGCCTGGAAGACCCCTTCCACCGCCGTTCTCCTCCATCCTTCCCGCGAAACTTGTCCCCGCAAAAGCGGGGAGCGTGAATCCAGCCCCGCTTCTGGATCCCCGATGCCTCGGGGATGGCGCCAGCGTGGATTCGCGCGGCCGTCGGCTCCCCCTCGGCGCCGGCGGACGAAGGGCATCTCCCGGAATGCGGGCCGAGGCGATGGCCTCCGCCGGCAGGCGGTCCGAAGAGGGGCCGGAGGTCCGGGCGGAACGGTTGTGACAAAATGGCGCCGGTGCACCGTCTATGAGGTGGGAGGAGAGGCCTCCTCCCGGTTGCCCTGGCAGAACCGAGAATGCGCGGGGGGGCGATGTCCGACGAGAGGGTTCTGGCGGAGGCGCTGGCGGGAATCGCCCGGGGCGACAAGGAGGCGATGGCGGTGCTCTACGATGAAGCGTCACGCGATCTCTACGGCTTCGCGCTCTGGAAGACCGGCAGCCCGGACGACGCCTCGGACGTGGTGCAGGAGGTCTTCGTCCGGCTGGCGCGGACCCGGGCTCCGCTCGCCCGCGTGGCGAGGCCCAAGGCCTACCTCCTGGGCATGGCCCACCGGGCGGCGGTGGACCTCTTCCGCGTCCGGCGCCGGACGGAGCCCCTGGAGGAGGGCCTGCTCCTGGACGGCGGGCCGGGCCCGCGGGAGTGCCTGGCCGCCCGGGAGGCCTCCCTGGCCGTGGCGGCTCTCGCCCCCGAACAGCGCGAGATCGTCTACCTGCGCCACTTCTGCGACCTCTCCTTCGCCGAGATGGGCGCCGCGCTGGGGATCTCCCTCTTCACCGCGGCCAGCCGCTACCGGCTGGCCATCAGGCGCCTTCGCAAGGCGCTCGGGGTCGCGCCATGAGCCGACGACAGTCTCCGCTGGCCCCCTTCTCGCCGCCGCCTCCCCCGCACGATCTCAGGGGCAGAGTCCTCGAAGCGGCGGAGGCCGCATGGGGAGGCGGGTCCGTCGAGGTCCCCGGGGCCAGGGCCCGCTTCACGCGCTGGGACTGGGCCTGGGCCGCCTGCCTGGCGCTCCTCCTGTTGGGCAACCTCCTCGTGGACGGCCGTTCGCGCAAGAGCGCCGTGCCGCCCGCGATGACCCGACAAGAGAAAGCCGAAATCGCCGAGCTGGCCCGCGTGGGCATCGTCCTTCCCGAGGACCAGCGCGCGCCCGAGCGGCCCCGGATTCAGCGGAACGTGGATGACCTTGGCGCCGCCGCGGGCGCCGACTTCTAGGGGGACAGAGAATGTGGCAGAGAGCCTGGTTCCGTTGGTCGGTGCGCGTTCTGGCCCTGGTCCTCCTGGCGGCCCTCGCCGTCGGCTTCGCCCTGCGCTGGCGCGGCGAGAAGGCGCTGTGGGATGCCCGCAAGGAGTTCGTGGAGAAGGTGGGTCCCCTGGACCTGCGGGCCTACCGGCCCAAGCCCGTACCCGAGGAGGAGAACGGCGCCGTCTGGCTCCTGGCAGGCGCACGGGCCGTGGTGGTCTTCCCGTCGGAGCGCCCGGGGCTTCGGTCGCTCGCGGAGACCCCCTCCTCGCACTGGAGCCCGGAGGAAGGCCAACTCGCGGCGCGTCTTCTAGAGAGGAACGCGCCAGCTTTGACCCTGCTCCACCGCTCGTTGGGCATGAAGGCGTGCGACCTCAGCGATGCGGTCACCGGCAAGATTAAGGCGACTTACCGCCTCGATCTGCTCAGGGCGGCGCAGCTTCTCGACGCCGACGGCCGGGACGCCCTGCGGCTGGACGACATGGATCGCCTCTTCGCGGACGCCGGGGCCCTCCGGCTTCTGGCCTCCGCGCAGGAGCGTGAGGACGAACTCATCGACCCGTTGCTCGGGATCTATGCCGAGAGGCTCTCCCTCGCCGTCATCCGCGAGGCCGCCGGTCTCCCTTCACTTCGCCCTGGCGACATCGACCGGCTTTCTGCCCTCCTCCCGACCGTCGATCTCGCGGCCGCCCTGCATCGCGCGGTAGGGTATGAAGCGGCGGGCATGATGGACCGAATCGCGAACGGAACGGAGGCGGAGCACCTGGGAATCCAGTTGGGCCTCAGGGGGCACCTGGAGAACTGGCTCAGGGGAGACGCCGAGATCGCCCGGGCCCTTCGTGGTTGGGCCGCGTGGGCCGAGTCGATGAGCCAACCCTACGCGCGGCGGCTCGCCGCACCTCCTGCCCGGGAGTCGGTCTCTGATAACCCTTTTGTCTGGGACAGTCAGGGAAGGACGGCCGGCCGGGTGCAGGCGGCGATGGCCCTGCGGCAGATGACCGCCCTCGGGCTGGAGGTCCGCAAGGCAGGGCTGGAGCGGGGCGCGTATCCGGCGGATCTCTCGGCCTTCCCGGGCGCCGCGAGCCCCGACCCCTTCACCGGCAAGCCCGTGGCCTACACCCTTCACCCCGACGGCTCGGCCACCCTCTCTATCCCCGGCGGCGACGCCCTCTACGACAAGCTGTCCGCCGGCAAGGTCCCCACCATCGGCGCCACCTGGACCCTGCCCCCCGTGAGCGCCGAACGGCGGTAGTCCTCGGCCCATCCGCGATCTCGGGAGCCCTGGAACAGGAAGGCGGCTCCAGTCACGGCTGTCCGGTTGTTTCTTGGCGTCGTGACTGCCGATGACTCATGGCCCTCCCAAACGCTTTCAGCCCGCACTCGTGCGGCTGGCCTTCCGGGGCGCCGCACGGGGGCGCTCCCCTGGGTACGCCAGGGTCGCTGCTCTTTCTTGCCCTTGCGGGGGTGGCCCTTTGGGCGAGGAAAACTCCCCGTTTCCCCGCACCTCTTCGACCGGCGCCGTCCCGGCGCCGAGGGCCCAAGGGGCTCGGCCCCCCGGGGATCTCCGGCGCGGCGCTCGGTTGGGCAAAACCCGCGGCGCTGGGCTGTTTTCGCGAGCAGGCCCCGGTTCTGAACGCCGCGGGCTCTGTCTTCGTCCCGCCCCTCGGCCGCGCCTGGCCACGACCTTCGAAGAATCGCGACCGGGCTCCCATTGCGCAAAGGAGTACAAAAGCGAAGAGGTGAAGAATCCAGTTCGGACGAACTTCCGCCATCGAAGGCCCCCCGCGCCCTCATCACCTACTGTGAGAGACCGGATGGAATGGGACTGGATGGAATGGGGGTGAGGAACGGAGCGGGGGGCTGGGAGGCATGTGGGGAGAGAGTTCGGCGGCGGCGGAGGCGGTCCTAAATGAAGTGAGACTCGAACAATGAGTGGGCGACAGTGCATGTACATAGTCTCACATAGAATGGGACCACGGGAGGAGCGATTGGCGGCCTTTAGGGGGTGATTACTCAGCATGGAAGCCGGACCATGTTGAATAACCGGCGAGCGCGCGGCCGGATTTGGAGTCAAAGATCTGCACGGGGAGCTCGCTGCCCTGCGCCATGCGCCAGGTGTAGAGGGTGAGGCAGACGCGCTCCTTGGCCTGCGCGTCAAGGCGAGCCCATAGGTCCAACGAGACCCAGTAGCGCGAGCCGTCCTCGCGCAGGAGGAGCCCGGAGATCCTAAACTGGCGCACGAGATCCGCGGCCGCCGCCGCGCCCAGCCCCGTCGCGCGCTCCGCGCGCTGAGCATCCCGGACGCCTCGAGGCTGAAACGGCCACAGCCTCGAGGCGTGGGCCGCGAGCAGGGCGATCACGAGCAGCGCGAAGAGCAGCCAGCCGACGATACTCGCCGCTCCGAGTGCGTGCTCCCCCCTCTCCCTCTCCCTCTGGCCGTGGCCGTGGTCCCCCATCGAATCCTCGAACATGGTCACCTCCCAACCTCTATTATAGGGACGGGCACCACCAGATCACCCGGCCGACGACGGGTGGGTCCACCAAGCGGGGGATATGGATGGGCTCCAGCCCAGCCGCATCGTTCTCCGCATAGAGCACCCAGTCTCGCTTCCCCACCTCGAACCAACGGATTGATAACCGGTCCCCCAGGCGCACGGCCACGGGGCGGCCACGCAGATCTTCAGCGGGGTGAAGTGCATCTGGATGGGTATCGATGACGACCAGGAAGTGGGTTTGGATCACCGGGGCCATAATGTTCTCATTGAACCTGACCGCATAGCTGTGCTGAGGATGGGGGACCAGCGAACTCAAGACCTGCATCCCCTCTCTCTCCCGCGCCTCGCTCCATTCGATGCTCTGCCCGGCAGGCAATAACCCTTCCACGACCGGGATCGTCACGAATGGGTAGGGCGCCTGAAAATCAGGCGTGGCCTCCGCGATCCGTCCTCCCACCACAGGCTGGATCAGCATGGTGCCGTAGCCCGTGATGAGCCAATGGGCGTTCATGGCGTACCGAGCGCAGAGTGCCTCAATCGCCGCCACAGATAGCATATTGCGCCCCGCCTCCACCACCGAGATGGAACCCTGCCTCTGTCCGATGGCCCGTGCGAGCTCCGCCGTCGTCGCGCCCAGAGACAATCGGAACCGCCTTAGCCGCTCACCAAACTGTTGGGTCAGCGTCTTATCCATGTTGGGCATGGCCCCCCGCTTGACAATAGGAAAGGTATAACCTATACTAACACCATCGAGCGCGCCATGGTGGCGCTATTAGCCGGAGGCCAAATGGCCCCAAGGTTCTTGAAATTGCAGGTCCACACAGGGTTGAGCATCAAGAACTTCCGCCGCCGCGCATGCCTCGCCGCGCTGCGCGCCCAGGCCATGAACATGGCCACCTTCGCGGCGACCGTGGGTGTCTCCAGGCAGGCCGTCTCGCAGGTACTCAATGGGCACTGGCGCTCTAAGCGCATCGAGCTCGCCCTGGCGGCCCTGACGGGCTACCCGGTGGCGGTGCTCTTCCCGCCCGACGAGGCCGCGGCATGATGAGACCACTACTCCCCTCCTTTCCTTCATCCTCGGGCTCCCCGGACGCTTCCGGGGAGCCTCTCTTTTCCATTCTAGGGGCCGGAGGGGGCCGAGTCAATTAGCGGAATCAGGGGGTTAATCACCGTCCGCGCCAGCGGACGTTAGGGGAGGAGAGGGGAACCATGAAGACACTGGACCAGGTCGTTGCCGCCACCATCCGCCGCTTCCGCGGAGGAGATGGCATTGAGGAGCTGGCGGATCACCTGGGCATCAAGCCAGGCATGCTCTACCGGCTCAGCAACCCGATGGACGAGGGCGCGCGCATCAATAGCAAGCACCTCATCCCGCTCATGGAAAAGACCAAGGACTACACCATCCTCAAGCACACGGCGGCCCGCCTGGGCTTCCTGTGCGTCCGCCTGCCGCGCGTGCGATCAGCCCGCCACGAGGACATGGCCGAGTACCAACGGCGCCAGGCGCAGGCCTTCGAGCGCCTGGCCGGCTTCTTTGCCGGCGCCCGATCGGCCGAGGAGACCCTCGAGGCGATCCGCCGCGAGATGGAGGCGGCCGCCGGGTTCGCCAAGGCGGTCGAGGCGCACGACACCCCCAGCCTCTTCGAGGACGAGCAGGCATGACCACCGCGTGCGCGTGGTGCGACTCCGTCCAGTCGGTGGACCTGGTGGCCCTGTGCCGCTCGGGCCTCTCCCCCGGCGTCTGCCCCGCGTGCATGCCCAGGGTCTTCGGCCGGCGGGCCTTCGAGGCCTATCTCGCCAAGACCCCGGGCGCCGCCTGCCAGCTTTGTGTAAATGGGGTCCAGTTGGAACGGCCAGTTGGGAATAAACGGGTAGGTCCCGTTCCGACTGAGACATGGGGGGCAAATGCCTGACAGTCAAGCCATTACACCAAGAATCGGCGCCGAAGAGGCCTGGCTCGACCTCGCTCCAGTTGGAACGCTGGAAGGTTGCACCCGGAGGAAAATACAGAAAAATATCTCCGAGGGAGTCTATCCCGAAGGGCTCATCCGCCAAGTCGTCGCCGCCGCCCCCGGCGGGTACAAGTGGCAGGTGCACGTCTCCGCCCTCTCGCCCGAGGCGCAGTCGCGCTACTGGGCGGACCGCACGGCGACGGTGGAGGACCGCATCGAGGCGATCCTCGCCCGGCAGACCGAGCCCCCGGCCGAGCCCACGCGCGATCAGGTTCTCTCCTCCTCCGGCAAGGAGCTGCGCAAGGCGGCCCACAAGGCCGCCCTGGTGGAGGAGTTCAAGGCGCTGGGGAGCAAGGCTGAGAAGGCCGCCTTCGCCGCCCGCCACCACCTCCCCCTATCCTCTCTATATAGATGGTCGGGCACGTACGACGGGACGGCCGCCAGCCTGGTCCGACCCTTCGGCCTGAAGACCCTGACCCCCGAGCGTCAGACCGCCCGCCAGCTCGCGGTGGATCTCTACCTCCGCCCCGAGCGCCCCACCCCCGAGCAGGTCCTTCGCGCCCTCGCCGCCACCCTCGGCGAGGCCGCGCCCAGCCGGGCCACCCTCTATAGGTGGCTGTCGGACGAGGAGCTGCTCGGGGGCCGGGGCACGTCGGCCTACATCCGCCACGGCGAGAAGGTCTACCGCGACACAGCCGAGCCCGTGCGCCGGCGCGACTGGTCCCTCATCCCCGTGAATCACACCTGGGTGGGCGACCACCACCAGCTCGACCTGCTCTGCATCCTGCCCGGAGGCGCCATCGGGCGCCCCTGGCTCACCGCCTGGCAGGACGGCCACAGCCGGGCCATCGTCGGCCACACGATCAACGAGCAGCCCAACGCCACCGAGATCGGCCTCGCGCTCCGCAACGGGATCCTCCCCGAGGACGGCGAGCCCTTCCAGGGCGTCCCGGGCCAGCTCTACGTCGACAACGGCAAGGACTACCGGAGCAAGCTCCTCAACGGCGAGACGGTCCCCGTCTTCCGCCAGGAGCAGGCGGACCCCATCTGGGGCATGCTCGGGCACCTCGGCATCAAGACGCGCTTCTGCGAGCCCTACCACGGCAAGTCCAAGCCCATCGAGCGCTTCTTCGGCACCCTCGAAAAGGGCTGGATCTGCCTCATGAAGGGCTACTGCGGCCGCTCGCCCCAGCACCGCCCCGAGCAGCTCGCCGCCGACGTCAAGGCCACCCAGCTTTTCCTTGACTCGCAGGGTCGTCGCGGCGAGCGGCGCCTGCTGACCTGGTGGGAGATGGAGATCGAGGTGGGCGAGGCGATCCGCGCCTACAACCGCCGCCCGCACACCTCCCTGGGCTGGTCCGCCGGGCGCGGCTACGCCACGCCCATCGAGGCCTACGCCGCGGGCCTGCCCGCCTCGGTGCGGATCCCCTCGCGCGAGGTCCTCGACGTGCTGGTGCTCCCGTCCGCCGCGCGGCAGGTCCGCAACGACGGCATCCACGTCGCCCGCATGGCCTACTGGCACCCCGACCTGGCCCCGCACGTCGGCCAGGACGTGGAGGTCCGCTACAACCCGCGCGGCCGGCAGGAGATCCTCGTCCTGCGCAAGGGCGCCTTCGTGGCCTGGGCCCAGGCCCAGCCCGGCGCGGCCCCCTTCGCGGAGACCGAGGAGGAGCTGGACGAGCTGCGCGCCTTCCTCGCCGGCAACGCCCGCCTGCGCAAATCGTACCGCGAGCGCCGCGCCGCGCTTTTGGCCACCAACCCGCTCGCCGCCATGGTCCCCGGCACCCGCGAGCTCCAGGCCATGGGCACGGTCGTCCCCATGCCGCACGTCACCGGCTACGACCGCGCCGTCCGCCAGGCCGCCCGCGCCAAGCGCCGGGCCGAGCAGTCATCGGCTACACCTCCCACGCCCGCCCAGGCGGCGGCCGTGGGTGATCTCGTCGTATGGGAGTTCCAGAAACAGAGGACAGAGGAAAGGAGGACCGAGAGATGACGCACATGGTCGCAACCGACACCACGGGCACGGATCAGGGGCTCGTCGCCGAGCTCCGCGCGCTCATGGAGGCACGCGCCTGGGGCCAGCGGCGCGTCGCCGAACTGCTCGGCGTGAGCCAGACCACGCTCAGCCAGTGGCTCGGCGACAAGTACGGCGCCGCCGACGCCATGAACGCCCGCGTGGCCGAGTTCCTGCACGAGCGCAAGGAGGCGGGCGAGGGCGTCGTGCCCGCCGAGGGCTACACCCTCATCCAGGAGGTCTGCGCCCTATGCCAGGAGGACTGCAAGTTCGCGGTCGTCCAGGGCAACCCCGGCGTGGGCAAAACCAAGGCCCTCCAGCTCTACGCGCAGGAGCACGACGACGTGCTCTACGTGCGCGTGGACGTGACCACCACCATGAAGGTGCTCCTCGAGGAGCTCGTGGGCGAGGGCGCCGGCCTCACCAACGCCCAGCTCATGCGCGAGGCCCGCGCCCGCCTGAAGGGCGCCCTCATCATCGTGGACGAGGCCGACCTGCTCGCCGTGCGCTCCCTCGAGGCCCTGCGCGCCATCTGGGGCGACGGCGGCTGGTGCGGCCTGGTGCTTGCCGGCACCCCCAAACTAGAGCGCCTCCTGCGCCGCGGCCCCCACGCCAGCGAGAACCTCGCCCAGCTCTACAGCCGGGTCGACTTCAACGTCGTCATCACCAACCCGAGCGTCAGCGACCTCGACCAATACCTCGACCGGGCCGGGGTGCAGGACGCCGATGCCCGCCGGCTCATCACCGCCGCCGGCAACCGCGACAGCTTCAGGGCCGCGGCCAAGCTCTTGAGCCAGGCCCAGCGCGTGGCGCGCCTGAACGGCCAGGGCTCCGTCACCGGCGCCTCCGTGCGCGCCGCCTCCAAGCTCATCATGCGGCCCCACGCCGCCTAACCAGAGGAGATGCAGATGGATCAGGACGCAGTGGTCAGGGATTACCGGAGCCAGGCGCTCGACGCCCTCAAGCGGGCCAGCGAGCTCTTCGTCATCGCGGATGCGACGGGCCGGGACGAGGATCTCCAGCAGGCCATGCTCGCCGCCGAGAACGCCGCGGGCCAGGCCCGCCACTACTTCTACGTTCGCAGCGAGGCGGCCGTCGCCGCCCTCGTCGGCCCTACCCACCGCCTGCGGCTCCCGCAGGCCAATCGGATCGCCTGATAGGAGGACGTGATGGCGAAGAACCCCCTCAGACTCACCGCCCAGGCTCACCGGGCGACCCCCCAGACCGCCGCAGAGGCCAGCAATGCCATGGGCGAGCTGGGCACGGCCATGGCCGAGCGAGCGCGGCTCCAGGCCGACCTGAACCAGGCCGTGGCCGCCGTGACCGCCCGCTACCAGCCCAAAATCCAGACCCTCGCCGGCCAGGTGAAGGACCTGGTGGGAGGGCTCCAGACCTGGGCCGAAGCGAACAAGGACGACCTGACCGCCCAGGGCAAGCGGACGGTGAACCTCGGCACCGGCGAGGTGGGCTGGCGCCTCAACCCGCCCAAGGTCAAGGTGACCGGCCTTCAGAAGGTCATCGAGCTCCTCAAGGCCAAGGGGCTGGAGATGCTCGTGGCCGTCAAGGAGGACGTCAACAAGAAGGCGATCCTCGAAGAGCCCTCGCAGATCAAGGGCATCAAGGGGCTGGAGGTCGTCCAGGACGAGACCTTCTGGGCCAAGCCCGCCTCCGTGGATATGGAGGAGATCGCGTCATGACCATCCGCGTCCGCATCAGCAACGAGGACCCGGCCGGCGGCGCGCAGGTCGTGCGCATCCTGCCGAGCTTTCCGCATGCCTCCATCCCCGAAGTGCGCCTCTCGGGCGGCCAATCCTTCTTCTTCCAACTCTACGAGGGGGCAGAGCTCCACATCACCGAGGCCGACCGGGAGCCCTCCTGCGACGGCCCCGCCGCGCCGAACGCCTTGGCTTAGTGGCCGGGGCTCGGAGGATGAAATGGACGAACACGAAGGCAAGCCCGCAGAGGGTGACGGCACACAGGCCGCCCCGGTCCGCCATAGCCAGATGTTAGACGGACCGGCTCAAGACAACCTACTCGGGGCGCTGGCCATTGGGATACTTGGCAACATTTTGGCGCGATGTAATGACGGGGAGAGCGTGACCTTTACCGCCGATTGGGGAGGCCCCTCGTTGACCGTCGAAACAACCAAGCAGGGACATACCCATTGTGGGCTGTCTGAGGATGAGGGCGGCACATTTGAGCTACTGGCGGAACAGCTCTATGGGGCGCTCACCGGAGGGCAGCATCTTAGTTTCGTCAAGTCAGTCTAACAAGGAGATCGCGTCATGACCCTAAAGATCGTGAGCGACCCAGACAACCCCACGGGCTGGGCCGTCCAGGTGGAGACCGTGGGCGCCTACGAACCCAGCTCCGTTGATGGGCAGGAATACCACATCAAGGAGGTACGAGCCCGCACCGAGTAATAGGCCGAAACGGGCGGCGCCCAGCTAAGCCGCCGCCCGTCGCGCCGTCACGCGGCGCCTGATGAGGCCGGACGATGAACGAGCAGAGAAGCCGAGGAGCTGAGGAGCAGAGGGGCCGGGGGGCTCAGACCAGCCCGCATGAGGCGCTGGGGCTGGCGATCCTGGCGGAGCTGGAGCTGGCGCGCGAGCCGATCCCGCGGCGGGAGCTGGTGCGCCGGTGCGGGCCGTTCGGCGTCAAGATCTCCACCGCCGAGCGCCGCGTGCGCGAGGCCCTCGACTGGCTCGTCATGCAGGGGCACCCAGTGATGAGCGACGGCTCTGGCTTCATTATGGCGCGCAATCCCGCGCAATTCGAGGCCGGGCTGCGCCTCCGCGAGAAGGCCGTCCAGGCGGAATCCCAGAAGCTCAAGCGATTGCGCGGCATGCTCCACCGCATGCGCTACCCGGTGCAATCCGCCGCGCAATCCCTCCCCTTTGAGGTGCGGCCATGAGCCCCGTGAACGATGCCTCGCTGTTCGGGCCGAACTGGGGCCGAATCTCCCTTTCCATCAAGGAGCGGGCGGCGTGGCGCTGCGAATGCCGGGGCGAGTGCGGCCAGGCCCATGAGGGCGGCCGCTGTCAACACCGGCAGGGCGACAGCCCCGAGGGCCGCCGCCGCCCGGTCATCCTCACGGTCCACCATATCAACGGGTTGCCGTGGGACCACCATCCCGGCAACCTCCTGGCCCTCTGTGAGGGTTGCCACAACCACATGGACATGCCCATGCGGCAGGCCCATGCGAAACAGACCCGGGAGCGCGGCAAGGGGCTGCGCCCATTGTTCGAGGTGATCCATGAGCATCAACCCTGAGACGGCCGGACGGCCGGACCCGCCCGACCGCGAGGCGGTGCTCGCCGCCGAGGTGGAATCGCTCCTGCGGCGCGTGGCCAGCCTGGAGACGCGGCTGGAGGCGCTGGCGCGGGCCTACCGCAACCTCCCCACCGAGGTGAAGCTCGGCTACGGCCGCGTGGGCTACGAGGACTGCCACAAGATGGACCGGGAGTTCCACCCGTGACTGCCCCCCTGGAGGGCCTGTCGCGCGGCGCGCGCGGCTTTGCGGCCGTGGCCCTGCTGGCGCTCCCCCTGGCCCTGCGGCCGGGGGGCGCGCCCGTGGCGCCGCCGTGCCCTCCGGCGCTCTGGCAGGCCCCGGGGCGCCCCGCCGGGCTGGTGCTGGCCTCGTGGTACGGCCCGGGGTTCGCGGGGCGCCTGACGGCCTCCGGCGCGCCCTACGACCCCTCCGCCATGACCTGCGCGCACCCCACCCTGCCGCTGGGCACCCGCGTGCGCGCCATCCGCCTGGACGACGGCCGCTCGGTCGAGCTCACCGTCACCGACCGCGGCCCCTACTGCCAGGGCCGCGGCCTCGACGTCAGCCGCGCCGCCGCGCACGAGCTGGGCTTCGAGGGCCAGGGCCTCTGCGCCCTTCGCCTGGAGGTCATCCCGTCTGCCAGCATGGCTGGACCGGCGGTGCAAACATGGCCCATTTCTCCCAATACGGGTGATATGCCACAGACCTGTCAGCCCCCGCGAGGCGGAATTGAAAAAAAAATAGAAAGCAGACTGTCAACTTCTGCCCAACTCGGCAGCCATCTTTGCCCTCGTGGAAGGGGCGCAACCACAATCGGAGGCCGCGCATGAGCCTGACGCCTAGACAGGTGCGGATGCTGCACGTCGCCCGCTATAAGACCGCGACCAGCGAGGAGGACTACCGGGCGCTCCTGGGGCGCTACGGCACCCCCGAGAGGCCCCTCACCTCCTCCCTCGACGCGCGCCTTCAGCCCGCCCACTACCACGAGATGATGAAGGTGTTTGGGTCGCTCGGCTTCACCCCCGCGCCCAGGCCCGCCACGCCCGCCGGCGGCTCGCCCGCCCAGGTGCGCGAGGTGGAGCGCCTCTGCCGCGAGCACCGGGTGGAGGAGAAGCGGCTACGCGGCATCGTCCTGCACGTCACCGGCAAGGACGACCTGCGCTGGTGCGGCCGCCGCGACCTATCCAAGCTCATCCAGGCGCTTCGGCGCTGGCAATGGGAGGAGGAGGGGAACCATGCAGCACGGTGACACCGTCGAGGCCGCCGGCACCGCCGGCGGGCCGGAAGCTGAGGAATCCCGCGTCCCGCTGCCCGAGGTCATCGAGCGGTTCGCGCGCGGGGGCGAGTGGAAGCCCCGCGCCGTGGCCGAGATGGTCGGGTGGAACCGCATCACCGTCTATCGGCTGGTCACCGAGGGCAAGATCAGCGCGGTGCGCCGGGGTCGCCGCCACATGCGCGTGCTAGGCGCCTCCGTCGCGCGGTACCTCGAAGGGTTGCAGGAGCTACAATAGGCGCAGAGGCCCGCGCCGAGGGGCGCGGGATGCAGAGGAGGTGGTCATGAGACATGGGATGACGGCGGTTGTGCTGGCGGCGGTGCTGGCGCTGGCGGTGGGCTGTGTGACGGTGGGCACGCGGGTGGACCCCGGCCTGGCGGACCGGCTCACGGTGGGCGTCTCGACGCGGGCTGACGCGGTGGCCCTGCTGGGCCAGCCCACGACGGTCACGGACGACGCGGCCGTGACGGTGCTGGCATGGAGCTACGCGCACGGGAACGCGCTCGGCCACGCCCAGAGCGCGGCCATCGCGCTCACTTTCGACGCGCGGGGCATCCTCATCGACAAGACGCGCTCCCAGACGGATCTGCATTAGGCGCCACCCCCCCGGCGCCTCGGGCGGGGCCTTCGGGCCCCGCCTTTTTGTTACAGTTGTCGCCTTTGTAGTGGCAAAGTGGCTTCCCGCGCGTGAGGCTGTATACGAGGAGGCGTGTATGCCGCGCAAGGGCAGGCACCCCAACCCGCCGAAGAAGACCGGCCCGACGCCCGCCGCGGCGCCCCGGCCGCGCGCCGACGTGGCCGAGCGCCTCCAGGCGCGGGACGCCTTCGTGCGCTCGGGCCGCTCCCTCAAGCAGATCGCTGAGGCGCACAACCGGGCCTGGGCGACGGTGCACGCCTGGAGCGCCGAGGAGGGCTGGGAGGACCAGCGCCGCGAGTTCCTCATGAGCGATTCGGGCCAGGCGGACATCCTCGGCCTGAAGGTGCGCGAGATTCTGATCAAGCTCCAGGAGGGCACGCGGGAGCTTAGCGGGGCCACGGCCAACACCATCCTCATGGCGAAACGGGCCGAGCGCGAGATCCGCGGCGACAAATACAACTTCACCCAGCTCTTCGCCATTGTGCGGACCTTCCTGGTCCACCTGCGCGCGGCCGATGCGTCCCTCCTGCCCCTCCTGGAGCCCCACATAGAGAGCTTCCTCCAGGCGCAGAAGGAGGCCATGCTCCCGCGGGGGAAGTAGCATGGCCCGCCTCTCGCCGAAGGAGTTCGAGTCCCACCTCGCGGAGACCATGCAGCTCTGCCGCGAGCAGGCCCAGCCCTTTGAGGCACGAGGACCCCAGGCCCGCGCGCGGCGCCTGGAGGCCTGCAAGGCCGATGTGCTGGCCTTCGGCAGGACCTACATGCCCCATTACTTCTACGACGCCTGGGCGCCCTTCCATGCCAAGATGGTGGCGGCGGCGCAGATCCACGAACAGCCGGTCTGCATCGGGGCCATGGCGGGCGCGGGGAAATCCTCCCTCATCACCATCCTCACGGCCCTGCACGCCATCGTCTTCAGGGCCGACCCGTTCATCGTCGTGGGCTCCCTGACCGAGGACCTGGCCACGCAGTTCACGGCGCTCATCCGCATGGAACTGGAAGAGAACGAGCGCCTGCGCCAGGACTTCGGCGCGCTCAAGGGCGCGTGGAAGTGGGAGGACAAAGACTTCGCCACCAAGAGCGGCATCCGCGTGAAGGCCCGCGGCGTGGGCCAGCCCTTCAGGGGCCTGCGCTGGAGGCAGTATCGCCCGACGCTCGTGCTGCTGGATGACATCGAGGACGAGGAGCTGATGGCCAGTTCCCGCCGGGTGCAGAAGGCTTTGACCTGGCTGCTGGCCGTGGTCCTGCCCCGCATGGAGGCGCGGGGGTGGCGGCTCATCCTCTGCGGGAACGTGCTCAGCCGGTCGGGGGTCATCGGCACCCTGCTGTTCAACCCGGAGCACGCGGACTGGAAGCGCCTGATCTTCCCCGCCGAGACGGCCAAGGGCAAGCCGACCTGGCCGGAACGCTACCCCGCCGTGGTGCTCAAGAGGCTCAAGGGCCTGCTGGGGTTCATCCGGTATTCCCGGGAATACCTCTGCGCGCCCATTGACGACACGCACATGTATCAGCCCGAGAAGACCCAGTTCTACCCCGTTTCGCGGGTGAAGGATTTGCGCGACGTGGTGGTGAGGATTGACCCCTCCGTGGTGGAGAGCCGCAAGGGCGATTACAAGGCGATCGTGGGCGTCGGCCGCCTGCCCGAGGACCACCGCGAGTACGTCTGCGCGGTCTGGATCCGGCACGCCAGCGTGGACGCCATGATCGCGGCCTGCTACCGGATCTGGGAGGACGTGCATCCCAAGGTCTTCGTGCTGGAGAGCAACGGCTTCCAGCGCCTCTTGAAGCGCGACTTCGACGCGGCGGCGCGCACGCGGGGCTTCTCCCTGCCCATCAAGTTGAGCAATACCCGGGAGAACAAGGCCGTGCGCATCGAGCGCCAGGTGCCGCTGCACGATTCCGGCGATTTGCTCTTCTGCCGCGAGGAGGGCGACACCCCCCTCCTGCTGGAACAGCTCTACGAGTGGGAGCCCATGGGGTCGGCCAAGGACGACGGCCCCGACGCGCTCGCGGGGGTTCTCGAGGAGCGGCGCCAGCCGAGGCGGGCCCGGTTCCGCTCCCGCACGGGCCGGGCCGCGTGATTGGAACCCTGATTGGACGCTGAGTAGGAGGCGACCATGCCGGACGAGACGGACACCAGGAAGGGCCGCTTCCGCGTGCTGAAGGGCGGGAAGCGCGTCGTGGATCCCCGCACGGGGCAGGACGACGGCAAAACCGGAGTGGCCGTGGGCGGCTACACGCAGACCGTGGGCGACCCTCGCCGCTATGCCATGATGATGCACCTGGACGCCTGGTTCTCTGCGGCGATCGGGGCCATCTCGGACGGGGTGGGCGCGGCCGACGTCTTCCCGGTCTTCGAGGCCCCCGAGCCCGGCCAGGCGGCCGACGCCACAGTCATCGCCAGGCTGACGGCCTTCATGGAGACCGACGACCGGGACTTCTCGACCCCCGGAGAGCGCCTGAGCGCCATGGCCAAGGACTACCGGCTCCAGGGCTACTGCGCCTTCGAGATCGGGCGCGACTCGACCCGGAGGCCCGCGGCGTGGTACCACGTCCCGGCGGCCACCCTGCGGAGGCGCGAGCGGGACGGGATCTGGGAGCAGACCGACTATCTCAACAAGGTGGTCCAGACCTTCGGGCCGTACCAGAAGGGCGGCCGGAAGGACGGCCTGCCGGAGCTGATGGTGATCCGGTCCTACGACCCGTGCGCCCTCTACCTCGGCTCGCCCGCCGGGGCGCCCCTGGCCGGCACCATCGACCGCATGAGCGCGCAGGACGCCTACAACACCAAGCTCCTGCGCAAGGGCGGCATCCCGCCCTGGCTCCTCCTCCTGCGCGAGGCCCTGGACGAGGAGGACCTGCCGCGCCTCCAGGAGTGGTTCCGGCAGATCGAGACGGGCGAGGACGGCGACCTGGTCGGGATCCTCGACGGCGTGGGCGAGGGCTCCGAGCTGAAGGCCCTGACGCAGGAGCAGGCCGACGCCTCCCACGTGGAGGGCGAGAAACTGCTCCGCGAGCGCATCCTGGCCTGGCTCAAGGTGCCCCCGACGAAGGTCTCGCTCTCGGCCTCCAACTATGCCACGGCCTACCAGGAGGATCAGACCTTCAAGTTCGGGGTGATCCAGCCCCTGCTGAGGATCATGCTCAAACGCCTCTCCGTCGTGGCGCAGGAGACCAGCGGGAGCCCGGCCTACCTCTACGCGTTCCGCCAGCAGACCCTGGAGGACTACCTCCAGCTCTGCCAGGCCGAGGAGATCCTCCTCCGCAACGCCGTCCACACCATCAACCAGGTGCTCGGGCGGCTCGGCCTGCCGGGCATCGGGCCGGAGGGCGACGTGCGCATCGCCTTCACCGCGCAGGGTCCCGTCCGGCTGGCGGACCTGGCCGCGGGGAACCAACCGGCCACGCCCGGCCGCCTGGTGGATACCCTCCTCTCGCTCCGGCGTGCCATCGAGGAGGCGCAGGAGGTGACGCATGTGCCAGTCGTGCCGCGCCACGATCCGCCGCAGGAGTGAGCTAGAGGAGCTCGACCGGCGGGTCGAGCAGGCGCTCTCCTGGCTGGGCCTGGTGCGGCCCGGCCGGGGCCGCGCCCAGGGTGGAGCGCCGAGGGAGCTGGTGGACGGGCTCGTCGTGGACCTTGACCGGCTCTGGGAGGAGCTGGCCAGGGACATCGAGGGCACGCTCCGGGAGGGGGGCGGCAAAACCGTCGTGGACCAGGGCGCCCTCCAATCACTGCTAATCGGCTTCCAATCTAGGCTTGAGGGGATTTGGACCGCCGCCGTCGCGGAGGCCGTGGCGGCGGGCGTGGCCCACGCGGGGAACCAGCTCGGCGCCGAAGTCACCTTCTCGGCCGTGGACCCTTCGCTCCTCTCCTCGCTCCAGAGCCAGGCCGTCACCCTCTGCGAGGCGACGGCCGCGAAGATCCGGGGCGACGTGCAGGCGGCGCTCATAGAGAGCGTGCGGCTGGGCGAGAACCTCACGCAGACCATCGCCCGGCTCCAGTCCATCTCCAGCCTGACGGCCTATGACGCCGAGCGCATCGCCCGCACGGAGCTGGCGAGGGCGGCGAACGCCGGGCGCCTGCAAGGCTACCAGGGGCGGCTCACGCACGTCACCTGGGTGCTCGGGCCGACCTATAAGGGCGGCTGCGCCTGCGGCGAGATGGCCGGGACCTACACCCTGGAGGAGGCCTCCGGGCTCTCGATCCCGCTCCACCCCAACTGCGACTGCCTGTGGAGGCCCGCCACCGAGGAGGAGGTGGCCGGCTACGAGGCCGCCGCCTGACCACCCCCCCCGGTTTTGTTGCAGTTGTCACATTTGTAGTGGCAAAAGACCTTCGCGCGCGTGAGGCTGTAGGCGGGAGGCGTGTACATGCCCGACGACGCGCGCGCGAAGACGACGATGCTCAAGCCCGGCAAGCGCTTCTTCCCGTTTGTCCGGGACGACGCGCAGCACATGGTCTTCGGCCCCGCCACGAGCGAGGCCGTGGACAGTTTCGGCACCTCCTTCGCGCTGGATGCCACGCGCGAGGCCCTCGCCGAGTACGAGCAGTGGCGCACGCTGAGGGCCATGCACGACAACATCGCCGCGGGGACCGTGCCCGTCCTCGAGCTGGACGACGTCGCCCTGAACGTCGGCGCCTGCGTGGTGGACGTCAACCAGTGGGCCAAGGTCACGAGCGGCACCTACCGCGGCTTCTCCATCGGCTTCGACCCGCTGGACGGCCGGTACGAGATGCGCCTCGGCACCGAGGTCTTCGTCTTCACGAAGTACCGCCTCATCGAGATCTCCCTCGTGGACCGCCCCAGCAACCCCGACTGCACCTTCACGCTCTACCGGGCGGCCTCGCCCTATCAGCTCGCCCCCAAGGAGGCCGGGTGGACCTTCGACTGGAAGTCGGACTTCGAGGCGATCCGGGCCAAGGGCGGGCCGGAGATGCTCGCGCAGGCCTTCGCCTGGTGCTCGCCCGACGCGGCCGAGGACCCCGCAGGCTACGCCCTGCCCGTGGCCCGGCTGGAGGCGGGAGGCGAGGGGCTCACGCTCAACCTCTACGCGCTCAAGGCGGCCGCCGCCGGGCTCAACGGGGCCCGCGACGGCCTGGCCGTCCCCGAGCCCGACCGCGAGGCGGTGCAGGCGCGCCTGGCGGCCCTCTTCGCGCTATACGACGAAACCCCGCCCGCGTTCACCCGCCGGGCACAGGAGGACACCATGGACGAGAAGCAGATCGACGCGGCCGTGGAGAAGGGCCTGGTGGCCTTCTTCAAGCGGCTTCTCCCCGGCGGAAAAGAGCCGGGCGAGCAAAAGCCCCCCGAGAAGCCGGCCGCTCCGCCCGCCAAGGTCCGCATGGCCAAGGCGGATCACGAGCGGCTGACGGCGACGGCCGAGGCGCTCAAGGCGGGCATCACCGCCGAGAGCCCGGCCCAGGTGCGAGCCGCCGCCGACGCGGTGGACGCCCTGTTGGCGGCCGCCGAAGTGGAGGCGCCCGCGCCCGCGGCGCCCCCCGCTTCGACCGAGACGGAGAGGCGCCTCCAGGCCCTGGAGGAGGAGAACACGGCCCTGAAGTCGGGCCTGGACCAGGCCCTGGCCGCCCGGAAGAGCCAGGAGACGGTGGAGGGCGGGAAGCCCTTCACGTCTCGGTACAACGGCGCGTTCTTCCACTGAGCGCCAGGGAGGACACCATGGACGAGCTTCAGAGCAGAGTTGAGCGGGTGCTGGATGCCTATTTCAAGCGCTCCTCGATCGACCTCTCCACCGGCGGCAACGTGCAGGCCGAGGCCTTCGCCGAGTTCGTGAAGACCACGGGCGCCGAGGGCACCCCGCTCCTCAACAGCATCCGGGCCGCCGGCGGCTTCATCATCCGCAACGGCGACCCCATCCACATCTCCATGCTGGGCCTGGCCGCGCGGCAGCTCCAGAAGGCCACCAAGGCCACGGCCCCCGGCTCCGTCGTCAGCTTCACCACCGGCGACGCCTCGATCTCCACGACCGAGGTGATCTACCCGGTGGACCTGGACTACCAGGACTTCGAGGACGCCATCGGCAAGATGCCGAGCGAGCTGGGCCAGGAGGCGACCAACGCCTACCTCGACCAGGTCACGGGCGACCTCGTCATGGCGGCCATCGCGCGCGACCTCCAGGACCTGCTCCTGAACGGCGACGCCGCGTCGCTCACCCCCTTCCTCAAGACCTTCGACGGGATCCTCAAGCTCGTCGCGGCCTCGGGGACCACCTACGCCCCCGGCATGGCGCAGACCGTCAAGGAGTTCCTGAACGGCCTCTATGCCGCCGCCGCCGCGAACCTGAAGGCGCAGAAGAGCCAGCTCGCCATCTGGCTGCCCTCCACGGACTTCGCGGACCTGTGGGACCTCTACGACCAGCGCTCCACGTCGCTGGGCGACGCGGCCCTGACGCAGGACCAGGAGGGCGGGCTCCGCTACCACGGGGTGCCCTGCTACGAGTGCGACCACCTGCCCGACCACAAGGCGCTCCTGGCGAAGAACAACTTCGCCTATGTCGGCCTGCGCCGCGTCTGGAGCGTCGAGAAGCAGCGCCAGCCCCGCAAGCGGGTGCTGGAAATGACGGTGACCGCCCGCGTGGGCCATGCCGAGGTGCTGGACTACGTGGTGCTGGGCACCCGCACGGTGTAACGATCCCTTCCCTCTGCAAGCCGGGGGGCCCATGCCCCCCGGCCCCTCTCGGGAGGTTCCGATGGCGAAGGCGAAGAGCGGCGATACGGTGGCGATCCGGCTCGTGGCCCACGGCGAGAACAGCGCCGTGACGGGCGGGAAGACGCTCCGCAAGGGCGACACGGCGGATGTGGCTAAGGATGTGGCGGCCGCGGCGGTCCAGTCGGGCCGCTGGGAATTCGTCGAGGCCCCCAAAGCCAGTGAAGGCGGGGGCGGAGAGGGCGCGTAGCCCTCTCGCGCACGCAGAGGCCCCCAGGAGCGACGCGGGGGCCTTTCGGCTAGGGAGGCGCCGGGGAAGGCGGTTCCGCCAAAACTAATCGGGCGCTAATCAGGAGTAATCACCCCTCGGGAGGAGATCGGGACCATGGGATACGGGACGGTGGCCGAGTTGCAAAAAAGGCTGACCCGCGACGGTCTCTCCCCGCTGCCCGACGAGCCCACCTGCCAGGGCTACCTCGACGACGCCCAGGACCTCATCGACGGCTTCTGCCGCAGGGACTTCCTCGACCACCCCGACGACACGCTCACCCTCGAAGGCAAGGGGCTGGAGAGCCTGCTGATGTCCCACCCCCTGCGCTCCGTCTCGGCCGTCTCGGTGGACGGCCTCGACCTCACGGCCGACGAGCTCGCCGCCCTCACGGTGGTGCCCTACGGCGTGATCCGGGGCTACCGCTTCCCGCTGGGCTCGGTGGTGAAGATCACCTGCTCGTGGGGCTATGAGGACGTGCCGGCGAGGATCCTGAAGGCCAGCATGACGCTCGCCTCCCGCATCGCCCGATACCGCGCCATCCGCGAGAAGCGGGCCCAGGGCCTGCGCTCGCAGAGCGTGGAGGGCGTCGCGGTGTCTCTGGATCCGGAGCAGATGGACGGAGATGTGGCGCGCCTGCTGGCGCTCTACGTCAAGCGGAGGGCCGCGCGATGATGACCGCCGGCCTCTTCACCGACACCGCCCTCCTGCGCACCCGCACCCAGACGGGCGCCACGGCCCTGGGCGAGCCCGTCTACACCGACTCGGACCTCGCGCTCAAGGGCCTGCTGGTGCGCCGGCCCCGGCAGGTCGTGACCACGCTCGGGCTCGTGGCCGGCGTGAGCGCGGTCTACCTCACCGAGACCGCCCTCGCCGAGATCCCCGCCGGGGCCGTGCTCGTGGTCGGGGGGACCACCTACCGCAAGGTCACGCTCTCGCGCCGGAACGACCTCTGGGGCGACGCGGGGCTGACGCGGCTCATCCTCGAGGAGGGCCCCTGATGGCCGAAGACCGCACCGCCGCCGTCATCGCGCGCCTCAAGGCCGCCATCACGCGCCACGTGCTGGCCGCGGCCGATAAGACCGCCCTCCAGATGGAGGCGGTGGCCGTCGACCGGGCGCCCAAGTCTCTCGGCCAGCTCGCCTCCAGGATCCACGGCTCGGCTCGGCAGGAGGGGGCGCTCATCCGGGCGCACCTCGAATGCGACAGCCCCTACGGCCGCTACCAGGAAGAGGGCACGGGCCCGGCCGTCGGGCACCAGCGGTACATGCCCCCGCCCGGCGCCTTGCGCCTCTGGGTCCAGCGCAGCCTGCGCCCCGCCGCCGTGAAGGGCGACGAGGCGCGCGTCATCGAGGCCGTCGAGAACTCCGTCCGCTGGGCGATCTATATGAAGGGCACCAAGGCCCATCCCTTCATGACGCCCGCCTCGGAGTCGGGCCGCAAGACCTGGAAGCGTGATCTCGCCGCCGCCTGCAAGGCCGGCGCGCGCGAGGTGGCCCGTGGGTAGCGCCTCGGTCCTCTCCGCCCTGCGAGCCTGGCTGCTCGCCGACGCGGGCGTGGCCGCCGCCGTGGGCACGCGGGTGCACATCTCGCGGGCCGACGTGGCCGGCGTGGTGCCCGCCCTGGCCCTGGAGCTCGGGGGCGGCGCGGGCCAGCTCAACGTCGGCATGGACCAGGTGGACGTCCGCCTGGATGCCTGGTCATCCGCGAGCTGGGCCGAGGCGCTCGCCGCCCTCGACGCCGCCGCCGCCGCCTGCAAGGGCAAGACCCACGCCGACGGCCTGGGGGCGCCCCTGCTCGCCGTCACCGCCGTCGGCGCCCCCACCCAGATCGGCGAGCAGGACTACTACCACGCGCAGATCACCGTGACCGTCATCGTCCGAGGAGGTTGACATGCGACTGTACAGGATCCTCTGCACCATTGTCATCATCGCCGCCCTGGCCCTGCTCCCCGTGAGCGCGGCCGCGGGCTACCGCACCGAGCGGCCCCTCACGCTGTACCAGTTCAGCGCCACCGTGCTCGGCCCCGTCACGGCACCCACGGCGGCCACGGCGGCCCTTGTGGCCATGGCCGGGAACGTCACCAGCGGGACGCACAGCTACAAGGTCTGCTACGTCACGGCGGCCGGGACCACCCTGCCGGGCGCGACGAGCAACGTGGTCACGACCGTCGAGGCCGACCATGGCCAGGTGACGGTGACCATCCCCACCAGCGCCCACCCCAGCGTGACGGCCAGGACGATTTACCGCACCGTGGCCGGCGATATGGGAGACTGGCTGCTCGTGGGGACGGTGGGGGACAACACCACCACCACCTACACCGACAACACCGCCGACGGCGCCCTGGGCGCGGCCGCGCCCGCGACCGCCACGGCCACCGTGGCGGACACCACGCTGGCCGTGCCGCACGCCTACCCGGCCCTCTGCACGACGATCATCAACGCCGGCTCGGTCGCCGTCTACTTCAACATCACGGGCGCGGCCGTGAACACCTCGACGGACCTCTATGTGGCGGCGAGCTCGACCCTTGTGGTGCCTCCCGTCCCCTGGAAAACCATGAAACTGCGCGCCGCGAACGAGTCCGCCGCGGTGCGGGTGCAGATCGGGTACTGACATGAGGCGGGCGGCGCGGCTGGCCATCTGGATATGCGCTCTGACCTGGGCCTTCGCGGCCCAGGCCGCGCTGCCCTTCGTGACGGTGACCTACCGCGCCACTCTGCCCTCCGGCGGCTATCCCGCCGCCCTCTCGGCCACCGCCGAGGTGACCTGGATGAGCGTGTCCGACCCGGCCCTCGTCAACCGCCCCGTCAAGGCGGCCTACGACCCGGCCACCGGCACCGCCACCTGGAGCCTGCCCGCGAGCTGCCAGGCCCGCTTCCGCTGCCCCAGCACCGGACTGGACGAGGTCTACAGCATCGGCGCCGCCGATATGGTGCTCAACGCGCTGGTCCCCGTCAGCGCGCCGGCCGTGCAGCCCGCCTGGGCGTCGCTCTTCGAGCCCGCGATCTCGGGCGACGGCGTAAGCACCGACTATTGGGGCGGCGACAAGCTCTTCCACCCCCTTCCGCCGTCCGTCTCCCTCAGCGCCAGCAACGCCTGGACGGCGCCTCAGGAGTTCGACGGGGGGTTTGTGGCGGGAGGCGCGGGCGCGACGGATGTCGCCCCGATGGATGGCACGGTGAGCGCGCCCTCGGCCTATCCGCTGGCAGTCACGCACACCTCCGGCGGGAACCTGTATCTGGCCGGCGGCCTCGGCACGGTGACGATCGCCATCGCGGACTACACCCAGCTTGCCGATTCCAGCGTCTACCTCACGCTCAATCTTGGGCTGCCTGACGCGATCACCTATACGCTGACGGAGGGCATACAGTTCTCGGCTGTGACGGACGATGGGACCACGGCCGCCGCCCTGGCTACGGCCATCAACGCCTGGTGCCCCGGTCTGTATGCCATGGCCTCGGGCGCCCTGGTGGGTCTCCAGAAAACGGCCGGGACGGTGAGCGTCTCGATTGCCACCACGTCTGCCTCCTACGTCGTGGCTGCCGCCCCCACTGGGAATGGATACCTCGTCGGACCCTGGCACAGCACGGGCTCCCTGAGCCTCGACGGGACGACCCAGGCGATCGCCTATCCTCACACCCACGTAGCGGGCGAGATCGCGCTCTCCGTTGCCAGGGAGACATTCGTGGACGTGACCAGCGGGACCTCCCTGTGGTCCCCGGCACTTATCGGCGGCGTGCCGGGGCAGATTGTGATCCTCACCTTCGAGGACGCCTTTTTCACCTTGACAGACGGCGGCCCGGCGGGGGCCTACAACCTCAACGGCAATTTCACAAGCACCACAGGGGCAACCCTGGTGCTGATCTACACGGGCACGCAGTGGCGCGAGATCTCGCGCAGCCTGAACTAGGAGGGACGATGAAGCGCATCCTTGTAGCCCTGCTCATTCTCGCGGCCCTCCCGGCCGCCGCCCAGACCGTGAGCCTCACCGTCACGAAGTCGGGCTCTGATGTGGTGCTGACGTGGACCGGGGGCACCGGCCCCTACGTGATCGCGGAGTCGCGGCACCCGAGCATGAGCGTGCGGGCGCAGCTCGTCGGGACGACCAGCGGCACGACGATCACGGACACGGGAGGCGCGGCCGTGATGTCCCGGCTCATCTTCTATGTCGTCTCGGACTCCACGGCGCCGACGGTGGCCGTCACCGGTGTCTCGCCCAATTTCTCGCGCTCCCATCCGTTCGTCTGCGCGTCCGGAACCTCGGCGTCTGCCACAAGCACCGTCACGGCCGTCTACTGCAATAGCATCCTGGCCACGGGCACGACCACATGGACAACCTGCAATCCCGGCTACGGAGTGCCCATTGCCGTGCCCTTCGATCAACCCGCCGGGCTCGGGCGCCTACTCCTCCAGGCCGCCTGCAAGGACTCCAACGACAACTGGGGTTTTTCCTGGCTCCTCGGCACCTGGATCGGCACGCTCGGCACCCGTGACCCCGTGCTCCCGCGAGGCGTCGGCCGATGAGGCGCGCACTACTGGGCCTCGTGCTGGTGGGGCTGTCGCTCCCGGCGCTCGCCGTCCGGGTGAGCCACCGCTGGCTCCTGCCGGTGGATCAGGAGGGGCACCAGGAGGCGACGGTGGTCGTCTACCAGGCGGGCAACCCGGCCGTCTGGTTCCCGACCGTCGGCACCGACGAGGCCACGGGGCAGTGGGCCTGGTCGCTCTCCATCGACATCAGCCCGGCCGCCGCCAAGGGGACCTGGGTCATCGCGGGGCAGGATCTCGGGTGGGTGGCCGCCGAGCGGTTCTCGTGGAGCGATCCCACCGGGCCGCTCCATTGGGTGCCCTTCCCGGCCCCCGTCGGGCGCACCGGCGGCCTCTATTTCCCTCTGCCCGCGCTCGATCCTGGGGTGGTGGACCATTACGAGGTGTTGGTCAACGGCCACGCCTACCCGGTAAAGCCCGGCTCCGGAGACATCAAGGACGTGCCTTTCCGGGAGGGTTGCCGGGTCCGCATGCGGGCGATCCTCATCGGCCACCCCGCCCAGGATCTGCTCTCGCCCATCGTGGCGGTGGGCATTGACCGGGGCGCGACGTGAGCCGCCCGCGCACCGGCATGATGGCGATTTTGGCCGCCATGGAGGGGAGCCAATCGCCGGAACTGCCCCGAGAGGCCGAGGGGCCCGGAGACGAGACGGCGCTCACCGAGGCCGAGCTGGCCAGGATGGCCGCGCTGGAAGGGGATGAGGGCGGAGATGATGGGGACTGAGGGAGGCGCCATGACCGAGCGACGCAAGGAGACGATCTTCAAGGCCCTCTTACTCGTGGTCTGCGGGGCGACGGGGGCCGGCGGGTCGTGGACGGCCATCCAGGTGAGCCAGGCCCAGATGGAGGTCCGCGTGCAGGCGGTGGAGCGCGGGCAGGGCGAACTCCGGGGCGAGATCTACGCCCTGCGGCAGATCGCCGTGTCGCGCGAGGAGAACGGCCGCCTCGACGCGGCCCAGGACCAGCGCATCTCGGACATCATGGCCCGGCTTGACAACATCCAGAAGAGCCAGGAGGAGACGCTCCGACTGCTGGTGCAGCTTCAGGGGAGGCGGTAGGCCATGACTCCGACCGGGTTTGTGCGGTGGCTGCTGGAGGACGCCCTGACGATTCAGCGGCGCATGGGGCTGAGCGCGAAGTTCATGATCGCGCAGGCGGCCCTCGAAACGGGCTGGGGCGCGCGCATCGTGACGGACGATGAATCGGGCGCTTGCTCCAACAACCTCTTCAATATCAAGGCCGGGAAAAGCTGGCTGGGCGCCGTGGCGCGCTGTTGGACGCACGAGTTTATCGACGGCGAGCGCCAGCAGGTGCAGGCCGAATTCCGGGCCTATGCCTTCCCGAAGGAATCCTTCGAGGATTATGCCCGGCTCGTCTCGCTCAACCCCCGCTACGCGCAGGCGTGGGCGGTGCGCGCCGACCTGCCCGCCTTCGCCCGCGCCCTCCAGGCGGCGGGCTATGCGACCGATCCCCAATATGCGGAGAAGATCCTCTCCATCGCCGGCAACCTGGTCCAGAAAGGTTTCGAGGAGGCATGACATGAACAAGCCGCATTGGACGGCCAGCTCGACGGTGTGGGGCATGGGGGCGACGGCGCTGGGATGCCTGGCGGTGGCGGTGCTGGGGCACCGCTTCCCCGAGTGGATCTCGCCGGGGCTCACCGAGGCGGCCGAGGGCGCGGCCATCGCGGCGCTCACCGCCGTCGGCCTGCGGTTCCGCACCCTCTCTCTCAAGCGTTCGGACGGCCCAGAGGCCGAAGGAGGTTGACCATGTTGTCCAAGTTCTTGCAGGTGTTCACGGTGCTCGGCTCGCTCATCCCCTCGCTGCTCGCCTTCATGAAGTCGCTGGAGGATTCGGGGGCGGCGGGGAAGGACAAGAAGGCCGCGGCGCTGACCTTCCTGGAGACGCTGCTCGGCGGCGCCTCGGGCTGGGTCAAGGAGCTGAGCGCGGACACGATCGCGCTCTGCGTCCAGGTGGCCGACCACGTCATCGACGCGGCCGTGGCGGCCTACAACGCCATCGGCATCTTCACGCACAAGGCGCCGAAGGCCTGACATGTGGGACCTTCTGGCGGTCGTGGTGAAGCTTGTCCTCTCGCTCTTCGGCATCGGCGTTAAGCCGAGCAAGGAGGAGCGGCATGAGGGCGCGGCCCGCGAGCTCGGCCGCCAGGAGGTGCGCACCGAGGCGGCGGAACAGGCGGTCGAGGCGCAGAGCGCGGCGCTCGACCTGGAATCCCGGATGCAGGAGGCCCAGGCGGACGTCATCAGCCACCAACCTCCTCTGGAGACACCCCATGAAGGCACGGACCTCTTTCACCAGGAATAGCCTCAGCGGCGGCCCCTGCATCCGGGGCAATCACGGGCGGGGGCGCGCGCCCGGCTCGGGGCCCGGTCTCATGGAGACCGTGCTGTATGCCCTTGCCGGGGCGGCCATGGCGCTCGGTATCGTCTTCGTCCTCTTCTCGGCAGCCGGCTGTGCGCCCCAGCGGTCCCCGGCCGCCATCGCGGTCTGTCCGCCCATCCCGGTGCCCGCGGCGCCCGCGGCGCCCCGCGTGACCCTCCCCGCCCCCGACGCGGCGGGGAACTACTGCCTGAGCCAGGCCCAGGTCAACGAGCTGGCGAAGGGCATCAGAGACCTGCAAGTCTACGCGGCGCAGATGGATGCGGCCGTGAAGGCCTACAACGAGTCAGCCAAGGCACAGGCCGGAACGGCCGGGAGGTAACCCATGGCACGCACAGCAGTACCGGTTCAGACGCAGCCGGGTCGCGCGGGAGCGGCGGGAGCCGCCCCGGTCGCCCTCAACGCCCTCGACGGCCACATCCTGGCCGGCGGGGTGACCAACTTCTACTTCGAGGTCGTCAACACGGACGGGGCCAACCCGGTCACGGTGACGGCGGTGCGGGCGGCCTGCCCGACCTGCGGCGCCACGGTCGACCTCGCCGGGAAGGGCGCGGTGACGGTGAACGCCGGCGCCACCGGGTTCCTGGGCCCGCTACCAGCGAACCTCTACGGCCAGGGCACCGACCACACGGACGTCTACCTGGACGTGACCGGAACGGGCACGGGCACCATCAAGGCCTATAAGGCCTGAGGAGGACACCATGGGCACTGCTGCAAACATCCAGCTCGGCATCGGCGACCTGTCCATCAAGACCTACGCCGCCGGGGCCTACGGCGCGGGCTTCGCGGCCGTGGGCTTCCACACGGACAAGGGGGCCGTCTTCAACTACAAGGGCGACCTGCTCAAGGTCAAGAGCGGCAACGGCCTGGGCATTGTCAAGGTCTTCGTGACGGGCGAGGAGGCCAGCCTGGAGGCGGCCATCCTCGAATTCACCGCGCTGAATATCGCGCGCGCGCTCGGCCTCGCCGACACCGGCGTGACCGACGACGCGGTCAACAAGATCAAGAGCTTCTACATCGGCGGGAACACCGTCAACAACTATTTCAGCGCGCAGTTCAAGGTGCCCTTCGACGTGGCTGGCCTCTACGGCCAGCTCACCATCTTCAAGGGCCGGTTCGCGGGCGAGCTGAAGCTGGAGATGGCGCCCTCCAAGCCCATCGAGACGGCCGTCTCCATCGAGTGCATGGCCGACGACGCCGTGGGCGTGACCAACGGCAAGCTCGCCATGCTGGAGTTCAACTACCTGTAGCCTTCCTCCCGAGGGCGAAACGGAGGGCGGGCCCCGCCCGCCCCTCCGTCGGAGCATGGGGTGCTCCCCGATGAGCCCGGAGGTGATGAGGATGAAGCGCTATCAGATTGGAGACCGGACGTACAGGCTGGATGAGCTGGTGCTGGACCAGGAGGAGGCGCTGACGGAGCTGCTCGAACCGCTCTACTCGGCTGGCGAGACCACGGCCAAGGGGCTGGTGGACGGGCTCCTCAGGCAGAAGCTCCTGCGCAAGGCGCTGGCCGTGGTGCTGGTGCCCGAGGGCGAGACCGTCGAGGCCATGGACCGCGAGGCCGTGGCCGCGCACCTCGGGGCGCACCTGACCGTGAGCCAGCAGGCCCAGGTGATCCGGGATTTTTTCGAGGTCAACGCCGCGGCGATCGCCGCCCTCAAGGCGCTGGTGCCGGGGGCGGCGGTGCCGAAGGGGGTCTCGATCAACTGATCGTCTACCTCGCGCGGGGCGACGTGCGGCGGCACCGGTGGATCCGCTACCACGTCACCCTCCGCGAGGCGGTGCTCTACGCCGCGGAGCTGGTGCGGCGGGAGCGGCTCGATGAGTTCAGGCGCCAGAAGCTATATGAGGTGATCAATGGGTCGCTGGGCGGTGAGTTCAAGGCCGATCAAAGCCTCCTCGAAGAGCCTTCAAAGGGCGATTCGGGGCCGCCGTCGGGCCGGCAGAAACTGCGGAACTGGGTGCGGCTGGCGGAACTGATGGGGGCGGACGTCCCCGCGAGCGTGAGGGCCCTGGCCAATGGCCGAGACGATTGACACCCTGCAAGTAGACCTCACCGCCAACCTGGCGCCGCTCTTCGCGGCGCTGGATTCCGGGCTGAAGCAGGTCCGCGACAAGGTGCAGGCCTTTAAGGACGGCAAGGTCGAGGTGACGGCGAGCGCCGACAAGATGCTCGGCCAGCTCGGCGAGGCGAAGGCCAAGGCGGGCGCCTGGAAGCGCGAGACCGACTCGGTCTCCGTCGTCCAGCCCTCGGTCAACTCGGGCGGCTTCATCCAGGGGTTGAGCGATCTGCGCTCCAAGGCGGAGAGCGTGGCGCGGGCGCTGGGCAACGTCTTCTTCGCGGCGGCCGGCTTCCGCGAGATCATCAGCGTCTTCGGGGAATGGGTGAAGGCCAGCGGCGACCAGGAGGTCGCCCTGGCGCGCCTGCGGTCGGCCCTCTCCGCCTCGGGCGCGGCGGGCATTTCGGCCTTCGAGCCGCTCAAGGCCCAGGCCGAGGAGCTGGCGACGCGCTATGGCCAGTTCGGGGACGAGGCGATCCAGAGCGGCCAGGCCGTTCTGGCCTCCTTCAAACTGACCGGGGCGCAGATCGAGGCCCTCACGCCCGTCCTGCTCGATGCGGCCACGGGGCTCACCAAGATGGGCGAGGGCGAGGTGAGCCTGGAGGAGGTGGCCATGCTCGTGGGCAAGGCCCTCAACGGCCATGCCGAGGCCCTCCAGCGGCTCGGGATCCAGGTGGACCTGGCGCGCTACAAGCTGGACCCGCTGGGCGCCACCATGGACGCGCTCAACCGCCGCTTCCAAGGCCTCACCGCCGCCGTCGCCGGCACCGACCAGGGCAAATTGAAGAGCCTCGCCGAGCGGTGGGGCGAGATCGAGAAGGCCCTCGGCAACATGGTCAAGGCGGTGCTTCTGCCGCTCATTGAAGCCCTCAAGCCGGTGATGAACGCCTTCCTCGCCCTTCCCGAGCCGGTGCAGAGGGCGGCCGTGGTGATCGGGATCGCCGCCGTCGCCATGCGGGCGATGAACGTGACGCTGGTCGAGGTGGCGGCGCGACTGCTGGTCTTCGTGGACACCCTGGGCGCCGGTGCCGTGGCGGCGGTCTCCCGCCTCGCGGCGGCCCTCGCCACCCTCAACTGGGCGCAGATGACCGGCGGGATCGCCGCGGCCACGCAGTCGCTGGCCGCCTTCGCCAACGGCATGGGCATGGCCGGGAAGGCCATCCTGACCGTGGGCGCGTTCTGGGCCGGCTGGCAGATCGGGCGCTGGATCTCGGACGTGACGGGCCTCACGGCGGCCACCTCCAGGGCGGCCGAGGCGGACCGCACCTGGTCGGACGCGGAGATCGAGCGCTTCGCCGCCCAGCTCCGCGCCAAGACGGGCCTCGACCTGAGCGCCGCGGCCATGCGGATCTGGATCACACTGAGCGCCGAGATGCGCCAGAAGCTCATGGACGAGGCCAGGGCCACGGGCGACCTCATGATCACCGTGGAGGACCTGACGCGCGCCATGCAGGCCCAGAGCGCCGAGCAGGCGGCCCTTGCGCGCCAGTCCCTCTGGTCGGACGAGAAGCGCCAGCTCGCCGATTTCCTGTCCTACTACCGCTCCTCGCGCGCCTCGCAGATCGCCACAGACATCGCGGCGGCCGAGGCCAGGGTGCAGGCCGCCGCCAAGGGCTCCAAGGAGGAGGAGGCGGCCCAGCAGGAGCTGACCCAGCTCCTGAGGCAGGCGGCGCAGGAGAAGGTGAGGCAGGAGGAGGGCGCGGCCTCCCGGGCGCAGGCGGCCTGGAAGGCCTCTTTCGACGCGCAGAAGGCCAAGGTGCTGGAGCTCGTCAAGACCATCTCGGAACAGGCGGCGCAGGCGCGGGCGAAGTGGGCCGACCTCGCGCAGTCCATGGCCGGGGACCTGCTCAAGGCGATGGACCCCACCGAATATGAGCGGTCGCAGGTCCGCATCCAGGCGGCGGACAACGAGCGGGCGGCCAGGGCGACCCTTCAGGGCCAGGCCCTCGCCGACGCCCTGGTGCAGATCGAGCGGTGGAAGGCCGAGCAGATCGGGGCGATCAACGACAAGGCGCTCCAGGACGAGGCAGAGAAGCAGAAGCAGGCACTGGATAAGGAGCGGGAGCAGGCCCTACGCGCCCACCAGCAGGCCATGCAGCGCCTTCGCCAGCAGGTGCAGGCGATCCTGGACCCGATGCAGGCCATGGTGGAGAGGGCCTACCAGAGCATGAGCGTGGCGGCGGCCGTGTGGGCCGAGCGCGTGGCCTCCATGATGCAGCCCCTCCAGCAGGCCATCTACTCCTTCCTGACGGGCATGAAGGTCAACTGGAGCAACGTCTTGCGGCAGATGATCGCGCAGTTCGTGATGCAGTTCGTGAGCAAGTTTTTGGCCTGGGTGGCCGAGATGGTGGTGGCCTGGATCACGGGCGAGACGAGCAAATCGTCCGCCAGCGCCGTCGGGGCCGCGGAGCAGGTGGCGGCGGCCACGGTGGTGAGGACCGCCAACGCGGGCGTGGCGGCAAGCGCCATGAGCGTGACCATCGCCGAAATCTTCGCGGCGCACGCCTGGATCCCCTATGTGGGCGTGGCGATCGCGGCCGCCTTTTCTGCCGTCGCCTTGGGCATCTGGGCGGGGCTGAGTGGTGCCGCGACCGGCATTGCAATGGCCGGGGCGGCCATGGCGACGGGCGGCCTGGTGGACCGGCCGACGTGGACGCTCTCGGGCGAGGCCGGACCGGAGCTGTTCGCGCCGGTCAGCGGCTTCCAGGCGGTGGTCGGCTCGCTGCTCGCCGACACGGTGGCCACCACGCGCATGGCCGCCATCGGCGTGGGCAACGAGATGCGCGGGGGCGCGGGCGGGCCGGGCTCGGCCTTCACGTGGGAGCCCCACTACCATGGCTTCGCATTCGTGGACAGCGGCAACCGCGGCTACATGCGCGCGGCGGCCCGCAAGATGACCAAGGCCCTGAGCGATCAGGCGCGGCAGAGGCTGGGGAGGTAGGCCGTGACGATGTGGCGCCATACCATCGCCTGGACGGGCAGCACCTCGGGCACCATGCCCGATGCGGTCTCCGTCGTGCCCACCTACACCCTGAGCGAGGCCATCTTCAAGACCAAGGCGGGCGATCGCCGCCGCAGGCGCCGGGGCATCTGGGCCGGGTGCAAGATCCACTGGGTGCTCTCGCCGGAGGAGGTGGCCACGCTCGACAGCCTGCTCGCGGCCGAGAATGCCGACAGCGACGCCACGCCCTTCACGCTCACGCTCGACGGCACGACCTACCGCCGGGCGGGGCTCTCGAAGGACCCGGACATGAAGCCGAGCAAAGACACGAACAGCTCGCTGGACGTGCAGCTCGAATTCGAGTTCTACGGGCGCGAGGCCGGCTTCGACGCGCCGGCCCATATGGGGGCGGCCTAGGGCTCGCCTCCGGGGGTCTGATGAGCTATAGCCTCCAGCTCCGCCTGAAGGACGGCACCTACCAGGATGCGGACCTCTCGGAGACCGACGCCGGGAACCTGGCCCAGCAGTACGAGGACGACCAGCGCCAGGCCACCTTCGACGACCTCTCCCTGACGCTGGACGACACGGACGGCGCCTGGATCGCCCTCTTCAGCCAGGCCGCCCTTCCGCCCACCGACCAATACCCCGCCAAGTTCGGCTTCCGGCTCCTCCAGGACGGCGTCCCCTTCTGGGAGGGCGACCTGGACTACACGAGCGTCGAGCACGACGACGAATCGGCCACCACGCAGGTGCGCGTGACGGACGCCCTCTCGCGCCTATCCCTGCATAATGCCGAGACCCTGAAGCGCGATTACTCGGCCATCGTGATCGTGGAGGGCGTGAAGCATACCAAGGTGCTCGCGGTGAATTCGGTGCTGGCGGCGGACGGCTCGCCGCTGGTGGCCGGGGACGTCCTCCAGCTCGGCCACATGAAGCCCCAGCAGGGCGGCGGGGTGAACCTCTTCAAACAGGAGCTCACGGTGGTGTCGGTGGACACCGGGGCCAACACCATCACCTTCAAACAGCCGCTCAAGGCGCATTACGTGCCCGGCGACGCGATCATCGTGGAGGACCCCTGGTACAAGGGGGTGACCGCGCAATGGGCGCTGGAGGCCCTCCTGGACAAGGTGCCGGGGTTCGACGACCCGGCCCACCGGGTGATCGACTACGACGGGGTGACCTGGTCGGACGTCATCGACGTGCTGGACCTCGGCAACAAGGACGTGGGCGCGGGCGTGCAGCTCGTGGCCGACTGGGTGAACGCCCAGGTGTCCTCCGCCTGCAACGTCATCATCATCCGGGGCCGCGAGCGGGTGAGCGACCCAGCCCCGGTGAAGGCCCTGGACGACCTGGTGGGCGAGGCCACCCAGCTCCAGCCCGTGGGGGCGGACCGCTACGACTACGTGAAGATCACGGGGCGGGACAAGCACTGGGCGCGGAGGGGCGTGAACCTCTTCGCGGGCAACGCCCTGAGCCTCGAATTCCCCTTCAGCTCCGACCGCGCCCGCCTTCAGCAGGTGGCCGACCGCTACTACGACTATTGGGGCCGGTACAGAGAGATGTACGTGGACACGCCGGTGGCCGACGACGGCATGGCCTATACCCTGGGCAAGCGGGTGAGCCTGGGCGGCATCATCTATAAGACCGTGAAGGCGAGCCAGGACCTGGAGGACAACGGCGAGCTCTCGCTCGACCTCATGGGCGAGAGCGGCATCCTGCCGGATCCCGGTGCCTACGACCAGGACGACATCGTCGATGAGGATGAGGACCCGCCCGAGCCGGTGGACTTCGTCTGCACGCATAATTACTCGGACACCTTCAATGCCCTCTTCCCGAGGCTGGAGCACCGCCGCCTCGTGGCGAGCTGGGAGCAGGTGGGCACGGGCGACGGGGGCAAGGCGATCCTCGGGTGGGTGGGTTATCGCCTGCTCGAATTCCGCTGGCGCTACCCCTACGACGAGGGCCTCGTCTCGCGCGTGTGGCGCTTCTACATCACGGTCTGGGCCGACGGCAAGGACCGGGACAACGCCCACTACCACTTCTCGGCCGAGCCCATCCTCCAGCCCGACGGCTGGTACTACGCGAGGGGCCGGGTGCGGGCGGGGAAGCTCTGGTGGGCCGACGTGGTGGCCGTGACCGAGGCGCTGAAGGAGGGGATCCCGAGCAACGAAAACTCCTCCTCCTCCTCGGACGACACGGTGCCGGGCACGGACATCAGCGAATGGGACTACACGCGCCCCGGAACGCCCGCCGGCGTCAAGAAGCTCAAGGGCATCTCGACCAAGAGCAAGAAGTTCTACGAGATCACGCTCAATACCGACGAGACCGGCACGGGGAGTGAGCACGACAACACCCGGCTCAAGCGGGCCCTGCTCGCCGAGGTCGAGCCCCTAGTGGCGCCCATCGGCACCCCCGCCCTCGCCCCGGTGCAGCTCACGGGGACGGTGGCCGTGGTGGCCGGGGCGGTGGACGTGGTGGGCACGGGCACCCTCTTCACCCAGGAGGTGGACGAGGGCGACGCGATTATGATCGCCTCGGCCACCCCCGACGAGACCACGCCCACCTATGGCGTCCTGCGGGTGCTCGATGACACGCACCTGGAGATCGACGACACCTGGGGCGGCGCCACGGGCTCCTTCAACCTCTATAATGGGTGGCCCGATACCAACCCCGCCTGGGTGCAGGCCCCGAGCAAGGTCATCAAGGGCATCGCCGCGAGGCGAGGGAAGGTGCGGGTGGTGATCCACAAGGAGGATGACGAGGTCATCGACGTGCGGTTCCGCGTCTGCGACCGCGTCGCCCGCCGCAGCCCCTGGGCCGTCGAGGGCGCCGAGACGCCCATGCAGGCCCTCGTGCTCAGGCTGTCGCGGACCTTTAGCCTCGCCAATTCGGGCATCTACTCCTACGATCCCTCCACGAGCGCGTGGGCGCCGACCAACCCGCCGGGGGTCTATCATATCAAGACGGATTATCCCGCCTGGCCCGTGGGGGCGCGGTTCATCTATGGGCAGGCGGGGCAGTTCCTGCTCCAGCTCTGGAGGCGCAGCCCCGACCAGGCGACCTGTCTCTCCGTCAGCATGGACAAGTCGGGGACTTGGGCATTATGCGTGCTGCCAGCGGGCTATCTGATCAACGGCGTCGGAGAGCGTTTCGTCGACATCAGCGAGGCGGGGAACGGCAAGACGATCTACGTGGTGGCCAGGGATTCGGGCGGTGCCTATCACTGCCTGAGGTCCCCGGACGCCGGGGCGACCTGGCATATCGGAGCGACGGACGTCCATTTCTATAACGCGAGCTACCCGGTGGCCAGCCCGGCCGACGCTATGACCGTCTATGTGACGAGAGTCGTCAACCTCGTTAATTGCCTCTTTAAGTCCGAGGACGGGGGCGATAACTTCACGCAGATGGCCAGCTTCCCCGATACCACGCAACTCCCCTGCATTCTGGCCATGCCCCAGTCGGCGGGGTCGCTGATCGTGCTCGAAGTCAACCCGCCCCTTATGTGGCGGACCGGAGACGGCGGCGCTACCTATTCGGCCGATATACGGCCTATAAGCGCCACCTATTCCTTGAGCCCCCGCCCCATTCTGGCGCGTGATCCGAGCGACCCCGAGACGATCTACACCGCCGGCAGGCTCTTTGACTCGCACTCCGCCCTTGTGGGTTGGTGGTTCGCCGTCAGCCACAAGGGCATGGCCACCGTCTCGGCGGACTGGACCGTCTATACCTATACGGACCATACCTACTATCCGATGCAGATAATCGTGGATCCCCTGAACCCCCTAAACATCTACATCTCCGTGCCCGGCGCGCCCTTCGTCCTCATCTCGAACGACGGCGGGGTGACATGGACCGAGGCGACCGGATTCCCCGGCGGAGATGATGGGATCTATGACCCCGACCAGGGCCTCTGCGTCTTCGGCGAGATCGGCGCCCCTCCGCAGGACCGCGTGCCCATCTACGCGCTCGGATATAACGGCGCCCAGCACACCCGGTCGCTGTGGGACTCGACGGACGACGGGGACTCGTGGGCCCGGTACTGGCAGGATGCGAGCATCACCATGACCGGGCCATGGGCGGCGATCGCCCGGGAGCCTGACGACACCACCGGGCAGACGATCTATAGGGGCATGGAGGGCGTCGGCGTGAAGGTGTCATCCAACAAAGGAGAGGATTCCGACAACTGGCTGACGCTCGGGAGTAAGTGGAGGAAGATCCTGGTTCCGCCCTCGTCCAGCTATGGCTACGTGGTGGACAATCCCGGATCACTATTCCGCACGGCTACCCGGAAGAACACCCCTCCGATCCTATGGCAGAAAATCGCCCCGCCCGGAGTGACCGCGGCGTCCGCCTGCTACGATCCGAGCGATCCGAAGACGCTGCACCTCTTGGGTGACGACGGGTTGGTGTATACCACCCTCGACGCAACAGCCATAACGCCCGCATGGGACGCTGGCCAGCCGACAGGCTTCACTACCAGCAACGCGCAGGAGATCATCTGCCCGGCGTCCGGCGTCCTCTGGGTGGTCGGCAAGCGCGAGGTGATCGATGGGACCTCGACGGTGATCCGCCACAGCGTCGATGGCGCTGCGACCTTCACCAACCCCACCGATCCCAACGTGGGCATCACTTCGCTGGACATCGGCCAGGTGTTTGTCACGGCCTCCGGCGCTCTCATCGTGCTCTCCAGCAACGGAACGCCCGGTCTCTGGCGCAGCCCCGATGCCGGCGTTACCTGGACCAACCCCTACATGGGAGTCAAGTGCTACGGCGTCGCGCCCATGCCAGACGACGCAGGGTCGCTGGTGCTCGGCTGCGACGGCGTGATCCAGCTCAGCAGCGATGACGGCGTGACTTGGGTTGCGGGCGGATCTACTGGAGACGTGAACAAGAAGTTCTTGGCGGTCTGCTAGTCTTAGGTGCCTCTTCGAGGCGCCTTTAAAGGGCCTTCAACGGCCCCAGAAAACATGGTTGAGGATGGCCTCAACCCCCGACCGAGCCAAAACAAGCGGGCCTTGCGCCCGCGAAGTGTATTCTGCCGGGTCAAATCCCGCCGCGATTCTGAGTCCCAAACCATACGAGACAAAGTCTCATTCCGTGTGAGACGAGACACCTACTCACCTCATCACCTCATCACCTACTCACCTACTCACCCTTCCCCCTCCGTGGTGCATGCCCTTCAACGTTCCGCGTCTAGCTCCTCGCCTCTCCCTCCTTCCCCTTCGCCTTCTTGCCGCAGCACGTCTTGTACTTCTTGCCGCTGCCGCAGGGGCAGGGCGCGTTGCGGGAAGGTTCGGGTTCCGGCTCTTCGGGCTCGCCAGCGGCGGAGGAGGAGGCGAGGGCGGTCCGCACCGCCAGGGCCACCATGCCGTATTCGGCGGCGGCGCCGCCAAATTCCCCGGCCATGACGGCCACCATGGATTCGAAGCTCTCCACGCCGTGCGGCTTGCCCACCTCCTCGAAGAAGGTCTCGGCCATGGCGCGGTTCGCGAAGAAGGAGAGCGTTATGAGCAGGGCGCCCAGCGCCAGATCCTTGGACTCGGGCACGAAGTCGTGCCACTCGCTGGCGCCTAGCCAGTCGCAGCCCGATATGAAGCCGTTCGACCATTCGGAGACCGGAGAACCCCGGTCGAAGCCGGCCGGGCTTTCCGGGCTGGGCAGGCACGTCTCGGGGACGGCGATTTCGATCTTCGCGATGGCCGATTCGATCCAGTTGTGGAGAGAGAGAAGCGCCTCGGCGACCCCTTCCAGCTCCTGTTCGGACGTCGGGCCCGAGGCTCCCTCGCTCATCAGAACGGGCAGCCATTCGTGGGGCATGACCAGTTCGGGTTCGCACGCGACGGCGAAGAGAAAGCCCTCGGCTCTGGGGCAGGTCCACTCGGCTTCGGCACGGAGCGGGCTGGCGTAGTAGTGTTCGAGGATCTTCTCCTGATAGCGGGTGAAGGGCGGGATCGGGCGCACGGCTTCTCCTCTGACTTGGAAAGTGTACCAGAGGCGCCCGTCTTTTGACTTCGGACGGCTTTTGGGGCCAAGCTCGCAACGTGAGTAGCGTGGCAAGGGCGGTAGCACCAAAATGACGGGACGGCGGCCGCCCTGCGGGCGGCGACTTTTCAGGAGGAACGCATGCACATCATCTGGACGCTGCTGATCGGTCTACTGGCGGGAATCGTGGCGAAGATCATCACGCCGGGCAAGGATCCCGGTGGGTGCATCGTCACGATGCTCCTGGGTATCGCGGGGGCGTTTCTGGCCACCTACCTCGGCCAGATGATCGGCTGGTACAAGGCGGGACAGGGCGCCGGGTTCATCGGCGCAGTCGTGGGCGCCGTCATCCTGCTGGTCGCCTACCACATCCTCCGGAAGATCATGTCCTGAGTCGGCGATCGGGGGGGTTGCGGGAACTGCGAGGAGGAGCCGGGAAACTTGTGAAGCGCCGGTATCACGGGCGCTCCATCCGAGCAAGCATTCCCGATCCCGCTGGCCGGGCCCGTCCCGAATCGGATTCCAGGCTGGCTTCACTCGCTTGAATGGCGAGGTGGGGCCCTTTCAGACACCGTGGTCCCGCCGGAGCGGAGGACTCAGCCCCCCCGCGCGGCCTTGCTGACGAGCTTGGCGAGCTCCTTCATCTTGAAGGGCTTGGCGATGAACTGGAAGGCGCCGAGGGCCTGGGCCTCGTGGCTGGTCTCGATGGTGGCGTAGCCGGTGATGACGATGACCTGGGTGGAGGGGGCCTTCTCCTTGATGAAGCGGAGCAGGTCCATGCCCGAGGGGCCCTTCATCTTCATGTCCGTCACCAGGACGTGGAAGCTTCTCTCCTTGAGGCGCTCGAGGGCCCTCTCGCTCTCCGTGAAGATCTCCACCTCGAACCCCTCGCGCTCCAGGACGGGCTTGAGGCGGTCTCCCACGATCGGTTCGTCGTCCAGCACCAACACGCTCTTCTCGGCCATGGTTCACCCCCCCTATGGTCCTACTCTTAGGCTTCCGCCGGCCCGCGGTCAAGGCGCGGGCCTTCCGCTCCCGTCTTCTCGCCGTTTGCGAGCGGCAGGCAGACGTGGAAGGTGGTGCCCTTCCCCCGCTCGCTGGTCACCTCGATCGTTCCGCCGTGCTTCTGGATGATGCTGTAGCAGATGGAAAGGCCGAGCCCCGTCCCCTTGCCAGGCTCCTTGGTCGTGAAGAAGGGGTCGAAGGCGTGGGGCATGTGCTCCGGCGGGATGCCGATGCCCTCGTCGCGGACCTCCACGCACAGTCGGCCCAAGCCCTTCTCCGCCATAACCTCCACCGTCAGCGGCCCGCCCCCCGGCATGGCCTGGACGGCGTTCAGGAAGAGGTTGAGGAACACCTGCCGGAGCTGGTTGGCCGCTCCCCGCACCAGCGGCAGGCCGGGCGGCGCCCTCAGCTCGAAGCGGACGTCGTTCAGGACCATCTCGTTCTGGGCGATGCGGCGGGTGGCTTCGATCACCTCCAAAATGTCCACGGGCACGAGATCGGGCCGCTCGTCGCGGGTGAAGTCCAGGAGGCTCTTGACGATCTCCCCCGCCCGCTCGGTCTCGAAGTAGATGTCCTGCAGCAGCCTCCACTTCTCCTCGTCGCTGAGGGCCTTGAAGTCCTCCATGAGGGCCTCTGTGGTGATGGCGACGTTGTTGAGCGGGTTGTTGAGCTCGTGGGCGATGCCCGAGGTGATGGTGCCCATGGCCGTGAGCTTGCCGGCCTGGATGAGCTTCTCCTGGTTGGTTTGGAACTCGGCCAGCATCTGGTTGACGGCCAGGGCGAGCTCGGAGAACTCGTCTCGGTAGGCCCGGGCGGGCCTGATGAGGCTGAAGTCGCCCTGGGCGATACGCCGCGTGTAGGCCTGGAAGCGCCGCATGGGGTCCATCAGGGCCCGCGTGAAGAAGAAGGTGATGAGGAGGAAGAAGCCCAGCAGGACGGCCAGCATGGTGCCGAAAAGCATCTCGGAGCTGCGCAGCAGACGCGCCACGGAACTGCGCTCCCGGTGGACGAGGTCGCGGCCCCGGAAGGCGATCTCGGCCTCCAGCGCCTGGGCCGCGGCCATCTCGCGGCCACGCTCCTGAACGTCGACGGCGGATTCCAGCCGCCCCAGGAGGCTCCGGTAGTCCGCCAGCCTGGAGAGCAGCTTCGAGTAGGCCTCGGCCTCGCGCGGGCTGCGCCGCTGTCCCGCGTCGGCCGCGAGGAGCGCCTCGGCCTCCTCGACCCGCGCTCTGGCGTCGCGCAGGGCCTCCACCGAGCTGCCCTCCTGGCGCTCCAGGAGCTGGACCCGGAGGGACCGGCTGTAGAGCATCTCCAGGGCCTCCAGGAGGTCAAGCTGGCCGCGCACCTGGCGGATCCGCGTCAGGGCCACGAGGCCGAAGAGGCCGCAGAGGATGAAGCAGAGCAGCAGGCTGAAGATCAGGCGGTGGCGGATGGGGATGGAGGGCCTGGAGAGGATCGCCCGCTGAGCCCCCTCCAGCTCCCGCTGTAGAGGAGGACTGTGGCTGGTGCGGCGGTTGGCCACTGGCGGGTCGCTCATGGTCCCCCCGGTCAGGCGGCGGCCGCCGAGTCCCCTCCCGAGAGATCCGGCCGCGCCCGTGTGCAGGCTTCATCCGTAGTATACGGCCCGCCGGGATCGGGGACAATCGGGCGGGGATGGGGAAGTGGGAAGTGAGGAGTGAGGAGTGAGGAGTGAATGCATGAGATCGCCGCGCCTCGGCGATGGATCCCCTTTTTCTTCCTTCTGGCCTCTGCTTTCGTCTCGCGTCGCCTGGCGGCGAACTCCCCCGGTCCCCGAGCAGGCTAGACAACTGCCCCCCTCCGACGTCTTTATCAGAGAGAAGCGTCGCCGCTGGTTCCGGAGCGACGCGGCCCACGCGTATTCCAGAAAGGGGGCTCATGTGAAGACAAGGTGGATCCTCGCGCTCGTCATGGGATGGCTGCTTGCACTTCTGGCCTCCGCGTCGCCGCTTCATGCCGGCTCGACGCCCGCGGAGCCCATTTGGCCGAGGGGAGAGGAGCTCGGCCGGAACGGGGACTTCTCGCAGGTGAAAAATGGAACGCCCGAAGGATGGACACTCTCCGTGCGAGACACGGATAGCATTCCCGCCCGCTGGGGCGACTATGGTATGGGGGGGGCCAAGGGAATACTCCTCGTCGCTCAGAAAGATCGATGGTGCGGGATCGGACAGACGCTGACCCATTTCGCCCCCGGCGTTCCCGTCGTCGTAACAGCCTGGATCCGCATGGACCACTTCAAAGGCAACTGTTTCGTGTGGGCCCGCTGTGCAGGAAAGGACGATGTGTCCGTTGTCGGCCCCCACTCGCAGCAAACCTCCCTTATGGCGGGCTATGACCTGTCGGGCACCTCCGCTTGGTCGCCGGTCACGGTGACGGTCACGCCCAATCAGCAGGCCGCTCGTGTGATGTTCGGCGTTCGGGCCATCGGTGCCGGGACCATCCGCGTTTCGCAGCTTCGGGCCCGAGCCAGCATTCAGGATCTCGGCCCGGGCCTCTACCAGGCGGAGGGGCGCTATCGGGGGGTGGTGCGTCGGGACCACGAGGGGCAGGAGATCCTCGTGCCCATGCCCCTCCTCTGGTACTTGCAGATCCCCGTGAGCTTCCGCCTTTGGAGCGAGCCGGAGGGCTGGGTCCGCTCCGTGACGCTCAAGCCGCTCGCGCAGGGAGGAATGGTCGCGGACGTCCAACTCCGCGGCGGCACGCAGGGACAGTTCTTCGGCCTCTTCTGGAGCGGCGATGTCCTGATCTCACCCTCCGCCTCTTCGCCCATACCTCCGGACATTACTCTGCCGCTGAAAGAGATCCCCGCGGAGGCCCGACCCTGGACGCGCGCCACGTGGTGCTGCGACTTCGATAACCCAGAGCTGGCCAAGGCGGCACGGGCGATTCGGGAGAAGGCCGGGAATTCCGCTGCGGCCGTCATCGCGCAGACGCTCGATTTCATGGAGAGGACAAACCGCAGCGCGAAGGCGCCGTTGACCTGCCAGCGGGCCTCCAACGCCCTCACGCAGGCGGGCTTCTGCACCGCCAACGCCAACCTGGGCGCGGCGCTCCTGCGCGCTCAGGGGATCCCCGCGCGCATCGTGGCTTGCTATCCCACCTGGGCCGTTCCACTTCAGACCCATTACATCGTGGAGTATTGGCTGCCCGGCACGGGGTGGCGCCTGATGGAAACCACCTACAATCAAGACGATCTCGCCCCGTCGAAGCAGGTCGGGATGGCGCTCGTCACCCCCGAGGATGAAGGCCAAGAGGAGGCCGGCCGAAGGGCTAGCGCCGGTTGCGGCGTGCCCTACCTGTCCCTCACCGAATACCCGGGGATCCACGGGCACCAAACTCCGCCGATCGAGCTCGATCAGGACCTCTTCCCCGGGCATCCCTACTGCGACCACGAGGCCGCTGTGCTCGCCCTTTATGGCAGCGTAGACCCGCACTGGGAGAGGGCCGAGGCGGTGCTCGCCAAACGCTGGTCGGAGCGGACCGGCGCCGTGATCCGAGGAAAGGCCGGGCTGGATAGCCTGGCCGCTCCGCCGGGCCTCGATCGCGCCGTCAGCCTCTCCGACGTCCTGGAGGCCCTCGGAGTCGCCCCGGTCACCCCAGGCGGCGCGGCGAAGTAGGAGACCTCACGTTCTGGCGAGGGGCGGACGCCGAAATAGTGTTGTGTCCCTGCCAAGGCTTTCCGATGCGGTCTCCAGGGACACAACACTTCCCCAGGGGCTGCCGCCCCTAGGGCGCCCGCCTGCGGCGGGCTGTAACCCCGCAAGCGCGGGGAAGCCTCTTCCCCGCACCCCTTTGTGTGCTGTCCGCCACGGCATCCAGTGTCATGGTTTTGCAGGGACAGCACACCAGGTGTCCGCCCCTCTTGCCCTTTCCATGGTTTCCAGGGGTATGTGGACCTGCTATCCCAGCCTTTCATTTCATCCCTCGCGCATCGCCAGGCAGGCCCCCGATTCGAGCGGAAAGGCAAAGGTGATACCATCACGGGAGATCGGGCCAGCCCGGGCCGCCGGCGAGCCGCCGGGTAGGCGCCTGGCGCGATGGGCCCCGACTTCCTGTGAAACGGAGCACGAGGATGCGGAATCGAAGCGTACGGGTTCGTGGGATGGGGCCGTGGCGGGCTGTCCTCCTGTCCACCCTACTGCTGGCCCTGGTGGCGACGGGGAGCGGAGCGGCGAAGGAGAGCCCCATCACGGTGTTCGCCGCGGCGAGCACGACGGACGTGCTCCAGCGCCTGGGCGGGCAGTTCGAGCGGGACGGCGGCGCGCCCGTGCGCTTCAGCTTCGCCTCCTCGTCCCTGCTGGCCCGCCAGATCGAGGAGGGGGCTCCGGCGGACCTCTTCGTCTCGGCCGACGAGCAGTGGATGGACTACCTTCAGCAGCGCTCCCTCATCCAGACGGCCACGCGCCGGGACCTGCTCGCCAACATGCTGGTGCTGGTGGCGCCCAAGGGGCGCGGCTTCCCCGTGAAGATGGAGCGCGGCTTTGACCTGCCGGGCGCCTTCAAGGGCCGCCTCGCCGTGGGCGATCCCGCGCATGTGCCGGCGGGCATCTACGCCAAGGAGGCCCTCCAGCATTTCGGCTGGTGGGAGGCGCTGAAGGGGCGGCTCGACTCGGCGGACAACGTGAGGGCGGCCCTGCGCCTCGTCGAAATGGGCGAGGCCGACGCCGGCATCGTTTACGCCACCGACGCCATGGCCAGCTCCAAGGTGGTCGTGCTGGCCGAGTTCCCCTCCGGTTCGCACGCCCCCATCGTCTACCCCGCGGCGCTCTGCCGGGGCGCTCGGCCCGGGGCCGCGGCCTTCCTGGCCTTCATCGGATCGGCGAAGGCCGCTCCCGCCTGGCGCGAGGCGGGGTTCCGTCTGGCGGACTGAGGCGTGGCTCCGGTGCTCTCGCACGCCGAGTGGACGGCCCTGCTCCTCTCCGTGAGGGTGGGCCTGCTGAGCGTGGTGGTCGAGGCCCCCTTCGCCCTGGGGGTGGCCTGGCTCCTGGCCCGCCGGCGCTTCCTGGGCAAGACGGCGCTGGACGCCCTGGTCCACCTTCCCCTCGTGCTTCCTCCCGTGGTCACCGGCTACCTGCTCCTGATCCTGCTGGGGAGGAGGGGGCTCATCGGCGGCTTTCTCTACCACCACTTCGGCCTGAGCGTGGCCTTCACCTGGAAGGCCGCCGTCCTCGCCTCGGCCGCCATGGGCTTCCCGCTCATGGTGCGGGCCATTCGGCTGGCCATCGAGCTCATCGACCGGAGGCTGGAAGAGGCCGCGCAGACGCTCGGCGCGGCCCCCTCTCAGGTCTTCGTGAGGGTCGTGCTTCCCCTGGCGGCCCCCGGGGTCCTCACGGGATTCGTGCTGGCCTTCGCCCGCAGCCTCGGAGAGTTCGGCGCCACCCTCACCTTCGCGGGGAACATCGAGGGCCAGTCGCGCACCCTGCCCGTGGCCATCTACACCTTTCTCCAGCTCCCCTCGGGGGACGCGGCGGCGGAGCGGCTCGTGATCCTCTCCGTGGTCCTCAGCCTGGGGGCCCTGGCCGCCTCGGAGCTGCTGGCCCGGGCGGTCAAGCGCCGGCTGGGAGGGGACGGCCGTGCTTGAGCTGGAGGTCGGTCTGCGGCGCGGGGGCTTCACCCTCGACGTGACGGCCTCGCTGGAGGGGCCGGCCACGGCGCTGTTTGGCCCCTCGGGCGCCGGCAAGTCCACCCTCCTCGGCGTGGTGGCGGGCCTCGTGCGGCCCGGCCGCGGCCGCGTGGTGCTGGACGGGGAGGTGCTGGACGACGCCGGGCGCGGCGTGCACGTGCCGACGCACCGGCGGCGGGTGGGAGTGGTCTTCCAGGACGGCCGGCTCTTCCCGCACCTGAGCGCGGGGGAGAACCTCCGCTTCCCGGAGCGGTTCGTGCCGCCGGCCCGGCGCCGCTTCCAGGCCGAAGAGGTGGTCCGGTGGCTGGCGCTGGAGCCGCTCCTGAAGCGCTCCGTCCGGAGCCTCTCGGGCGGGGAGGCCCAGCGGGTGGCCCTGGGCCGGGCGCTCCTCGCCTCGCCCCGGCTGCTCCTCATGGACGAGCCGCTCTCGGCCCTGGACAAGGGGCTCCGCGGCGAGATCCTGCCGCTCCTCCACGGGGCGCTCCAGGCCTCGGGCCTGCCCGTCGTCTACGTGAGCCACGACCTGGCCGAGGCGCTCCAGATCAGCCGGGAGATGCTCCTGCTGAAGGGGGGGAGGATTGCGGGGCGGGGCCCCTTCCTCGACCTGCTGGAGATTCCCGAGGCGCTCGACCTCTTCCGCGACCAGGGCCTCCTCAACGTCGTCGCGGCAAGGGTGGCGGGCCACCGCGCCGAAGACGCCGTCACCCTCATCGAGCCCCTGACGGGCGGGTCCGGAGGGGTGAGCTTCAAGTCGGCCCTCTCCCCGGGGCATCCGGCCGGCCGCGAGATCCGGGTGGCGCTGCGGCCCGAGGACGTGGCGCTGGCGCTGGCCCCCGTGGCGGGGACCTCCATCCAGAACCAGGTGCCCGGGACCATCCGGCGCGTGGTGCAGGGCGAGCGCAGGACGCTCGTGGTCATCGACGCGGGCCTCACGCTGCTCGCCGACGTCACCCGCCAGTCGGAGCACGAGCTCGATCTCCGAGCGGGCCGGCCGGTCTGGTGCCTCTTCAAGGCCCAGGCGCTCCGGATCCTCGATGCCGCCGCTTCCGGGCCCGCTGACGGGACGAATTCGTAGCCGGCCGGCTCCGCGTGAAGTCCCCGAGGATGGGCGGGAACGCCTCGGGGATCTCCTGGAATTGGTCACGAGGTTGAGGAGCACTACTGGAGGCCGTGGGGTTCGCCGATGACGCGGGGAAGCCCCGGTTCGAACTGGGTCTCGCACCGCGCTTCCTCCGTGAGCAGGGTGTTCTGGACCATCGCGTCCGGGTTGCAAGTGTGATTTCCCGGAGGCCGGACCATGCCTCCACCCAGGGAATGATCGCAGCACGGTGCCATGCGGGGTCAAGGCGCGAAACGGCAGCAAGTGGCCATCGACAGGAGAGCCGGCATGAAAAAGTGTTCGAAGCGGATGGGAGTTGGGCAATGGCTGGTGTCTGCGGTTCTGGTGCTGTCAGTCCTTCCGGCGTGGGGACAATCTGCGGATGCGAGCATCGAAGAGTTGAAACGCGAGCTTCAACAGGCGCAGGAGGTCTTAAAGAGCCAGCAGGCCGTCATCGAGGCGCTTCAGAAGAGGGCGGACGAGCTGGAGGCCAAGCAGGGCCGGGTCCCGATCGGGCCGGCCGGAGCCCAATCGCCGGAGCCTCTGCTGGCTGAGACCGCGACGAAGTCCGGCTCTCCGCCCCTCTCCGTTTCCTGGAAAGACGGAAAGACGACCTTTCGCTTCGCCCAGGCGGAGTTCTACCTCTCCAACCGCATCCAGTACCGCTGGACCGGCGATACCTTCGACGATCCACGGCTCCGGGACACGGGGACCTTCGCCGTGCGCCGCATGAAGACCCAGATCATCGGATGGGCCTACACCAAGGACCTGACCTTCCGGATCCAGGTGGACTGGGCCAACGCCAATACCTCCCTCGGCGTCCTGGATGACGCCTGGGTCCAGTACGACTTCACCCACGGGCACAAGTGGTTCCTGCTTCGCGCGGGGCAGGGCAAGACGCCCTTCGGCCGCCAGAGCATCGCCCCGACGGCCACCGACATGTTCGCCGACCGCTCCTTCGTCTCGACGACCTTCTGCCCGATCCGCGACGTGGGCCTCACGGCCACCGGGCAGTTCGGCCCCAGCTCCGTGAAGGATCTCGTCGAGTACAGCGTGGGCGTGTACAACGGCGGGGGCCGCAGCGTCTACACCAACGCGGACGGCAAGTATCAGACCGACTTCCGCCTGATGGTGAGCCCGTGGGGAAGCGCGGGCTACGACGAGGCGAACCCGGACGGAGCGCCCGCCCCGAAGCTCTCGCTCGGCATCGATTACGAGCACAACGACCAGCGCGTGAGGGATCCCAAGACCAACGCGTACAAGTCGGGCCTCGAATACGCCACCGCGGGCTACGACCTCATGTTCAAGTACCGCTGGTTCACGGCCTACGGTGAGTACTTCGACCGGCACAGCCACGACGTCAAGGACGCGGCTGCCGATTCCAACGGCTACAACGCCCAGGTGGGATTTCTCCTCATCCCCAGGAGGCTAGAGCTGGTTCTGGGACGGTGGGGCTACGACCCGAACGCGGACCGGCCGGACGACCGGCAGACGCAGACGGGCGTCGGCGTGAACTGGTACTTCCAGGGCTTCAACAACAAGCTCCAGACCGACTACCGCCGCATCGAGAGCAAAGCCTCGCGGTACCGCTCCTACGAATTCCGGCTCCAGTACCAACTGGTCTTCTGAGCCGAGAACCCCCTCCGAGGAAGTCGGCCCTCTGAACCTTCGGGCCACTCACCGGAAGAAGACGGCCGCCACGGCGAGCGCGGCGAGGATCACCCAGACGGGGTTGACCTTGAAGCGGAGGGCGGCCAGCGCGAGAAGGGCCATGGCCAGGGTGGGTCTGTCGAGGAGAGAGGCCCTGCCCACCTGCCAGAGCACCATGAAGAGCATGGCGATGAAGGCGGCGAGCAGGCCTCTCACGCAGGCTCCCACGAGGGCATACCGCCGGATCCGCTCGAACTGGGGAGCCAGCACCACCATCAAGAGGGACGAGGGGATGAACACGCACGCGGTGGCGAAGAAGGCCCCCGCGACCCCGCCGAGGCGGTAGCCGATGAAGGTGGCCGTGACGATCACGGGGCCGGGCGTGATCTGGCCGAGGGCGAGACCGTCGATGAACTCCTTCGCCGTGAGCCAGCCGTGCGAGGAGACCACCTGCTGGTACATGAGGGCGACGGCCGTGTAGCCGCCGCCGAAGGCCAGCAGGTTCACCTTCACCATGGTGGTCCCCAGCGCGGGGAAGAGGGGCCAGGCCTTCCCCGATGCGACCACCAGGGCCGCGAAGAAGAGTCCGATGGCCGTCGCCCACGCCGCCGATCGCCAGAGTCCGCGATTCCCGGAATGGGAGCTGGTTGGAGCCGGCGCCGCGCGCCACCGCCAAGGTGGACCGCCGATCAGGAGGGCCCCCACGGCGGCCGAGCCGAACAGGACCAGCAGCGTGTTCTGCCGCGTGAAAAAGGCGGCCGCGGCCGCGGAGGCGATGAGCAGCCCCCTCCAATCCTTCAGGGCGGTCTGGGTCATGGAGAGGATGGACTCGGCCACGATGCCCACGACCACGGCGCCCAACCCCTTGAAGACGGCCGCCACGAGGGGCACGGAGCCGAAGCGGAAGTAGGCGGCGGAAAGGGCCAGCATGAGACCGAAGGCGGGAAGCACGTAGGCCGTCAGGGCGAGGGCCTCTCCCAGCCCCCCGTACATCCTCCACCCGATGTGGGCGGCCGTCTGAACCGCGATGGGGCCCGGGATGGTCTGACAGAAGGCGAGGGACTCTTGGAATTCCTCCTCGGAGAGCCAGCGTCTTTTCAGGACGATCACCTGCCGGATCTGGGCTACGATGGCCGGCCCGCCATAGGAGGTCAATCCGATCAGGAAGAATGTGAGCGCCAGGTTTCTTCGGGTGGCCACGCCCCCTTCCCCCCTCGTGCGGCCGCAGCCCCAGCGGCCGACCCGAGTGTATGGAGACGACGCCCGGCCGTCAAGGAACGGGGTCGGTTCAGAACGACGGTGTGAACCGCGATGTATCATAATGAATCGATCAGTGCCTGTGCCGTATAATCCACGGTCCGAAGGTATGTCGTAATTGCTTGACTGATAAGGGATAAGATTGGAACACGAGAACGGAGAGAACCACCGGGAAGCACCTCTTTGTGACATATCACCCAAGTTGCCCTGCTGAGCCCCCCATGCGTTGACCCCAGAAAAAGCGGGGGGCTACATTGAGGGTGGCTCTGGCGGGACTTTGGGCTACGCTCAAAACCCAAAGCAAATCAGGACGATGGCCCCCGACATCCGGGACGCGGTCCCTGGGGGGGGCAAAAGACAGGGGGCTCGCCCCCGAAGGAGAGGTACACACTCTTGAGAGGCGGGGGAACCGGTGGCGGAAAGGGCCAAGGGCCGCCGGGACCGGAAATGCGGAACATGGATTGGCCTTTTGGACGTCGTATCTAGGAGGTGACCTGATGCCGAGTTATGTGAACCCCGAGAAGTGCGACGGGTGCAAAGCGCTGGACAAGACCGCTTGCCAGTACATTTGCCCCAACGACCTGATGGTCCTGGACAAGGAAAAGATGAAGGCCTTCAACCAGGACGTCATGATGTGCTGGGAATGCTACAACTGCGTGAAGATCTGCCCGACCCAGGCGATCGAAATCCGTGGCTACGCGGACTTCGTTCCCATGGGCGCCCAGGTGACGCCCCTGCGCTCCACCGACTCCATCATGTGGACCGTCAAGTTCCGCAACGGCATGCTCAAGCGTTTCAAGTTCCCCATCCGGACTACGGCTGAAGGCTCTGCGGCTCCAGGCGGCGGCTTTGAAACCAAGGGGGACATCAACAGCACGGCCCTCTTCACTGAACCCGCTTCGACCGGCATGGCCGAAGTGTTCACGCTGAACAAGTAAAGGGGGAGAGTAGAGATGGCCAACTTTGAAAACGTTGTCGTCGAGACCGACCTGCTGATCCTCGGGGGCGGTATGTCCGCCTGCGGGGCCTCGGTGGAGGCCGCCTATTGGGCCAAACAGAACGGCCTGAAGGTGACCCTCGTGGACAAGGCCGCCATGGATCGCTCCGGCGCCGTGGCCATGGGCCTGTCCGCCATCAACCAGTACGTGGGCCTGAAAGACGGGAAGAACTCCGTCAAGGACTACGTCGATTACGTGCGCAACGACCTCATGGGCGTGACCCGCGAGGACCTGGTGGCCAACATCGCCAGGCACGTGGACTCCACCGTGCACCTCTTTGAGAAGTGGGGCCTGCCCATCTGGAAGGACGAGCAGGGCTCCTACGTCCACGAGGGCCGCTGGCAGCTCATGATCAACGGCGAGTCCTACAAGGTCATCGTGGCCGAGGCCGCCAAGAACGCGCTGCTTCAGAGCGGCGTGGGCCAGATCTTCGAGCGCATCTTCATCGTCGGGCCCATCCTGGACGGAGACCGCATCGCCGGGGCCGTGGGCTTCTCGGTGCGCGAGAACAAGTTCTACACCTTCAAGGCCAAGGCCGTTCTGACCTCCATGGGCGGCGCGGTCCACGTCTTCAAACCCCGGAGCGCCGGCGAGGGCCTCGGCCGCGCCTGGTATCCGCCGTGGAACTCCGGCTCCTCCGCCTACTTCACCCTGAAGGCCGGCGCCGAGATGACCTGCCAGGAGGTTCGCTTCATCCCGGTCCGCTTCAAGGACGCCTACGGCCCCGTGGGTGCCTGGTTCCTGCTCTTCAAGTCCCGCGCCACCAACGCCATGGGCGGCGAGTACATGGTGGAGCGCAAGTCCGAGCTGGAGAACTGGGGTCCCTACGGCCGCGTGAAGCCCATCCCCGCCAACCTGCGCAACTACCTCGGCATGCTCGACGTGATGGAGGGCAAGGGCCCGATCTTCATGCGCACCGAGGAGGCCATCCAGAAGATCGCCAACGAGTACAAGGACGACGAGAAGGCCTACAAGAAGAAGATGAAGGAACTCGAGTCCGAGGCGTGGGAGGACTTCCTCGACATGACCATCTCCCAGGCCATCCTCTGGGCCGCCAGCAACGTGCAGCCAGAGGAGAAGTCCTCCGAGATCGCGGCCGCCGAGCCCTACTTCATCGGCTCCCACTCCGGTGCCTCCGGCGCCTGGGTGAGTGGCCCCGCCGATCTCCAGACCGCCGGTACCAAGAACGACTACTTCTGGGGCTACGACAACATGTCGACGGTGAAGGGCCTCTTCTGCGCGGGCGACGCCTCCGGCGCCTCCAGCCACAAGTTCTCCTCCGGCTCACACGCCGAGGGGCGCATCGCCGCCAAGGCCGCCGTCAAGTTCATCCTCGAGAACAACACCATGCCGAAGGTGGACCAGGCCGCGGTGGATACCCTGAAGGCCGAGATTCTCAAGCCCATGGAAACCTACGAAGCCTTCAAGAACGCCACCACGGACGCCGAGGTCAACCCCAACTACATCAAGCCCAAGATGTTCATGTTCCGCCTCCAGAAGATCATGGACGAGTACGCCGGCGGCGTGACCTCCAACTTCACCGTCAACAAGGCGCAGCTCGAAAGGGCGCTGGAACTCCTGGGCCTCCTCAAGGAGGACTCGGAGAAGCTGGGCGCGTCCAACCTGCACGAGCTCATGCGTTGCTGGGAGAACGTCCAGCGCATGTGGCAGGCCGAGGCCCACGTCCGCACCATGCTCTTCCGCGAAGAGACCCGTTGGCCGGGCTACTATTTGCGCGCCGACAAACCCAAGATCGACGAGCAGAACTGGCTCTGCTTCGCCAACTGCAAGTACGATCCCAAGAACGGCAACTGGGAAATGATCAAACGCCCGATCCATCACATTTTCTAGGATCGGGATCGAAGGGAGGTCCCCGCGGGGGGGCGGGGACCTCTCTCTTTTCAAGGCGGATGCTGCCATGCAGTCAGAGTCGGATGTCCGATGCCCCCACTGCCAGGGAACCATGGTGAAATGGGCCAACCCCAGCCTCGGCTCCTGGGGCGGCGCGTTCCAGTTTGTCTGCTTCAACGACGAGTGCCCCTACTTCGTGAGGGGCTGGGCCTGGATGCGGGATCACTACAACGTGTCCGCCTCCTACCGCCACCGCCTGGATCCGAGCACCGGGGAGACGGGCCCTCTGCCCGTCTGGTCGAGAGAAGCCCTGCGCAGCAGCATCCTGACCGAAGAGGGAACCCCCCATGAGTGAAAACGGCGTTACCCGAGAGAAGATACTGAAAGACTATCCCCGCATGGGGCCCGACGACCACTTCACCTTCGAGTGTCGGCCGGGCGTCTGCTGCTTTACCCGTTGTTGCCAGGACGTCTCCATCGTGCTGACCCCCTACGACGTCCTCAGATTGACGCGCGCCCTGCGCATGGATTCCTCAGAATTTCTGGAGAAGTACACGCTGAGCGGCTTCACCGAGAAGCCGAGATTTCCGGTGGTCCTCCTGAAGATGCAGGGGGAGAAGAAGCGGTGCCCCTTCGTCGGCGAAGAAGGGTGTAAGGTCTACGGGAACCGCCCGTGGGCGTGCCGCATGTATCCCCTGGGCGCCGCGGAGCCGCAGAACCCCAATCCCGACGAGCACGGCTTCCACTTCCTGATCCGCGAGGAGCTCTGCAAGGGCCACGGCGAAGGCCGGAGCTGGTCCGTGCGCGAGTGGGTCTCGGACCAGGGCATCGAGGAGTACGACATGATGGGCGCCTCCTTCAAGGCGCTCATGCTCCACCCGGAATGGACCAAGAAGGGCGAGGCGCTCACGCCGGCCCAGCTGGACATGCTCTACATGGCCTGCTATGACCTGGACCGGTTCCGCCGCTTCGTCTTCGAGAGCCGGTTCCTCGAGTATTTCGACGTCGATGAGGCCAGGGTCGAGGCCCTGCAAACCGACGACGAGGAGCTGCTGGACTTCGCCATGCAGTGGCTCCGGTTCAGCCTGTTCGGCGATAAGACCATGAGGGTCCGCCATTCGGTCATGGAGGCCAGGCAGGGGGCCGCCGGGGCGGAAGAACCCGCGGCTCCCCCGGCCCGTTGAGCCTTCGGAGAGGCAGGGAAAGGCATGATGCAACCAGTGACTGAGAGTCCCAACGGCAAAGGGATCCTGGTGATCGGAGGGGGGATCGCGGGCATGACCGCCGCCATCGAGGCGGCGGAGACCGGCTGCGACGTCGTCCTCGTGGAGAAGGCTCCCTACCTGGGCGGCCGCGTCTCCCGGATCAACCAGTACTTCCCCAAGCTCTGTCCGCCGACCTGCGGGCTGGAGATCAACTTCAAGCGCATCAAGAACAACGCCCGGATCACGGTGCTCAGCCAGGCCGAGGTGGCGGAGGTGACGGGCACGCCCGGCGATTACCGGGTCACGGTCAAGGTCTCCCCCAGGTTCGTGACCGATGCCTGCACCCTCTGCGGCCAGTGCGCCGAGGTCTGCCCGGCCGAGCGGCCCGACGAGTACAACATGGGGCTCGGCACCACCAAGGCCGCCTACCTGCCCTACGCCATGGCCTTCCCGGCGGCCTATGCCATCGACCGGGCGGCCTGCAAGGAGGGCTGCACCGCCTGCGCCGAGGCCTGCGCCTACGGTGCCGTGGACCTGGCGCAGGAGCCGGAGGAGAAGGTCTTCGAGGTGGCCAGCGTGGTGGCCGCCACGGGCTGGACGCCGTACGACGCCAACAAGATCGACAACCTCGGGTTCGGCCGGTACCCCAACGTGGTGACCAACGTCATCATGGAGCGGCTCGCCGCGCCCAACGGGCCCACGGCCGGCAAGATTCTCAGACCCTCGGACCAGGCCCAGCCCAAGTCCGTGGCCTTCGTGCAGTGCGCGGGCTCGAGGGACGAGAACCACCTGCCCTACTGCTCGGCCGTCTGCTGCGCCGCCTCCCTCAAGCAGGCCACCTACGTCAAGGCCATGGACCCGGCCGCCGAGGCCGTCATCTTCTACATCGACATCCGCACGCCTGGACGCCTCGAGGACTTCCGCACGAAGGTGGTGGAGGAGCAGGGCGTGGAGCTCGTGAAGGGCAAGGTCGCCAAGGTGGAGGAAGACCCGGTGACCCACGACCTGCTGGTCACCGCCGAGGACGTGCTGGGCGGCAGGAAGGTCACCCGGCGCTTCCACATGGTGGTCCTGGCCACGGGCATCGTTCCCAATACCGACGGCCTGCCCGCCGGCTTCACCCTGGACGAGTTCCGTTTCATCGCGGCCCCCGAGGGCAAGACGGGCCTCTACGGGGCCGGCTGCGTGCGGCGGCCCGAGGAGGTCTCCGCCACGGTCCAGGACGCCACCGGTGCCGCCTTGAAGGCTTACCAGTGTGTCGTAAGGAGCGCCCACCATGGATAAGAAACTCGGCGTCTACCTCTGCAGTGGCTGCTCCCTCGGCGAATCGCTGGACATGGAGAAGCTCGTCAAGGTGGCCCAGAAGGAGTACAAGGCCCCCGTCTGCCGGGTGCACCCCTTCCTCTGCGGCGCCGAAGGCGTGGCGCAGATCCGCAAGGATCTGGAAGAGGGGACCGTCAACACGGCGGTCATCGCCGGCTGCTCCCCTCGCGTGAAGACGGCCGCCTTCTCCTTCGACCCCGCGACCGTTATCATGGAACGCGTCAACCTCCGCGAGCACGTGGCGTGGTGCCAGAAGCCCAAGGACGAGGACACGCAGATGATGGCGGAGGACTACCTCCGCATGGGCATCGTCAAGGCCCAGAAGAGCGAGCCCCTGGCGCCGGTCTCCGAGGCCATCTCCAAGACCATCCTGGTGGTGGGCGGCGGCGTGGCGGGCATGACGGCGGCCCTGGAATCGGCGGCGGCGGGCTACGAGGTGACCCTCGTGGAGAAACAGGCCCAGCTCGGCGGCTTCGTGGGCACGCTGAAGAGCCGCTTCCCTCAGACACCGCCCTACACGGAACTCTCGGCCGACGGCATGGCCGAGAAGATCCAGGCGGTCACCTACCATCCGAAGATCACCGTCCTGACCTCGGCCAAGATCGTCAAGACGGAGGGCCAACCGGGCATGTTCGACGTGAGAGTGGAGGTGGAGGGCGGCTCGAAGTCCATCCGGGTCGGCTCCATCATCATGGCGACGGGCTGGAAGCCTTACGACGCCACCAAGCTGGGCCACCTCGGCTACGGGCTGAGCCCTGACGTCGTCACCAACGTGGAGTTCGAGCGCATGGCGGCATCGGGCGCCATCGCCCGCCCCTCGGACGGCAAGCCGCCCCAGAGCGTGCTCTTCATCCAGTGCGCTGGGTCGAGGGACAAGGAGCACCTGCCCTACTGTTCCTCGGTCTGCTGCATGGCCACCCTCAAGCACGCCGAGTACCTCCACGCGCAGAACGCCGATGCCAAGGCCTACATCATCTACAAGGACATGCGCACCCCGGGCCAGTACGAGAAGTACTACGCCAAGGCCCAGAACCACCCCGCCACCTTCCTCACCAAGGGTGAGGTGGCCTCGGTCCGCGAGGGCGAGGGCGGATCTCTCGTCGTCGAGGTGAAGGACACCCTCCTCGGCGGGGCCGTCCAGATCCCGGCGGACATGGTGGTGCTGGCCACGGGCATGGTCCCCAACTCGGCGGACGGCGAGGCCATCCGGCAGCTCCACGACGCCGAGGCCAAGGTGCTCCGCAACGAATCGGACACGCAACGCCAAGAGGCGGAAAAGAAGGTCGCCGAACTCAAACAGCACGAGGGCACGGAGATCCTCCACCTGACCTACCGGCAGGGCCCCGATCTTCCCGTTCTGCGCTACGGCTTCCCCGACTCCCATTTCGTCTGCTTCCCCTACGAGACCCGGCGGACGGGGATTTATGCGGCCGGTACGGTGCGGGCCCCGATGGACTCCTCCCACGCGGCGGAGGACGCCCTGGGGGCCGCCATGAAGGCCATCCAGTCGGTGGAGCTGGCCTCCAAGGGCCAGGCCGTCCACCCGAGGGCCGGGGACCTCTCCTTCCCCGAGTTCTTCCTCCAGCGCTGCACGCAGTGCAAGCGGTGCACGGAGGAGTGCCCCTTCGGCACGCTGGACGAGGACGCCAAGGGGACGCCCAAGCCCAACCCCTATCGCTGCCGGCGGTGCGGTATCTGCATGGGCGCCTGCCCGGAGCGCATCATCTCCTTCAAGAACTACTCGGTGGACATGATCGCCTCCATGATCAAGGCCATCGAGGTGCCCGAGGAGGACGAGGAGAAGCCCCGCGTGCTCGTCTTCATGTGCGAGAACGACGCCTATCCGGCTCTCGACATCGCCGGCATGAACCACGCCCAGTACGATCCGAGCGTGAGGATCATCCCGTTGCGGTGCCTGGGCTCCATGAACATCGTCTGGATCGCCGACGCCCTCTCGGGGGGCATCGACGGCATCATGCTCATCGGCTGCAAGTACGGAGATGACTACCAGTGCCACTTCGCCAAGGGCTCGGAGCTGGCCAACCGGAGGCTGGAGAACGTGAAGGAGACCCTCACGCGCCTCCAGCTCGAGTCCGAGCGGATCCAGGTGACCCAACTGGCCATCAACGAGTATGGTAAGCTCCCCGTGCTCATCAACGACTTCATGGACCGGATCCGGGAGATGGGACCGAACCCGTACAAGGGGTTCTGACGAGGGGAAAACGGTAGGAGCGCTCTCCTGCGCGCGATGGACACGGCGCATCGGCCTCTGGAGAGGCCTCCTACGTGGAAGGCACCGCGGAAGCGCTTGATGCGGAGCGCAAGAGGAAGCAAGCGATGGCTGAGGCGATGACGATCCGGCCCGACGTGGGGTTCATCAAGGACGTGTTGAAGTCGGGAGGCGGCGACCTCAAGAAGTGCTACCAGTGCGCCACCTGCTCCGTGGTCTGCAATCTCTCCCCGGAGCAGTCGCCCTTCCCGCGCAAGCAGATGATCGAGGCCCAGTGGGGACTCAAGGACCGGCTGCTCGCCGATCCGGCCATCTGGCTCTGCCACAACTGCGGCGACTGCACCAGCCGATGTCCGCGGGGCGCCAAGCCCGGCGAGGTGATGGGAGCGCTCCGCAATCAGGCCATCCAGCATTTCGCCGCGCCGGGGTTCCTGGGCCGCGCCGTGTCCAGCCCCAAGACGTGGCCGCTGCTCTTCGTGCCCGGAGCCTTGGTGTTCGGCGCGCTGGCCCTCTGGGCGCCGAAGGAGGTCACGGAGCCTCGGGAGTTCGCCAACGTCTTTCCGCTGCACGTGCTCGAGCCCCTGTTCTTCCTGATCTCGGGCCTGGTGCTCTTGGCCTTCGCCGTGGGCCTGGCCCGGTTCGTGAAGGCGCTTCGGAGTGCGGGGGCCAACGGCGCCATCCTGGCCGGGCTCATTCCGGCGTTCGTCGAGATCCTGGCGCACAAGCGCTTCAAGGAGTGCGGCAAGGAGAAGAACCGCTACTGGGGGCACCTTCTCACCCTCTGGGGTTTCGCGGGCCTGGCCTTCATGGGCACGGTGGTGGGCATAGGGAGCATGGTGGGCATCATGCACACGCCGCTTCCCTTCTGGGACCCCGCCATGCCCGTGGAATCGATCCTGAAGCTCTTCGCCAACGCGTGCGCGGCGGTGATCCTGGTGGGAGGCCTAATCCTGCTCGGTGACCGGGTCCTGAACGAGGAGAAGCGGAGGACCACCACCTACTTCGACTGGTTCTTCCTGCTCACCATCGTGGGCGTGGTCTTCACGGGCATCCTCTCCGAGGTGCTCAGGCTCGGCGAGGCCGTGACGGCCATGTACGCCATCTATTTCGTGCACCTCGTGCTGATCTTCGCGCTGTTCGTCTACGCGCCCTACTCCAAGTTCGCGCACATGCTCTACCGAACCGTGGCCATGGCGGCCATGGGAAAGAGGTAGAGACAGAGACGGGGAAACAGAGACAAGGGGAGTCAGAGCAGGGAACGGGGAGAGGACGAAACCAAGGTCACAGGAAAGGGCCGAGGCCAAGGACTCGATGAGGGGGGCCGGACGCCGCAGGCCATGACAGGAGGACAGAATATGGCGGATGAAAAGGTTCAAACCAAGCTCTTGGACGAGCTCGAGAAGGGGCCCTGGCCGAGTTTCGTGAAGGAAATCAAGAAGGCCAGGAAGGTTTCCCCCGTCTGCGACGACCTCCTCGGGCAGCTCGAGCTCTCCTACGAGGAGAAGGTCGGCCACTGGAAGCACGGAGGCATCGTCGGCGTCATGGGATACGGCGGCGGCGTCATCGGCCGCTACAGCGACCTGCCCGAGAAGTTCCCGAACGTGGCGCACTTCCACACCATGCGCATCAACCAACCTTCGGGCTGGTTCTACACGAGCAACGCGCTCAGGACCCTCTGCGACATCTGGGACCGCCACGGCTCCGGCCTCACCAACATGCACGGCTCCACGGGCGACATCGTCTTCCTGGGCACCAAGACCGACGAGCTGGAGCCCTGCTTCAAAGAGCTGACCGAGGCCGGCTTCGACTTGGGCGGTTCGGGCTCCTGCATGCGGACGCCCTCGGCCTGCGTGGGCAAGGCGCGCTGCGAGTGGGCCTGCTACGACACGATGAAGATGTGCAACGACATCACCCACCAGTACCAGGACGAGCTGCACCGCCCGCCCTTTCCCTACAAGTTCAAGTTCAAGTTCTCCGGCTGCCCCAACGACTGCGTGGCCTCCATCGCCCGCGCCGACCTGTCGGTGATCGGCACGTGGAAGGACGACATCCAGCAGAACGACGCCGAGGTGGCCGCCTACGCCGCCAAGGGCCTGGACGTCCAGGACGACGTCTGCGGCCGCTGCCCCACCAAGTGCATGAAGTGGGACGGCAAGAAGCTGACCATCAACAACCGCGAGTGCGTACGCTGCATGCACTGCATCAACGCCATGCCCAAGGCCCTGGCCCCCGGCAAGGAACGCGGGGCCACCCTGCTCATCGGAGCCAAGGCCCCCATCGTCCAGGGCGCCCTGCTCTCCTCCGTGCTCGTGCCCTTCGTCCCCGCGGACGAGCTGATGGACACCATCAAGGAGCTGATCTCCCGCGTGTGGGACTTCTGGGATGAGTACGGCAAGAACCGCGAGCGAGTCGGCGAGCTCATCCAGCGCGTCGGTATGGGCAACTTCCTGGATGCCATCGGGCTCGATCCGGTGCCCGAGATGATCACGGCGCCGAGGGACAACCCGTACATCTACTTCAAGGACGAGGCGTAGTCGGGCCGTGGTTGAAGATGGCGCCCCCACGAAAGCGGGCGCCTTGAGATAAGGAGTCGAACGATGGCAGCAGAACCTGTTAAGAGGATTACGGATATCGGGCCGCCGAACTTCGAGAAGTTCCTCCATCCGGTCATCAAGAAGAACTACGGCCTGTGGAAGTACCACGACAACCTGGCCCCCGGCGTGCTCTGCCACGTGGCCGAGTCGGGAGACAAGATCTTCACCGTGCGCGCCGCGTCCCCGAGGCTTCTGAGCACGACCACCATCCGGCAGTTCGCGGACCTGGCCGAGAAGTACTGCGGCGGCTACCTGCGCTTCACCAGCCGGAACAACGTGGAGTTCCTGCTGGACAACCAGGCGAACATCGAGCCTCTGAAGAAGGAGCTCCTGGCCCTCGGGTTCCCCGTCGGCGGCACCAACAATGCCATCAGCAACATCGTCCACACGCAGGGCTGGGTGCACTGCCACTCCTCCGCCACGGACGCCTCCGGCATCGTCAAGAGCGTCATGGACGCCCTCTGCGACCGCTTCACCCACGAGGACCTGCCGGCCAAGCTCCGCATCGCGCTGGCGTGCTGCCTCAACATGTGCGGCGCCGTCCACTGCTCGGACATCGCCATCCTGGGCGTCCACCGCAAGCCCCCGAAGATCAAGCACGACATCCTGCCCAAGGTCTGCGAGGTCCCGACCCTCATCGCCTCCTGCCCCACGGGCGCCATCCGCCCGGCGACGGTGGACGGCAAGCAGTCGGTGGAGGTGGTGGAAGAGCAGTGCATGTTCTGCGCCAACTGCTACACGGTCTGCCCCGCCATGCCGCTGAACGACCCCGAGAACGACGGCATCTCCATCTGGGTCGGCGGCAAGGTGAGCAACGCCCGCAGCGCGCCCAAGTTCTCCAAGCTCGCCATCCCCTTCATCCCCAACGAGCCGCCGCGGTGGCCGGGGGTGGTGGACGCCGTGGTCAACATCGTCGAGGTCTATGCCAAGAACGCCAAGAAGTTCGAGCGCATGGGCGAGTGGATCGAGAGGATCGGATGGCCGAAGTTCTTCGAGCTGACCGGCATCCCCTTCACCAAGTACCACATCGACGATTTCCGCCTGGCCGGGACGACCTACGCCCGGTCCACGCACATCCGTTTCTAGGAGGCTGACATGGCCGTTACGACGGAACAGCTCGCCGAAGAGATGTACCAGATGGTGAAAGAGACCATGGGGAAGAAAAACCTCAAGGCCGGAGACCTCACCAAGGCCATGATCGCCAAGTACGGAGAGGGCGAGATCAACAAGGACGACTGCAAGCACGCCATCCGCATCCTGATGGATTCGGGGCGCTGCGTCTACAGCTATTTCGGCGGCAGCTTCATCACCCTGCCCCACAAGGAAGGCTCCGCGCCCGAATGAGGCCGGCTTGAGCGAGGGCGGCGGGGCCGTGCCCCGCCGCCTCCCTCGATGGGTGGATGGAAGGAACGATCGGAGGCCAGGATGACCCAGAAAGCGGCAGAGAACCTCGATGAGCTGTTGAGCACGCTGAAGCGATGGCAGGATATCGAGAGCGCGGCGGTCTCCCAGACCTCGGCCATCATGGAGAAGACGAAGAACCCCCTGATCAGGCTCGTCATGGAGATCATCCGGCAGGACTCGGCGATGCACAAGCGGGTCCAGCAGGTGATCATCGACAGCCTGGAGAAGGAGGCCTTCACGCTGACGCCCGAAGAGCTGGCGGACGTGTGGGACATGATCGAAGAGCACGCGAAGATGGAGAAGGAGACCATCGAGCTGGCCGAAAAGGCGCGCCGCAACTGCCGCCTCTTCGTGCAGCGCCACCTCCTGACCTATCTCATCGAGGACGAGCAGAAGCACGACCGTCTCCTGTCGCAGCTCGAGGACTTCAAGCGGAAGATCTATCCGTACGCGTAAGGACAGTGAGGAGTGAGGAGAAAAGGTCAAGATGACGAGAGCAGACGTCAACCGCAGGGTGACGGGGCGCTTTCGCTCCTCACTCCTCACATCCCACTCCTCACCATGAAAGGATAGGGCCATGGGTCTATTCAAGGAGCAAAAGAAGCCGGTCATCAAGGCGGGACCGACCTCCGGCGGTGAGATCAGCCCCCTCAGGCCGAAGTACATCGAGAAGACGCCGCCCTGCATCGGGAACTGCCCGAGCGGCACCAACATCCGCGGGGTGCTCACCACCATCGCCCAGGCCGAGGCCTACGGACGGACCAACGAGCAGGCCTACGAGATCGCCTGGCGAATGATCCTTGAGAACAACCCCTTCCCGGCGACGTGCGGGCGGGTGTGCCCCCATCCCTGCGAGGCCGGCTGCAACCGGACCGAGAAGGAGGGGCCCGTGGCCATCAACGCTATCGAGCGGTTCCTCGGCGACTTCGCGCTTGACAAGAGCCTGAAGCCGACCAAGCTGACCGAAGAGAAGCATCCCGAGAAGGTGGCGGTGGTCGGGGCCGGCCCGGCCGGGCTCTCCTGCGCCTACCACCTGGCCCGGCGCGGCTATTCGGTGACGGTCTTCGAGGCCTTCAGCGAAGCGGGCGGCATGTTGCGCTACGGCATCCCCAAGTACCGCCTGCCGCGCGAGGTGCTGGATGCGGAGATCCAGAGGATCCTGGGCCTCGGCGTCGAGCTCAAGTGCAATTTCGTGATCGGCAAGGACCTCTCCCTGGATGAGCTCCACAAGCAGTACCAGGCCGTCTTCGTGGGGATCGGCGCGCACAGGGGCATCAAGCTCCGCGTGCCGGGCGAGGATGCTCCGAACGTCTTCACCGGCACCGAGTTTCTCAACAGGGTCAACAGCGGCGAAGAGGTGAAGGTGGGGGGCAGGGTCATCGTCATCGGGGGCGGCGACACGGCCATCGACGCGGCCCGCATCAGCAAGCGCCTCGGCGCCGAGGTAACCATCCTCTACCGCCGGACCCGCGCCGAGATGCCGGCCATCGCGCCGGAGATCGACGGCGCCCTCGAGGAGGGGGTGAAGATCGAATACCTCGCGGCGCCCGTGGAGATCCTCGTGAAGGACGGCGCGGCCGTGGGCATGAAGTGCATCCGCATGGAGCTCGGCGAGCCCGACGCCTCCGGTCGCAGGCGGCCCGTTCCCAAGGAGGGCTCGGAGTTCGAGCTGGAGGCGACGGCCATCGTGGCGGCCATCAGCCAGGAGCCGGCCTTCGACGGCTTCGAATCGCTCCGGAAGGGCAAGGACTGGATCGTGGTGGACGAGTGGGGCGCCACGCAGCAGGACGGCGTCTACTCGGGCGGCGACGACGTGGAGCTGGGGCTGGCCACCATCGCCATCTCGCAGGGGCGTTTCGCGGCCGAGGCCATCGACGCCCGCTTCCGCGGCAAGGCCATCGAGAAGCACCAGCAGCCCACGCTGGTCAAATCGGACAAGATGAAACTGTCCTGGTACAAGGAGGCGGCGCGCAACGAGCGGTCGCACCGGCCCGCGGACCAGCGCGGCATGGACACGGAGATCGAGCAGGGGCTCACCGAGCAGCAGGCCCTGGACGAGGCGAAGCGCTGCATGTCCTGCGGCATGTGCATGGACTGCGAGACCTGCTGGATGTACTGCACCAACAGCTGCTTCGTGAAACTGCCCAAGGGCGAACACTACAAGATAAAGCTGGAGGTCTGCAACGGCTGCAAGAAGTGCGCGGAGGAATGCCCCTGCGGGTACATCGAGATGGTCTAGGGGGGTGCGGATGGCGGCGGCGCCGGAGAGCCGGGGCCGCGCCCGGGGGGGCGCCCGCCGGTGCCGATGCCGCCATCCGCTGTTTGGTTGACAGTCGCCGGGAGACCGGCAGGAGGACAAGACAGTGCCTACACTCGAACTGAACGGACACAGCTACCAAGTGGACGAGGACGGATTCCTGGAAGACCCCTCCATCTGGAACGAGGAGGTGGCCAAGGACTTCGCCACCACCGAGGGCGTCAGCGAACTGACCGAGGAACACTGGAAGATGATCAACTATCTCCGGAACTACTACCTCCAGTTCGGCATCGCCCCCATGATCCGCAAGCTCTGCAAGGAGACCGGGTTCCCGCTGAACAAGGTCTACGAGCTCTTCCCGTCGGGACCGGCCAAGGGCGCCTGCAAGCTCGCCGGCCTGCCGAAGCCCACGGGGTGCGTGTGAACTAGCGCGGCGCAGGGAGGCGCGGGCCCCCGGCGAAGGCGGATCGCTCCACGGCGATTCACCGCGCCGTCCGTCCCGCCTCCCTCGCCCTTCCGACCGCCGCCGCCCGGGGCCCGCAAGGGGAGAGCCGCCGGAACCCGGGCGGCGCGTGTTCGGTATCGCGGGACATGACTGGAGGTCAGGGGCCGTGCCGCACCCTTCTCTGAAAGCCAGGGGGGAAGCCATTGCTCGCCGATGGTGCGAGCTGGTTTTTGAAACCTACCCCGATCAGACCGTCCATTTCCTGAACGCGGAGCGGGATCCCTTCCGCAACCCCGTGGGGGCGACCATCTCCTCGGAGATCGGGAGTCTCTGCGAGGCGCTCCTGGAGGGGGCGGGCGAGGAGCGCCTGCGCCCCCACCTGGACGCCGTCATCCGGATCCGCAACGTGCAGGATTTCGGCGCCGGCCAGGCCGTGGGGTTCGTCTTCCTGCTCAAGCGGGCCGTCCGCGAGGAGCTGGGGGCGTCGGAGGCCGCCGGGCTGTCGGACGCCCTGACCGAGCTGGATGGCCGGATCGATCGGGCGGCGCTCCTCGGCTTCGACTGCTACGCCGCCTGCAAGGAGCAGCTCAACCGGATCCGCTTTGACGAGATGAAACGGAGGGTCTACTGGCTCGAGAGGACCCACCCGGCCTGCGCTCCGCTGGAATGGGACGAGGCCACGGGGTCCGAGGCCAAGGGGACCCCGGACACGGAGAAAGGTACAGACAAGGGCGGGAAGCGAGGTGATGGTTGATGAACGCTCTCCTATCGCTCATCGTGGTTCTGGTGCTCGGCGCTCTCGCCTACGTGGGGGGCAGCGTGGAGGGCCTGCGGACCCTCTTCGGGGTCATCATTCCCTATGCGGCCATCCTCACCTTCCTCGTCGGGGTGGCCTACCGGGTGGTGCGGTGGGCGCTCTCGCCCGTGCCGTTCCGCATCACCACCACGTGCGGGCAGCAGAAGTCGCTCCCGTGGATCAAGGCCGGGTATCTGGAGAGCCCCTCCACGACCCTCGGCGTGAGCCTGAGAATGGCACTGGAAGTCCTGTTGTTCCGCTCGCTCTTCCGCAACACCAAGGCGGAGCTGAGGAGCGGCCCGCAGCTCGTCTACGGGGAGAATAAGTACCTCTGGCTCGCCGCCCTGGCGTTCCACTGGTCATTCCTGATCATTTTCCTGCGCCACCTGCGCTTCTTCATGCAGCCCGTGCCGGCCTTCGTCAACCTCCTGAGCGGCGTGGACGGCTTCTTTCAGATCGGCGCGCCCGTCCTTTACATCACGGACATCGTCATCCTGGTGGCGCTGGCCTACCTGCTCTGGCGCCGCTTCCGCGACCCGCAGGTCCGGTACATCTCGCTCTTCACCGATTACTTCGCCCTCTTCCTGCTGATCGGGCTGGCGGGCTCCGGCGTGCTCATGCGCTACTTCTTCCGGCCGGACATCGTGGCCATCAAGGAGCTCGCCCTGGGGCTCGTGACCTTCACGCCGGCGGTGCCCGTCCAGGTGGGGGGCCTCTTCTTCGTGCACCTCTTCCTGCTCAGCCTGCTGATCGCCTACTTCCCCTTCAGCAAGCTCATGCACTTCGCGGGGGTGTTCCTGAGCCCCACCCGGAACCTGGCCAACAACAACCGCGCGAAGCGGCACGTGAATCCCTGGGACTATCCCGTCAAGGTGCACACCTACGCCGAGTGGGAAGAGGAGTTTCACGACAAGATCAAGGCGGCCGGGCTGCCGATGGAGAAGGAATAGGCCATGGCGGAACACACACCCAAGCCCGAAGAACTCTCGAAGGTCGACTACCATCCGCCGAAGAAGGGCTGGATGGACCCCCACGTCGAATTCCGCAAGGGGACCTTCTGCTACAGCGCGCTGGCCAAGAACATCGAATACCTGGGCATGCCCAACCCGCGCGAGTGGCAGCCCTTCGACGCCGACTGGAAGCTGCCGCCCAACTGGAAGCAGATCATCCTGGACGGCATGAAGGAGCGCCTGGAGAAGTACCGCTCCTTCCGGCTCTTCATGGACATCTGCGTGCGCTGCGGCGCCTGCGCCGACAAGTGCCACTTCTACGTGGGCTCGGGCGATCCCAAGAACATGCCCGTCTTGAGGGCCGAGCTCATCCGCTCCATCTACCGGCGCTACTTCACTCCCGCGGGAAGGATGTTCGGTCCGCTCGCCGGCGGGCGCGAGCTCACGGAAGAGGTCATCAAGGAGTGGTTCTACTACTTCTACCAGTGCACCGAATGCCGCAGGTGCTCGGTCTTCTGCCCCTACGGCATCGACCAGGCGGAGATCACTATCATCGGGCGGGAGCTTCTGAACCTGATCGGCTGCAACATCAACTGGGTCATCGAGCCCGCCGCCAACTGCTTCCGCACGGGCAACCACCTGGGCATCCAGCCCCACGGCTTCAAGGACTCCATCGACTTCGCCGTGGACGAGCTCGAGGACATCACGGGCATCCGGGTGGAGGCCCCCATCATGAAGAAGGGCGCCGAGGTCCTCTTCATCATGCCCTCCGCCGACTACTTCGCCTCGCCCCACTACTACACGCTCCTGGGCTACCTCATGCTCTTCCACGAGATCGGCCTGGACTACACCATGAGCGCCTTCGCGGGAGAGGGGGGCAACTTCGGCCTCTTCACGTCGCACGAGATGATGAAGCGGCTCAACGCGAAGATCTACGAGGAGGCCAAGCGGCTCAAGGTCAAGTGGATCCTCGGAGGGGAGTGCGGCCACATGTGGCGCGTCGCCCACCAGTACATGAACACGCTCAACGGGCCGCCCGACTTCCTGGAGGCGCCGGTCTCGCCCATCACCGGCACCCGCTTCGAGAACGCCAAGTCCACGAAAATGGTCCACATCATGGAGTTCACGGCGGACCTCATCCACAACGGCAAGCTCAAGTTGGACAAGAGCCGCAACGACCACTGGAAGGTGACGCACCACGACCCCTGCAACGTGGCCCGCGGCATGGGCCTGCTGGAGGAACCGCGGTACGTGATCAACGGCGTATGCAACCACTTCCATGACATGCCCGAGAACACCATCCGCGAGCAGACCTTCTGCTGCGGTTCGGGGGCCGGGCTGGGCACCGACGAGAACATGGAGATGCGGATGCGCGGCGGCCTGCCGCGCGGCAACGCCGTCAAGTTTGTCAAGGAGAAGCACGGCGTCAACCTTTTGACCACCATCTGCGCCATCGACAAGGCGACCCTGCCCGCCGTGGTGGACTACTGGGTCGGCGGCGTGGAGGTGGGCGGCATCCACGAGCTCGTGGGCAACGCCCTCGTCATGAAAGGCGAGAAGGAGCGCACGGCGGACCTCAGAGGCACGCCTTTCGCCGGGAAGGAGGTGAAGGCCCATGCGTGACAAAGGCCTGATTTTCACCGGCCTCGTACTCTTCCTGGTGCTCATCACCTTCCCCGTCTGGTACGACCTGGCGGCGGGGACCACGAGCAAGGGTCCCGACCCTAAGCTGCCCACGGCCGAGAAGGACTGCGTGGCTCCTCTGGAGTACATGCGCACCTCGCACATGGACCTGCTCCTCTCCTGGCGGGACCAGGTGGTCCGGCAGGACCGGCTCACCTACAAGGCCTTCGACGGCAAGACCTACGACATGCGCCTCACGGGGACCTGCCTGAAATGCCACACAAACAAGGAGGAGTTCTGCGACCGCTGCCACACCTACGTGGGAGTCGCCCCCTACTGCTGGGAGTGCCACATCGACCCCGCGCTAGCCCAGAGGAGCAGGGGATGAGCATAGACAGAAGAAAATTCCTCGGCGTCGCCGCGGGTGCCTCTGCGCTGGTCCTAGCCGGAAAGGCCTCCGTGGACGCCCTCGCCAGCGGGTCTGGGCCCAAGCAGGGCGGAACCCTGGCCAACACGCGGTGGGCCATGGTCATCGACCCGGCCAAGTGCCTCAAGGACAAGGGCTGCACCGCCTGCATCGCGGCGTGCGACAAGGTGCACAACATTCCCGACTTCAAGAACCCCAAGCACGCCGTCAAGTGGATCTGGAAGGAGCCCTTCAAGGACGCCTTCCCGGGGCAGGAGGACGAGTACACGACCGAGCAGTACAAGGACAAGCCCTTCATCCTCATGTGCAACCACTGCAACAACCCCCCGTGCGTGCGGGTCTGCCCCACCCAGGCGACCTTCAGGCGGGAGGACGGCATCGTCATGATGGACTGGCACCGCTGCATCGGCTGCCGCTACTGCATGGCCGCCTGCCCCTACGGCTCCAGGAGCTTCAACTGGCTCGACCCGCGCCCCCACATCGCCCACCTCGACACCGACTTCCCCACGCGCACCAAGGGCGTGGTGGAGAAGTGCACCTTCTGCGAGGAGCGGCTGGCCAGGGGCGAGGGGCCGGCCTGCGTGGAGGCCTGCGAGGCCAAGGCCATGGTGTTCGGCAACCTGGACGATCCCGACTCGGAGGTCCGGCATCTGCTCAAGGCCCGCTTCAGCATCCGGCGGAACCCCGAGCTGGGCACCCAGCCCGAAATCTACTATCTGGTGTGAGGAGCCGGCTATGTTCATGCTCGAGAAAGCGGTCGTCGGAAGCCGGAGATACTGGATCTGGGTGGGGTGCCTCCTCGCCGTCATCCTCGCCGGCTTCCTCTGTTACCTCTTGCAGCTCAAAGAGGGGCTCGGCATCACGGGGATGAGCCGGGACGTGAGCTGGGGGCTCTACATCGCCCAGTTCACCTTCTTCGTGGGCGTGGCGGCCTCCGCCGTCATGGTGGTCCTGCCCTACTACCTCCACAACTACAAGGCCTTCGGGAAGATCACGATCCTGGGCGAGTTCCTGGCGGTCTCCGCGGTGACCATGTGCATGCTCTTCATCTTCGTGGACATGGGTCAGCCCATGCGGGTCCTCAACGTGATGCTCCACCCCACGCCCCACTCCATGATGTTCTGGGACATGGTCTCCCTCTCGGGCTACCTGTTCCTGAACGCCCTCATCTCCTACGTCATGCTGGAGTCGGAGCGGGAGGGGGTGGCGCCGCCGCACTGGATCAAGCCGATCATCCTCCTCTCGATCCCGTGGGCGGTCTCCATCCACACCGTCACGGCCTTCCTCTACAACGGCCTGCCCGGCCGCGCCTTCTGGCTGACCGCCATCCTGGCCCCCCGGTTCCTGGCTTCCGCCTTCGCGGCGGGCCCCGCGCTGCTCATCCTGCTGGCCATGGTGATCCGCAAGCTCACCAAGTTCGACGCGGGCTCCGAGGCGATCCAGAAGCTGGCGCTCATCGTGACCTACGCCATGCTCATCAACGTCTTCTTCGTGCTGATGGAGGTCTTCACGTCGCTCTACAGCAACATCCCCGAGGACGCCGCCCACCTGAAGTTCCTCTTCGTCGGCCTCGACGGCAACACCGAGTTGGTGCCGTGGATGTGGACCTCCGTGACCTTCGCGATCCTCTCGCTCGTCCTGCTCATCGTGCCCCGCTACCGAAAGAACGAGAAGCTGCTCGCCTTCACGTGCGTCATCGTGTTCCTGTCGCTCTGGATCGACAAGGGCATCGGCCTCATCATCGGCGGATTCATCCCCTCGCCGCTGGAGACCGTCACGAGCTACGTACCGACGCTGCCCGAGATGACCATCGTGGCCTCCATCTGGGCCATCGGCATGCTCATGATCACGGTGTTCTACAAGATCGCCCTCTCGGTCCGGCACCAGCTGGCCTGAGGCGGCTCAGCATCAGCCTCCGGAGGGCGGGCCGGCCATGGGGGCGCCGGCTAAGGCCCTCCGGCGCGAAGAGCACCGTCGTCCCGGAGCCGTAGGCGAGCAGGCCGTGCCCTCGCGCGACCCAGTCGGCAGGGCCGGCCGGTGGGCGCAGGCGGCCGACTTTCGTCCCGCCGGCGCCCGGAACCAGTCCGGGGTCGAGGGCCCCCAATCCCTCGGGGGTATGACGCCCTTTCTCCCCGTGCGTGATCTGTCGAGCCTTCCACGCCTATTCCCCTCCTCCAGCGGGATTGGGGTCCTTCTCCGCTCTGTTCTTGCCGCCTGTTGACCTGTACCATGTCGGGAGGAGGCGCCATGCAGATCCTGGTGACGGTGGCCAAGGGGCTGGAAGGGGTGGTGCGGGAGGAGCTGCGCGGTTTGGGCCTGAAGCCCGAAGAGGCCGGACCGGGGGCGGTCGGCTTCAGCGGGAGCATGGCCGACGCGTACCGGGCCAACCTCTGGCTGAGGGCCGCGCGACGAGTGCTGCTGCCTTTGGGCTCCTTCGAGGTGAAGAGCGGCGAGGATCTGTACGCGGGCGCGCTCGCCCTGCCGTGGCACCGCGCCCTCTCGGCGGGACGGACCTTCGCCGTGGAGGCCAGCGTGCGGGATTCGGCCATCACCCATTCGGGCTACGCGGCCCTCAAGGTCAAGGACGCCGTGGCCGACGCCCTCCGGGAGAGGCTCGGCAGCCGGCCCGACGTGGACAGGCGGAACCCCGACGTGCAGGTCGTGGTCCATCTGGCGGGCGGAACCTGCACCGTCAGCCTCGACTCCTCGGGCGGGCCGCTCCACAAACGCGGCTATCGGGAGCGCTCGGTGGCGGCCCCCCTCAACGAGACCCTCGCGGCCGGCATGCTGCTGCTCATGGGCTACGACGGGAGCGCTCCCTTCGCCGATCCCCTCTGCGGCTCCGGGACGATCTGCGTGGAGGCCGCCCTCATCGCCACCCGGACCGCCCCCGGCCTGCTGAGAAAGCGGCCCTTCGGTTTCCAGCGCTGGGCCGGCTTCGAGGAGCGGATCTGGAAGCGGCAGGTGGAGGAGGCCCGGTCCTCCGTGCGCCCCTCGCCCTCGCCCATCGCGGGCGGCGACGCCGACGCGTCAGCCGTCCGGGCGGCGGAGGCCAACGCCGAGGCCGCGGGCGTGGGCCGCTGCGTCCAGTTTCGGCGGGCCGACCTCTCGAGGTTCCGTCCGCCGGCGGGGCCGGGCCTCCTGATCACCAACCCTCCCTACGGCGACCACGTGGGGGCCGGCGAGGACCTCGCGCCTCTCTACCAGGGCCTCGGGGACGTGCTGAAGCAGCGCTTCGCCGGCTGGAGGGCCGCGGTCCTGACGGGGAACACGGGGCTCGCCAAGCGCGTCGGCCTTCACCCCTCGCGCAGGATCCCGCTCTTCAACGGCCCCAAGGAGTGCCGCCTGCTCGTCTTCGAGCTCTACGAGGGAAGCCGCAAGGATGGAAACAGGGAGGTAGAAGGGACGAGGCGAAATGGGAAATGACTCACCACAGAGGCGCAGAGGCACAGAGAAAATCTGGAATCCGGAGATAGACATTCAGAAAAAGTGCCAGCTCACCTCGTGTCCTCATCACCTCATCCCTGTGTCCGGTCTCCAGCTCCCTTTCCCCTTTTCCTTCTTCTTGCTCGCCACTCGCTGCTCAGTGGCGCAGGGCGCATGAAGCGAGAGCGGAACCGGGGGGCGGGAACGAAGGCAGATATGGTGGACGCCTTTCTCCAAAATCCCTCTCCCTCTGTGTCTTTGTGCCTTCTCTGTGGTGATTCCTTCTTTCCGCTTTCGGCCTTAGCTCCCGGCGAATCGTGTATACTACGTCGCTGAGGATGCCCGCTGGAGTGTTGGACCCGGCGGGCCACGAAGCTTATGACCTCCTTTCGCATCGCGAAGCTGGCGGCACTCGTGGACGGCTGGCGCTACACGACGCCCGTCAAGACCCTGGTGCGGGAACTCACGGAGAAGCTCTCGAAGGGAAGCGCGGCCTTCGAAGGGGCGCCGCTTCCGGAGCAGACGGTGAGAGACCGGCTCCCGCCCGGCATCGAGAGCGCCTGGGTCTTCGTCCTCAAGCCCCAGACCCTGACGCCCGCCCACCAGCACCCCAACTCGGTGCAGTACACCTCGGTCATCGCGGGAGGCGGAACGGGCCACGTGGGCGACAAGAGCTTCTATCTGCAGCCCTTCGATCCGGCCTTCCCGGAGCTCTCCGTCCTGGTGATCCCCGAAGGGACGCCGCACGCCTTCGAGGTGGGAAACGAGCACCTGGTGGTCCTCTCCTTCCACACGGTCCGGGCGGAGGATCTGGTCGAGGTGGAGGTGGAGACGCAGCGGCCGCGCCGCTACATCGAGAAGAGGGAGCGCCCGAAAAAGAGGAAGCCCAAGCGGCGTTGATCGTGGCCGCCGCAAGGCCGATGGCGCCTGCCGGGGGGAAGCCGGATGTCAATCACGGAATACAACGCGGTGGTGGCGCAGCGGGTGGACGTGGCCTCCGGCCTCATGATCGAGGGCATGCTGAAGCTCCTGTCGGAGCAGGGCTTCTCCGAGCAGTCCAAGGGCCGGCCCGGCCAGGTGCATCTGGAAAAATATTGGTGATTTTGGATTTGGGAAGACGCCCCTCCACGGCCTCTCCACCCTTCCACAAATTGCGAATTGCGAATTGAAATGAAGTCCAACCCATCGCCCCATTCCCCAACGGCCCTCCCCCGCCGTAGCGGCCTGCCGCTGGCAGGCCGTCGCCGTCCCGGCCCCCCCGCCCGTTCGGCCGCCCAGCGGGCGGCCGCTAGTGCGCCCGGGAAGGCGCGTTGTCAGAGGGGTGAAAGTCCCCTCCGGGGCATACGCTCTCCGGCCCCGAAACCGAACGTAACTGCGTCGCAGCAATGCGA
>JAJYLT010000050.1 GCA_021787565.1 Acidobacteriota bacterium
CTCTTCGCCTTCCTCGCAGACCACCCACACCGGCCGGCCTTCCTTCCGTAAACCTCCGGCAATGCCATCCGATCCAATCCCATTGTCAACAACACCCCCTTCCCAGGGGTTCTTGCGGGAGAATCAAGGATGGCTAGAGCTGCGACAAAGGCCTGATGGGGTCGGAGCGAGCTAAAGCACAGGCTCGCGGCGGCGAAGTCAACGGGAAAGAGGATCAGAGCGAGGGTTGTTCGGGTCATCTATCGAAGCTCCGTGGGGGTGAGGTCGTTGCGGTTGGAGAGGTTGATGGGAGGGAGATCCTGGGAGAGCTTGCCCGTGGCGTCCAGTTCGTTTTGGAGGAACTGGGTGATCTCCTGCCGGTGCATCTGGGGGAGGGCGACGTAGGTCTCGGGCAGGCGGGAGAGGCAGGCGCGGACGCGGAAGCAGCCGACGAAGCCCGGCGGGAGGACGGTGGCGGGAAGGCCGTTGGAGGCCGGGCGTTCGGCCGAGAAGAAGATCGTGATCCAGGTGTGGCCGTGGATGGCCGGCAGGCTGCCGATGTCCGCGGGATTCAGGACCCACGTGGAGTGTGGCTCCACGATGATGCCCTGGCGGCTGGTGGCGATCCACTGGGCCCAGGCGCTCATGATCTGCCGTCCCGTGAGGAGAAAGGGCCGGGGCCTGGAGGAGAAGGGAAGGATCGAGAGGGGCTCGGAGGAGAGGTTCTCCACCATCAGGAGATCGACGTTCCTCGTGTCCGCCCCCGGGAGGGCGAGGTCCAGGGGGTGGGCCGCGTTGTTCGTCCGAAACTCCTGCGAGAACCACGTCCTGCCGGAGTCGTCCTTGGCCGGGGCCAGGAGGGCCCACAGGGCCCACGCGAGGCCCGCCAGAAGGAGGAGCGCCCCCCCGGCGGCGGCGGCGCGCTGCCGGGGAGTGCGCATGGGGGGCAGGAAGGGCTTGAGGCGGGCCCGGAAGCTATTCATGGGGATCCTCCTGGTAGGCGTCGATGGGGATGTCGCGCGAGATCCAGATCTTCAGGCGGTGGCCCTCGTCCACGGTGATCGTGGGCACGGCGTTCAGGAAGGGCGAGAGGAGCTGCTCGCCGGTCTTGGCCATGCTGTTGTCCGCTTGGATGCGCATGAGGTCGGCGCCGCTGTAGGCCCCGTTGATGCCGCCGCCGGACTGGACCTGGGAGGCGTTCCAGCCCGTGAGGATGCCCACGAGGCCGGCCGTGAAGAGGACCCTCGCCGTGTGGCGGTTCACGCGGTCCATGAGGCCGAAGATCCCGAGCCCCTCGAGGGCCTGCTCCTCGGGCTTCACGGTGAAGGTCGTGCCGTTGGGAAACTGGAAGGTATCGAAGGTGATGGCCAGGCGGGAAGCGGTCTGAAACTTGACCGCTTCGGCCCTGCCGAGGATGCGCGTGCCCGCGGGCACCAGGAGCTTCCGGGTGAGAGGGTCGCAGTAGGGCCGGTCCACCATGGCCAGGACGGGGGACGCGGAGTTGTCGGTGACGAGCTTGTTGACCAGCACGGCGTCCAGGAGCGTGCCCATCTTCAGGAGGAAGGGCTTCCGGCTGTCCGAGGGCCGGGTTTCGGTTACCTCCGAGAAGGCTGGGTTCTTGCCCTTCGGCCCGCCGGGGACCGCGCCCCCTGAAGGGTCCTGGTTCGAGCCTCCGAGCCCTCCGCAGGCCTTCGGTGAAAACTCGACCCCCAGTTGCCGCTGCTCCTTCGCCTTCGGGTCCAGGCGCAGGTCGGCGAGCTGCTGCCGGGCCTGCACCACGGCCGTCCTCACCTGAAGGACCTTCAGCGCCTTGGTCAGGCGCTCCAGCTCGGCGTCCTCGTCCGAGAGGCCCGCCGTGCCCGCCGCGCTGCCCGTGCCCTGGCCTCCGATGGCGACGAGGGGAAGCACGTCCGAGGCAGTCTTCCTCTCGGCGCTGCTGATGGCCACCGGCTGCGGGAAGTCCCCGGCGCTCTCACGCCTCCGGTGGGAGGCGAGGTTGCCGATCAGGAGCAGGAGGAGGGCGCCCGCACCGGCCGCGCTCAGGAGGATGAGCTTTCGCCTCTTCTCGGGGTCCGGCTTGGAGGGTTGGACCGGAGCCGCCGGCTGGCCGGCACGGCCCGCGAGGCTCTCCTGGCTTCCGGAGTCCACGTCGCTCATCGCGGGTCCCCCTTCCGGGTGATGGTCACCTCCTCCTTGCGGAGCTTGAGGGCGAAGCGCTGGCCGGGTTCGAGGAGCTTCTGCACGCGGTAGAAGTCCCCGCCGGTCACGTTGAAGTTGACCAGCTCGCGGACCCACCGGTAGAAGGGAAAGTGCCCCTGCCGGGTCTCCAGGAAGAGCGTGGGCTTCTCGTCGCCCCGGACCCGGAAGTAGGTGAAGCTCTCGTCGTTGAAGACCCCCTCCACCCTGAAGCTCCGGCCCTGCTCGATGGCGTAGTCGAAGAAGGTTCGGCCGGCGTACTGGCGGATCCACTCCTGCCGCGCCTGGCTCACCTCGTCCTGGAGCTTCTTCGCGTACTCGGCGTCCAGTTGCTTGCGCAGCTTGGCCTCTTGGCCTTCGAGAGCCTGGCTCGGGTTGGGTTGGTAGACGGCGGGGGCCTTCACCTGAAAGACGTCGGTGTAGGCTCCGGAGGCGGCGCTGGTGAGCCGGAAGTTCTCCATGCGTCCGTCGGCCGTGAGGACGTGGAGGTTGGTGGAGAGGTCGGCGGCGAGCGGCTTGACCGAGACGTAGTTGGCCTCGCCCTCCAGCGTCCAGCCCTGCAGGTCCCCGCACCATGCCTTGCTCACGGTGCCGGGCACCTGGATCAGCGTGGCGTGGTTCACGAGGGTCTGGAGGGGATAGACGCGGACGACGGTGGGATCGTCCTGAACTGACTCGACGCCAGGGCCCTCCGAGTAGACGCCGCGCTTCTCCTCGGCCGTGGGCTTCGGCGGGGCTTCGGAACTCGCCAGAAGACCCTTAGGGTCCTTGACGGCGGTGCGGTTCCACTCCTGCATGCTCATGCCGTCGGGCGGACCGGGCGGGGTGGGCATTTCGGACGAAGGGAAGTCCTCGGTCTTGTGCCCTTCGTTGGGCGCCTGCGCGAAGCCGATTAAGCTAAATGCCAGAAGAATAAAGAAGAAGGCGAGAATTCGGTCGGGGCGCATTTTGGCTCCTGTCTTTAGGGGAAGCATCGGGACGTCCTTTCTTGCCGGTCTACGCCGGCGGAATTGGGGCTAGCGGAGGGTCGTGTTGATGCGGACTCCGGTGACGAGAAGACCGAAGGGATCGTGGAAGGTGCGGGTCGTGGACTTGAGGGAGAGCAGGGCGTACCAGCTCCGGGCCTCGCCCGTCGCGAAGTTGGTGAGGGTGTACTCGACGCGGACCTCCCACGGGTTGGCGCGCAGGATCTGCACCGCATTGGTCCGGCACTGGAGGACCGTGCCGCTCTCCTTCAGCTTCTTGAGCTCGGGGTCGTTCTGGAAGTGCTGGAGGAGCTGGCGCGCGCAGGCTTCGTCGGTGCATTCGAAGGCCAGGCCGAGGTCCCGGTTCAGGGTGTGGGGGTCGAAGGAGGCGATCTGGTTGATGTAGTCGGAGGCGAAGACCTTCACCTCCAGCTCGGTCGCGGGATCGTCGGCCAGCGTGAGGTCCACGGGCTCCGCCTTGCCGGCCTGGTCCACCCGGATCACGAGGGGCTTCCAGGAGGCCATCTGCGCCCGGGAGGCGTGGAGGTTGAAGACGAGCAGCGCCACGGCCGCGATGAGCACGAGGTTGGCGAAGGCCGAGACGCGCAGGGCGAGGATCGAGGAGCCGTAGAAGGCCTTGAAGCGCTGGAGCGGTCCGGTTGGCGTGTGCATCTGAGGGGTCCCCTTCACTGTTCTAGGTGATGTCCGTTTGGCACTTGCGGCGAGAGGGCGCGTCATTCTGAGGGAGACCCCCAGAGGGCACCCTAGGAAGAATCTCAAGCGCCGTGACCGCAAGAACCTCGGCTGAGATCCTTCGGAAGTGGCCCTTCGCAAAGGAGGGCTCAGGATGACGGATGATGCGCGCATCTCTAGGCTTCCCGCCGGGGGGCGAGGGCGCCGCTGCCGGCCTTGCCGAGGCCTCCGCCCGCGGCGGCTCCCGCCGTCGCCCCTACGGGGCCTCCCACGGCGGCACCCACGGCCAGCCCGCCGACGGCCAGGCCGGTGCCCGCCACCGCGCCCGCCGCGGCCGGCACGAAGCCGCCGGAGGCCAGGACGGTTCCGGCGCCGCCCACGAGCCCTCTCGCGATGGGGAAGGAGGCCCCGAAGCCGACGACGAGGAAGAAGAGGTAGCAGTCTGCCAGGAGGGCGGCGTTGGCCTGCGACCAGTCGGTGGTCATGGTCGTGGCCATGAAGGTGTCCACCATGTAGATGAAGGCGTTCAGCACGAGCATCCAGACCTTGACCGTGAGGTAGAAGCGCACCCAGCGCATCCACAGATCGTGCAGGGGCTCGAACACGAAGCAGGCGAGGAAGAGGGGGCCGATCATGTAGAGGAGCATGGTCGAGAAGAAGGCCCCCACGAGGTTCAGGTTGTACATGGCCCAGGCGATGACGAAGAGGACGAGCCCGATGAGCTGGAAGATGGGCGCGCAGCTCCCGATCTGCAGGAGCGAGAAGGTCAGGCTCGTGATGTTCGCGAAGGGGGTCATCAGGATGTCGAGGATCTGCGTGTTGGGATCGGCGTGGCCGAAGAGCGTGACGATCTGCGCGAGGCCGTCGTCCACGAAGAAAAAGAGGTGCTGCCAGACGGCGAGGCCCGCCGCGGCGATGAAGAGCCGCAGGAACAGCTCCCAGAAGGACCACGTGTCGAACTTGTTCTTCACCCACACCCACAGAAGGCTCATGAGGAAGAGGCTGATCGTGAGGGAGCCGAGGGGGCCGGAGACGGCCGTCCCGAAGGTGCTCACGAGGGCCGAGAGGGCTCCCTGGCCGGTCTGGTAGTTGAAGAGGGCGTTCAGCGGGGTCTGGAGGGGAGCCATGGATTCGCCTCAGCGCGGAGGAGGGGGAGGGGGTGTGGCGCCCTCCCGGAGGGGGGGCCGGGAGGACGCCACGGTGGGAAGGTGGAGAAAGGGGGAATAGGAGGCGAGAGAAAGCGGGCGCCGCACGATCGTCCCCAGGCTCAGTGCCACGGTGTGGCACAGTAGGGGTGGCTGCGGAGGTACTGCGTGGCGCCCTGGAGGTAGTCGTTCTCCTTCTGCGTGTCCTGTATGCCCTGCTTGGCGAAGGACTCCTCCTGGGCCATCTGCTGGGCCTGCATGGCGGCCATGGCCGCGAGGATCTGCGTGTTCTTGTCCACGCTCTGGGCCGTGTAGAGCGCGCCCATGGCTCCGGCCTGCGCCGTCTGGTGGGGCGTGGCGCCGCCGTCCTGGATCTGGGCCCGGAGCTGGGAGTAGGTGCCGCCCGTCCCGTTGACGCTGGAGAGGGAGCGGTTGATCTGCGAGACGAGGGCGAAGGTCTCGAGGACCGAGGAGTCGGCGTTCTGAACCATGGTGTTCAGCCGACCCGCCGCGGCGCCCCAGTCCTCGGGGCTTCTGGGGGCCATGTGAGAAAGGTCCAGCGCCTCGCCGTAGATGCGCCCGTACATGCTGCCGAGGCTGGCGGAGTAGCCGGAGGCGCCCTCGACCATCTTCCGGAAGTCGCTCACGCCGTCGATCTTCGTGAGGGTGCCCGAGTCCACGATGGCGAAGAGCGGGAGCACGGTGTAGAGCGTGGGGTGCTGGAGCGTCTCGGCCACGTGCTGGGCCCACTGGTAGGTCTGCACGAGCTGCTGGTACTGGCGGAGCATGTAGCTGATCTGGCTGACCCACTGGGTCAGGGTCTGGGCCCAGCCCCAGGAGTTGAGGGCGATGTGGGCCACGTCCGTCACGGGGATCTGGGCGGACACGGCGAGCGGCGCGAGCCCCACGCACAGGATCCCCACCATGAGCATCACGCTGGCGATTTTACGATACATGGTCCAGACCTCCTTTCTGTAGGTCATCGGGGATGCGCCCCTCGGCCATGGCGTCCACGGCCTCCTGGAGGCTTCCGAGGGTCGCCGTGAGCCGGGCGCGAAGGAGCTTCTCCTCCGGGTCCGTGGTGTAGAGCACGTAGCTGTAAGGATCGGCCAGCACCCGGACCTGCCGCTTGTAGGGCCCCTTGAAGAACAGCTCGCTGTACTGGCCCTTCTTCATCCGCACCTGCTGCATGACGTAGTGCTCTCGCGGGTTCAGGCTGAAGGCCTCCTTCGCCTCCGTCCCCACGCCCTTCTGCTCCAGCATGAAGAGGAAGCTCGTGTTGGCGAGGATCGCGTCCCGGTGCGGGGAATGGATCAGGTCGTTGGGGTGCTGGGTGATCGTCATGATGGAGCCGTTGTGCTTGCGGACCGTGCGGTAGAGCTCCTTGATCTTGGCCGCCATGGTGTCGTTCATCAGGAACTTCCAGCATTCGTCCAGGACGATGATCTTCTTGCGGTCCTCATCCTGCCGCTGGAGCCGCTGGAAGATCTTGGTGAAGAGCAGGTAGGTGATGGCGCCGGCCACGTCCGGGTGGTCGTCGAAGCCCGTCAGCTCGAAGTAGACGAGCTCCGCGTTCTGGAAGGTGTCCTGCTTGTGGCAGAAGAAGGCCGCGTAGGGACCGCCCGTGATCCAGAGGCGCAGTGGCTTGGCCAGCTCCGGTTCGATCTCCTCCAGGGCCCGGTAGTAGTCCTCCAGCGTGGGCGGATCGCACGGATCGTAGCCGTCGAGGACCTTCGTGAGGGCATCCATCACGTCCACGCGCTCCCCCTGCCCGAGCTGGGCCTGCCCGCCCGTGATGAGGTGCTCCATGAGGTGGGCCAGGGTCACCCGCTCGGCCTGGTCCGGGGCCTGGGGGAAGGCGAAGGGGTTCAGCTTGAGGTCGGGATTCGAGAAGTCCACCGAAACCTTCACCGAGCCCGGCACGACCTGAACCAGCGGATCGTAGGAGTTGCCCACGTCCAGGATGTACACGACGGGCCGGAAGCTGAGGCTGTTGGCCAGGAGGTGGTTCATGAGGAAGCTCTTGCCGGCCCCCGTGGTGCCTGCCACATAGACGTTCCAGGAGGTCGTCCGCCTGGAGAAAGGGTGGTAGCGGAAGAAGCCCCCTTCCGGCGTCTCGAAGACGACCGGCCCCTCGGGGTCCCCCTCGTCGTCCCTGTGGAGCATCACGAAGTCCGCGAAGTTGGCGTTCAGCACCTTGGCCTGGCGGTAGTTGAGCAGGCGCCGGACGTTCAGGCCGCTGTGCCCGGGCAGGCTGGAGAGGAAGGAGGCGAACCGGGCGAAGCGGGACTCCACGAGAAACTTCGCGTTCTTGGCCCGGGCCTCGGTCAGCAGGCGGTTGACCGTACCCTCCAGGCGGGAGCGGTCCCGGTCGTACACCACGCAGAACATGGAGAAGGTGCCGGCGCCCTCCTTGTCCCTCTGGATCGCGTTCGTCACCTCGGCCGCATCGTGCGCGAGGTCGATGGACTTCTGCGCGATGCTCTTGAGGGCCTTCACGTTGGAGAGAGAGTTGCCCCAGTTCTGCTGGATGTTCAAGGTTGTGATGAAGCTCTCGGGATCCAGCGCTTCGTAGTGCTGGGTGATCCAGTACTCGGAGAGCCGCTCGTCCTGGCGCGCGCTCCCGAGGCGCGTGAGCGGGTCGAAGAGGGTGGGATAGCTGATGGCGGGCAGGGTCTCCAGGTTGAGGACCCGGACGAAGGTGTGCGGCCCCGCGGTGCCCTGGTCCTCCCGGCACAGGTCCTCCCCGCCGTTAGCCCAGTTCGCGTCCAGGATCTGCTCAGGGATTGTGTAGTTGGGGTTGTAGAGCAGATCCCGCGCGGCCTCCTGCTGGAGGGGGTTCAGGAAGTAATAGAAGAGCCGGAGCAGTGCGTCCTGGCCGAGGGGGCGGACGCGGGCGAAGCCCGCCATGTTGTCGAGGATGCCGTGCCAGACGTTGTAGAACCGGTCGAGGCTTGCCTGGAACCGTCCCCAGTTGAAGACGCGCGGGCCGCGAAGCAGGGCGCCCCAGAGCGTGTCCTTGAGTCCTCCCGTCTCCGCCTCCAGGCTGATGAAGACGCGGTTCTCGTAGAGGCTGGCGCGACGGTTCTCCCAGAAGGTGCCCTGCCGGGCCCGCAGATACTTGATGATCTCGGGGGCCGCTGGGTCCGTCTCCAGGACCAGGGGCTCGGCCCGCCGGCGGAGGAAGTGGACGCTGAAGGCCGTGCCGGGGCCGAGGTTCTGCACGAGGGCGTGGACGTCGTTGCGGGTCGCGTTCAGCTCGTCGTCGGAGGCGAGCTGGCTCTCGCAGGAGAGGACCTCCGCCACCGCGAGGAGGTTGCTGTTGCGCTGGAGGACGTAGGCGTCCCCCTTGTGCGGCACGAAGTCGAGCCATTGGAGGGCATCGGTGAGGCTCTCGGCCCCGCGGATGTCCCGGATCAGCTTCTCTGGGACCATGCTCGCGTGCTCCGCCGCGCGGCGTCCAGGCAGGGCGCGAAGCGCCTGGCCCTCAGGATGATTTCGAGGTAGCGGGGATCCTTGCTCTTGCCGTACCTCATGACGGCGAAGAGGAGGGCGAGTACGATCGTCCCCGCCAGGAGGCCCTTGAAGGCCACGCCGTAGTAGAAGCCGAAGTAGCAGGCCACGACCTCCGTGGCGTTGTAGCCCGCGATCGTGAACTTCTCGTTCAGGGAGCGGTAGACGCGGCGCTCGCAGAGGGCCATGGGCTCGCTCAGTGGACCAGGACGTTGACGAGCGCGGCCGCGCCGATGACGATGGAGGCGCCGATGATGACCTTGCCGAGCCGGCTCCAGCCCTCGGAGTGCCCGAACATGATGGCCAGGCCCCCGAGGATGATGCCGATCGTCACGATGTAGGGGGCGAGCGTGTTGAACTCGTCGATCACCTTCTGGGCCGTGGTCTGGAGCGGGTCGCTCTGGGCCTGCGCCGCCAGGGAGGCCATGCCCAGGGCAAAGGCCGTGGCGAGGGATCCGCGATTCAACCGGCGCATTCGGCACCTCCCGGGGACAGGCTGACGCCGGCCGTCCTGGCACTCTCTGGCCGGCACGCCCGGTCATGGATCATCAGATAGACGAGAAGGGCCCGGATCAGGATCGTCTCCCTCGTCAAGCCGGGCGTCTCCTCCACCAGACGGTCGACGCGCTGAAGGAGATCCACTGGCGCCATCAAATTCACCATCTGGCGGTACTTGGTCTGGTTGAATCGCTCCTTGTCCTCCGCCTCGTCCAGCAGTTCCTGAAGCGCAGAGACGGTCCACTCCCGGGTCATGCTCTCCTCCTCTCTCGTTTCAGGCGCCCCCGGCCCGGAGCCGGGGCGCGACCGAAAGACAACGCTGTCAAAAACATGGGGAGGATACGACGCCGCGTCAAGGGCCGTCAAGCCCCTATTCACGGGCCGTTGAGCCGATTTAGCTACCCTCAAATGGACTTGACTGGAGACAAATGGAAGGTGGGGGAAATCACACAGGCATCTCTAATTTGAATTCCTGTCGTGCCCCGCCTGGACGTGACTGAGTGTGAGTTGCCATGCTAAAACGTTGTGAAGAGGTTCGGGGATGGCGAGGCGCAAGACGTAGGGTGCGGGGCGCGGTGTTACGGCGCTGACGAGGCTGCTGCCGTGATCGGCTCGACGCGGTGGGCCCTGGTCTTCGCGTGCGTGTCGCCGGTGGACATGCGTAGGAGCTTCGACTGATTCTGCGCGATGGTCCCGCGTAACACCGGCTCTGACCTCCGCCTTGCCCTCTATGGTAATTATTTGGTGCGAATGTCGCGAAGTTCCTTCAAGAGCTTACCAAACCCCAATCTGTCTCCCAGGCGCCCGCTGTTTTGCATGAGCGCGCGTATTTCTGTCGATGGAGGCTCAAGCAACTCTAGCAACTCCTTCGCTCGTAACTCATCGAAGAGAGCGAGTTCAATCGCTTGGCCTTCGAATGGCCGCTTGAGAGACAGGATTGGGCTCAAGAAAATGCCCGTCCACGGCTTCATGCGAAAGGGCAGGGAGCCAAGTTGAACGAAGAGGCAGAGCAAGAGAAAGGCGAGTAGGGGAAGGCCGCAGAGGAACGGGGTCGCAACCAAGCTGAGCGATAAGCCGGTCCAAAACAGCCATCGTAGCTTCCAATATGATCGCAGGGGCCGCACTCGATGAGTCTTGGGCCAAACCCAGACCAGAGGAGGAAAGTCGCTTTTGTCAGAGGTTAGCCATTGCTGACGTTTTGTTTCATCCCAGACCCCGAGTATGGTGGCGGCATAGAAATGTCTCAGGCTTTCCGAAACGCTCGTATTTCGAACGGAGTCGAGCCTCTCCTTATCTCGTCGTAGATCCTCCTCCACCATAACTCGAACGACAGCCGGGTCAACAGTAAAGGAGGTGCGTATGCTTCGCTTTGCGTTCCAAAACCTGGAGGGCATTGGAGTGCTTCGAAAGCCAGCCCCCCCTGACTCGGCCATATTCGGACTAAAGGGGTAGGAATCTACGGTGAACAAATGCCCTTTCTTCACACACAGCAGCCTTAACCCGGTGAGAACGACACTATCGATCTTGAACAGCTTCCATCGTCGCCGAGCCAAAAGGCCACTCTTCCATTCTGGCACCTGAAGAGTAATGTTATCCAACGAGAAAATTCCCTCCTCCCCAGGGATCAATAGCGCACGCCATGGTTCCCCAGCAGAAGGGGTGTTACTCAATGAGGGCTGGCTCTGCGACGTGTCCCGGGAGGGGGTAGTCCCAGAGGCCGGAGGACTTACCAGCACTTCTGCTCCGCAGGACGTACAGAAGGAATCATGTGGGTCGAGGGGTGATCCACAGTTTGTGCAGATGTTATCCAAGGCGAAAACAGCCTCCTCCCCAGGGATCAATAGGGCACGCCATGGTTCCCCAGCAGGAGGAGCGTCACTTAACGAGGGCTGGCTCTGCTGTGACGTGTCCCAGGAGGGGGTAGACCCAGAGGCCAGGGGGCTTACCAGCACTTCTGCTCCACAGGACGTACAGAAAGAATCATGTGGGTCGAGGGGTGATCCACAGTTTGTACAAAAGTTTGCCATTACCGTACCCCCTTCGCATGCTGTTTCTACCTGGTGAACAAGTACGCCGCGCTGGCTCCCCCGTCCGGGTTCGTGATCACGATGGACACGGTTTGTCGCAGGGGGAGGAGCGCCTTGAGGCCCTTGCCGCCTTTGATGACGAGCTTCGTGCTGCTTTTGACCAGGAGTTCAGACCAGGGCGTTGTGCCGATGGTGGCGGTGGCGCCGCTTTCGAAGTGGGAACCCATCACGATAAGGCGGAAGGGCGGGCCGGCATGGCTGATGGAGGCGATCTGGGGCGGCACAGGGGTGATGGTGACCGACACCGGAGCGCTCGTAACGATGGCGCCGGCGGCATCGGTTACCGTGACGGAGACGGTGTAGTGTCCCGGCTGGCTGTAGCTGTGGCTGGGCGAGGCGGCATTGGAGGTGGTGCCGTCGCCGAACGTCCAGGCGTAGCCGTAGGGCGCCGTTCCTCCCGAGACCTGAGCCGTGAAGGCAATAGGGGTCCCCACCACCGCCGTGGTTGGCGAGGCGCTGATCGTAACATCCTGGAGAACCAGACCGCTCAAAGGCGAACGTATCACACCCTCTCCGTAAGTCGCGGCGTATAGGAAATCCGACGTCCAGAAGACGGCGTTAAACCAACGCGGAATTGCGTTTCCGGTGATGTCCACCCAGGGTCGTCCAGCCCTCGAAAAGTACAGGCCGTTGTTTGTGGCGGCTACTACGAGGTGAGGAAGGGAGGGCGGGGCGAAACGGATCGAATAGATGTAATGCTCCTGAGGGATGCTGTCATTCGGGTAGGCTTGCAACCCCTGGCTGTCGGATGTGAACGTTTGGCCACCGTCCGTGCTGATGAGAACACCACCACCTTGTTGATCGGGCGGATTAGAGACGCCCAGGAGGATGACATTGGAATCAGACGGGTCGATATCGAGAGAGACTGGCCACCAGGGACCCGCTGGCAGATTCGAGCTGTTCCAAGTAGCCCCATCGTCGTGGGTATAGTATACCGCCGCTGGAACGCTGGCACTTCCACTGAAAGCGGAACTGGCCCCAATGAAGATCGTGTTGGAGTCATTAGGGGCAACTCGGATACACGTGGGGTTCGAAATAGGCCATCCTGTGGCCTGCCAGTGAATTCCATAATCATTGCTCTCGAAGATTCCACTGGTTCCGACGAGATAGATGTGTTGCGGGTTGCCAGGGTCTACGGCCAAATAGTCCGAAGTTCCCTCAAAACCCCATTCGCTACTGGGGAGATTCTTGGAATCATTGGTGAATGTCCGTCCTCCATCGGTGGAATATTGGAGACCAACTCCGGTGAACACGAGCTGATACTGCGGATTGCCTGGATTGATGAAGACAACGCCGTCTTCCCCAACTGGCGGTTGGGAACTCGAAAGTTGCAACCAGGTGTTGCCGCCGTCGAAGCTTTGAGCCGGGCTGAAATCCTGCACCGCCGTGAAGATCTCCGATCCATTCACGGCTACATCCGTTAGAAGATTCGTGGCCAGATCGCCGTTGAGCGTGGACCAGGTGGCCCCGTAGTCCTGGCTCATGTAGATGCCCTGGTCTCCTCCCACTACCATACTCCCGCTGAACCCGGGGAAGGGATAGATCAGGTTGAGATCCTCGTAAAGGTGCAGCGGCGTCCAAGAGGCGCCTCCATCTTTGGAGACCCACATCGAACCTCCAAACCCTCCGTAGATGGTATTCGAGTCGACTGAGTCGAAGGCGATGACCTTTCCGGCCCCCCCCGAACAGTTGAAGGTCCCGCCGGATTGCTGGGCGGGATAGGAAAAGGTCGACCAAGTGGCACCGCCATCCTGGGTGATCCAATTCTCCACAGGGCCCAGCTTCCAACGCACCACTATGGCCTCCAAGCCATTGCTGGGATTCACCGCGACATCGTAGATGGACAGACCGTTGCCCCCGGCAAGGCAGGTGTTCCACGCGGCGTTGGACGAGATCTGGACCTGGACTGTACCGTCGTCAAGTCCTGCATACATGGCGCCGGCGCCGTAGCCCAGTGCCCGGACGGGGCTGCTCGTCGGGTGGACGAGCGTCCAGGTCTGGCCCAGGTCGGAGGACGAGGCCACGCCGTCGGCGGCCCCCGCGAAAAGGGTCGAGCCAACCTGCAAAAGGGTCGTCGTCGAGCCAGGCCGCACGTTTGTCCAGGTTTGCCCGCCGTCGGCACTGCGGTAGATCCCACCGAAAAAGGTGGATGCCAGGAGGATGCCCGGGTTGTCCTGATCCAGCCATAGATCATCCACGTACCGGTCGGTCAGACCATTGTCGATGGCTGTCCAGTGGGTGCCGCCGTCGATGCTCTTGAAGGCGCCGGCATCGCTCGTAGGGCCTGAATTCCCGGTGCCGACTCCTCCGCCGGCATACATCACGGAGGGATCGCCGAGGTCGATGGCGAACGCCTGGATGCGCCCCGCCGCGAGAAGAGATGCCTCTGCTCCGTTATCACATGCATGGGAGTTGGGTATGCTTCTTGGCCCCACGGCTTGCCAGGCGGTCTGGGCGAAGACAACTTGAACGCAAAAAGCAATCATACAAATCAGCATGGTCCATCTCATAGTCGCCATTGTTTCTGCTCCTAGCAAGCCATGCCTTGGTTCTTCCCTCAAAATGAATTTGCTTACCAACTCCAGTTGCTGAGGGTCGCCGTTCCCCCGTCGGGGTTCACAAAGGTGAAGGTCACAGGAGTGTCCTTGGGGACCGCGGCTTTGAGGGAGGCGCCGCCCTTGATCACGATCTTGGTGACTGACTTCCAATCCGTATCGGTCCACTGAGTGCCGTTGAGTGACACTTGGATACCGTCCTGCAGGTTGCTACCCTTCACGACGAGCCGGAAGGGGGGGGCCATTCTTACGACCGATGCCACGACCGGAGGGGGCCCGCTCGTCAAGGTGATGCTCCCCGTTTGCGAGCAGGGGATGGCTCCTGCCAGGTTTGCAGTCATCGTCCAGGTATAGGTGCCTGCCGCTTCGTATGTGTGGGCAGGATTCTGTTGATTGGAAGTGCTTCCATCGCCAAAACTCCACGAGTAGGAGGGTGTTCCGCTGCTGCAACTTGATGATGGCGTGGCGGTTGCCTGAAAAGAAACGGTTTCTCCGATCGTACCTACCGATGGGGCTGTCGCTGTGCATGCGAGCGAGCAGGAACCTAGCTGTACTGTTGTGTATACCCCGGCGCCAGTTCCTGCATATAGAATGGCCGGGTTGTGCGGATTGAACAATAGAGACCATACAGCCAGCCCATACTCCATGGGCAGTCCGTTGTCAGCTGGGTCCCAGCTACTTCCACCGTCGGTGCTCTCAAAGATACCCCTGGCGGTCCCTGCATATAAGACAGATGGTTGTTGGGGATCAATAGCCAAGCAGTAAGCAGCCGGCACTGATAGCCCATTGTTTATGGTGCTCCAACTATACCCGTGATCATCGCTCTTGTAGAGGGTGCCACCCCCGATGCTGCATGCGTAGAGCGTAGAGGGGCTCTGCGGATCAACGACGATATCGACTATTGCAAACGGACTCGAGGTTGGAAGTCCATTATTAATGGAATTCCAGCTCGTCCCGCCATCGGTGCTCTCGTAGATGCCGTTCGGGGTCGCACCTACGTATATAGTAGAGGCTACGTTGGGGTCGAATGCAATGGCCTGGACCGCTGCCAGGGGCGGCAGGCCATTATTGCTGGCGTTCCAGGTAGATCCGTCATCACTGCTTTCGTAAAGCCCGGTATTTGTACCAGCCCATAGAATGGATGGCGATAGGGGATTAATAGCAAGGTACCATAGGTTTTGCCAGAGCGCTGTACTCCTATACACCAAGCTCCAGCTGGACCCACCATCCGTGCTCTCGTAAATCCCCGCGCCAGGTTCAATCCCTGTCGCATAGAGCGTCGAGGGCGTCTCTGGATCTATCACAACAGAGCCGCCGCTTTGGGCGATGCTGGGCAAACCATTGTCAGCCGATTCCCAATTGTATCCTGCATCTGTGCTCTTAAAGAGCACGTAACTCGAAACACCGACTTCACCTGGGCTATCCAAATATATTATGTCAGGATCTTGGGGATTCATAGCCAGCATGGGGATGGCCCCTGAAAGTGGGCCAACAACGCTTGGGGGAAGACCATTGTTGGCAGAATACCAGGTTGGCGGATTAGTCTGGGCGAGAACCGATGCAGTCAGAAACATTGTGAGTAGTGCTCCTATGGGCACTCCAAAGAGGCGAGTATTCCTTAGCACGCCATGAAGCTGAGTTCTTTCGCTGGAAGGCAACCTAGGATCGATGATATCTCTCTTCATCTTGCGCTCCTTAAGCAAAATCGGGGATCTGGACGTACCCGGGACTCTGGTGCCACTTCATGATGCCTCACAGGTCCTCTGTAACCCTTGCTGAAAAATACGAGTATCTCCCTGGGCAGCGCCACGATGACCTCCCGCTCATGGGAGAGTGCCTCGCCATTCGGCTTTCTGGTGGCTGGAAGGATTCCAGACGGTGATGGATACACGATCACCAGAATGGACTACCCAGGAGCCACTCCCATAAGAACCGCTAAAGCCTTTGATAAGAATGGCAGAGGGCATCCATGATCGGTACTTCAACCCAACGGCGTTGCCGCCAGGGCCGTACCCGGCCTGCCAGCCGCGTTGTTCATCACCAAAGGCAAAGCATGGGAGATCACCATCATAGGGGAGGAGACGAGGTGGCGTTCCGAATCCTTTACCCCGGACCAGAATCACAAGATCTCGCCCCACGTTCGCGAACACGACGCCATCTATGACTGGCCTGTCTGTATCGGAATTATTGGCCTGTAGATCCCAATTCAGTGCCACGTCGGGTGGCAAGAATCCTTGCCACTGAGCTGACTTCCCGCTGGACGGATTTTGGACGGTGATCAGGATAGGGGCGCCGGTATCGAGCGACCATTTGCCCTCCCCGTAGGCGCCGGAGAACCCACTAACGACAATCCTGGTATCACTCCAGGAAAGGTAATCCAACGTCACCGCATCTCCGCCTCGCGAACTCCCCGCCTCAAAATGCCCCAAGTTGTTGAAAGCGAAGCAGGGAAGGTTGCCGACAAAAGGCATTGAACGTGGTTCGCCTCCAAACCCTGATCCCTCGACCTCGATTCGTAATTCTTGTCCGGCCACTTTAAGGATCACGTGGCTGATGGAGGGCGTGAGATTAGGAGTTGTGGATAAATAATCTTTACCTCGAGTGGGAATTGGTGTATGCTTTGGATGCATGGCGAAGCAGAGCGGGCTCAAGGAGAAGTTTGCTTTAATCTGGCCTCATCTGGACGAGCGTGCGCGGCGGATGATGGCGGCGAACGAGGCACGTCAACTGGGTTATGGCGGCGTGTCGGAGGTCAGTCGCGCCTGTGGTCTGTCCAGAGTCACCATCACAAAGGGAATGCATGAGCTCGGCGAGCGTCCGCTGGCGCCCGGTCGTATCCGGCGCCCCGGTGGGGGAAGGCCCGCTCTGGTGCGGCTGGATCCGGGCTTGCTCGATGCGCTGGAGGGGTTGGTGGAGCCCTTGGCGCGAGGAGACCCGGAATCGCCTTTGCGCTGGACGAACAAGAGCACCCGTGTGCTCGCGGCCGAACTCACCGCCCAACACCATCCGGTCGGCCATAACAAGGTCGCGCAGCTCTTGCACCAGATGGGCTATAGTCTCCAGAGCAATCGCAAGACCGAAGAGGATGGCGATCACCCCGACCGGGATGCTCAGTTTCAGCATATCAATGGGCGAGTTCGCCGGGCGCTGGCCAGCGGGGGGCCAGTCATATCCGTGGACACGAAGAAGAAGGAGCTTGTGGGGAACTATGAGAACGAGGGTCGGCAGTGGCGGAGCGCGAAGTCGCCGCAGAAGGTCAACGGCCACGATTTCCCCGGCCCGGAAGTGCCGCGTGCTTATCCGTACGGCATCTACGATCTGGGTCGAAACACCGGATTTGTGAATGTGGGGACGGATCACGACACGGGCGCGTTCGCGGTCGCGTCGATTCGCGGGTGGTGGCACCACGAGGGGCGACGGCTGTATCCGGATGCCCAGAACTTGTTGATTACGGCAGATGGTGGAGGCAGCAACGGCTACAGGCTGCGCCAGTGGAAGATGGAGCTCCAGCGGATGGCGGACAGTACAGGC
>JAJYLT010000018.1 GCA_021787565.1 Acidobacteriota bacterium
CGATACCCCGGGGGAAGAGGGCAATGAAGGATGCGTTGTCGGGAATGAGCCCGTGGGCTGAGAGGAAGGCATAGAAGCCCCGGGCGTCGTCTGGCACCGTGAAGTCCGCCGAGCTGGCGAAGGGTGAGCCGCCGGGCGTGCTCGTGGCCCGTGTGAGCCGGCCCCCATCTGCACGAGGTCGCCCGTGGGGTTGGGATCCAGGTTGTCCGAGGTGAACGTAATGGGATCTCCCCACCACAGGGCGGTCGTGCTCGGCGTGGGATCCGTGGGTGCCGGCGTGGGATTGTACCCCATCCCCTGCACCGCCTGGCTCACGGTGGTGGAATCCGTCACCGCATAGCACTCCAGGGCGGCGGAGCTGTTGGCTGCCGTATTCATCGACGAGCTGGCCACCCCCTGCGCGAGGCTCCGGGCATCCCTCTGGAAGCTCGGCTCTGTGCAATAAGACACGGTGTACGGGGAGATTCCTCCGCCCCAGGAGAGGTTGATCGTCCAGTTGGTCCCGTTGGCCGTCTTGCCCACCATGAGCGTAGTGGGATCCGCCGCCTCGGGAACTATGGCCCCGGCACTCCTCGCCGCGGCCGCGCGGGACACCGGCTGGGGTGATGCCACCGCTCCGGCGCCCACGCCCGCTTGGCGGGCCGCAAGGGCCGAGGTGTAGAGGGCCAGCCGGGCACCCCCCGCGTTGAATCCCGCCCCCGTTCCCTGTGCGAGCGCGCTCAGCCTGGCCGAGGGCCACGGAGGCACCCGAACGGGAAAGACTGGACGCTGCGCCAGCCGTGTGCGGCCGTTAGCCTGGGTATTGGCCAGAGGCGCGCCCCGCGCCTGGGACGCCGCCGGGGTTTGCCGCGATGCCGCTCCAGCCCCCCACACCGAGCCGACGAGAAGGAACGCCGTTGCCAGCACCAGGGACATTCTCATGAAGATCCCCCTTCACGATGGCCCCTCCCTTGTTCCCGCGCCTGGCGCGCTCCCGCCCTGTCTTCCCCTGCCCAAAAGCGGCGCATGCTGGCAACGTGGCCTGTTGAATGAACGGACGCCCGAGTGACGTGTGTATGATACCGCACCCGTCCAAAATGGCGATGGGAAGAAAGTGGGCTCCTCTCATCACCTACTCACCTACTCACCTCACACCGGTTCGCTGAAGGTACAGCCCTTGGAGGGACAGGCCCTGGAGGCCCCCGAGCGGCCCCGGCGCTCCACGAGGTAGGGGCCGCCGCACAGCGGGCAGGGACCCGGGAGGGGCTTGGACCAGGAGACGAAGTCGCACTCCGGGTACCCCGTGCAGCCGTAAAAGACCTTCCGGCTCTTGGTGAAACGCTTGGCGAGGGGCTTGCCGCACTTGGGGCAGGGGACCTCCACCGTCTCCTTTTGGATGTACTTGCAGGTGGGGTAGTTGGAGCAGGCCACGAAGGGACCGTACCTTCCCTGCTTCTTCACGAGGGAGTTGCCGCACTCGGGGCACTTCTCGTCGAGTACCTCATCCTTGGCGGCCACGACCTTGCCCTCCTTGCTGCGCCGGAGCTTGATGGTGGTCTTGCAGGCGGGGTAGTGCTCGCAGGCGAGGAAGGGGCCGAAGCGGCCCTGGCGGACGGCCATGGCCCCCCCGCACTTCTCGCAGGTCTTGTGCTCCTCGGGCACCTCGGGGGGGTTCTCGTCGGCCACGGGGCGGGTCCCCTTGCACTCCGGGTAGCCCGTGCAGGCCAGGAACCGTCCGAATCGGCCCATCCGCAGCACCATGGGCTTGCCGCATTTGTCGCAGACCTCGTCGGTGGGCTGTCCCTCCCTTCGCAGGTCCACCATGCTGCCCTTGGCCGCCTCCAGCTCCTTGGCGAACTGTTCCCAGAAACGCTTGAGCAGGGCGAGGCGCTCCTCCTTGCCGCTTTCCACCCGGTCGAGGTCGTCCTCCAGGCTGGCCGTGTAGCCGACATCGAACAGGGCGGGAAAGTGCTTCACCAGGATGTTGCTCACGATCTGGCCGAGGTCCGTGGGCACGAGGAAGGCCTTCTCCTTGACCACGTATTCGCGCTCTTGGATGGTGGAGATGATGGCCGCGTAGGTCGAGGGCCGGCCGATGCCGTTTTCTTCCAGAGCTTTGACGAGCGAAGCCTCGGTGTAGCGGGCCGGCGGTTCGGTGAATTTCTGCTCGGGCGTCAGTTCCAGGAGGCGCAGAGGCTCGCCCTCCCGCAGAGGCGGAAGCGCGCCCTTCTCGCCGTTCTCCTCCACCTCGTAGGCGGCCAGGAATCCCTGGAAGACGCACACCGATCCCGCGGCCGAGAAGGTTCCTTCGCCGCAGGCCACCTGGACCTTCGTGGCGTCGAAAACGGCGTCGGCCATCTGCGAGGCCACGAACCGTCTCCAGATCAGCCGGTAAAGGGCGTGCTCGTCCCTGGAGAGGAAGCCCTTCACGGAATCGGGCGTCCGGGTCACGTCGGTCGGGCGAATGGCCTCGTGGGCATCCTGTGCCGCCTTGGCCGGCGCGTAGAGGCGAGGCTTGGGGGCCAGGTAGTCGGACCCGAAGGCCTGCGGGATGAACGCCCGGGCCGCCTCCACGGCCTGCGGCGAAACCCGAGTGGAGTCGGTGCGCATGTAGGTGATGAGGCCGACCGTCTCCCCGTCGGCCAAGTCCACGCCCTCGTAGAGGCGCTGGGCGATGGACATGGTCTTCTTCACGGGGAAGTGCAGAAGGCGGGCCGCCTCCTGCTGGAGCTTGCTGGTGATGAAGGGGGGCAGGGGAGAGCGCTTCTGCTTCTTCTTTTCGACCTTGGAGACCGACCAGGGGCGCCCCTCGAGGCCCGCGAGGACGGCCTCGCTCTCGGCGGCGGATCGCACCTCGGCCTTCTTGCCCTGCCACTGGGTCAGCTTGGCTTCGAAGGGGAGATGAGCCTCCCCATCGAGTCGGGCCGTGAGGGTCCAGTACTCCTCGGTCACGAAGTCGCGGATGGCCTCCTCGCGCTCGCAGATCATGCGCAGGGCCACGGTTTGCACCCGGCCCGCGGAGAGGCCCTTCTTGACCTTGTCCCACAGCAGCGGGGAGATCTGGTAGCCCACCAGCCGGTCGATCACCCGGCGGGCCATCTGGGCGTTCACCTTGCGGGCATCCACCTCGGTCGGGTGCTCCACGGCCTCCCGGATGGCGCCGGAGGTGATCTCGTGGAAGAGGACCCGCCCCACCGGCTTGCCCGTATCCTTGAGGATTTCCTGGAGGTGGTAGCAGATGGCCTCTCCCTCCCGGTCGGGGTCGGCCGCGAGCAGGATGGCGCCAGCCTTCTGGGCGGCGGAGTGGATCTCGGCCACGGCGGTCTTCTTCTTGGGCAGGATCACAAAGGTGGGGCGGAAGTCCTTCTCCACGTCCACCGCCATCTTGTTGGAAGGCAGGTCTCGCACGTGGCCCATGGAGGCCTTCACGGTGAAGCCCTTGCCCAGATACTTCTGGATGGCCTTGGCCTTGGCCGGCGATTCCACGATCAAGAGGGTCTGAGACATCAGTGGGGCTCCTTCATCCGGCCCTTCAGGGCGTAGCGCATCCCGGGCAATTCTACACAGACGCCGGCCATTTGCAACTCGAGAAGGCCGGAGAGCACCTCCGATGCGGGCAGGTCGGAGCTCCGGCACAACTCATCCACGCTGACTCCCCGGTCGGGCTTCAGTATCGCGAGGAGCCGCCGGTTCGCCGCCGACGGTTCCGAGAGGGAATCCTGGGCGGTCCCCTCCGGCTCCTCCGTCTGTTTCAGCTTGCAACGAAGATGCTCGGGCAGTTCCTCCAGGAGGTCCTGACCCCGCTGGATCAGCTTGGCCCCCTTCTGAATCAAGGTATTAGGGCCAATAGCCGTGCGGCTGGTAATGTTTTGCGGGACCGCGAACACTTCTCTGCCCGTTTCAAGGGCGAAACGGGCGGTGATGAGAGAGCCGGAGCGCTCGGTGGCCTCCACGATCACCACGCCCCAGACCAAGCCCGCAATAACCCGGTTTCGGATGGGAAAATTCCTGGGCGCCGGTGGGGTACCTGGCGGGAACTCCGTCACCACGGCTCCTCCCCGCTCCACGATCCGCCGCATCAGCCCTTCGTTTTCGCGAGGGTAGGGCACGTCGATCCCGGTGCCCAGAACGGCCACAGCCCTGCCGGGGACCACCAGGGAACCCTCGTGGGCAGAGGAGTCTATGCCGCGGGCCAGGCCGCTCACCACGGTCAATCCGGACCGGGCCAATTCGGCCGCCAGGGTCTGCGCCACGTTCTGCCCGTAAACGGTGCACAGGCGGGAGCCCACCACCGCCACGGCCGGGCCCTCCAGCGCCTCGACGGAGCCCACCAGGTAGAGGGCCGGGGGAGGATCGGGGACGGTTCTCAAGACGGCGGGGTACCGGCCGTCGTCCCAGCTCAGCAGCGTGATTCCACGGGCCTGGGCCTCCCTGTCCTGGCGTTCGCACGCCTCCCAATCCAGTTTGGCAACGGCCTTGCTTATCGAAGGGTGGAGCTCGGGGACGTTTCTCCCAGAGCGGAGCCGGAGCAGGAGTTCCTCCTGGCCAAGAAGTTCGGCTCTCCGGATGGTGGAGAGGCCGGCAAGGCGGGTCAAGGCTCCATAGAGATAGGACAGCACGCAACCTCCGGCGGTAAAAGGATTTCAACCTATACCACAGGGTTCGAACGAGGCGCAATCGCAAGACCACTTGAACGGCGGCAAAGAAAGAGCAAAAAGAACAAGGGGAAAGCCCATGGTATCCCGAGCCTATTTTGAACAGACTGCCCTCATCCACCTGGACTTCTTGTACAATCTGGCGCTGAAGATCACCAGGAACGAGGACGACGCCCAGGATCTGGTCCAGGAGACGTTCCTTCGGGCCTACCGGTTTTTCGACAAGTACGAGCCCGGCACCAACTGCAAGGCCTGGCTCTACCGCATCCTCAAGAACACCTTCATCAACCACTACCGCAAACAGCACAGGCGGCCGAACGAGGTGGATTTCGAGTCCATCGAGGAGACCCAGGAGAGCCAGGTCGAGCACACGGGCATGCGGCCCGCCGACCCCGAGGCGACGCTGATGAACTCCATCCTCAAGGAGGACGTCCAGCACGCCTTCGAGACGCTCCCCCCGGGCTACCGGGAGGCTTTGATGCTATCCTTAGTGGGCGGCTTTTCCTACCGGGAGATCGCCGACATGATGGACTGCCCCATCGGAACGATCATGTCCCGCATACACAGGGCCCGGAAGCTGATGCAGAAGCAGCTCGGAGGGCACACTCCGGATCGCGGCTGGAGCCAGGGGGCCCAGCTCGTGGCACCGGCCATGGCCCAGGGGGCCTGAAGGGGAAGAGGCGCAGACGGGGCACCGCCGGAATCTGCCAGGGCGGTGAGAATGCGAAGGGTTGGGAGGGATGCAGATGTCAGCTTGCGGACGGGTGCGGGCCAAGCTTGGTGCTTACCTGCGTGGACAACTCGATGAGCGCGGGAAAGAGGAGGTCAAGTCCCATTGCGCGGCATGCCTCCCCTGCGCCTCGGCGCTGAAGGCCCAGAGGGTCCTGGTGGAGGCGGTCATCCCGCTGGTACGCTCCCTCGAGCCGGCGCCAGCCAAACTGCGTGACGCTCTGGGCGTCTGCATGGACTGCATGGACAACCCGAGCAGGGCCATCTGCCGCCGCCTCAAGCATCGGTTGCGGCTTGCAGCCGGTCCCGCTTCCGGCGTATCATTCGCCTCCGAGGAGAATAGCCATGGCATTGAACGCTAAGAAAACGACCATCCTGGCCGCCGCCCTCGCCGGGGTTCTGGCGATGGCGGCGGTCTTCGCGGGGACCGACGTGGGGCAGGCCGCGGAGGATTTCACGCTCCAGCCCGTGCAGGGCGGACAGCCGGTAAGCCTTCTCAAGAACGAGGGCAAGCCCACCCTGCTGTTCTTTTGGGCCACGTGGTGCCCGCCTTGCAAGCGGGAGATCCCCGACCTGAAGAGGATCCACGAGGAGTACGCCAAGAAGGGACTCCGCATGCTGGGCGTGGCCCTCAACTTCCGGGAGAGCCGCGAAGACGTGGTTCGGTTCCAGCAGGAGCAGCAACTGCCCTACACGGTCCTCTGGGACGTGAACAACAAGATCGCCACCGAGTACGGGGTCGAGGGCATTCCCACGGTGATCCTCCTGGATGGGAAGGGCGTGATCCGGTACCGGGGGCACCAGATGACCGAGGAGTTCACCAAGCTCCTGGAGAGCTATACGGCCGGCCAGAAGGGCTGAGATCGAACACAAGTGAGGTCTGCGCGAGGGTCCCGCTCCACCTGCGGGGCCCTCGCCGTCTTCACGGGCAGCCGCGGCCAAAGAGCCTGCGCGACCAGTCTCCGTCCCGATGGCGGTAAACCATGGGGCGGCCTTCCGTCAAATCCAGCAGGAGGGCGCCGTCCCGGTCGGTGCGGTAGACCCGGGCAGGCAGGGAGGCGTAGCGGGCCAGCACGGCGGGCGACGGGTGGCCGAAGCGGTTGGCCCGCCCCACGCTGATGAGGACCACCTTGGGGGCCACGGCATCCAGCCAGGCCGGGCTGCTGGAGGTGGCGGACCCGTGGTGGGGCGAGATCATCGCGTAGGCCGACAGGAGAAGGCGGGCCTCCAGGATGTCCCGTTCGCCCGCCCGTTCAAGGTCCCCCGTGGCGAGCAGCGCGGTAGGTCCGAACGTGAGCCTGGCCACCAGGCTGCGGTCGTTCTCGTCGCGGAGATCGCACGGCTCCCCGGGGCCGAGGACCGAGAGAGAGGGGCCCGAGGTGACGAATCCCCGTCCGCGGGTCAGCGGAATCAGGGGAACGTTCCTTGCCGAGGCTATCGCGGCGATTCGCCGCGGCAGATCGGGCTCGGGGGGATCGGAGGCTGGATAGGCCAGGAAGCCCACCGGGAGGTCCTGGATCAGGTCCTCGGCGGCGCCGCAGTGGTCGCGGTCCCAGTGCGTCAGCACGATGCCGGTCAGGCCCTTCACGCCCGCCCTGGCCAGGAACGGCTCGATCACGGTGATCCCCGATCCAGGGCCCTCGATGCCGCTGGTGCCCACGTCGACGAGAAGACAACCGCCCGGCCAGAGCACGGCCTGGCATGAGGCCTCCCCGACGTCGAGGAGGGCCACCCCCCGGGCGTCCCGAACGGACGGCCCGGTGGGCCAAGACCAGAAGGCCACGGCCGCGGCTCCGATGAGCACCCATCCGGATGCCCGGCGGCGGGACGGCCAGGCCAGCACGGCGAGCCCCAGGAGGTAGAGAGCCGTCCAGCCCAACCACGGAAACGGAACGAAGAAGCTTCCCCATGCGCTCCTGCCCAGTCCCTCCGCCATGGTCATGAAGGGCCTGGCCGTCAGCTCCAGGCTCCAGGCCAGAGCCTGGTGCAGGCCCGGTACGAACCCGAGACCCAGGATGTAGAGGAGCCCGATCCCCTGGACGGCCATGAGCGGGAGGGAGGCGGCCGGAGTGGCGAGCCATCCCCATGGGGAGAACCGGTGGAAGGTGATCACCAGGATGGGAAGCGTGGCCAACTGCGCCGAGAGCCCCACCCAGAGCAGCTTGAGGAGCCAAGCCAGCGGGCCTTTGGCGGGCAGGACCTTGGGGTAGGCGCTCCAGAACACCAGGATGCCCAGGGTCGCCGCGAAGGTGAGCTGGAAGCCGGCGTCCAAGATGAACTGGGGCCGGTAGACGAGGAGCAAGGCCGCCGCCAGCGTCCACGCCGTGACCGCGCTGTGGGGTCTGGCGAGCAGGCGCAACAGGAGAAACAGGGCCGCCATCAGGAGCGCGCGCGACAGGGAGCTGCTCGGCGCGACGAGGAGTCCGTACACCGCCAGGAGGACGAGCGCGGCCCCGTCCCGCCAGGAGGGGGGGCACCGGAGGGCGTGGGCCAGCCCCATGAAGAGGAGCAGGACCAGGCCCACGTTAAAGCCCGAGAGCGCGATCAGGTGGAGGAGGCCGGATCGGCTCAGGTTGGCGGTGCTCTGGGTGTCCAGGAGCCCCCGTTCGCCCAGCAGCAGGGCCAGAAGGGCCCCCCGGAGATCGCCCGTGTCCTCCTCCAGGCGGGACCGGATGGCCTGTCTGTATCGGCCGATCAGGTGCCATTTCCCGGGAGGAGATTCGTGGACGAGGGCGGCACTCCGGCACGTGCCCAGAAGAGAAATGTCCTGGCGTGCGAGGTAGGCCGCCGAATCGAATTGTCCCGGGTTGGCGGCGGAGCGGGGGGGCGTGAGCCCCAGGCTCGCCTCCAGCCGCGCCCCCTCGGTGGGAGGCGGGATGGGCAGGTAGGCCCGGGCGAGGGAGCGGACGGGAATCCAGGCCGACTCCTTGCGGGCGAAGTCGAGCTGAAGCGTGACCCGGCTTCCGTCGGGCCAGGGCTCGGCCTCGACGACTTTGCCCCTCACCCAGAAGTAGGCGGGGTCCTGGGCCCGGGACACGCTCTGGGCGAGCCAGTCGGGAGCTAGGGAGTGGAGCCGGGCTCCTCCCGTGGCCAGCCCCACGATGGCCGCCAGCAGGGGCAGGGCGAGACGCAGGCGGGGCAGGCGCAGTACCGAGGCGGCCACGGCGAGGGCCGGCAGGGCAATCCACCAGGGCGCAACGATCCACGGGGCGAGACCGACCCCCGCGGCAAACGCGGCCAGGACGGCTGTGCGCGCCTCCCATGACCCCACGGAGAAACTCCCCCCTTCCTCCCCGGCCAGACGCGAAGCGCCCCGGCCGTCGACCCCGGCCGGGGCGCCAAGGATCGCGCCGCAAAGGTCACGAGCCGGTCAGTGCTTGTCCTTGCTCCCGCCGGCCTTCAGGAACTTGGCGCGCTGCCCCTCGAGGTAGCTGTCGCCGGGTTTCTGCTTGAGGGCCCTATCGATGGTCCCCACGGCCTGGTCACTCTTCCCCATCTTGTAGTACACCTCGGCCACCGTGTCCAGGATGCCGGGGTCCTGCTTGCCGAGTTCGGCGGCGCGCTGCCCCGCCGTCAGGGCCTGGTCCAGCTCCACCCCCAGCTCCGCGCAGTGCCAGGCGTAGTCGTTGAGGAACTGGGCGTCGTCCTGGTGGGCGGGAAGCAACTTGTGGTAGAGGGCCATGAGGCTGTCCTCGGCCTTCCGCTTGGCGGCCACGTCCTTGGCGTTCTTGACCTCCCGGCGGTAGTGGCCCGAGAGCGTGCTGAAGGCCTCGGCGGCGTTGGGGTCCTTGGCATCGGTGGCGACCACGGTGAGGGCCTCGATGCCCTTCGGGGCATCGGTTGTCAGCCAGGCCTGCGCCTCGATGAACCTCAGCGTCTGCGTGGCCTTCCCGTCCGGCCCCGGCTTGAGAGCCCTGGCCTTGTCCACCCAGACCAGCGACTCCTTCGGCTCGCCGCGGTCCAGGTACTTCTGGGCGATGGTGACCCCTTCGGCCACGGTCGGAGCTGTGCCGGCCCGGTCAAGGTAGTCCTGCAGCGTGTCCACGCCGTAGAGGTAGCCGAGCAGGGTCTTGAGCCACTCCGACCGGCCGTTCAAGCCGATGATGCGGTCCACCTCCGCCCCCTTCGTGTCCAGAACCACGGTGGTGGGGATCCCGGTGACGTGATAGCTCTTGAGGAGGGGCTTGTTGTCCGGAAGGTCCACGTTGGCGCGATACCAGACGACGTTCCGGTCGAAACGGTCCATCGTGTTCTGCGTAAGGACGTCACGGTCCAGTTTCTGGCAGGCCCCTCACCAGTCCGCGTAGAACTTGAGGACCACCATCTTATTCTGGTTCTTCGCCGCCGCCTCCGCCTGATCGAGCGAGCCCTTGAACCAGGGTTTTTCGCCGGCCAGCAGGACCACGGGCAACAGCGCCAGGAGTCCGATCAGGAAACGCTTCATCTGCACCTCCCCGGGTGATCTCTGAGGCGGCCTGGACCTCCGGGCCGTCCCTCCAAAAGAGGATCAGCATAGCGCAGGGCGCCCGCTTGTTCCATAGCCGGAAGCGAGCCGGAAGCGGGCTAGTGTGCTGTCTCAGTGATGGGTTCACCATGGAAGCAGGCGACAGACAGCACACGGAGGAGTGCGGGGAGGAAGCCTCCCCGCTCTTTCGGGGTAACAGCCCGCCGCAGGCGGGCGCCCTAGGGGCGGAGTCCCTTGGGAAGTGTCGTGTCCCGGGAAATGCGTCTGTAGATCATGCCCCTCCAAAATGGACCGCCTTGCCGGCTCCGAACCCCGGCCGGGCCTTGACAGCGCCTTCCTCCGCTTCACTCCGAAAGGCAGACCGCACGTGTGCGAGCTGAAATTGTTTGGGACAGTCATGATCTTAAACACAGGAGGGAGACACAACACTAGGAGGGGAGGCGGATCCGGAACCCCGCGCCGCCCAGGGGAGAGGCGAAGGGCGAGAGCTCCCCCCCGTGTTCCCGGACGATCTTGCGGGCGATGGCCAGCCCCAGGCCCGTACCGCCCGGCTTCTGGCTGGAAAAGGGCACGAACAGCTCTTGCGCGGCCTCGGGACTCAGGCCCGGCCCGTCGTCCTCCACTCGGATCGTCGCCCCCTCGGGCTCCAAGCCGCACGAGAGCCGCACGCGCCCGTTGCCTCGTCCGCTCTGCAAGTGGGCCTCGGCCGCGTTGCGCGTGAGGTTTCGAATGGCCCTGGCCAAGGCCTCCCGGTCCGCTCGAACGCTGTCGCCGTCTCCGGCCGAGACCTGCACCTGGAGATCCGGAAATTGTTGCCGGAGCGCCTGCGCCTCCTCTTCCAGGAGCGGCTCGAGGGGAATCATCTCGGTCACCAGGGGTAGCGGGCGTGCGAAGAAGAGGAGGTTCTGGACCACCGTCTCCAGCCCGCGGATCTCCTCCAGCAATCCCTGATAGTGGACCTGACCGGCCATCTCAGGCCGGTCCTGGGCCAGGAGTTTGATGTGGGCCGTGAAGGTGCTGAGGCTGTTGCGCACCTCGTGCGCCACTCCCGCGGCCACCTCGCCGAGGCGGGAGAGGGCCTCCCGCTCGCGTATCGTCCTGCGCATCTGGTAGAGCGAGGTCTGGTCCTTCATGATCAAGAGATAGCCCCGGAGCTGGTGGAGGAGGTTGAACAGCGGAATTCCCACGACCTGGAGGAGAAGCCCCGGGGCTCCCGGCACCTCCTCTCGCAGGGTCAGGCTCCGCCTCTCCATGGACTCCCTCAGGGCGGCCAGGGCTTCCGGCCTGGCCGCGAGCAAGGCTTCGGCCGCGTCGCCCAGCCGGGGGACCGTCGGCAGGCCGAGGAGGGAGCGGCCGGCGGCGTTGAGGCCCGAGAGGCGTCCCGTCTCGTCGAACCGGAGGTACCCCGCCTCGAGGTTGGCGCAGAGGGCCTCGGCGAGCCCCTCCACCTCCTCGGCCCTCCGCTTCTCCCGCTGGTGCAGCTCGGCCAGCTCGTCGCTGCGAGCCCTCAGCTCCTGGAGCGTGTGCTGGAAGACCTCCACCATCGCCAGGGCGGGAGAACCCCCGCCGGGCGAGGCGAGGTACTCGCTGGCGTCACGTACCGTGCTGGCCAGGCCCTGGTAGGAGCGATAGAGCCTCAGGGCCAGCCAGATCCACAGCAGACCCAGCAGGGTCAGCCCCACGGCCTCGAACACCGAGAGCAGGACGTACCGGCTCCGGAGCCGCTCGTAGGCTGGCGCCGCGAAAGTCACCATCAGAAGCCGGCCATCCTCCAGACTCCTCAGGTAGAGCCAGCGGCCCCCCTCCCGGATCACCTCTTCCGTCCCCTTCGGTGGGGCGTCCACCCTTGGCGGGGCGAAGGCGGGATCGGTCCACAGCACCCGCGGCCCGAACAGCAGGGCCATGCCCTGGGGCTGGATCGGTGAGGGCGGCAGGTCCGGCGGCAGGAGAGCCAGCCGCCAAGGCGGCCCGGAAGGTTGCCGGAAACCGCTGACCTCCAGGGCCTTCCACCCTCTCCTGCCGAGGAGGAGGGCCTGGTCCGAGACCGCCTTCCGCTGGATAGCCAGCGACTGCGACAGGGTCACGAGGCCGCTCCCCGAGGCGAACAGGAAGAGCGTGCAGGTGGCCAGCAGGGCCCAGACGAGGAGCCGCCTCGTGTCGGGCTTGAGCAGGCTCATGGGGAGAGGCGGCCGAGGAGGGCCCCGTACCAGGCCCAGAACCGGCCCGCGAAGAAGAGGCTCGCCAGGGCGGCCGCCGAGAGGAAGGTTCCGAAGGGAAGCGGCGTCCGACGGCCCTTGCCGGTCAGCAGGAGATATCCGCCGCCCAGGAGCGTTCCCAGCAGGGCGCCCCCGAGAATCGTGAGGAGCACCCCCCGCCAGCCCAGGAAGGCACCCACCATGGCGAGGAACTTCACGTCCCCCCAGCCCATGGCCTCGATGCCGAACAGGGCGTAGAGCGTGATCAGGAGGGCGGGGATGGCGGCGCCGAGGGCGGCGCCAGCCAGCGAAGCGGTGAGGTTGGTCCAGGGAAGGTAGGGCGAAAACAGCAGTCCGAGCGCGATGCCGGGCAGCGTGAGGCGGTCGGGCAGGATCTGGTGCTCCAGGTCGATGAGCCCCAGCACCACGCACAGGAGGGCGAAGAGACCCGCCGCCGCGCCGGGGAAGGTGGCGCCCCAGACCCAGGCGGAGAGGAGAAAAAGCACTCCCACCGAAGCCTCGACGGCGGGATACCGAACCGCGATGGGGCCGCCGCAGGCGGCGCACCGGCCCCCCAGGAACACCCAGGAGACCACGGGAACGTTGTGGAACCAGCGGATGGGACTCCCGCAATGAGGGCAATGGGAGGGCGGGTTCACGATGGACTCGCCCCGCGGCAGTCGGTGGATGAGCACGTTGGCGAAGGAGCCCAGGACCAGCCCGAAGAGCAAGGCGAGGGCGAGGGTGAGGGTCACCATTGGCCGAACTTCCCGCGGAACTTGAAGGGCGTCTGGCAGGTCACGGCGCCTGTCTTGGGGTCGTAGAGGTAGGGCTTGCCGTCGGGATCGACGGGCAGAGACTTCAGGTACCCCGAGCTCACCAGGGTCTGCAGCGTGGGGGGCGGGGCCCCCTTGGCCTGCCGGTACATCGCCACGGCGCTCGTGAGATTGCGCAGGTCGATCTTGATGGTCAGGTCGAAGATGTTGCGCTCCGCCGCGAAGCGGAAATAGGAGGCCTGGTGTTCCTCCTGGCCGGCGTATTCCTGGGCGATGCTCTGCCAGTAGTGAAGCGAGCTCTCATAGTCCCCCTGGTACTTGTAGGCGTTGGCCAGCATATCCTTGAGAATCGGACGCTTGGGGTTGCGGGCGTAGGCGATGTGGAAGTACTTCAGGGCCTTGGCGTAGTTGTGGGCCTGGAAGAAGGCGTAGGTGCCGGCGTCCCAGGCCACCAGCCAGTCCTTGGGGTCGGCGGCGATCCCCTTGTCCGAGAGGGCGTAGAGCATGTCCCAGCGCTTGTCCAGGCTGAGGAACAGGTTCCCCATGATGTAGGCCTCGTAGAACCTGGGATCGAGGTCCGTGATCACGTCGTAGGTGTGAAGCAGGTAGGTGTCCCTCACGTTCTGCTTGTACCGGTCGAAGTACTGGATGGACCAGATGAAGATGAGGTCGGCCGCGAAGTTGTCCTGCCCCAGGCAGGCCACCTTGAGGTAGGCGCTGGATGGGATGTAGTAGGAGCGGAACTCGGTGGGGTAAGTGTCGTGCAGCGCCACCATCTGCTGGTGCAGGGGCACCACCGCGGAGAGCAGCAGGACGATGACCAGCACTCCCGCCAGGGTGCGCACGGTCACACCAGGTCGCGCCGCTTGAAGCAGAGCGAGGAGGCCAGGAGAAGCACGGCCACCATGAGGAGCGTGTACGTGACCCCCCGTACGGCGAATCCGGGGGCCGTCGCGATGTCGTGCACCACCAAGTTGTTGATGTCGAGCAGGTTGAGGTCGGGCAGGACGTGGTAGAGCAGGAGAAGCGCGCGCTTGGCGAATTCGGACTGCACCAGCGGAACCAGGAAGGAGGGGATGCTCGAGCTGGTATGGCCGATGAGGTAGAAGGCCACCGTGCAGATGGCGCTCACCACGGGCGAACTGACCGAGGAGAAGAAGAGGGCTACCGCGGAGAGAATCATCAGCTCCAGGTAGATGTACCCAACGGCCGGGAATATCCGGGCCGTGAAGGCCCCCACCGAGGCCAGGACCCCCGCCAGGACGAGCGTCATGGCCACCAGGTTGACCAGGAGCACGGTCATGATCCCGAGATACCGGCCCAGGATGAAGCTGCTTCGGGAGAGGGGCTTGGAGAGGACGTTGTAGATGGTCTTGCGCTCCACCTCCTTGTAGATGAGGCCGATGCCGATGAAGATGGCGGTGGCCGCCGAGAAGTAGGCGATGGTCGAGAGCCCCATGTCCAGGATGACGCGGCGCAAGCTCCCGATGGCCAGAAGCCCCATCACGAAGGAGAAGAGCAGGAGGCAGACGGCGAAGGCCAGCAGGATGTAAAAGATGCGGCTCCTCACGGCCTCCTTGAAGGTGTTCTTGGCGATGGCGTAGACCTGGACGAGAGTCAGCCTCGGCGTGATCGCCACGGGCGTCATGTTCCCCCTCCCGGAATCTGGGCCATGAACAGGTCCTCCAGGGAGGCCTTGTGCGGCATCACGGAGCGCACCGAGGCCCCCTCGGCCCTCGCCTTGTCCAGAAGCGTTTGGAGGGTCTCCTCGGACTCCACGCGCACCAGCACCTGACCACCCCGGTGGGTGAGCACTGAACAACCGGAGGGAGGCGAGAAGGTCTCCAGCCCCCGCAGGGTGACGTCCCAGAAGCGGACCTCCGAGCCCAACAGCACCTCCAGGATCCCCTCCTGAACGACGCGGCCCTTGACCAGGATGGCCACCTGGTCGCAGAGCATCTCGGCGTCCGCCAGGATGTGGGAGGAGAAGAAGACCGTCTTGCCCTGCTCCTTGAGGGAGAGGATGAGATCGCGGATCTCCCGCCGCCCGATGGGATCCAGGCCGCTCATGGGTTCATCCAGGATCACGAGCTCCGGATCGTGGATGAGGGCCTGGGCCAGCCCGATCCGCTGGAGCATGCCCTTGCTGTACTTCCGCAGTTGGAGCTTGCCCTGGCCCTTGAGGCCCACGGTCTCCAGCAGCTCGGGGACGCGCCGCGAGAGTTGGGAGGGCGAGAGGCCGTAGAGGCGGCCCATGAAGGCGAGCAGCTCGGCTCCCTTGAGGTAGTCGTAGAAATAGGGCGTCTCGGGGAGAAAGCCGATGCGCCTCCGGACGGAGCGGTCCGTGGAGCTCCTCCCGAAGATCCGGGCCTCGCCCGCATCGGGGAAGAGCAGGCCGGCCAGGATCTTGATGGTAGTTGTCTTGCCGGCGCCGTTGGGGCCCAGGAAGCCGTAGATGACCCCCTTGGGCACCGAGAGGTTGACGCCATCCAACACGTGGTGCACCCCGATGGAGAGGTGCCCCCGGAAGGACTTCTTTAGCTCGGTGACCTGCAGCACATGATCCATCGCGTCCGCGCTCGACCGCCCCAGGATACCTTGCCGGGAGGCACGCGGCAAGGTGGGGGGGATTCCCACATTCCGCGATGGAATTGCACTCGTAGGAGCGCCGCCCCCGGCGCGACGGACCGTACGCGGGCACCGCATCCTGGTCGCAGGGTCACCCGGTTCGCGGCGAGGCGCCGCTCCTACGCAGGCGTTGAGCCGCTATCGCGGAATCGGGGGGATTGGGGATTGCGAATGGCGAATGGCGAATCGAAAAAAGACCGCCTCTCACTTCTTACTTCTTACTTCTCACTTCTCACTTTCCCATCCCCTGTCCCCTCATCCTGCGCCAATTCCATCTCCCGTATACTGGCCCCTGATGGAGGTGCCCCATGCCCGACCACTTCGTCGATCTGCGTTCGGACACCGTGACGCGCCCCACACCCCGCATGCGCCGGGCCATGGCGGAGGCGGAGGTGGGCGACGACGTCTACGGTGAGGATCCCACGGTCAACCGGCTCCAGGAGTTGGCGGCCGGACTGATGCGGAAGGAGGCGGCGCTCTTCATGCCCTCGGGCAGCATGGCCAACCAGACCGCCGTGAAGGTCCACACCCGCCCGGGCGACGAGGTGATCTGCGAGGCGCAGTGCCACATCTACAACATCGAGACGGGCACCATGGCCGCCTTCTCGGGCGTTCTTCCGAGGCCCGTTCCGGGGACGCGCGGTGTGCTGGATCCGGAGCGGGTGGCCTCGGCGATCCGGCCGGCGAGCTACTACCTCCCGCGCACCTCCCTCGTGGCGGCCGAGAACAGCCACAACCTGGCCGGCGGCACGGTGATGGGCGTGGAGGCCTCGCGGGCGATCGGCGAGGTGGCGAGGAAGCACGGCCTGGCCAGTCACCTCGACGGGGCGAGGATCTTCAACGCGGCCGCCGCTCTCGGGGTGGAGGCGGGGGCCCTCGCCGAGCCCTTCGACTCGGTCATGTTCTGCATCTCCAAGGGGCTCTGCGCCCCCGTCGGCTCCCTCCTCTGCGGCAGCCCGGCCTTCGTGGACGAAGCGCGGCGGATCCGCAAGATGCTCGGCGGCGGCATGCGCCAGGCGGGCATCCTGGCGGCGGCGGGGCTGGTGGCCCTGGAGGAGATCCTGCCGCTCCTGCCCGAGGACCATCGGCGGGCGCGCGTGCTCGCGGAGCACCTGGCCGCCGCGCCGGGCTTCGAGGTGGACCTGGCCACCGTCCAGACCAACATCGTCATGACCCGCGTGACCGACCCCCTGACCGCCCAGCGCGTGGGGGAGGGCCTGAAGGCCCGCGGGGTCCTCTGCCACGTGCTGCCGCCGGATCACATCCGCTTCGTCACCCACCACGACGTGGACGACGAGGGGCTGGCGAGGGTCCTGGAGGCTTTGGCGGCTGGGTTATAGAAAGAGGGCTGCCCGCGAGAATCCGTACATGGGGTCCTACGGCAGCGGGCTTGGGGGATGGAGCGATGGCTCGAACAAGCGATGAAGCAAGGAGAATCATCTTTGCATACTCGCATCTCGCTCAATCACGTTTTGCCCATGGCCGTTTCGCGTACCCCGTCACCCCTCCATGAGGATGGCGCGCTCGAGTTCGGCGGGATTGCTGGAGGCCAGCTTGGCGGCCTCCAGCTCGACCTTGCCCTCCTTGACGAGCTGGAGCAGGTGCAGGTCGAAAGTCTGCATGCCGTACATCTCCGCCCCTTTGGCCATGTGCTCGGGAATGTCGGCGGTCTTGGAGGGGTCGCGGATGCACTCCTGGATGGTGCGCGTCACGCGGAGCACCTCCACGGCCGGAATCCGCCCGAGCACGCCCTTCTGGGGCATGAGCCGCAGGGAGACGATGGCCATGAGGGCGTCGGCCAGCCGTCCGCGAACGCTGGCCTCCTGGTCCGGCGGGAACATGCCGATGAGCCGGGAGATGCTCTTGACGCTGTCCGTGGTGTGGAGCGAGGCCAGCACCAGGTGCCCCGTCTCGGCGGCCTTGAGGGCGGTTTCGACGGTCTCCAGGTCGCGCATCTCGCCGATAAGGATCACGTCCGGGTCCTGGCGCAGGACGGCCTGGAGGGCGGAGGCGTAGGAAGGGGTGTCGCTGCCCAGCTCCCGCTGGCTCACGATGGACATCTTGTGCCTGAAGAGGAACTCGATGGGGTCCTCGATGGTCACCACGTGGGCCCGGCGGGTCTCGTTGATGTGCTCCACCATGGCGGCCAGGGTGGTGGACTTGCCGTTCCCCGTGGCGCCGGAGACGATCACCAGGCCTCGCCGGAGGTTGGCGATCTGCTCCAGGACGGGCGGGAGATGGAGCTCGGCGAAGCTCTGGATCGTAATGGGGATCACCCTCAGGACGATGCTCAAGCTGCCCCTCTGGCGGAAGATGTTGGCGCGGAACCGGCCCTGGCCCTCGATGCCGTAGGAGACGTCCAACTCCGAGAGCATGGCCACGTCGGGCTTCTGGTAGGTGTGGGCCAAGATCTCCTCCGCCACGGCCCGCGTCTCCGATGGTTCCAGGGGATGGTACTTGACCTCGAGGAGCTCGCCGTTGATCCGCATCATCGGGGGGTGGCCGGTCTGCAGGTGGACGTCCGAAGCGCCCCTCTGGATGGCGCTGATGAGAAGCTTCTGAAAGACCGTGGAATCCATGGTCGGGCCTCCGACTCTCCCCAACCATACCACGGCCCATGCTTATCCAAAATAGACGGCTTTGCCGGCTCCGAACCACGGCTGGGTCTGGGCCGCGCCTTTGGCGCGGCGCTGGGGGCCTGGTCCGGGCGCGTCCACGCGAGCGTGGCCGCGCTCCGGCCGCAGGCCCTCAGCCGCCCTTCGGGCGCCGGTCCCAGCCTTGCTCGGTGATTGCGATCCTCCCACCCTCCACGGGTGCGCCGGCGGCGACGGACCTCCTGCCGCGTCAGGTTTCGGCGTCCACATCCTCAGCGTACAGGGAGTACGCTTGCGGTGTGGCCGTCTCACCTTCCTTGCATGAGGCCCATCGGCGCCGGAACGCGCCTTCCTCCGCTTCGCTTCGGAAGGCAAACCCTTAAGTGCGAGCTGAACTAATTTTGGACAGCAATGACCACGGCCCCGCCGGCCCCTCAAAGGGGCCTGAAATGCTTTACTCGTGGGGGGCGCTGTGCTATAAGCATGCCTTTGTCGAAGGAGCCCAAACCCATGAGCGTACCGGTGTTAGACCTGACGAGGCAGCACGCCCAGATCCGCGAAGCGGTGCAGCGGGCCCTTCAGGACGTCTTCGAAACCCAGCACTTCATCCTCGGAAAACACGGCAAGGCCCTGGAGGAGGAGGCCGCGGCCCATCTCGCGGCGGCCCGCGCGGTGGGGGTGGCCTCGGGCACGGACGCCCTCCTGCTGGGACTGAGGGCCCTGGGACTCAAGCAAGGCGAAGGCGTGCTGACCACCTCCTTCACCTTCTTCGCCACGGCCGGCGCCATCCACAACGCGGGCGGGCGGCCCTTCTTCGCCGAGATCGACCCCGAGACCTTCAACCTCTCCCCGGCCGCCGTGGAGCGTTTTCTGGAGGAGGAGTGCCGGCCCGGGCCCGAGGGGCTCCCCGTGCACCACGCCACGGGCGTGCCCATCCGCGTGCTGCTGCCGGTCCACCTCTACGGCCTTCCGGCCGACATGGACGCCCTAAACGCCGTCGCGTCATCTCACGGCCTCAAGGTCTTCGAGGACGCCTGCCAGGCGTACGGGGCCGTGTACAAGGGCCGGCGCGTCGGCACGCTGGGCCACCTCGGCGCCTTCTCCTTCTTTCCCACCAAGAACTGGGGCGGAGCGGGGGACGGAGGCCTGCTGACCACGGACGATGCGGCCCTCTCCGACCGTCTGGCCCTGCTCCGCGTGCACGGGAGCAGGGAGCGCTACATCCACGAGGAGATCGGCTACAACTCCAGGCTGGACGAGGTTCAGGCGGCGGTCCTGCGGGTCAAGCTGCCCCACGTGGACGGCTGGAACCGGCGGCGCGCCGAGGTGGCGGAACTCTACCGGCGCGGCCTGGAGGGCATCCCCTCGGTGCATGCGCCCAAGGCGCCCGACGGCTATACCCACATCTACCACCAGTTCGTCATCCGCGCGGAGCGGCGGGACGAGCTGAAGGCGCACCTCGCCGACCGGCAGATCGGCTCCATGATCTACTACCCCGTACCTCTCCACCTGCAGCCCTGCTTCCGTTCCCTCGGCTATGCGGAGGGCGCGCTTCCCCACACCGAGCGCGCGGCCGCAGAGGTCCTGGCCCTGCCCATCTTCGCCGAGCTGACGCAGGCGGAGGTCCAAGAGGTGTGCGAGGGAATCCGGAGCTTTTACGCCGGTAGACGCTAGATGCTGGCGGACCTCTCGAGCGCCAGGCGGGTCTGGGCCGTTCTGGCCACCAAGCCGCGCAAGGACGAGCTCGCCCTGGTTTTTCTGGGCCAGGAGGGGTTCGAGGGCTACCAGCCCAAGGTGAAGAACCGGTATACGGGTCCCCGGCCGCGGCCCATGTTTCCCGGCTACCTCTTCGTCCTGCTGTCGCCACAGGTGGAACTCGCGAGGGTTCGCTACTTCCCGGGGATACTCAGACCGCTCACCTTCGGGGAGCAGCTCGCCTGCGTGGAGCCGGAACTCGTCGAGCACTGGCGGGAGCGCGAGGGAGGGCGCGGGTACCTCCGCCCGGATCCCGACCCCGCCTTCCAAATAGGCCAGCGCGTGCGGTTTCAAGCGGGCGTCTTCGCCGGCATGGAGGGGACGGTCCTCGAGGCCATGCCCTCCAAGGATCGTGTGCGCCTCCTCCTGGAGTACCTGGGGGGGACATTCCCGGTGGAGGCCGACCGGTTCGTCCTGAAGTAGCCTCCGGGCGTACCATGAAGGAGTCGGAGCTCAGGGCCATGCGGAGGGGAATGCTGTGAATGCGGATCGCGGTGCGTGCCTTCACGTGGCCATTCTGGCGGGGGGATCGGGGACCCGTCTCTGGCCGCTCTCCTCGCCCGCGCGTCCCAAGCCCTTTATCCCCATGGGCCCCCTGGGGACCTTGTACGGCGCCTGCGTGGAGAGGGCCCTCACGCTGGAGCCGGATTCCCTCACGGCGGTGGGTCCGGCGACGCTGGAGGGCTTGTGCGCGGCCCAGGGCGTGCAGTTCCTCCCGGAGCCCGCGGCCCGGAACACGGGGGCGGCCGTGGCCCTCGCCGCCGCGCGGGCCTGGTCGAAGGCGGGGCCGGAAGGCCTGCTGCTGGTTCTTCCCTCGGACCACCACATCCCGGACGCCGCGGCCTTCCGCGCGACGATCCGGCGGCTGGCCGGGCTGTGCCGGGAGCGCGGAGCGCTGGGCGTCATGGGCGTCAGGCCCACGGGCCCCGAGACCTCCTACGGCTACATCCAGCCAGGGGCTCCCGCGGGGGAAGGCTTCTCGGTGAGGTGCTTCGTGGAGAAGCCCGACCGCGAGAGGGCCGAGGTCCTGCTCGCCGAACCCGGGGTGTCGTGGAATTCGGGTATGTTTCTGCTCCCGCTGGGGCCCTTGAGGGAGGAGATGGCCGCCCACTGTCCGGGGTATTGGGAGGCCGCCGAAGCCTGGCTGAAGGGGGCTGGGCCGGAGCCGTACAGGGCCCTGCCCTCGACCCCGTTCGACCGGCTCGTCATGGAGCGGACCCGGCTGGCCGTCGTCGTGCCCGCCGATTTCCCCTGGAGCGACGTGGGCACGTTCCCGGCGCTCTTCGCGCTGCTGCCCAAGGATTCGGAGGGAAACGCCGCGTGGGGGCCCGGGCGGATGGAGGAGTGCAGGGGCTGTCTGGTGATCACGACGGGCCCGCGGACCCTCGTGCGGGGCCTCGTCGGGCAGGTGGTCGTGGAGACCGAGGCGGGCCTTCTGGTCACGCCGCTCTCCGGGGCCGAGGAGCTTCGCGGGTCGGTGGAGCGGCTGCTGGGCGCGCGGCCGCCCTCTTCGGTGGAATGAAACTGGGCACGCCCTCCCGCACCGTGGCGGGAGAGCGAGAGAAATAGAGAAATAACCATCGTCGTTGCTGGCGAACAAGGAGCGTCCATGAAAGGCGTCGTGCTGGCCGGAGGAACGGGATCGCGGCTCTTTCCGCTGACCAAGGTCACCAACAAGCACCTCTTGCCCGTGGGCCGGAAGCCCATGATCTACTACCCCATCGAGAAACTGACCGAGGCGGGCATCGAACAGATCCTCATCGTCACCGGGACGGAGCACATGGGCTCCGTGGTGGGCCTCCTGGGCTCCGGCCGGGAGTTCGGCTGCGCCTTCACCTACAAGGTGCAGGACGAGGCCGGGGGCATCGCGCAGGCGCTGAACCTGGCCGAGAACTTCGCGGCCGGAGACTCACTGGCCGTCATCCTGGGGGACAACCTCTTCGAGGACGCGCTCGCGCCCATGATCGAGAGGTTCCGGCGGGATCAGGGAGATCGGGGCGCGCGCATCGCCCTGAAAGAGGTGCCGGACCCCCACCGGTTCGGCGTGGCCTCGCTCCAGGGGGACCGGGTCACCAAGATCGTGGAAAAGCCCCGGGAGCCCGAGAGCCGCTGGGCCGTAACGGGCATCTACCTCTACGACGGGGGCGTCTTCGAGATCATCCGCACCCTCAAGCCCAGCGCCCGCGGCGAGCTCGAGATCACCGACGTGAACAACCACTACATCGCCAGGGGGGAGATGGGCTACGATTTCATCCACGGCTGGTGGACCGATGCGGGGACCTTCGAGAGCCTGTCCCGCGCCAACGTGTACGCGGAAGGAGAAGGGTCATGATCCACGACGTCAAGGTCAAGAAGCTGCGGGTGCTCCCGGATGACAGGGGCCGTCTGATGGAGATGCTCCGCGCGGACGATCCGGAGTTCGAGGCCTTCGGGCAGGTCTACCTCTCCACGACCTACCCCGGTGTCGTGAAGGCCTGGCACTACCACAAGCTCCAGAAGGACCACTTCGTCTGCGTGAAGGGAATGGTCAAGCTCGTCCTCGCCGACACCCGGGAGGGCTCGCCCACCAAGGGAGAGATCGTCGAGTTCGTGATCGGGGAGCACAATCCCGCGCTCGTGCAGGTCCCCATCGGGGTCTACCACGGCTGGAAGTGCCTCGGGAGCGAGGAGGCCTTCGTCATCAACCTCCCCACCAAGACCTACAACTACGACGAGCCCGACGAGTACCGCCTGGACCCTCATCACAACGGCGTCATCGATTACGACTGGACCACGAAGGACCGGTGATTTGGAATTCGGGGAAAAAGGGCCACCACCACGGCACCAAGACACCAAGGAACGGGGAATGACGAATTGCGAATGCCGATCTGAGAGGGCCACCTGCGGTCCTTTGCCCATAGGAGCGCTCTCCAGAGCGCGATGGGTGGTCTCACGTCTCGCCTCTCCCGTCTCGCGCCTAGCCTCTCCCGTCTCCAGTCTCGCGTCTAGCGTCTCGCCTCTCGCGCCCGGGAGCCCCGCGCCATGCGCCTGATCCTCCTCGGCGCGAAGGGCATGTTCGGCACCGACGCGCTCCCGATTCTGGAGGGAGCCGGCCACAGGGTCGTGCCCGCCGATCTGCCCGAGGCCGACATCACCGACCCGACCTCACTGGAGCGCCTCCTGGACGCGCACCGCGCCGAAGCGGTGCTGAACGCCGCCGCCTACACCGACGTGGACGGCGCCGAGAGAGAGCGCGAGAAGGCCTTCCGGGTGAACGCCTTCGGCACCCGCATGGTAGCCAAGGCATGCGCCGACCGGCGGCTGCTCCTGGTCCACCTGAGCACCGACTACGTCTTCCCAGGCACTCGCCCCGAGGGCTACCTCCCCGGCGATCCCCCGGGCCCCGCCGTCAACGCCTACGGCGAGAGCAAACTGGAGGGGGAGCGGGCGGCGCAGGGGGAGCTTCCTCCAGAACGGCTGCTCATCTGCCGGACCCAGTGGCTTTACGGCCGCCACGGCCGGAACTTCGTGGACACCATGGCAGGACTCCTTTCGAGCCGGCAGGAGGTGCGGGTGGTCAACGACCAGTGGGGGGTGCCCACGCACACCAGCGAGCTGGCCCTTCAGGTGGCGAGCCTCCTTCAAGGCGGGGCGCGCGGCGTGGCCCACACGGTGGGTGGCGGCGGACCCATCACGTGGTACGATTTCGCCAGAGCCATCGCGCTCGGACTGGGGCTCCAAACGCGCGTCGTCCCGTGCGCCACGGTGGAGTTCCCCCGCCCAGCGCGCCGGCCGGCCCACGCTTGGCTGCGCGGCGAAGAGGTGCCGCCTGGGGCGGTCCGCCACTGGCGTGAGGCGCTCGAAGCCTACCTCGGGGGGAAGGGGCTCGCCTGAGGGGGCGGAGGAGGGGACCATGGGGGAAGGCTGGATTCTCATCGCGTGCGGCCTGCTCGCCACGCCCTTCGTGGCTCTGGCTTTCGCCATCTCGGCGAGGATCAGGGCCAGGGAGGCGGATCGGGCGGCGAGGGACTTGAAGCAAGAAGTGGACTCGCTGATGGATCGCCTCATCCGCCATGAGCAGCGGATCGCGAGGCTTGAGCAGGGGAGCCCGGGGATACCGGCGGCCGGTGCGGCCGGACCGCTCCGCGATCGGCGAGAGCCGATCCCGCCCCCGCCAGCCATGGCGGTTGGGCGGACCCCTTCGCCGCGAGCCGAGGTGCCGGACCAGGCGGGGATTCCCCTCTCGCCCCTTCCGCCGCCGGTCGCCGGGGGCGGACTCCCCCCGGAAGCTCCGCCGGCCAAGGAGCCCATCGCACCGGCCGCCGAACCGCCCGTCATCCTGCCCGTGCCGCCCGCACCCCACGAAGGGCTCCCTCCGGAAGTCGTGCGGAAGCCGGCTCCCGCTTTCGAGCCCGCTGCGGCGCCCCCGCCTTTCGTCCCTCGGCCGGCCTTTCTCGCCACCGAGGCGGAGGAGGAGGTCGGTGGACGCGCTCCAAAGGAGGGAGGCTGGGAGCGACGCCTGGGCATCGCCCTGCCGGTCTGGATAGGCGCCGTGGCGCTCATCCTCTCCGGCGCCTTCCTGGTGAAGTACAGCGTGGAGCGAGGCTGGCTCGGGCCGGGAGCCCGCGTCACCCTCGCCGTCCTTTTGGGCATGGCCCTTCTCGGGGCGGGCGAGTGGCTGCGAAAGCGCACCGCCATGACGGCCCAGGGCGCCAGCGCGGCGGGCGTGGCGGTTCTATACGCCGCCTTCCTCGCGGGCACCATCCTCTACCACCTCATCAGCCCGTGGGCCGGCTTCTCGCTGCTGGCCCTCACCACCGCGGCCGCGGTGGGCCTCTCGCTCCGACAGGGCATGGTGGTGGCCGTGCTGGGCCTGGTCGGCGGCTTCTTCACCCCGTACTGGATCGGCGTGGTGTCTGCATCGCCGGCTCGGCTCTTCGCCTACCTCCTCATGCTCCAGGCCGCGCTCATCCTCGTCACGCGCAAGCGGCGGTGGAACGCCCTCGCGGCCCTGACGCTCGTGATGGGCCTCGGGGCGGCCTTCCACCGGCTCGCCTCCGGCACGGTGGCCGCGGACGCGCCATGGATCGGCCTCTTTCTCCTGGTCTCCGCCGGGGCCTTCCTCCTCGCCGCGCGGGGCTGGGCCCCCTCGCCAATCCCGCAGGAGAGCGGCGGCCTCGGGACGATGAGCGCGCTCCTGGGCTACGGTGCCCTGATCGGTGCCTTCGTGGTCCTGGCCATACTCGCCGCCCGCACCCGCTTCGGGCTGATGGAGTGGGCCTTTCTGGGGATACTCGCCGGGGCCTCGCTGGCCCTGGGTCGCCTGGACGCGGCCTACGACCGCATGCCGTGGGTGAGCTTCGGTGTGACGATCCTGCTCGCCGGCGGATGGGTGGCGCAGAGCGCCGCCAACCAACGAGCGGACGTCTGGATCGTCGCCGCGGGTATGGCCCTCGTATACGGCTTCGGAGCCTGGGTCGCGCACCACGGCTCCCGCCTTCCCGCCTCGTGGGCCACCCTTTCGGCGGCCGGCGGGCTCGCCGCCTTCGGTCTCGCCTGGTGGGTGGACAAGCTCCACGGAACGAGCGTGGCCCATTGGGGCACCGTGAGCCTCGCCCTGGCGGTCCTCTATCTGGCGGCCTCCGTTTCCGCCGCCTCTCCGACGCGCCGGAGCCGGTACGGCGAGGCCACCCTGGCCGCCTTCTGCGTCGCGGTCACCGCCTTCGTGAGCCTGACCGTGCCCCTCGAGCTGGAGACCCACTGGCTCACGGTGGCCTGGGCGCTGGAGGCGGGGGCGCTGGCGTGGCTCCTCCTCAAGCTGCGCGTGAAGGCCCTCGGCTACCTCGGCCTCCTCCTGGGGGCAGCCGTGGCGGTTCGCCTCCTGCTCAATCCGGAGGTCCTCCGATACCCGCTCGGCAGCTTGCCCGTGCTGAATTGGATCCTCTACGGCTACGGTATTCCGGTCGTCGCCTTCGCGCTGGCGGCCTACTGGTACGAGCGGGCGGACTGGAAACCGGAGGCGGGAGCATTCACCTGGGGGGCGGCGGCGCTTCTCTTCGCCCTGCTCACCCTGGAGGTGCGGCAGGGCTTCCATCCCGGCCGCCTGGCGGGCCCCCTGCCCAGAATCGTGGAATGGGCCACCTACTCACACCTCTGGCTCGCCGCGGGCCTCATCGCCCTGACGGCCTTCCTCAAGTGGCGGAAGACGGCGGTGGGCTTGGCTGGATTGGCCTTCATGGGGCTGGCGGCGGGAAAGATCCTGCTCTTCGACTGCCTCCTCGCCAACCCCCTCTGGACTCCGGACCACGTGGGCGCGATACCGGTCTTGAATTGGCTCCTGTACGTCTATGCCCTGCCTGCCCTCGGCTTCACGGCGGCCGCCTGGCTCCTGGGCCGCTCTCACTGGGACCTTGCCCGGAATGCGGCGGCCGCGGCCGCCACCGTGCTGGCCATGGTCTTCCTGGTGGCCGAGGTGCGCCAGGCGTTCCATCCTTCCGGCCTTCCCGGGGCCGGCCCCTCCTTGGTGGAGTGGGGGACCTATTCGGCCGTCATCCTGTCGGCCGGGCTGCTGCTCCTCCTCGCCTACGTCCGGTGGGGACGGGAGACCGTTCGGAACGCGAGCGTGGCTTTTTTCTTGGTCGCCGTGGTCAAGATCGGCCTGGTGGACGTGCTGTCGGCCAACCCCCTCTGGAATCATTCTCCCGTAGGCCCGTGGCCCCTGCTGAACTGGCTTCTTTACGTCTACGGCCTGCCCGCCCTTCTCCTGGCCCTGGTCCAACCGGCGTGGCGGCGGGACCGCCAGGAGGCCGCTTCGCTATTGGCGGTCATCCGCTCTGCGGCGGTGATCCTCGCCTGGGCCTGCCTGTCGCTGGAAGTTCGCCAGCTCTTCCACGGGCCCTTCCTGGACTCCGGGCGATTCACGCTCATGGAGGTCTCGACCTACACCAACCTGTGGCTCGTCATGGCCGCGGGGCTCTTGCTGGCGTGGGTCCGGTGGCGCGGCGGGGTGGAGTTGTGGGGCGCCCGTCTGCTCTACGGGATGGCGACGGTGAAGCTCGTGCTGCTCGACGTCCTCCTGTGCAGCCCCCTGCTGTGGCATCAGGACGTGGGCGGCCTTCCCGTGCTGAACGGCCTCCTGTACGTGTACGGCCTTCCCATCTTCCTGCTGGCGCTCGTGGCCCGAGTGCCGGCGGGCGAAAGCTGGCGAAGCGTCGCCGCGCCGTCGGCGCTCTACGGCGGGCTAGGGCTGGGGCTCCTGCTCCTCACGCTGGAGGTCCGGCAGTTCTTCCACCCCCATTTCCTCGACGGAGGCGGTCCGACGGACGTGGAGAACTACGCCTACTCGGCGGCCTGGATCCTCTTCGCGCTTCTGCTCCTGGGGGTGGGAATCCTGAAGCAGGGCAAGGGCCCCAGGGTCGCCTCCCTGGCGGTCATGTTCCTGGCGGTGACGAAGGTCTTCGTCTACGACCTGAGGCACCTCCAGGATCTCTACCGGGTGGGCTCCTTCCTGGCCCTGGGCCTGAGCCTTCTGTTCATCTCCTATCTCTACCAGCGATTCGTCTTCGCGGAGGTCAGCCGTGCCTAGGCTGCGACGGCTGGCGCTCCTGGCCTGCCTGTCGGCCGGCCTCGCCGTTTGGGGGGCGGAGCCCCCCTACCGCTACGCGAGGGAGGTGCGCGTCGAGAAAGCCGGGTGGATCAGGCTCCGTCTCCCCCTGGAGGTGCTCGACCGGCTCTCGGCGTCCGGGGAGGACCTGGCCCTCAGGGGTCCCGACGGCGCATCCGTCCCGCTTCTCCCCTGGACCGGTCCCGCCGAGCCGGCTCCGTCGGTCCGAAAGGCCGCCATGGTGGATGTCCGAGCGGACGGAGGCGGGTGGTGGGTCGAGGCGGACCTGGGGCCTGGGGAGCTTCGCCACCGAAGGGTGATCCTCGAGGTCCCCGGGACCGGGCTGGCCGAGAACGTGACCGTGGAAGGCTCGGCGGACGGCCGGAGCTGGACGGTCCTGACGAGGGGCTCCATCTTCCGGCTGGCGCCTGGTGCGGACAGCGCCAAGACCTCCCTCGAATATCCCCCCACGCGGGACCGCTACCTCCGCCTCTTCTGGCCCCAAGAGGCGGGATTCCCCCACTGGCGCAGGCTCTGGGTGGAGGACTGGCCCGATCGGACCGGCGAGTGGGCGGAGGATGCGGTGAGGCTGGATGCCGTGACCGCTCCCCCGGGGGAGTCCCGTTTCCGGTTTGACGTGCCCCGCGTTCCGCTCGCCGGCGCGGCCCTGGTCCTGGACATGGGTCTGCCGTTTCCGGTGCGGGCCAGGCTGCTGGTGGGGAGCGGGGGAGAGTGGCGCCCCATATCGGAGGCGGCCCTCATGCCGGGCCGGGCACCGGTCCTGGGGCTGCAGGAGGGGGCGCTTCACCCCCCCGCCATGCTGGTGCTCGAAGCGGGGGGATTCGCCCTCCCCGTTCTTCGGGGGGCGAAGCTGCGTCACCTCCCGCGCTACCTCCTCTTTCATGCGCCATCACCGGGATCCTTCACGCTGCTTTACGGAGCCGATGCGCCGGGCCCCTCGGGCCTGCTGGGCGGATTGCCCGAGCCGCCTCCCAGCTACGCGTCGGCGGAACCGGGCCCCGAACGGGAGCTGCCCCTGCCCGACCTCCCGGCGCCCTCCCTCGCGCTGGGCGCGCCTTTGCCCGACGGGCCCTTCGACCGGAGCTGGGCTGTGGAGGCCCCGGGAGCCACCAGCCTTCAGCTGGTGCACCTGGAGTTGCCGCCCCAGCTGTACGCCCGCGCTCGGCCGGACCTGGCCGACGTGCGGATAGCCTCCGCCGGGGCTCAGGTCCCCTACGTGCGCTGGTCCCCGCCGGGCGGCCGGGAGGTCCTCGACGAGCGTGGTCTCCGACCCGCCCCCGCGGGCGAAGCAGGGCGGAGCCAGATCCTCCTGGATCTGCCGGCGGAGCGGCTCCCCCTGACGGCCATGGAGCTCTCCGCCGCTCCCGTGCCCTTCACGAGACGGGTCTCCCTGCAGGTCCTTCTCCCCGCGGACCCCGAGGAGGGCGGGCGCGGTGAGGTCTGGCGGGGAGTGGACAGCGCCGTCTGGTCCTGTCCCGGCCCCGGGGACCTGCCCGCCCGCCTGCGCCTGAGGGCCGGTCCCGTGCCGGGAAAGAGGCTGCGGCTCCTCTTCGAGGACGCGGACAACGCACCTCTTCAGGCCGTGGACGTGGTCCTCTACGCGCGTAGCGACGTGTTGATCTTCCCGTGGCCCGGGACAGCCCCCGTGCGTCTGCTGGCCGGATCGGCGCGGCTGGGGCCGCCCGTCTACGACCTGGCGGCCTTCCGGGAAGGTCTGCCCCGACGGCCCTTCGCGGCCGCCCACGTCGTGGAGGCCGCCGGCCCGGTCTCCGGGGGTCCGCTGCGGGCGGACTCTTTCTGGAGGTGGCCCCTGCTCGCGGCGCTGGCCCTCTCGGTCGTGGTGCTCCTGGCGGTGCTCCGGCGAAGCCTGGGCCGAAGGCAGGATGGGGGAACACCCTAGCCGGCGCGCCGCGGGATGGTAGACAATGGGCCGGGTCCCTCAAGCGCGGGGGCATCGGGTCAGCGAGAGGGAACACCAAGGAGCAGCGGGATGGACCTGCAGTCCCTATTGAAGCCGTTGGAGGAGAGCCTGGGCGACCTCTACGAGTGGTTCAGCCGGCTCTTCGAGGAGGACGAGGAGGCGGCCAGCCTCTTCTACAGGAGCCTGCTCGACTTTGCCGACCGGCGGGGGAAGCCCTTCGCGGCCGGGGAGGACCGATCATGAAGACGCTGCTCGTGACGGGCGGGGCCGGGTTCATCGGCAGCAATTTCGTGCGGATGGCCCTCTCGGAGCACGCCGGACGGCGGGTCGTGGTCCTGGATGGCCTGACCTACGCGGGGAACCTCGAAAATCTGGAGGGGCTTCAAGAGCTTTACCCGGAACGCTATCGCTTCGTCCGGGCGGACGTGACGGACGCGCAAGCGCTGGCCTCCCTCTTCGCCGAAGAGGCCGTGGAGGAGGTGGTCCACTTCGCCGCCGAGAGCCACGTGGACCGCTCCATCCTCGGCCCCATGGCCTTCGTGAAGACCAACGTGATGGGGACAGCCACCCTGCTCGAAGCGGCCCGTCAGGCGTGGGGCGACGGCCGCGGGCGCTACCTCCAGGTCTCCACGGACGAGGTCTATGGCGCCCTCGGCGACGCCGGCGCCTTTACGGAGGAAACCCCCCTCGATCCCTCCTCCCCCTATTCGGCGAGCAAGGCCGGAGCCGACCACCTCGTGCTGGCCTACCACCGGACCTACGGCATGCACACCCTCATCACCCGGTGCTGCAACAACTACGGACCCTACCAGTTTCCCGAGAAGCTGATCCCCTTCATGATCGCCCGTATGGTCTCGGGCGACACCCTCCCGGTCTACGGCCGGGGAGAGAACGTGCGGGACTGGATCCACGTGGACGACCACAATCGCGGCGTCTTCCTCGCCCTGGAGAAGAGCGGGCCGGGTCAGGTGTACAACCTGGGGGCCCGGTGCGAACTCCGCAACATCGATCTGGTCAGGGCGCTGATCCGCGAGGTGGCCGCGCAGACGGGCCGGGACCCGGTCGAGCTGGAGAGGCGCCTCGCCTTCGTGCAGGACCGCCCCGGCCACGACTGGCGGTACGCCATCGACCCTTCCAAGGCGGTGCGGGAGCTGGGCTTTCGGCCCCGCGTCGCCTTCGAGGAGGGGCTAGGATCCACCGTCGCCTGGTACCTGGCCCACGAGGGATGGTGGCGCCGCATCGTCAGCGGCGAATACCTCGAGTACGTCCGAAAGCAGTACGGGGCGTAGAGGGGTGAGAACGCTCAGCCAGAACCCGGGCCCGCGGGGCACGAACGAGATCGGCGACGACCCCGCTTCTTCGGTGGGCGGCGGCCGGCCATCGAGAGCCATCTCCCACCTCCTCGTCACGGGGGGAGGCGGCTTCGTCGGAGGGAACCTGGTCCGGATGGTGTTGCGGGAGAGGCCGGCTTGGCGCGTCACGGTTTTCGACAGTCTGGGCGGCCGGCTTTCGACGCCCGTCCTCGACGGCCTGAGGGAGGCCCATCCGGGGCGATTCCGGCTGGTACGGGAGCGGATCACGGAGGGCGGCTCGCTCCGGCGCCTCCTCCGCGACGATGGCGTGGACGCGGTGGTTCACGCGGCCGCGCGGAACCCCTCCGGGTCCGGAGTGGGAGATCCGGTGTCCTTCGCCGAGATCAACGTTCTGGGGACCGCCGCCGTTCTGGAGGCCGCACGGGCGGCGTGGAAGGAGGGGCAGGGCACCTTCGTGCACCTCTCCTCCTACGAGATCTTCGGCTCCCACCCCGAGGGCCTCTTCACCGAGCGCTCGCCCCTCAATCCGTCCACCCCTTACGCGGCCAGCAAGGCCGCGGCGGACGAGCTGACGCTGGCCTATCACCGCACCTACGGCATGCGGACCCTGGTCACGCGCACGACCAACATCTACGGCCCCTACCAGTCTTCGGACAAGCTCATCCCCTCCATCGCCCTGCGGGTCCGCGACCGCAAGCCCCTGCCGGTCTTCGGGACGGGAGAGAACCGGCGGGATTGGATTCACGTGGACGACCACAACCGGGGCGTCCTGCTGGCCATGGAGAGGGGAGGCGCCGGCAGGGTCTACCCACTCGGCGCCCGGTGCGAGCGGACCAACCTGGAGCTGGTGAGGGAGGTGGCACGGTGCTCGGCCCGCATCCTGGGGTTCGACGAGGAGGAGGCGGAGGCGCTGATCGCCTTCGCCCCCGACCGGGAGGCGCACGACGCGCGCCGCGCCCTCGATCCCGCTACCTCCGAATCGGAGCTGGGCTTCGCGGCCCGCATCCCCTTTGCCGACGGGCTGCAAGAGGCCGTGCGCACCACCCTGCTGGACACGGGAGCCCCGGCGGTTATACGCTGAGGAGCGCCCCTTCCCGGGGCCTCGTCGGTTGCGGAAGCGGCGATCGAGGGCGGCCATGAGCGTACCGGACGACAGCGGACTTCAGGAGCCAAGGAGCGGGGAACCCTCCAAGGAAGACCAGGTGCGGGGCGCCGTGGACGGGTTGATGGCCGCCTACAGGGACGGCGATCCAGACCTGGGCGAGGCCTACGCCCACCTGCCCACCACCGAGATCATCGAGTGGAAGGGGCTCGCCAATATCTGGCACGCCAGCATCGACGAATTCAGGGAGACGGTGGAGGCCCACCGCGAGGAGCCCATCGCCCAGGAATCGGTGGAGGAGCGGATCGAATGGCTCTCCCCCCTCACGGCCCTGGTCCGGCGGAAGGTGCGCACCACCCTGCCCGACGGCCGATTTTTCGAATCCCCGGCCCTCTTCGTGGTGACACCCGATCGGAGCGGCACCTTCAAGGTGACCATGAGCTGGTGGGGCGCCTTCCCCGACTGGTTCCAGGGGTAGGGGGGAGGCGGCAGGGGGAAGGCGAAAGAAACCTTCACCACCGGGGGGCGCGGCGGGTGGTGAGGTGAGTATGTGAGTAGGTGAGTAGGTGAGTGGGGAAAGAACCCATTCTCTGCGTTTTGCGTCTCGTTTTTCGCGTTTCGACTCTTTGCTCCTCACTTCCCACTTCCCACTTCAGGGAGCGGAGAGGAGAAAGGGCAAGCTCTTGGTCGGCGTTCATCCGCTCTCCACCCTCAACCGCTTCATTAGAAAGGCGGGACATGGGCTTCGAAGGCCTGCCTACATCCTCACCGCCTCATTGCCGCATCACCTCATCTCCGCAATCGTCTAGCCCCCATGTTCGGCTATGAGGTCCTCTTCGTTCACGGCGCGTGGGAGGGCCCCTGGTGGATCTTCGACAGTTCGTTTTCGCAACTCGTTCTGCCGCAACGAGATAGGAGCGGCGAAAAAGTCGTTGGCACTACGCTGTGGAAATCTTTGAGGGTAGGGCCGGCGGCTTCCCAGGTGGTGCAGCAGGCAGGCCTTCCTGCCGGATGGTGGGGGGCAGGGCGACTCCGGCCGCCTGGAAGACCTTGCCGCAGGTCCCGGCGGCTTCGCGCCGCAGGACGAAGCGCTTTCCCTGGTGGATGACCTCGGTCTCGTCCAGGGCCTCCAGGTCCGTGATGATCCTCGCCCACTCCAGCTTCTGGCCCTTCTTGCCGAGCCGGTCCATGAGTTCCTTCTTCAGGACGAGAGCCAGGAAGGAGCAGAAGACGTGGCCGCGGATCGTGTCGTCCACCTTGTGGTAGATGGGGCGCGTCTCGATCAGGGTCTTCGCGGTCCGGAACAGGTCCTCTACGTCCCACAACCGCTTGTACTGGAGCGCCACCTCCTCTGGCGAGAGCGAGGTGTTCGTCACCAGCACGTACTTTCCGTCGTACCGGGCTTCGCGCTCGGCCTTCTCCCAGTCGATCTCGAAGGTGTTCCCGGAGGGGGTCTTGAGGTACTTGCGGAAGCCCTTGTTCCCGACGAGCGCCTTGTCGCCTGACTTCAGCGCCTCCTGGAGGCCATCGAGGATGGCCTGCCTCACGGCCCTGTCCCTCGCCGCCTCGTTCTCGTTCAGGCACACCACGTACCGGCGGCCCCGGGCCTCGACACCCTTGACCTTCAGGGGCGCCCGGTCCCATTCCACGTCCTCGCGGGCCACCTCGTGGTACCGGCCCGCCCGGGAGAGCACCTCCTCCCTCACCACTTTCACGAGCCTCAGGCGGGCACCCAGGATGAACTCCACCTCGGGGTAGAGCCCCTCCAGGGCGATCAGGGTCTTCTCGCTGACCATGCCCCTGTCCGAGACGATGCACACCCTCCCGATCTTGAAGCGCTCCCTCATGCGCATCAGGACCGGTAGCAGCGTCTTGACATCCGCGGTGTTGCCCGGCCACATCTCGCAGCAGATGGGGCGGCCCTCCTGATCCATCGCCACCCCCGCCACCATCTGCGGCAGGTCCGGCCGGTGGTCCTTGCTGAACCCAAGCTGACCGATGCTCTCTCCCCCGTGCCCCTCGAAGTACAGGGAAGTCGTGTCGAAGAAGGTCATGCTGAGGGAGGTGTAGAGGTGCCGCCTCCTCTCGAAGAGCGCCTCCTCGATGAGGTCCTTGCGGCACCTCGGGGCCAGCGGGGGCTCGGCTCCCGGCTTCTCATCCTGCTGGCCCTCCGGGAGCGGCTCGCCCAGGAAGCCCATGGCCCGGTAGGCGTGGTGGAGCTGGAGGCCCCCGGCGCCGGGAATCCGGTAGCCGCCCTTCCAGTAGTCCGCCGAGCGGTCCGAGCCGGAGACCACGAGGCGGTGCAGAACAGTCAGGAAGACGGCCCGTTCCACGTCGAAGGAGAACCGTCTGCCACGGAGGGCGGCCTCGACGGCGGCCTTGCAGCCCGTCTCCTCCCAGAGCCGGGAGAAGACCATCGGTGAGCCGATGCGCCAGCCGCCGACCTGAGGGATCTCCCCATGGGCGTGGGCGGAGAGGACCATGACCTTCTCGGAGAACTTGGAGCCGGACAGGAGGAGCCCGTCGAGCTTGCCCTGGGTGGCGAGTTCGTCCATCCGGCCGAGGGTGGCCAGGACCCGCTGCCGCGGCTTCCCGCCCTCACGGTAGCTCTCCGCGATCTGGAGGTAGGTGATGTGCCCGGCGACCTTCTTGCGGAAGAACACGGCGCCTCCTGGACACTACCAATATAGTGCAGTGAGCATATATAGTCAAGTATATCTGTTAAGTCTTGGCACTACGCTTTGCGGATTTTCCTGGAACGATGCAGCAATGACAAGGGTGTCACCTCGGGAGGGTGGCCCAAACTGTAGAAGATCCACCTGGGCCTTTTCGCCCTGGAGCGCCTACCTGGCCGAGGGCGGCTGGGGCGTCCGGTCGCTCACTCTGCCCGGCCACGGGCCCGGCGACGAGGCCAGCCACTACGGGCTCGGCGACTACGTGGAGTCCCTGGAGGAGGGCGTCTGGGACCCCAGCCGCACGGTGCTCGTGGGCCACAGCCTCGGCGGGTGGCTCATCCTCAAGTATCTCGAGGAGCACCAGGTGGCGGCCAGCGTCCTGCTGGCGCCCGTACCCGAATCCGGCTTCCCCCTGAGGACGCAAAAGGCCCTGTTGAAACTGGCCCCGTGGGACACGGCGGCCTGCCTGCTCCTGGGCCGCCCGCCGGTGCTCGATGATACCTCCGTGGTCCGCCGCACCACCTTCCTGCCCGACACTCCTGAAGAGGTGGTCCAAAGGTTCATGGAGCGCTGCGTGGCCGAGAGCCCGAGGGTCATTCGCGCCCTCTCGCTGATGCGCTGGGCCCCCCGGGCGCCCCATCGCGTCCGGAGGAGGCGGCTGCGCGCCATGCAGAAGGGGCGCCCCCACCTGCTGCTCGCGGCCGAACGGGACTTCTTCTTCCTGCCCGGGGAGCTCACCTCCACCGCCGCACTGCTGGGAGCCGACACCTGGATGCTGAAGGGAAGCCCGCACGGCTTTCCCGTCCTCGACGAGGATCGGGCCGTCATCGGCGGGCTGGAGGGGTGGCTCCGCCGCCACCTCGCATCGGAGACGGCAGACCCCCTAAAGTCATGAAAAGGCTCGGCCGGCGGACCTTCCCGGCCGGTTTGACGGGAGGCCGCGGCGGGCCTATAATGGGATGGTCCAAGGCGGCCTTGGGTGCGCACGGGAATTCCCCGAGGCTGCGTTGGTTTTTTTATTCGTGCTCTAAGGAGGACTTTGGTATGAAACTTGGTTCCGTCACTAGCCGAGTCTTGGTCGTGGCCACCTGCCTGTTGGTCGCGTGTGGGCTCTGGGCGCAGGCCCAGAACATCGCCGTCAGCAAGGCCGACGAGTTCATTCAGCTCCTCCAGAAGGGGGATTACGAGGGTGCCTACCAGCGTGTTGATTCGAACCTGGGCTTCAAGACCAACGCCCAGAAGTGGCAGCAGGTGTGGCAGCAGCTCGTGACGAAGGCGGGGCCCTTCGTGAAGATGAAGCAGGCCAAGATGGAACAGAAGGGTGGCTACTTCATCGTGACTCAGGTGGCGGAGTTCCAGAAGGGGCACGTGGACATCAAGGTGGCCCTCGATAACAGCATGCGCGTGGCGGATTTCGCCTTCGCCAACCACAAGGGCGCCGCTCCCGACGCCTCAGCGGGCGCCAGCGGAGGCAGCCCCAGCCCCCAGACTTCCAGTGTGGCGCAGCCTTCCGCCGCCGATCAGGCTTCCAAGGCTCCGGCTGGCCAGCAGGGATCGAGTCCTTCCCCCACCGCCAGCTCCGCCTCGCCCAACTGATCGAGCGATCTTCCCTGATCGGTTCATCCCCATCCCCCGCTCCGGCCGCGCCGGGCGGGGGATGTCGCTTTGGGGCGAGACGCGTGGCACCATGAACGGAGGATAGACCGATTACCGGACTTCTCCCGCATTGCCGCTGGGGACAGGGGGCAAGGGACAGGGGAGAAGAGGGACGGGACCGCGGATGGAGAGCGCTCCTACGCACGAGGGGGTAGGGCGGCCTTTTTCACTCGCCGTTTGCTTCTCCATTCGCGATCCAAATCCTTCGTGTCTTGGTGGCTTGGTGGTGAATCCTTCCTCCGTTTCACTTTTCACTTTTCACTTTTCACTTTTCACTTTTCACTTTTCACTTTTCACTTTTCACTCTATACTGCCGGGGATCCACCGCCCCAACTGAACTGAGGGAGAGACCCATGACCGACCCAAAAGCACGGACGACGGAGGATGCCCCCGTCCTCGTCGTGGAGCCGCCGCAACTGGCGGGCCTGGACGGGAGCCCGCGGACCATGACGGACATCCCCGGTTCGCGGATGTTCGAGATCAGGGACGCGCTAGCGGTGTACGAGCGGGACTTCCCGGGGGGCGAACAGTTCGACGCCAGCCAGGGCGACGGCGGCGCCAGCCTGCCGGGCGTTCCGGAGGCCATCTGGGACCGGGCCCACGACCTCCAGAAGAAGCACGGCTCGGCCTACGACCAGCCCTTCGGCACGGCGGCCTTCCGCAAGGCCGTCGTGGAGCAGTACTGGCAACTGGACGCCGCCACCGGATGGGGGCCGGCCAACGTGCTCGGCTGCCAGGGGGGCCGCGACGCTCTGAACAAGGCTTACGACGCCATGCAGTTCCTTGGCCACGGCCGCAAGGGCGATTTCATCGTCACCTCCCGCGTGCCGTGGATCTCCTACAACTGGGGTCCCTACAGCGTGGGCGCCAACGTCATGCTCGCCCCGGGCCGGGAGGAAGAGGCGTGGCAGATGACGCCCGAGGGCATGGCCGCCTGCGCCGCCGAGGCCGAGCGCCACGGCGGGCGGAAGGTGGCGGGGGTCGTCATCACCTCGCCCGACAACCCCACGGGGAGGACGATCCCCGAGGAGCGCCAGCTCGAGTTGGCGCGGGCCGCCTTCCGCGCCGGCATTCCCTTCGTACTGTTCGACTGGATCTACCACCGCGTGACCGACGGTGAGCCCCACGACCTCAACCGGTTTCTGTCGGCCCTCTCGCCCGAGGAGCGCGAGCGCGTCATCATCCTGGACGGCCTCACCAAATCTCTCGGTGCCAGCAACGTGCGCAACGCCCACCTGCTGGCCTCGGCCAAGGCGGTCAAGTTCATGCAGAACCGCGCCTCCCACGGCGTCATCCCCTCCTTCCACAGCCAGGCCGTGGCCATGGCCGCCTACGAGATGGGCTACCAGAAGGCCGCCGCGGGAATCATCGGCCCCACCAACGAGAGCCGGAAGGTCCTGGGCCCCTTCCTGAAAGAGAAGGGCCTGAGGGCGGTGCTCGGGAAGGGCTACTACGCCTTCATCGACGTGGGGCCCTGGATGGAGAGAGCGGGGATGGCCGACAGCGCGGCCATGGGCTCCTATCTGGCCGAGCGCTACGGCCTGGCGGTGGTGCCGGGTGTCTACTTCAGCGAGTTCGGCTCGCGCTGGATCCGATTCTCCTACGCCCTCCCGCCCGAAGTCACGCGCCGCGCCTCGGCGAGGCTCTGGGAGGCGCTGGAGGCGGTGGACGCGAGGTGAAGAGAGGCCGCGATGAAGTGACGGGGTGGGGCGGGCCGGCAACACCTCTCGCCCCGCAGCCGGTCTTCCTCATCACCCGGCCCCCCAGTCACCTAGTCACCTAGTCACCCAGTCGCCTAGTCACCTAGTGGCCTAGTCGCCTAGTCACCTAGTCACCTAGTCACCTAGTCACCTAGTCACCTAGTCACCTAGTCACCTAGTCACCTAGTCACCACCCCCGGAGGGCTCCTTCGAAGATGAAAACCGCCGATTGGGGCAAGTTCGCCGAGAAGGTCCGGCTCGGGATCGAGTCTTCCATCGAGACCCACTTCGAGCGGGGGCTCTCGGGGCTGGAACTGGAGTTCAACGTGCTGGACTCGCAGATCCGGCCCGTCACTACCGTGGGCTTCGGGCCGGGCCGCCGCTCCTTCTCCGACTACCTCATGGCGGAGCACATCCCGGAGTGGGCGCGGTCGCGCTTCCAGCTCGAGGTCTTCCACTGGATGACCGAGGCCGCCACGCGCCCCTACTACGACCTGCGCGGGACCGCCATGGAGGGCCGGGTCCTGGAGGCGGTGGTGATCAACGCCCTGGCCGGCGCCGGGCTCGCCTTCGGCGAACAGTTCCTGCCCCTGCACGGCAACCTGCCCTACCCCGTGGAGGTGGGGGAGGATTCCATCCCGGACGGCTGGAGCCTGGCCAAGAAGAAATACCTGGCGCGCTGCGTGGGACTCTACGGCAGCCGCCTGGCCACGGCGGGCATCCACACCAACCACTCCTACCCCGAGGCGCTGCTCTCCTGGGACTTCTTCCACCTCCCGCGCCACCGCCGCGAGGGCCGGACGCTCGTGGATTTCCGGAACGAGGCCGTGATCCGGGCGACGCGGCTGCTCCGCCCCTTCTGCCCGCTCTTCATCGCCGTCACGGCCTCCACCCCCTTAAGCTGGGAGACGGTGAACGGCCGGCCGGAGGTGGTCTTGACCGAGGTGGACAGCAACCGCCTCCTGACCTTTCCCAACCCCCCGGAACTCGACGTCCCCTACCTCTACGCCAGCCACCAGGATTACCTGCGGATCTCCTACGACCTGGTGCGCAGGGGCGTCCGCTTCGGGGCCAACAACTGGACGCCGGTGCGCGCCCGCTCCGACGTGGACCCCGTCAACCGGAACATCTGGGCCACCAGCGAACAGCTCCTCAAGCTCTACCAGAAGGGGCTCTACCGGGCCGGGGAGCACGCCAGCCTGGAGGAGGCCGAGCAGGCCCTGCTGGTGGAGAACCTCTGCGCCCGCGTGGACCTGCCCATGAACCGCGTGGAGGTCCGGACCGACGAAGGAGGCGACACACTGGAGCTTTCCGCCTCCAAGATCGCCTTCAAGGAGTGCCTCATGCTGACGATCTACGGCGACGAGGCCTTCGGGGCGGGTTACGCCTACGACGCCGAGGACGTGGCGCGGGCGCGCCGGAACGAGGAGCAGGCGGCCCGGGACGGGCTCAAGGCGCACATCGAGCACCCCTTCACGGGCGACCGGGTGCCGCTATGGGCCTTCCTGCGCGAGACCCTGGACAGGCTGGACCCCCTCGCCGAGGCGCTGGGCTACTCGGCCCATCTGGTCCCGATCCGCGAGATGGCGGATGGCGCCCCCAACGAAGCCGAACGGACACGGGTCCACTTCGCCGATGAGCTGCGCGGGGAGATGCTCTCGCCCTGGGGCAACCGGATCGTGCCGCGCGAGCTCTTCCGGAAGTGGCTGGGGGGCCGCAGGGAGCTCCTGCGCTCGGAGCTGGCCGCCGTCCTGAGGGACCAGAAGGTCCTCGGGGACGAGCAGGCCAAGCTGGGCGAACTCCTCGCGGCCTTCGAGGAGGCCGGCCGCCGCGATCCCTCGCTGCCGGTGCTCCTCGCCGCTCCGCCGCGGCAGGAAGCCGTCGCCGGCGCGGGCGATGAGGTCTCCGAGGTCCTGGCCCTTTCGCAGGCCCTCTGCCGCATCCCCTCCGTCACCAACTGCCCGCGGGAGCGGCTGGAGGAGGTCTGGCGTTGCGCCCACTTCATCGCGGGCGAGCTCCGGGAGGCCGGGGCCCAGGCGCGCCTCTTCCAGGGAGGGCGCTACCCGGCCGTGCTGGCCGGATTTCCGGGCGGCCTCCTGGCCCCGGTGACGCTCGGCGGCCACTTCGACGTCGTGGAGCCCGATCCCAACGACACGCAGTTCGAGCCCCGCATCGAGGGGGATTACCTCTGGGCGCGCGGCGCCGCGGACATGAAGACCGTGGTCGCCACCCACATGATCTGGATGGAGAGGGCCCTGAAGGCGGGCCCGCCTTATCCGCCCGTCAACCTCCTGCTGGTGGGCAACGAGGAGAACGGGGAGTCGGAGGCCTACGGGACGCCGCAGGTGCTCAAGGACCTGAAGGAGGAGGCTCTCTACGCCCCCGAGTTCATGATCTTCGGCGAGCGCACCGGCGAGCGGGGGGACGAGCGCTTCGGCGAGATCTGCACGGCCAACCGCGGCGTGGTGCGCCTGCGCCTCGTGGCCCGCGGGGAGCGCGGCCACACGGGCGTGGCCGGGGTGCCCAAGGACCTGAGCGAGCATCTCATCCAGGCGCGCCAGAACCTGCACGCTCTCATGGAGGAGCGGCTCACGCTCCGCTCGCCCGACGGCTGGCAGACCGGCGCGCGGTTCCCCTTCTTCGCCTACGGAGAGCCGGGCGTGTACAACGTCACGCCCGGGGAGGGGATCCTCGGCCTGGAGATCCGGCCCATCCCGGAGGATTCTCTGGACTCCTTCGTCTACGCCCTTCAGGAGTATTGCCAGGCCAACGACATGGAGGTGCTCACCGAGGTCATGGAGGCCGGCGTCGCCTGCCCCCCCGAGAACCCCCACCTCCAGGCCCTGTTCGATGCGGCCGCCGAGGTGTGCGGCAGCCGCCTCCAGCCCGCCAATAAGCTGGCCGGCACCTCGGCCCGCTTCGCCCCAGGGGGCAACGCCGTGGTCTGGGGCCAGAGCGGCATCGGCCCGCACAGCCGCCACGAGCGGCACTTCATACCGAGCATCGAACCCTACCTCAGGGTTCTCGACGCCTTCGCGAGACGGCTGGGGTGAGAGGACGTGATGAGGGGATGAGGGGAACCCCCTCGGCACCGACCTCTTGTCCCCCGTCCCCCGTGCCCATTGCGGATGGCGAATGTCGAATTGCGCGTTGAAAAGGCTCCCGCAGGCACGCAGAAACCTGGAACCGGGGCCGGGGCTTCGGCTCTCCTCGTGGGAGGCGCCTCCCGGCGGCGATCCGTCGCGATCGGGCGATCGCTCCCACAACCTCGCGCCGTGCGTCGTGGGAGCCGTCGCCTGACGGCGACCGGGCCGCAATCGGGCGATCGCTCCCACATCTCTCATCAATCATCTATCATCCAACCCGGAGGATTTTCGCGTCTCCCTCAGCACTCACCCTCACCCCCCCCTTGACACCACCCCTCGCCAGCCCTACACTGCACCCCAATGGGAGTGCAAATGGAGCCTCGCGTGACCCTCAAGATCCCCCGACCCCTGTACGACCATTTGGCCGTGCTCATCGAGGGCAGTGGTTTTGCGTCCGTCACCGAATTCGTCGTGTACGTGCTTCGGGACCTCGTCTCCCACCAGGAGGGCAAGCTGGAGGGCGCCCTCTCGGCCAAGGAGATCGAGGCCATCCGGCAGCGGCTCAAGAGCATGGGGTATTTGTAGGTGAGATTGGAAATCTGATCAGAGTGCGATTAGGCGATTGAGCGATTGAGCAAAGAAGATCTCTTCCCTAGCGGTTTGCTTCATCGCTCAATAGCCTCTTCCGGAGGGCTACCCGCGTGAGAGCGAAAAAGGTCTTCATTTTCGGCATGGATTGCATGGCGCCGCAGCTCGTCTTCGACGAGTGGCGCAGCGAGCTGCCCAACCTGAGCCGGCTCATGGAGGAGGGGGCGTGGGGCGAGATGAAGTCCACGATCCCACCCATCACCGTGCCCGCCTGGACGGCCATGATGACGAGCAAGGACCCCGGCACGCTCGGCTTCTATGGTTTCCGCAACCGGAAAGGCTACGGCTACGACGAGCTCTACTTTGCCAACGCGTCCTACGTGAAGGAGAAGACGCTCTGGCAGATCCTCTCGCGAAACCGCATGAGCAGCGTCGCGCTGGGCGTGCCCCAGACCTACCCCCCCAAGCCGCTCAACGGCACCCTCGTGGCATCCTTCCTCACACCATCGAAGGACGTGCAGTACACCTGGCCCGACGAGGTCAAGCACGAGCTGGATCGCCTCGCCGAGGGTGACTACATCATCGACGTCAAGGACTTCCGCACCGAGGACAAGGACGGGCTGCTGGAACAGATCTACGTCATGACGCGCCGGCGGTTCAAGGTGGTGCGGGAGTGGGTGAAGAGCAAGCCGTGGGACTTCTTCATCTTCGTCGAGATGGGCGTGGACCGCATCCACCATGGCTTCTGGCGCTATCACGACAAGGGGCACCGCCTCTACGAGAAGGGCCACAAGTTCGAGTTCGCCATCAGGGACTACTACAAGGTCCTGGACGGCGAGATCGGCTCCGTGCTGGCGCTGATCCCCAAGGACACGCAGACGTGGGTCGTCTCCGACCACGGCGCCCGCACCATGCACGGCGCCATCTGCGTGAACGAGTTCTTCATGCGCGAGGGGCTGCTCGCTCTCAAGGCGCCGCCCGCCGGGCAACAGAAACTGAAGACCTCGGACATCGACTGGTCCAGGACCCAGTGCTGGGGCGAGGGCGGGTACTACTCGCGTATCTTCATGAACGTCAGGGGGCGCGAGCCCCAGGGCATCATCGAACCGGCCGAGTACGAGGCCGCGCGCGACCGCATCAAAGCCAAGCTCGAAGCCCTCGGCGACGAGAACGGCAGGCCAATCGGCACGCGCGTCTTCAAGCCCGAGGAGGTCTACCAGAAGGTCAACGGCGTCCCGCCCGACCTCATCGTCTACTTCGGCGACCTGGCCTGGCGCAGCGCCGGCAGCGTCGGGACTGGCGCCATCCACGTCTTCGAGAACGACACCGGGCCCGACGATGCGAACCACGCTCAGTACGGGATGTTCATCCTGAAGGGACCGGGCGTGGCGCCCGGCCGCCGCGAGGGCGTGGAGATCTACGACGTGGCCCCCACGGTGCTTTCCAGCCTCGGCGTGGAGGTGCCCGGGGACATGATCGGGAAAGTGGTGGAGTGAGGAGAGGTGAGTAGGTGAGGAGGGGACTAGGGGACTAGGTGACTAGGGGACTAGGGGACTAGGTGACTAGGTGACTAGGGGACTAGGGGACTAGGTGACTAGGTGACTAGGTAACTAGGTGACTAGGGGACTAGGTAACTAGGTGACTAGGTGACTAGGGGACTAGGGGACTAGGAGGCAAGCCTACTCGCGAGCTGGCCTCTTTTCCTAATCACCTAATCACCTAGTTACCTAGTCACCTAGTCACCTTCTCCCAACGGACTACTTCGAAGGAGTCTTTCATGGCTAACGGCAACGGCAAGGGCTTCGTTCTCTGGTTTACCGGGCTCAGCGGTTCTGGCAAGAGCACGCTCTCCAAGCTGGTCGAGGAGCGCCTCCTAGAGCGCGGCGTGCCGGTGGAGGTCCTGGACGGCGACGAGGTGCGCACGAACCTCAGCAAGGGCCTGGGCTTCTCGAAGGAGGACCGGGACACCAACATCCGCCGCATCGGCTACGTCGCCAACCTGCTGGCGCGCAACGGCGTCTGCGCCATCACGGCGGCCATCTCCCCCTACCAGGAGATCCGCGACGAGGTCAGGAGCCGCGTGGAGCAGCGGGCCACCTTCGTGGAGACCTACCTGGACTGCCCCATGGAGAAGCTCCTGGAGCGCGACGTGAAGGGGCTCTACAAGAGGGCGCTGGCCGGCGAAATCCCGCATTTCACCGGCGTCTCCGACCCCTACGAGCCGCCGCTCAAGCCCGAGGTCGTGGTCTACACCGGCGGCGAGCCGCCCGAGCAGTCCTGCGCCCGCATCGTCAAGACCCTCGAGATGCTGGAGCTGGTGCCCCCCGTGCCCGGCGACGACTACGGGGCCGACGAGGAGGCCGCGGTGGCCGCCAGGCTCAGGGATCTGGGGTACTTGGGGTAGGGGATTGGGTGACTAGGTGACTGGGGGACTAGGTGACTAGGGGACTAGGAGGTAAGCCTACTCGCGAGCCGGCCTCCTTCCCTCATCACCTCATCTCCTCATCACCTCATCACCTCATCATGGCCCCCATCGGACTCCTTCGAAGATGACCATCGACCTGCACATGCACTCGACCTGCTCGGACGGCACGTTCACCCCCACCGAGCTCGCGCGCGAAGCCAAGGCCGCCGGCCTGACCCACGTGGCCCTCACGGACCACGACACCGTGGAGGGTGTGGCCGAGGCCCGCGCGGAGGCCCACCGGCAGGGGATTGCCTTCCTCTCCGGCCTGGAGATCTCCGCGGAGTACCAGCCGGGCACCATGCACATCCTGGGATACGGCTTCGACGAGACCAGCGCCCCGCTCCTGGAGCGGCTGGCCTCCGTTCAGCGCTGGCGCGACGAGCGCAACCCGAGGATCGTCGAAAAGCTCAACCACCTCGGCGTCGCCCTCACCCTGCCCGAAGTCGAGGCGGTCTCCGGGGGGGGGCTCGTGGGACGGCCGCACTTCGCCAAGGTCCTCATGGACAAGGGATACGTGAAAACGCGGCAGGAGGCGTTTGACAGATTCCTGGCCAAGGGCGGTCCCGCCTACGTGGACAAGGCGAGGCTCTCGCCCGAGGAGAGCGTCGCCCTCATTCGGGCCGCCGGCGGAGTAGCCGTCCTGGCCCACCCGCTCCAGCTCCAGGCCGAGGATGACGACACGCTCGACGCGATCCTCGGGGGGCTCGCGGACGCGGGCCTCCAAGGCCTCGAATGCCACTACCGAAACCACACCCCCGAAGACACGCGGCGCTTCCTCGCCCTCGCGAAGGGCTTTGGCCTCCTCGTCACCGGCGGCTCCGACTTCCACGGCACCAATCGTCCCGGCATCCGCCTCGGCATCGGCGAGGGAGGGCTCAACGTGCCCATGGGGTGCTGGGAGGGGCTGGTGGGTAGGGGACTAGGGAACTAGGGGACTAGGGAAAGAAGGATTGCGAGGAGGGGGAAATGCGACCTCACGAGAACCTTGATGTTTGGAAGATTTCCATGAATTTGGTGACCGAGATTTACGGGATCACTCGCGCCTTTCCGAAGGAGGAGGTTTTCGGACTTTCTTCACAGATGCGCCGATCCGCTGTCAGCATTCCCGCCAACATAGCCGAAGGATGTGCCCGCAGAGGCAAAAAGGAGCGTGACCAGTTCCTGTATGTGGCTCGCGCATCCCTGAGCGAGCTCGAGACCCATCTGGAGATTGCCCGCCGTCTCGAGTACTTGAAGGAGGAAGTCCACCGTTCCTTGGCGGCGACATGTGGGCGAGTGTCCGCTCTCATCGACGGGCTCCTGAACGCCCATCCACCCAGCCCCCTGATTACCCAGTCACCTAGTCACCTAGTCACCTAGTCACCTAGTCCCGACAGTCCTCGGAGGCCCCATGGCTCTTCTAAGCAAACTCTTCTCGAGATCCACCCAGTCCCGCGCGGTGCTGATCGGCCTGGACGGGGTGCCCTTCACGCTCCTGCAGGGGCTCATCGCGAAGGGTGTGACGCCGAACCTGGGCAGGCTCGCCGCGGCGGGTCCCTCGCATTTCCAGCAGATGGACGCCACGCTGCCGGAGATCTCGTCGGTTTCGTGGTCCTCCTTCATGACCGGCACGAACCCCGCGCGCCACGGCATCTACGGCTTCATGGACCTGAAGCCCGGTACCTACCAGATGTATTTCCCGAGCTATCCGCACCTCAAGGCCGAGCCCCTCTGGGACACGCTGGGCAAGCGGGGCAAGCGTTCGGTCGTCCTCAACCTCCCCGGCACCTACCCCGCCCGGCCGCACGAGGGGGTCCTCGTCTCGGGCTTCGTGGCCATCGACCTAAAGAGGGCCGTCCATCCGCCCTCCATCCTGCCAGAGCTGGAGAAGATGGGCTACCGCATCGACGTGGACACCAGCAAGGCCGCGGACGCGGACTTCCTCTTCCGGGATCTCGACGAGACCCTCGCCGCGCGGGAGCGGGCCTTCGATTATTGTTGGAAGACCGAGAATTGGGACCTCTTCGTGGCCATCATCACGGGGACGGACCGGCTCCAGCACTTCCAGTGGCACGCCGTGGCCGACCCCTCCCACCCCAACCACGAGCGGGCCATGGCCTACTACGCCAAGGCCGACGCCGTCGTGGGGCGGCTGCTCGACCGCCTGGGCGGGGATGACCTCTGCCTGCTCATGAGCGACCACGGCTTCTGCGGCATCGAGACGGAGGTCTTGGTGAACCGCCATCTGGTGAGCGGCGGCTTCCTGAAGTGGGAGAAGGACCCGCCCGACTCCTTCGCGGACATCCACCCCGAGGCCCGCGCCTTCGCCCTGGACCCGTCGCGGATCTATCTCCACCGCAAGGGCCGCTACCCCAAGGGCCGCGTGGAGGAGCGGGAGGTTCCGGCGCTCAGGGAGGAGCTGAAGGCCTTCTTCCTGGGCCTGGAATACGACGGCCGGCGGTTCATCAAGGAGGTCTTCTTTCCCGAGCAGATCTACGAGGGGCCGGAGTTCGACAAGGCCCCCGACCTGGTCCTGCTCACCTCCGACGGCTTCGACCTGAAGGGGAACCCGAAGAAGGCCGAACCCTTCGCCCGCACGCACTTCACGGGCATGCACAACCGCCACGACGCCTTCCTCCTCTCGAACCGGCCCCTGCCCGACAAGAGGCCGCACATCGAGGACGTGCATGGGCTTCTCCTGCAGGCGATCGGTTGAGCCCCGCTCACCGGCGGCCACGCCAATCCCGCTATGGAGGCGCAACCCCTTTGTAGGAGCGGCGCCTCGCCGCGAGCCGGGTGAACCCGCAAAGACCGGCGAAATCCCTTGAACGCCGCATCGCGCCGGCGGCGGCGCTCCTACGGAGGAAAATCCATCGCGGAATTTGCCCCCCCCCGCGAGGTTGCCAGTGAGGCGCGGGGGCTGGTAGAATAACAATTGAGCATCGTCGCGGGGGAGGGCGGGGATCGAGGAGGCGGCCCTTGGGGCCCGCCGGAGGAGTTTGCCATGACCGCCCAAACCGGGCTCGCGCCCGTCGCCATACGTGCTCCCCAGGCCAGAGCGGCCGCCGAGGTCACCCCCGAGGCCGCCAAGGTGTTGCCGGTGCTCTTCGTCCGGTGGCAGCTCCAGTTCACCAAGTGCTCCCTCCAGTGCCCCTACTGCATCGCCGAGTGGACCAAGCGCCCGGTGGACTTCCGCCCCGACCGCTTCCGGCGCATCGTGGACCGTCTGCTCGAACAGCCCTACCGGCTCGTGATCCGCCTTGGGGTGGAGGGCGAGATCTTCCTCTCGCCGGAGATCCAGGAGGGCGTGATCCGCCTCTCCCACCATCCCAAGGTGGAGGGCATCTCCTTCTCCACGAACATGATGGCCTCGGACGACAAGGTGGCGGCCTTTCTGGACCGCGCCGACTGCGGCAAGGTGGGCATGGGCTGCACGATCCACGACACGCAGATCACCGAGGAGCAGGCCGAGGGCTTCTTCCGCCGCATCGAGATGATCCAGAAGCGGGGCGTGCTGGTCTTCGTGGGCTACGTGGCCAAGCCCGACCGCTTCGACTACATGCGCCGCTACAAGGCGCGCCTGGACGCGCTGGGAGTCCCCTTCATCTCCAACGAGTACAACGGCGCCTTCGAGCACGTGCCCTACCCGGAGGCCTACACGAGCGAAGACCGGCGCGAACTTCGGCAGTTTCTCTGGACCGACCACTATTACGAGATGCTCGTGGAGCGCAGGAACCCGAAGGGCAAGCCCTGTCTGGCCGGGCACCGGTACATCTACCTGGGGAGCGACGGCAAGATCCTCTCCTGCGGCAACGACCGCAACCTCCCGTGGAACCTCTGGCAGAAGGCCGCCTGGCACCTCAACAAGCAGTGGCCCGCCCGGATCCAGGCCCGCCGCGTCCGGCGCCGCCAGCTCGGCAACATCCTCACGGACGACCTGAGGCTCGCCGACGCGCCGCGGCGCTGCCCGCACACCTCCTGCACCTGCGGGAACGAGGCCCAGGCCTTCTTCCAGGTCGGCGAGGAGTACCACCGGACCCGCACCCTGCGTGTGATCTACCCCAAGTCCCGCGCCGCCGAGCTGGAGGCCCGCTACCCCAACCTCAAGCCTCTGGAGGAGGGCGCGTGGAAGCGGTCCTGATGCCGTGGACATGCCGGAGGAGCGCCCGTCGCATCGGCCGGGAGAGCCGATGAAGGGGAGAGGGGCCGCACCGGGGGGGATTCCATCCGGACAACCAGTGGAAAGGTGAAGCCATGCTCGTCTGCCTGATCACCCTGGACTGCGTGCGCTCCGACCACCTGGGAGGAGCGCTGACCCCGGCGCTGAACGCCCTGTCGCCCGAGTGGACCACCTTCGAACAGGCCTTCGCCCAGAGCCAGAACACCCTTAGCTCGCACCTCACCATGCTCACCTCCAACTATCTCTTCCAGCACGGGGTCTACTCGAACTACGCCCAGAAGGCCCTCCCGCCTCACGCCCTGCCGGCGCGCATCAAGGCCCTCGGCTGGGACTGCCAGGCCATCACCGGCGTGGACTTTCTCGCGCAGTTCCTGGGAAACCAGGTAGGGGGCCGGGACCCGCGTTTTCCCGATCCGTCGGACCAGAGCCTGGTGGCCCGCGTCACCCGGCGTCTCTACGGGCGGAGGACGCCGGCCGAGAAGACCCTCGCGCGGGGGCTGCGGTGGCTGGCGGCCAAGGGCCGCAGGCGCGACGCCTTCCTCTGGCTTCACCTCTTCGACGCCCACATGGTCTACGAGGCTCCCCCCGCCTTCACGAAGGCGCACGTCACCGCCGAGGGCGGCGGGGGGAAGAGCGTGTCCGACCAGCTCAAGGAGAGAGGCTGGTTCTCGCCCCGCTTCCCGGAGTACGACCAGCCCCTTCCGCTCGAACACTTCCCCCAGCGCTACCGCGCCGCCGTGGCCTACGAGGACAGCCGGCTCGGGGAGTTCGTGGCGGCCCTCAAGGCCAGGGGGTGGTGGGACGACGCCCTGGTCGTGGTGACCGCGGACCACGGCGAGTGCCTCATGGGGGACCACGCCGTCTACTGCGCCCACAAGAAGCTCTTCGACACGACGGTGCACGTTCCCCTGCGCGTCAAGTTCCCGCGGGGGCGCCACGCCGGCGAGACGGTGGGGGCTCTGGTCCAGCACGTGGATTTCGCGACCACGGTGGCGTCCCTGGCCGGCTTCGAGGAGCCGCTCTACATGGGGCGGGACCTTGCGGCCGTGGCGGAGGGCCGGGATCCCGGCCACGCCGTGGTCTTCTCCGAGCACGTGGACAACTTCCTGCGCTGCGCGCGGGACCGGGACTGGATCTACGTGGAGGAGGTCCCGGGCCAGCCGAACAAGTGGGGGCTCGCCATGGAACCGGGGAACCTCTTCCGGAGGGACGCCGCTCCGGCCCCGCCCGGATCGGACCCCCACGCCCGGCGCCTCAAGGAGGCCCTGGACGGCCTCCTGTCCGGCCGGCCGGAGGTGGCGGCCGCGTGGGGCGAGTCCCGCGAGGCGGAGGCCGAGATGGCCGAGCGCCTCAAAGAGCTGGGCTACATGTGAGAGGGGAAGGGGCCTTGGAAGCCGGAAGGCAGAGATTCACCACCAAGACACGAAGACACCAAGGCGCAATGGATTGGGGATCGGGAGCATGCGAATGGCGAATGGGAAGACCTTTTGTCGGCCCTTCTTACTTTTCACTTTTCACTCCTCCGGCCGCCGGCGCCGGGGTCCTCCACTCCTCACTCCTCACTTCCCACTCCTCACTTCTACGGTCTTCCTGGCGCTCTTTTCAATGCGCAATTCGCCATTTCCTCCGCGTCTCTATGGTCTCCGTGGTCTCCGTGGTTAGGTCTTGATTGGAACCGCGAATTGGGAGCCGCATGAGCGCCGACGAAATTTCACCCCAGCCCCCGATCTCCGCGGACAACGCGCGCACCGTGGCCAGGGAGGGCGGCTGGGCCGGGCTCTTCAACGTCCTGGGCGCCATCATCCGCTACGGCAACGCCATCATCGTGACGCGGGTGCTGGGGGCCAAGCTGTACGGGCTCTACGTTCTCGCCAACCGGGTGGTGACGGTCATCTCGGTCCCCTCGGGCCTGGGGCTGCCCACCTCCCTGGTCCACTTCACCGCCACCTACGCGGACACGGGCCAGTGGGGCAAGCTCCGCTGGTTCATCCGGGCGGCCTTCCGCACGGCGGTCCTCTCGAGCGGCGTGGGGGCCGTGCTCATCCTGGTCCTTGGCCCGTGGGCCTCGCACTCCCTCTTCGAGAAGGACGGGCTCCTGCTGCCTCTGAGCGGCCTGGCCCTCGCCCTGCCCTTCTGGGTGCTCTACCAGGTCTGCGCCGGCGGGCTCCAGGGGCTCAAGGCCATACGGGGCAAGGTCTTCATCGAGCGCATCGCGCACCCCCTGGTCTTCAGCGCGATGCTCCTCATCGCGGGGTTCTACTTCCGAAGCCTGGAGTACGTGCTCGTCTGCTTCTTCGCCGCCGCGGTGATGGTCTTCATCCTGGGCCTCACCTGGTTGCGCAAGCGCCTCGCGCTCCTGCCCTCCCCGCCGCCCTCCCCGCCCATGTGGGGACGCCTCCTCTCTTTCTCCACGCCCGTGATGTTCATGCAGTTCCTCAACTACTTCATCACCTGGTCGGACATTCTGGTTCTAGGGCACTTCGGCTCGGCCGCGAACGTGGGGGTCTACGGCATCGCCTCCACGCTCGGCCAGGGGGTGAGCATGCCCACGGACGCCATGGGCACCTCGCTGGCCCCCTCCTTTTCGGGCCTCTCGGGGCGGGGCGAGAAGGCCGAGCTGAGGCGGCTCTTCCACACCTCCACCCGGTGGATCTTCCTGCTGGCCACCTTCGCCGGGCTGGGGCTCATCCTGGCCGGGCCCGCCGTCCTCCGGCTCTTCGGCCGCGATTTCGAGAAGGGTTACCTGGCCCTCTGCCTGCTGGCCTTGGGGCAGATGATTTCGGCGGCCTACGGCGCCAACGGCACCCTCATCACCATGACGGGCCATCCCAAGGTGAACCTCTACAACGCCATCTTTCTCGGCCCCGGCAACCTGGCCCTCTGCCTCTTCCTCATCCCCCGCTACGGGCTCGTGGGGGCCGCGGCCTCAGCCGCCTTCTCCTGGACCATCCTGAACGCGACGAGGGCGGTCGAGGTCTGGGTCCTGCTCCGGATCGGCCCCTGGGACCGCACCATCCTCAAGCCCCTCGCGGCCTTCCTGGCCGGCGCCGTGTGCGGCGGGGCGGCCTTCCACTTCATCCATCCCCTCGTGGGCGCCGCCGTGGGCCTGTCGATCTACGCCGGCCTCTGGTATCTTCTCCGCCCCGAGCCGGAGGACTGGGACATGCTCAAGAGGGCGTGGGGGAAGCTTCGAAGGGGGCCTGGATCGTGATGAGGTGATGAGGTAATGAGGTGATGAGGGAGGGCGAAGATGGCTGGAGGGAGGGGACCGGTGAAAATGGATGAGGGGCAGTTCTATTACATTGCGAGGGCTTCGCTCAGCGAGCTGGAGACTCACGTGGAGATCGCGCGAAGGTTACAGTTCATGCCGGACGATGCGGTTTCCCTCCTTCGGAAGCAGTGCAGCCGCATAGCCGCCTCGATCAATGGGATGGTCCGAAAATGAACGGTGCTCCCTTCCATGGGTCCTTCCTCATCTCCTCATCCCCTCATCTCCTCATCTCGTCTCCCGAAGGAAGTCTCCCATGACCCGCCCCCTCCTCATCCTCGGCCTGGACGGCGCGACGTGGGACCTCATCGGCCCGTGGGCGGAGGCCGGCGAGCTGCCGCTCTTCGCGAGGCTCCGCGCGGAGGGGAGCTGGGGCCCGCTGCGCTCGGTGACGCCAAACCTCACGCCACCGGGGTGGACCACGGCCTTCACGGGCGTGAACCCCGGCAAGCACGGCATCTTCGACTTCTTCACGCTGGAGGCGGGCTCCACCTCCCCCCGCGTGATCTCCAGCGTCGATCGAAGGGCCCCCGCCCTCTGGGAGATCCTGGGGCACGCGGGGCTGTGCTGCGGCGTCGCGAACGTGCCCTGCACCTACCCGGCGGACGAGGTGCGCGGCTTTTTCATCACCGGCATGGGGACGCCCGGCTTCGTGGGCGCCTGGGCCCACCCGGCGGAGGAGCGCGAGAGGATACGCTCCCGCTTCCCCGACTTCGCCCTCGGCGCCGACCACCACCTCATCACCCGGGGCGACCTCACGGGCTTTCTCGACGATCTCTACCGGCTCACCGAGGTGCAGGAGACCCTCCTGTGCGACCTCGTGGCGCGCCACGAGCCCGACGTGCTGGCCTTCGTCTACGACGATCTGGACCGCGTCATGCACTTCTTCTGGCGCTTCATGGATCCTACCCACCCCCGCTACCAGCCGGCGGAGGAGAAGATCGCGAGGGCGATCCTGCGCTACTACCAGCGGATCGAGCGGGGGATCGAGCGGCTCAGGGACGCCATGGGAGCCGAGGTGGACCTCTGCCTCCTCTCCGACCACGGCTTCGGGCCGCTCCACACCGACGTCTACCTGAACCGCGTGCTCGCCGACTGGGGCTGCCTCGCCCCCGCCCTCGTCGCCCGCGAGGCCATCCGGAAGCCGCTCTGGAAGCGGGCCGCCAGGACGCTCGTGCCGCAGGGCGTCCGCACGTGGCTGCGCCGCAACGTGAAGGCCTCGCCCCTCGGTTCGCCCCTGGGTTTCATCGACTGGAGCCGCACAAAGGCCTTCTACGCCAGCGTCTCCGGGCGCAGCGTCTACCTCAACGTAAAGGGCCGCCAGCCCTTCGGCACCGTGGAGCCGGGCGCGGAATACGAGGCCCTGCGGGCCGAGCTGAAGGAGCGCCTCCTCGGCCTTCAAGACCCCGCCACGGGAGAGAAAGTGGCGCGGGCCGTCTTCACCCGCGAGGAGATCTACCACGGCCCGTACGTCGGGGAGGCGCCCGACCTGCTCATCCAGGAGGACGGCCGCTACGCCTACCGCGTGGACTGGAGCGAGGCGCGCTTCGCCCCCGCCTCCCAATACGGCGCCGACAAGTCCGGCTCCCATCGGCGGGACGGCGTTCTGCTCCTCCACGGCCCCAGCTTCAAGGCCGCGCGGGTGCGCAATGCCCAATTACAAGACCTGACCCCGACGGTGCTGGCCGCGCTGGGACTGCCGGTGGGCGAGGAGATGGACGGCCGCGTCCTCGCCGAGGCCTTCCGCACGCCGCCGTCCACTGGCACCGCCTCCTACGCCGGCCTGCGCGGCGGCTCGGGCGCCTCGGCCCTCAACGAGGGCGAGGAGGCCCAGCTCGCCGAGAAGCTCAAGGGGCTGGGGTATATGTAGCTTCGAAGAAGGCCTGGATCGTGATGAGGTGATGAGGTGATGAGGTGATGCCGAGATGATGGGATGAGGAGATGAGGAGATGAGGGAAGGAAGAGAAGCGGTGGCCGTCATAGGACCCGATGGCGCCAGTGGCGGAGGGCACAACCCAGCCAGACCCCACGATCGGCTGGATTCATGGAAGCTACCCGTGACTCCCGTCGTTTTGGTTCACGAGGCTGCGAAGGTATTTCCCAGAGAGGAGAATCTTGGGTTGATTTCGCAGATGCGTCGAGCGGCGCTCAGCATACCCGCCAACGTTGCGGAAGGTTCGGCCCGGAAGGCGTATCCAGTCAAGAAGCAGTTCCATTCCCAAATTCCGCGATGGAATTGCACTCGTAGGAGCGCCGCCCCCGGCGCGACGGACCGTACGCGGGCACCGCATCCTGGTCGCAGGGTCACCCGGTTCGCGGCGAGGCGCCGCTCCTACGCAGGCGTTGAGCCGCTATCGCGGAATTAGGGTCCATTACATTGCGAGGGCTTCGCTCAGCGAGCTGGAGACTCACGTGGAGATTGCGCGAAGGTTACAGTTCATGCCGGACGATGCGGTTTCCCTCCTTCGGAAGCAGTGCAGCCGCATAGCCGCCATGATCAACGGGATGGTCCAAGAATGAACGGCGCTCCCTTCTGTTTCTTTCTCCTCATCCCCTCATCCCCTCATCACCTCATCTCGTCTCCCCAAGGTCTTCTTCCATGACCGCCCGCCTGCTCGTCATCGGCCTCGACGGCGCGACGTGGGACCTGCTCGACGTGCTGGTGCGGGCGGGGAAGATGCCGAACCTGGCTTCGCTGGTGGCGCGCTCCGTCCACGCGCCCATGCGCTCGGCGCACCCGCCGGTGACGGCGCCGGCGTGGGTCTCCGTGGCCACGGGGGTGAACCCGGGCCGCCACGGCTGCTTCGACTTCAACACGCCCGAGGGGAGCCTCCGCACGCTCCGGCCGCTCCAGGCCTGGGACATCGCCGAGAAGACCTTCTACGAGGTGCTCACGGAGCGCGGGCGCAAGACCGTCCTCGTGAACCTCCCCGTGACCTATCCGCCGCTGACGCAGCAGCCCACGCTCACCTCCCTCCTCACGCAGGGGGACAACGCCGTCTTCCCCGAGAGCCTCCGGGAGAAATACCCCCTCCTGTCTGGCTACCGCGTCTTCCCCGACACCCGCCTGCGGGCGCGCGGAGAGGCCGAGGGGTACCTGAAGGACATCCGCGCCGTGGAGGTGGCCCGCTTCGACGCCGTGCGCACCCTCTGGGATGAGCCCTGGGACTGCTTCTTCGTGGTCTTCTCGGGGACCGACTGGGTGAGCCACGAAGCCTTCCCGGACCTCGTGGAGGGGCGCTTCGAGCGCTGCCCGCAGGCCCTCGGCATGTTCGAGGACGCCGACCGCTACCTCGGCTGGATGGCCGAGAGGCTGGGCCCCGGCGACCACCTCCTCATGGTCAGCGACCACGGCTTCACGACCGCGAAGGGCATCTTCTACCTCAACGAGTGGCTCCAGCAGCGCGGCTTCCTCGTCCCCGACTATGCCCGGCCCGCCTTCCCGCCGAGCCACCGGATGGAGGAGGAGGCCCTCAGGGCCATGGGAGGAGAGGCGCGCAAGCTGCCGCCCTGGGTCCTTCGCGCCGTCTACCTCAACGGTTCGGCGCGCTTCCTCGCCAAGGTCTACCGCAAGCTCGGCGGTACCTGGCCCCTCAGCCTCGCGGTGGACCCTCGGCGCAGCAGGGCCTCGGCCCTCACCGCGGAATGCCATGGCATCACGATCCACGCGGCGGGCCGCTTCCCGGAGGGCTCCGTGCCCGAGGCCTCGGTGGAGGGGCTCATCGCCGACCTCCAGGGCGCCCTGGCTGAGCTGAAGGACCCCGACGGCGGGCCCGTCTTCCTAAGCGCCGACCGCCGGGAATCGGTCTATCACGGACCCCAGACCGCCCGCGCGGCGGACCTCCTGCTGGCTCCCGGCCGCTGGGGCGTGGCCGCCGCCCTCAAGGCCCTCAAGGCCATCCCCTTCGTCTTCCACCCCACGGGCATCCACGCCTCCGAGGGCATCTTCCTGGGCTTCGGCCCCGCCTTCGCCCGGGGCCGCCTGCCCGCCGGCACCCTCGCCGTCACCGACGTGGCCCCCCTCATCTTCCACTGCCTGGGCGAGGCCATCCCCGAAGGCCTCGACGGCCGCCTGCGCGAGTCCCTCTTCGCCCCCGGCTTTCTCGACAAGAGCCCTCCCGCCTTCGCCCCCGTCGCCCTCCCCGACCGCACCCGCGGCGACCTCGACGCCGCCGCCATCCAGGAGAAGCTCAAGGGGCTGGGGTATATGGGGTGATGGTGGGTGATGAGGTGAGTAGGGGATGAGGTGATGAGGTGATGAGGTGATGAGGTGATGAAGCGATGAAGCGATGAAGCGATGAGGGGATGAGGTGAGGGGGTGAGTAGGTGACGAGGTGAGTAAGGCGGGACACGGTGGAGCCGCCCCATCATCCCTCATCCCTCATCCATCATCTATCATCCATCATCCTTCCCGATCTCTTCGTGCCTATCCCCTCGTCCTTCCTCCGTGCCGTGTCCGTGGTGCGTTCCTGTCTTTGCGCGTCCTTACGGAATCGCCGGCGGGCCGCCGAACTTCTCGCGGAACTTGCGGGGGTAGTACCGCAGGCCGAGGGGGCGCATCCAGCGACGCTGGATCTCGCGCCAGAGGGGGTTGCCCTTGAACTCGCGGCGCATGGCGCGGGAGCGGCGCATGAGGGAGGCCCACTCGCTCCGGCGCCCCGTCCGGCTGGCGGCGGTGAGGCCCCAGGCCCACCCCTTTACGAAGAAGGGGGTGTACATCAGGAGGTAGCGGGCCGGCCAGTAGCGGACGGCGAGGGCGTTGATGTTGCGGTGGAGCAGGTACTTCTTCTCGCCCGAGAGCTTCCCCTGGGAGCTGATGCCCCGCTTGTGCGGGATGCGGGTCGAGGGCACCAGGTGGAAGTCGTAGCCGGCAAGGCGGATCCGGAAGCAGAGGTCCACGTCCTCCAGGAGGACGAAGAAGTCCTCATCGAGGAGCCCCGCCTGGCGAAGGGCCTCGCTCCGGTACATGGCCGCTGCGGCGCAGACCCCGAACACCTCCTCCGGCTCCGTCGGCGCCTCCTCCACGGGGCGGCCGATGGCCCGGTCCCGCGCCCCTGGGAGCGAGAAGAGCTCCACCCCCATGGAGTCGATGCGGTCCTGGTCGCCATGGCGCACTAGCAGGGGCTGGACTCCGCCGTCCTCGGGATGGGCCTCCAGGAAGGCGAGAATGGTCTCCAGCGCCCCCTCGGGCACCTCGGTGTCGTTGTTGAGGAGCATGACGTAGGGGTAGCCGCGCTCCAGCGCCCACCGGAGGCCCGCGTTGTTCCCCCCCGCGAAGCCCAGGTTGGCCCCGTTCTGAAGCATCACGACCCAGGGAAAGCGCCCCTCCACCGCCTCCAGCGTGTCGTCCGTCGAGCCGTTATCCACCACCACGACGGCCTCGCCCTCCGTGGGGTGGCCCGCCCGCTCCAGGCTCTGAAGGCACGCCAGCGTGTCCGCCCGGCCGTTCCACGTCAGGATGACGACCGCGAGCTTCTGGCGGGGGAGATCCGCCGTCCTGCTGTCGGCCTTCGGAGACTTCGAATCCGCCACGTCACCGCCTCTCCATGAGGAGGGTCGCACCCGCCGCCCCCGTTTGTCCATGGGTGGCTTCGTGAAGGGCGGTGGAGGGTGGAGGGTGGAGGAGCCCCTGTGGGGCGGGCGCCCCCGCCCGCCGCTTCGAAGGCCTTCATGCGCCGGGAGCGGCCGACTCCTCTCGGCCGAACGCGGGCGAGGGCGCCCGCGCCACGGGGTGGGAAACGTGGCCATCGGCCGCACGGATGGGGCCGCCATGAAGGCCTGCCCGCATACCAGGCCCTTGTCCAGCGGGAGGCGAAGTCCTTCGCCGACCACCGGCGAACTCCCCGAGCCCCTCCTTCCCCGCCTGCCCGCCCAGTGTTACCATGCGGCTGCGGCGTTTCAGCCGCCAGGGCCCCGGACTGCACGATGCCGATCCGGAAGCCGATGGACTCCTCATTAGGTGGCGCAGCAGAACATGGTCATCGAACCGCCGAAGATCGGCATCATCATCTTGAGCTACAACGGGGCAGAGGACGTGTTGCGCTGCCTCGAGGCGCTCCGCGAGTGCCGGACGGGCAACCGGCGCGTCTGGGTCGTGGACAACGACTCCACCGACGGGTCGAAGGAGACCCTGCCTCCGGCGCTCTTCGGTGAAGAGATCTGGCTGGAGACGGGGGCCAACCTCGGCTACGCCGGAGGCAACAACGCCGGCATCCGCGAGGCCCTGGCGTGGGGGGCCGAGTACGTGCTGGTCCTCAACCCCGACTGCGAGGTGGAGCCCGACTTTCTCCCTCCCCTCCTGCGCGCCCTGGAGGCCGTGCCGAGGGCGGGCATCGCCTGCCCTCTCGTCTTCGCCGAGGACGGCAGGAGCGTCCAGTCCCTGGGCGGCGCCGCGAGCCTCTGGACCGGCCGCTGCCGCCGGCGCCTGCACGGCCTCTCTACCGAAGGGGAGAACCTGCCCCGATGGTCGGAGGTGGACTTCCCCCACGGCGCCTGCATGCTCCTCAAACGCCCCTTCCTGGAGGAGGTGGGGCTCCTCAACGAGGCCTACTTCCTTTACTACGAGGACGTGGAGCTGGGGCTCCGGGCCCGCCGGGAGGTCTGGAAGACCCTCGCCATCCCCCACAGCCACGTCCGGCACCGGGAGACCACGAAGCGCGGTTCGGCCAGCCCCGTGGTGAGCTACTTTGGCACGCGGAACCAGGCCTGGGTCGTGGCCGAATACGGGCGCCTCTGGCACCGCATCAGCTTCCTCTTCCTCTCCCTCTTCCTCCGCTGGCCGCTCAAGTTCGGCGCGAGGCTGATTCGCGGCCGCTTCCGCGCCGCCTGGGCCGTGGTCCGGGGGGCCTGGAGCGGCCTGTTCTCCAAGGATTGGGAGGATACCCGCCACACCGTCCTCCCCCGCGCCGGCCGCCGGCGCCGCATGCCCAACATCGTCTGACGGGACCTGGAAAGAGCGAGCCGACGGACCGGCCTTGATAGTGTCAAGTGGTGATTGGAACCATTGCCAGATCAGAGAGTTGCGATTTTGTCATGGGAGGCCGGACAGAATGGGCCCCCCAGGGCGAGGCGGGCATCGGAAGCCCGAGAACTCAAGCTGGAAGCATGTCGCCATAGCCTTCTGACCTTTCTCTCTTGGCCGCCGCCGAAGGGGTACACCATGGAGAGCCCAAATTCCGCGATGGAATTGCACTCGTAGGAGCGCCGCCCCCGGCGCGATGCGCCGTTCACGGGAACCGCATCGTCTCAGCGGGTTCCCCCGGTTCGCGGCGAGGCGCCGCTCCAACGCAGGCGTTGAGCGCTATCGCGGAATTTTTGGGAGAGCCAGGAGGTTTGACAAACCCTCTCCCTCTATGCTAGAAAAAATAGAGGTTTTCAGACGAATGTACGGTAACGCAAGGGGATTTTGCCGTGGCGATCGACGAGAGAGCATCCGATAGCTCGAACATCCAAAGCGTTGAACCTCTCGCGCAAGAGCTGGACCTCGCCGGCTACGTGCAACTCTTCCTGGACTACCGCTGGTGGATCGCCGGCGCCACCGCGGCCGCCACCCTGCTGGGGTTCCTGTACGCCTTCCTCGCCACGCCCGTCTACACGGCCACGGTGACGGTTTTTGTGGACCGGGGGGCGCAAAACGGCAGCAAGGACCTGGCCAACGTGGCGGCGACCGATCTGAGCACGGAGCTCTTCTTCAACTCGCAGATCGCCATCATGAAGAGCAAGGAGGTCGCGCAAGAGGCCTTCAACGCCCTGAGCCTGAAGGATAACCCGGCCTTCAAGGACCTCCCGAGGCCTGTGGATGCCTTCAGGGGCATGATCGGCGTTCAGCGCAAGCGCGACAGCGCGCTCTTCGACATCTCCGTGACCGCCCCTCACAAGGACGAGGTGGCGGCTTGGGCCAACGCCGTGGCGAAGGCCTACGACGAAGTGACCTTGAACCAGAAGCTTCACTACCTGCGCGAGGCGGACAAGGTCATGACGGACCAGGCCGCCCGGCTGGAGCAGGAGTACCAGAAGCTCCAGCAGCAGTACGGAACCTACCTCGCCAAGACCGGCAACTACTTCCCCGCGAACGAACGCGCCATCACGGACAGCCGAATCCAGGGGCTCGAACTGCGCCGAAATGACGTACTCATCCAGAAGAACGCCGTAGAGGCCAAGCTCGGCCAGCTCCGCACCATCCAGACGGATGGCCGGGACCCCCTGGCCATCGTCTCCATCCAGGAAGACCCGGTCATCCAAGACCTCACCAGGCAGTACAACCAGGCCCAGAAGGACCTGGCGCAGCTCTCCGCACAGTTCACGAACAAGCATCCGCTGGTCATCAAGAAGAAGGAGGAGATCGCGGCGCTCCAGCGGCGCATCCGCGACCAGGCCCTCAACATCCTTCATGCCACCGAGAGCCAGTACGCCTCCCTGAGCCAGGAGTATGCCTCGCTGACGCAGGATCTGGACTCGCTCAAGGTGCAGGCCATCTCCACGACCGAGGGCTCCACGCAGAGCGAGTCGCTCCAGGCTGGGGTCCAGGCCATCCGAAAATACATGGACCTGCTCACGGACAAGATGCGCGAGGTGGACGTGGCGGCGAGCCTCACTTCCAACGTCGCTCGCACCGTGGACAAGGCCGAAACGCCCACCCATCCCAGCAAGCCCAACAAGAAGATGGTCGTGCTCCTCTCCTTCATGCTGGGCTTGATGGGTTCCGTAGGTTCGGTGCTGCTGGTGCGAGCCCTGGACACCCGCGTGAAGGCCCCGGAGGAGATGGAGCGGCGCTTCGGGTTGAGCGCCTTCGGCGTCATTCCCGTGAAGACCGAAGAGAACCTGCCCATGCTGCAGGAGGCCTTTCTGAGCCTACGCACCTCCCTCATCTACGCGAGCGACCACAAGGCCCGCCGCCTCTGGATGGTGACCTCCCCCTCGGCGGGCGAGGGCAAGAGCACCATCGTGGTCAACCTGGGGATCACCTTGGCCGCCGCGGGGGACCGGGTGCTGCTGATGGACTGCGATGTGCGGAAGCCGACGCTGTACCGCCATTTCGGCAAACCGATGGAGGCGGGGCTGTCGGCTTACTTGGCCTCGGACGACGAGGACTACAAGGGATATCTGAGCGAAACGGGCAAACCCGGCCTGTGGCTGATGACCTCCGGCAAGAGCCCGGCCAACCCGCCCAGCCTGTTCGACATGGAGAAATTCCACCGCCTGATGGTGGACGCGGCCGCTCGGTACGACTGGGTCCTTTTGGACACTCCGCCGGTGCTGGCGGTAACGGACGCGGTGGCGCTGGCCGACAAGGTGGACGGCATCCTGCTGGTGGCGCGGTACCGGTTCACGCACCTGCCCCTCGTGGGGCAGGCCCTGGGGCAGTTCGAACGGATTGGCAAGCCCGTGACTGGCTCGGTTCTCAACCAATTCGAGTGGATGCGCCATTATTACTACCATAAATATTATCACCGCCACTACCACTACTACTATGGGAAGCAGGCGCCGCAAACCCCCTGGGAGAAGGTTCGGAGCTTCCCCTCTCGAATCTGGCGCGCCAGGATGGAAGGCCACGGGCGGCGTTAGGCGGACGCCTCGAGGGTTGCTGGAGTGCGGTGATGCGGCGCCGCGGGGCCGCGTGCGGCGGGGCTCATCTTGGATTATCATGGGCCTGTTCGCGATGATTCAAGGGCGGAGTGTCGGCCCATTTTTCAATCCAATTCGGTAATAATGGTAAGGGACCGCCGCGCCCTCCCCCAGTTCCGAATTCCCGCCGGTTTTCCCAGGGCCCTATGGATGATAGATGATGGATGATAGATGATAGATGATAGATGAGGGACAGGGGACAGGGGGTGGTTGCCGCATCCATCCCAAATCCCCAATCCCTCTGTGTCTGTGGTATTTTTCCAATTCGCAATTCGCCATTCGCAATCCCCCCCCATGCCTGAAACCATCCTGGTCACCGGCGGTGCCGGCTACATCGGATCCCACGCCTGCAAGGCCCTCGGGGGCGCGGGCTACCTCCCCGTCGCCTACGACAACCTCTCCCGCGGCCACCGCGAATTGGTGCGGTGGGGCCCGCTGGAGGAGGGCGAGCTCTCCGACTCCCGGCGCCTGGGCGAGGTCCTGCGCAAGCACCGCCCGATCGCCGTCATGCACTTCGCCGCCTTCACCTACGTGGGCGAGTCGGTGCGCCAGCCGCTCCTCTACTATGCCAACAACGTGGGCGGGGCCCTGTCGCTCCTCGCCGCCATGCAAGAGGCGGGGGTGGACACCATCGTCTTTTCCAGCACCGCCGCGGTCTACGGCGATCCCCGGCGGGTTCCGCTCTCCGAGCAGGACCCCCGCCAACCGGTGAACCCCTACGGCCGCGGCAAGCGCCTCATCGAGGAACTTCTCGAAGACCAGGCGGCGGCGCGGGGGTTGCGCCACGCATCGCTGCGCTACTTCAACGCCGCTGGAGCCGACCAGGGCGGAGAAACGGGAGAGTGGCACCAGCCCGAGACGCACCTCATCCCGCTCGTTCTGCAAGCCGCCTTGGGCCAGGGGCCTCCGCTCGTCCTTTACGGCGACGACTACGACACGCCGGACGGGACCTGCATCCGGGACTACGTCCACGTCAGCGACCTCGCCCAGGCCCACCTGCTCGCTCTGGAGGCTCTGCGCGCCGGCCGCCCGGGAGGCGCCTTCAACCTCGGCAGCGGCGAGGGCTACAGCGTGCACGAGGTCATCCAAGCCTGCCGTCGCGTCACCGGCCGCTCCATCCCCGTCACCATCGGTCCCCGGCGCGAGGGCGACCCCCCGCGCCTGGTGGCGGATGCCACGCGGGCTCGCGAGCAGCTCGGCTGGCGCCCGGTTGCCTCGGACCTCGAGATCATCGTCCGCACCGCCTGGACCTGGCACCGCCGCCCGTAGCGGCCGACTCCCGTCGGCCGAACGCGCGGGGGGCGGTACGGCGGCGGTTCGGCCGCAAGGAACCGGCCGCTAGTGCGCCCGGGGGAGGGCCGGTGTGGGAGCGGCCTCTTCGAAGGCGATCATTCAATCTTTCCGTGGGGCGGGCGCCCTCGCCCGCGGCTTCGAGGTTTCTCATTCACCGTAGCGGCCGGCCGCCGGCCGGCCGAACACGCGGGCGGTGGCACGGCGGGGTTCGGCCGCCCAGCGGGCGGCCGCTACAGCCGAGGGAAGACCTTCGGGGGGTACGGCCGGCAGGAACCGGCCGCTACATTCATTCGTGTCATTCCGGGGCCTCGGTTGCGAAGGGCATGCCAGCCCGGAATCCTGTGGAAGCAAACGGTGGGTATTTCGGCGGGATCCGGTGCCAGCGGCCCTTCGGAGGTTGCCACGGGATGACGCACGAACGGGGGGCCGACCACCGACCACCGACTACGGACCACCGACTACGGAGACCATGCAAGCCTCTAAGCTCCGCGCTCCCTTACGAGTCAGCTCCCCTGGTCGCCCCGGGCGAGAAAACCAAACCCTCTCCGTTCTGCTCGCCCTCGCCCTGGGCGCGCTGCTGGCCTTCTCGGTGATCGCCTTCGGGGCCGTGGAGAACTGGTCCTCCGCCATCGTCGAGGCGGGCATCTGCTTGACGGCGGCCGGCGTGAGCTGGTTCTCCGGCGGGCTCTTTCGGCGGCCCGTGGTCCTCTGGGCGCCGGCCCTCTTCCTGGCGGTCCTGGCGGCGACGGCCCTCGTGCAGCTCGTGCCGGTGAGCCTCTCGCTCTGGAAGGGGCTTCACGACGAGCGCGGGGTCCAGATGGAGATGGCGCGGCGGGCCGAGGAGCTGCTGCATTCCAAACCCTACCGCACGGAGGTGGTCACGGGCCAGGTCCTCCCGCCCGACCCGCCGGTCATGCTCACCCCGCCGAGCCCCTCATGGCGGCCAGCCAGCTTCACGCCCGCGCTGACGCTGCGGGCGCTTCTCGCCTTGCTGGCGGCGGGGCTCCTGGTGCTGCTTCTTGAGAGGGTGGCGCGCGCGAACTGGGCCTACATGCGGGCGCTCGGGCTCTGGGTGGGGTTGCTCGGCCTGGGCGTGGGTTTCGTGGCCCTCGCGCAGTACCATTCCACGAGCCCCAAGATCCTCGGCCTGCGGCAGAGCGCCCACGCCGCCGGGGCCTTCGGCCCCTTCGTGAACGAGAACAACGGCATGGGTTTCGTGAACCTGGCCTTGGGCATCCTCTACTATCTGCTCTGGCGGAGATTTTCCCGGCCCCAGCATGCCTCCAACCGCCTGGGCATAGCCCTTCTGGGCCTCTGCCTCGTGGCCTTCCACCTCTGCCTGCTCGGCATTCGGACGACGGGCGCTGGCTATTGGCCCGTGCTCCTGTTCCCCGGAGTGCTGTTTCTCCACGCGCTTCGCCACAGGCCGAAGCTGGCATTGGCCGCGGGAGGAGTGGTCGCCCTCGGCCTGGCCGGCGTCACCGCGGTGGCCCTGGCCTGGCACTTCACCGACCTCCACGGGCGCATCGGCGTCTGGAGCGACGCCCTCGCCCAGAATCACTGGCTGCTGGGCAACGGGCTGGGAAGCTTCGGCCAGAGGTTCCAGGCGGTGCTGACGAACCTGCCCTCGCGCGGGGCGGTCTGGTACGTCTATCCCGAGAACGAGTACCTCCAGCTCTACTTCGAGGCGGGCCTGGCGGGGCTCGCGGCCGCGGCCTTCGCCGCCCTCTACGTCCTGCTGCTCGGTTGGCGGGCGCTCCTAGCGGAGGGACACGCCTTTCTGCTCGTGCCGCCCCTCTGGGGAGAGGCGCTCCACGCCTTCACCGACTTTAACTTCCACCTCTGGCCCGTGGCAGGAGCCTACCTCGTCCTCGTGGCGCTGGTGCTGGGTTCTCTGCAGAAGAGCAACGGCGTTACCGGGAGGGGGGACGCCAACGGCGCGAGAGCTGAGAGCCGGGCCCCGGTGGGTGAGGCGCCGGCGGCCATCGCGTGGGAGCCCTCGTGAGGCGCTGGCTCGCGCCCGCTGGGCTCCTCCTGCTTGCCGGTCTCGCGGTGGTGGCCCATCTGCCCGGCAGCGCGCCGCACTACACCGCCTTCTCGCGGGGCTCCTTCGCCGTGCTGGCCTCCGCCGAAGACGCCCTGGCCGCCGGCCGTGATGGGCGTGCCCTGGTGGACTTCCGCGCGGCTTACGACCGAGCGCTCTATGAGGGAAACAACCCCGCTGCCCACCGCATCCGAGAGCGCATGGGCCTCGCGGGCGAGGAGCTGTGGCGCCGACGGCCCAAGCAGGCCTGGCCCTTCCTCGAAGCCTTCGCCCTGCTGGGTGACGACTTCACCCGCGACGCCTCGGCCGTGGAGAATTTCGCGCTCAACGCCCCCCAAACGACTCCGCCCGAGTTCGTCTACCACCTCACGCGGCCCGACGGGAACTCCTTCTGGGAGACCGAGCCCGAGGCCGAGTGGCGGGGGCTCTGGCCCCTATGGGAGGGGTGGAAGGCCGTCACCGGCCAGGCTCAGGTGGACGGCGTCTACCTGGAGGCCAAGCCCGACTGGCCCGCGAGCAACTTTACCTGGCGCCTCGCCCTGCCAATGCGGGCCAGCAACCGCCCGCCCTTTTCCGCCAGCATGACCCTGGAGTGCGCGAGCGCCCCCTCCGGTCCCTGCTGGGTCAAGGAGGGCGGACGCTACCAGACCGCACAGCCCGAAGGCCCCGGCCGCTGGAGCCTTCCCGCGCTCATGACCCAGCCCGGTCAGAAACCCGAGAGCGTCCTCCTCTTCACCCAGGGGCCCCCGCCCAGGCGAGGGCTTGCCATCCTCCTCATCCGCCGCTACCAGCCGCTGTAGCGGCCGGCCGCCGGCCGGCCGAACACGCGGATGGTGGCACGGCGGTGGTTCGGCCGCCCGTACGGAAGCAACGCCCCGTGGGGCGGGCGCCCTCGCCCGCCGACCGCCGACCGCCGACCACCGACCACCGACCACCGACCGCCGACCGCCGACCGCCGACCGCCGACCACCGACCGCCGACCACCGACCGCCGACCGCCGACCACCGACCACCGACCGCCGTCTGCCGACCACCGACCGCCGACCACCGTCCGCCGACCGCCGACCGCCGACCGCCGTCCGCCGTCCGCCGTCTGCGGTCTTCCGTCTGCCGTTTTTCTTCTCTCGCCCTTCGCCCATCGACGCCTTTCCGCCTTCCAGATTCCCCCAGAGGTCCCCTTCGAAGCATGTGCGGCATCCTCGGCTTGATCGGTCCCCGCTCGTGTAGCGCCGAGGCTTTCGGCAAGGCCCTCGACGTGATGGCGAACCGAGGGCCCGACGACCGCGGCCTCCACGAGGAGCCGGAATGTCTGCTGGGCCACCGGCGCCTCTCGATCCTGGACCTCTCCTCCGCCGGCCACCAGCCCATGGCGAGCGCCGGCGGGCGGTACGTGGCCACGTACAACGGCGAGGTTTACAACTTCGCCGAGCTGCGCGCCGGTTTGCAGAAGGCGGGCGCGACCTTCCGCTCGAACAGCGACACGGAGGTCCTGCTCGAACACTATGCCCGCAAGGGTCCCGAGGGCCTCGCCGAATGGCGCGGCATGTTCGCTATCGCCATCTGGGACCGCGTGGAGAAGAGCCTCTTCCTCGCCCGCGACCGCATGGGCATCAAGCCGCTCTACCTCTGGCGCGGCCCCCTCGGCCTCGCCTTCGCCTCCGAGGTGAAGGCCCTCAGGGCTCTGCCCGGCGGCCCCTCGCGCGTCGCGCCCAGGGCCCTGGGCGCCTTTCTCGCCTGGGGCAGTGTGCCCGAGCCCCAGAGCCTCCTCGAAGGCGTGGAGGCCCTGCCACCCGGCACCTGGGCGCTCTGGAAGGGAGGGATCCTTCGAACCGGTCTCTACTGGAGCCTGCCCGAGGCCGCTCCGACGGTCCACCGCCGAGGCGAGGCGATCGAGCTTCTCCGCCCCATCCTCCGCGAGGCCGTGGCTCTGCGGTGCATCTCCGACGCCCCGCTGGGCGCCTTCCTCAGCGGCGGTGTGGACTCCTCCTCCGTCGTGGCCCTCATGCGCGAGGCGGGCCAGCGGGACCTGCGCACCTTCTCCATCAGCTTCCCGCAAACGGCGCTGGACGAGAGCCCCTACGCCCTCAAGGTGGCGGAGCAATTCGCCACCCGCCATACGGACGTTCCGGTGACCGAGGGGATGGTGGCCGGCGAGATGGACGGCTTCTTCGCGTCCATGGACCAGCCCACCTGCGACGGCGTCAACACCTACCTCGTCTCCAAGTTCGCGCGGCAGGGCGGGCTCACGGTCTCCCTCTCGGGCCTCGGCGGCGACGAGCTCTTCGCGGGCTACCCCTCCTTCCGGCGCATTTGGCGTGCCGCCCCGTGGCTCACCCGCCTGCCCAGGCCGGCCACGTGGGCGGGTGGCCGGGCCGCCGGCCTGCTCGGCGGCCGCCTCACCAAGCTGGAGGCGCTCTCGCTCTACGGCGGGAGCCGCGGGGAGGCCATGCCTTGCGCCCCCGCGTGCCTCTACTACGGAACGCGCGGCCTCTTCATGCCGCGGCAGATCCGCCGCCTGCTCCGGCCCGAGGTGGCCAGGGCACTCGGCGAGACCTGGTCGCCCATGGCCCCCTATGACGGTGGCGAGGTCTCGTTGCCCTCGCTCCGGGCACCCGCTTCCGTCTGCGACGTCCTGCACGCCACCGTCGCCATGGAGCTGCGCGCCTACATGCTCAACCAGCTTCTCAGGGACAGCGACGTCTACGGCATGGCTCACTCTCTGGAGATCCGCGTCCCGCTCATCGACCACAAGTTGGTCGAAGCCATCTTCCAGATCGAGCCTCGGCTGTTCCTGCAGGGCCCCGCCAAGGGCCTGCTCCTCGACTCCCTGCCCGCGCCCCTGCCCAGGCTCTGCACCCACCGGCCCAAAATGGGCTTCACCTTCCCCTTCGACGCCTGGATGAAGGGGCCGTGGAGAAGCTGGGTTGAAGAGCGCTTGATGGATGGGGCTTCCAGCCGTGAGGCCCCCTTCGCCCCCGGCGCCCTGCGCGCCCTCTGGCGCGACTACCTCGCCGGCAAGGTCCACTGGTCCCGCCCCTGGAGCTGCCTCGTCCTCCAGCAAGCCCTCGCCGCGTAGCCGCCGCAAGGCGGTGGAGGGTGGAGAGAGGAGCGGCCGATGTGGGGCGGCCGCCCTCGCCCGCGGCTTCGAGGCTCCTCATCCACCGTAGCGGCCGGCCGCCGGCCGGCCGAATGCGCGGGTGATGGCACGGCGGTGGTTCGGCCGCCCAGGGGGCGGCCGCTACAGCCGAGGGAAGGCCTTCGGGGGCATCGGCCGGTAGGAACCGGCCGGTACGGCCGGAGGAGGGCCGGTGTGGGAGCGCCCTCTTCGAAGGCCATCATTCAATCTCCCCGTGGGGCGGGCGCCCTCGCCCTCCGCTTCGAGGCTCCTCATTCACCGTAGCGGCCGGCCGCTGGCCGGCCGAATGCGCGGGTGATGGCACGGCGGTGGTTCGGCCGCCCAGCGGGCGGCCGCTACAGCCGAGGGAAGACCTTCGGGGGGTTCGGCCGGTAGGAACCGGCCGGTACGGCCGGAGGAGGGCCGGTGTGGGAGCGCCCTCTTCGAAGGCCATCATTCAATCTCCCCGTGGGGCGGGCGCCCTCGCCCGCCGCTTCGAGGCTCCTCATTCACCGTAGCGGCCGGCCGCTGGCCGGCCGAATGCGCGGGTGATGGCACGGCGGTGGTTCGGCCGCCCAGCGGGCGGCCGCTACAGCCGAGGGAAGACCTTCGGGGGGTTCGGCCGGTAGGAACCGGCCGCTATGGCCTTCTTGCGAAGGCCATCCGCCCACTCTTCCCGTGGGGCGGGCGCCCTCGCCCGCCGCTTCGAGGCTCCTCATCCACCGTAGCGGCCGGCCGCCGGCCGGCCGAACGCGCGGGGGGTGGCACGGCGGTGGTTCGGCCGCCCAACGGGCGGCCGCTACAGCCGAGGGAAGACCTTCGGGGGGCATCGGCCGGTAGGAACCGGCCGCTACAAAGGCCTGCCCTAGCCGCTTTTCTTTCCGTCCGCCTACTGCCGACCGCCGTCCGCCGACCGCCGACTACCGACCGCCGTCTTCCGACTACCGACTTCCGACTACCGTTCATCGTCTCTGTCTCCCTCCCCACCATCGATTCTCCCCCAATAGCGAGGTATCCTCCGCATGACCTCGAAGCGCATTTCTACTCCTAAAACCATCGGCGTCGTCGGCCTGGGCTACGTGGGCCTGCCGCTCTCGCTGACCTTCTGCGAGGCGGGCCTCTCGGTTATCGGGTTTGACATTGACCCGGCTAAGCCGAAGGCTCTCGCCAAGGGCCAGACCTACCTCAAGACCATCCCCGCCGAGCGCATCGCGGCGCAGGTGAAGGCCGGCCGCTTCACCGCGACCACCGACTTCAAGAGGGTTCGCGAGGTGGACGCCCTCATCTACTGCGTCCCCACGCCGCTGACGCACCACCGCGAGCCGGACATGTCCTTCATCGAGAAGACCGCCCGGGCCACGGCCCCCTTCGTGCACGAGGGCATGCTGGTGGTTCTGGAGAGCACCACCTGGCCCGGCACCACCGACGAGGTGGTCCGCCCCATCATCGAGGAGGCTGCAGGCCTCAAGGCGAACCGGGACTTCTTCCTCGCCTTCAGCCCCGAGCGGGAAGACCCCGGCAACGAACACTTCACCACCGCCACCATCCCCAAGGTCGTGGGCGCCGACACGAAAGAGGCCCTCAAGCGCGCCGTAGCCCTCTACGGAAGCGCCTTCAAGACGATCGTCCCGGTCTCCTCCACCCGTGCCGCCGAGATGGTGAAGCTCTACGAGAACACTTTCCGCGCCGTCAACATCGCCCTGGCCAACGAGGTGAAGCTCCTGTGCGAGCGCATGGGCCTGGACGTCTTCGAAATCATCCAGGCCGCCGCCACCAAGCCCTTCGGCTTCATGCCCTTCTACCCAGGCCCGGGTCTCGGTGGGCATTGCATTCCCATTGATCCCTTTTACCTCACGTGGAAGGCGAGGGAGTTCGACTTCCCCACCAAGTTCATCGAGCTGGCCGGGGAGATCAACACGGCCATGCCCTACCACGTGGTGGAGGTCCTGCGCCGAGGGCTGGCGGACCAGGGCAAAAGCATCAAGGGGGCCAAGGTCCTCATCCTGGGCGTGGCCTACAAGCGCGACGTGGACGACCAGCGCGAGTCCCCCTCCCTCAAGATCATGAGCCTTCTGGAGAGGGAGGGCGCCCGGGTCGCCTACCACGACCCGCACATCCCCAAGATCGGCAAGACGCGCGAGTACAGCTTCGATCTCTCCAGCGTCTCCCTCACGCCCAAGAATCTTGCCGCCTTCGACGCCGCCCTCATCATCACCGACCACAGAGCCGTGGACTATGACCTTGTCGTGAAACACGCCAAGCTCGTCGTGGACACCCGCAACGTTGTGCCCGCTGGAGGGAAGGTGATCCGGGCGTAGGAGCATGAAGGTGGGGATGGCCCGTGGGGCGGGCGCCCTCGCCCGCGGCTTCGAGGCTTCTCATTCACCGTAGCGGCCGGCCGCCGGCCGGCCGAACACGCGGGTGATGGCACGGCGGCGGTTCGGCCGCCCCGCGGGCGGCCGCTACAGCCGAGGGAAGACCTTCGCGGGGTTCGGCCGGTAGGAACCGGCCGGTACGGCCGAGGGACGGCCGGTGTGGGAGCGCCCTCTTCGAAGGCCATCATTCAATCTCCCCGTGGGGCGGGCGCCCCCGCCCGCCGCTTCGAGGCTTCTCATTCACCTGTTCTGTGTTGGTGTCCTTGGTGTCTTTGTGGTGCAAGGCTCTCTTCGCTTTCCGAATTCTCCTTGAGGCTCTCATGCCTACTCCCCCCGAGATTGCCAGCCTATCCGAAAAGGCTAGCCAGAACCTCGCCCTCTGGGCCGAGGTCACGGCCTTGGCCATCGAACTTAGGCGAGCCGTCCTGGCCAAGACCCTTGGTGACGAGGCGGCGGAACGGGCCGTCTGGGCCGACATGATTCAAAGTAAAGAAACGGCATGGACGCACAACCCTTCCTGATCAAGACCCTCGCCTTGGTCGCCACCGCATTGGAGCAGGCCGGGATCAACTACGCCTTGGCCGGCGGCCTAGCCTATTCAGCGCTGGTCGAGCCGCGCGCGACGGTCGACATGGACTTCCTCGTGGTCTCGGACGAGGCGAGCCGGGGCGCCTTGCTAACTGCCCTTGCCCCTCACTTTGACAGCCTCTTCCCCCACGCGGAACCCATGGTATTGACGGGGGCTACGATTTGGCGCGTCGTGTGTGTCCAAGGCACCCGTGAGATCATCGTGGACTTTCTCCTGGGCGACGAAGACTTCCACCGGGCTGCCTTGGACCGGCGCCAGTTCATCGAGTTCTCTGGCATCCATCTCGCCATCGTCACGCCAGAGGACCTCTATCTCCTGAAGGCGCGATCCATCCGCCCACAGGACAGATTGGACATGGACCGCGTTCAACAGCACTGTGGCTCAGCGTTGGACCAGGGTTACATCAAGGGCTGGCTCAGCCGGTGGAAGCTTAAGGTTTGAGTGTTTAGTGTTGAGTGTTCTCGCGTCTGACGCTTAGCGTCTCGCCCTTCATTCCTATTCGCAATTCCCGGATTTCCCCACCCTCGCCGCCTCGGCCTGCCAACGGCAGGCCGCTACAAAGGCCGATCCCCTTTCCCCCCGTGGGGCGGGCGCCCCCGCCCGCTGCTTCGAGGTTTCTCATTCACCGTAGCGGCCGGCCGCCGGCCGGCCGAACACGCGGGAGGTGGCACGGCGGTCATTCGGCCGCCCAGCGGGCGGCCGCTACAACCGAGGGAAGACCTTCGGGGGGTTCGGCCGCCCAGCGGGCGGCCGCTAGTGCGCCCGGGAAGGCGCGCTGTCAGAGGGGTGAAAGTCCCCTCCGGGGCATACGCTCTCCGGCCCCGAAACCGAACGTAACTGCGTGGCAGCAATGCGAGGTGGGAAGCAACGGGAGGTGAACCGCCGGTCCGTAACGGAAGTGAACTCGATTCGGCCTGGTGAGTGGGCGAGCCTGCTAGCGAATGGTGAAGCCTGGATCCGGCGGAAAGCCGGTGAACCTTCTCCGGTGAGGGGTAGCGTGGCAAAGCGAGAGAAGGGGCTCACGGGGTGGTTGAAGACGGAACGGCGGGAAGGCAGCGCGAGATAACCGGGGAGACCCCCAAGGCCGGGTGAGCCTTTGGGGGAGTCAGAGCCCTCATAGTAGCGAGGAAGCGCCGTAACTGGCGTGGAGCGAAGGGGGGTAGGAAGGTGGATGCGCGAGATCC